>NZ_CP034834.1:664266-1328532 GCF_004014715.1 Pseudoalteromonas sp. R3
TGTTAGTAAAAGTATGATCCAGGCTGCGATCAGGTAGCGCTGACTTAGCGCGTGCTCTGGTCGAGTGCCAAACACGGCTTTGTAGTGCGGTGTTTTAGCCAGTGCGAAGGCCATGAAGCTGGTGAAGCACAGTAAGGTCGCGATCAGATACATCATGCAGTACGCTCCCTGCGGACACGCTGTGGCTGCTGTGTAGACTGAAGCTGTTTGCTTTGCCAGAAAAATACCGCAGCGGCCAGCAAGGCCATAGTATCAAACATGGCCAGCGCCCACTGTCCATTACTCACGTAACTAATTAAACTGCCTTGAGTTGTTAGCGCATTGCACAGTGGTAGTGTTAGCCAGGCCAGGGCGTTGATGAGTGCCAGAGCCCGCCAGCCTTGGGTGTTACGCCACTTGGTGGCAAACAGAGCCGTGGCCGCCCAGGTAAGGAAAAATACCAGCACTTCCTGATCAGCACGGCCACTATTCGTTACCGGGATCAGGCGATTAGCATAGAAGAATGCTGCGGTTGCCAGCGGTAGCCCCATAATCGCCGCGAGATTGAGTGATTCCACCAACTTAAGACCAAAACCGACGGGTTGCGCCAGCTTTTGACGCTCTTTTAGGCGTTTAGCCCACATCACACAGCCACTGGCAATCATGGCACAGCCTGCGAGGCCACACAAAAAGTAGAGCCAACGCAACCCCGGGGATGCAAGGCGACCTGTATGCATGGCTATCATGCCGCCATATAATTGGGCTGCTGCACTGTCTTCCTGGTGGGCGGTGTTGAGCAGTTCGCCAGTTTTGCCTGAGTACAGCCACACCGCTTGTTCGTCTTTTATCTCACTGCGGTTAGCGCCGTAAATTTTCATCACAGCTGCTGCATCCTTGGGGTGATCTATGATAATGCGTGAAATGGGTTGTTCTGGCCAGTTAGTAAAAAAGTGATCCAGAGACTGGGTAAATGCTGGGCTGGTCAGGGGTTGTTGGCTCAGCTCTGGGCGTTGCCGCTCCGGATAGAATTCTTTTCTGAATTCCTTTACCCCACCTTCATAGACGGTTTGCGCCGGGTAGGGGAATAGCGTGAATATGAGTGTGATCAGACCTGTGTAGGTGATCATCAAGTGAAATGGTAAGGCCAGCACAGAGCTCAGGTTGTGGCCATCCAGCCAGCTTCGACTACCTTTGCCTGCCCTGAACTGGAACATATCCTTAAAAATACGTTTGTGGATCACTATCCCGGAGATCAGGGCAACCAGCATAAATAAGCTAGCCAGACATACTATCCAGCGTGCTGTGGTGCGATCCATATAATGTAAGTCAAAGTGCAGCCTATAAAAGAAACTGCCTCCTTTGGATTCTCTTGGTGTTACAGGTACCTTGCTGTCGGCCGCCAGATTGTGGTTTACCCAACTGGCTTTTTCTCCAGGCGCTGGGTAGGGCAAGTGAGAAACGCGTAGCAGAGTATTGCGCTCAGAAGGCAGACTGATCCACCAACGTGCTGCGTCAGGTGCCTCTGTGTTTAGGCGTTCGAAGCCATAATCTAGTAGCGCCTGCTGCGAACTTTGCACCTTAGCACTGTATGGGTGCAATTCAGGTTTGCTCCACAAAGTAATTTCCTGGCGGAAAAAACTCAGAGTACCGGCAAAAAATACCAACCACAGCAGCCAGCAGAAAAGTAGCCCAACCCAGGTGTGTAACCAGGTCATAGAGCGGAAAAGACTGTCTTTCATAGTTATCCTTTTAATATCAGGATCAGCATCCATTGCAATATGGCAAGCAGCAGCAATCCACCGCAAAGGAGGCGTAGTGACTTTATTGCAAATACAGCGATAAAAATAAGGCAGTGAATGAGTACACTCAGGCACACACTGAATAATACGGCGTCAACTTTAGAAACAGGCAACGACAAGCTTATCAGGCTGATGGACAGCGCAGTGAGCACGTAGCCGCCGAAAATAGCCGTTGCAAAGCGGGCAACGACGTTCAGTCGATAAGCGGTAAAATAAGCAAAGTAAGACGACATCGGCATACTTGTTCTTTGATCAAAAATAGGGAGGCGAATTATTACTGAATCGCGCTATAAATAACAGTAATTATCATTAGCAAATGCGTTAAATGTACAAATATTAATGCCAGATGGAATATCAAATTCCAAAAATCAGCTGCTAGGTGTTTTATGGGCATTCTTTAAATGGATAGACCCTTGATATACTGGTCATATAATAATATGAGGTTAAGGGAGTGAGATTTGAATATCATAGAGCGTGTCCGGCAGTGTACTTTATGTCGGGGTGAGCTGCCCTTTGAGCCTAGACCTGTGATCCAGGGATTGCCTACAGCCAAAATACTGATTGCGGGTCAGGCCCCGAGTATGACTGTGCACAAAACGGGTAAGCCATTTGATGATGCCAGCGGAAAACGGCTCAGAGATTGGCTGGGGGTCACTAAAACTCAGTTTTACGATCCTACCTTGTTCGCGATTGTGCCCATGGCCTTTTGTTACCCGGGCAAGGGTAAATCGGGTGATTTGCCTCCTCCTAAAATCTGTGCGCAAACTTGGCGCGTCCCTTTGCTTGAGGTGTTTGAACAAATTGAATTTACTATATTAATTGGCCAATATGCACAAAGCTATCATTTGACTGATTTTGTTAACGTGTCACTGGCCGTTTCTGGCTGGCAATCGAGTTTACCCGAGCAGCTAGCATTGCCTCACCCAAGTCCTCGTAATCAATTATGGTTGCGAAAACGACCCTGGTTTGAGGCTGATGTGATACCGGCATTAAGAAATCGTGTTCAGGAAGTTTTGGGTGAATTTTGAACGTTTTAAGGCCGGAATATTAAAGGAGTTTGGGACTATAATGTAAACTTTTAGAAAATGAATTAACTCATATGGGTTGCTATTTAGCACTGTATAGCTCATAATTTGGTTTGAGTTAGAATTACAAATTTTAACATTTTATATTCAAAGGACTTGAACATGTTATATAGAATTTCGGGCTGGTCAGCCATCGTTCTCTCTCTGTTGGCTTTATATCCCAGTTACCAAACAGGCGCACTATCGGTCATTGGATTTTACCTGGGCTTATTTGCCCTGCTCCTCTCTTCTTTCGCAAGCCACACTGGCAACCTAATCTATTACCGTAGCGTATTTGTATTTTCTGTACTGAATGTTTTTTTCGTGAATGATGGCACCTGTGTGATGTTATTGGCAGAAAATAATGATTGGGTGTACATAGGATCTATGTATGGGATTTTTATTGTAATCAGCAGCATCTGTGGCTTTTTGGTCAATAAAGATAGCTTTTTACTTAATATTGCTCCCAAAATGAAGCGCGCTCGGTAATCTCTAAAACCCAAGGCAAACTCCTTAGAAGGGCATTTACAAAATAGTTTTTCGCTTATACACTTGTGGTGGTTTTTAACACAGCCTAACTGATAACGACACAAGGAGCGGTACTGAGTGTTTGTCGTCAACATAACATACACTGTTGAATTGGAGGAAATTGATGCGCATTTACCCGCACATATCCAGTTTTTACAACAGTATTATCAGCAAGGTGTGTTTTTAGCATCTGGTAGAAAAGTGCCCAGAACTGGCGGCATGATTTTCGCCAAGGCAACGAGCCAATCTGAGTTAGAAGCAATTCTACACAACGACCCTTTTTATCTCGCCGGACTGGCGAATTACGAGATCACAGAAATTGAAGTAAGCAAGACTGCCAGTGGTTTATCACAACTGCTAACGCTATAAATCAGCTGATATTTACAGGCTGAACAGAGTACTATGATTGACGTTCATGGCTATGAGCGTAATGCATGGTGTATTAGCAGGGTGTCCACACGCCAGTTTTGGTACTTCGATATCATTTCAAGTTATCCCATTTTTGTGCTTTGCATGATATCCCTGCTGCGGCTTTCTCTGTCCGGCTGACAACGACTGTGCGTTGGTTACTCTGCCTTACATTTTTTGTTTAAAAGGAATCTACAACGGAGAATATTATGGCCAGACTAGACAATAAAATAGCCCTTGTAACAGGTGCTGCCCGGGGATTGGCGCGGCGATCGCGACATGCTTTATTGAGCAAGGAGCAGTCGTTATTGTTACAGATAAAAACGCCGAAGAGGCTATGCAACTTTGTGAGAAGCTGGGTGAAAATGCCTATTTCCTTTCACTTGATGTGTCCGACGAGGTGCAATGGCAAAACGTTGAGCGTTTTGTCCAAGACCAGTTTGGTCGACTCGATATACTGATCAATAACGCTGGGATCACGGGCTTTTTAGAAACACAGGGGCCACATGATCCTGAACATCTGGATTTGAACAGCTGGCACACAGTACAGCAAACTAACAGCGATGGTGTGGCATTAGGGTGTAAGTACGGTATTCGTTTGATGAAAGCGTCCAATGCGGCCAGCATTGTGAATATTTCTTCTCGTTCTGGACTTGTGGGGATCCCGGCTGCCGCCGCCTATGCAGCAAGTAAAGCTGCGGTGCGTAATCATAGCAAATCGGTTGCGTTGTACTGCGCTCAGCAAAATTACCCGATCCGCTGTAATTCGGTGCATCCGGGTGCCATTTTAACACCTATGTGGGATGCCATGTTGGGAGAAGGAGAAGCCCGTAATGCAGCTATTGCTGGCATTGCTGCCGATATCCCGCTTGGCCATATGGGGCGTGCCATAGATGTTGCTTATGCCGTGTTGTATCTCGCATCAGATGAATCTGCTTATGTGACAGGAATTGAACTGAACGTAGATGGCGGGATCCTGGCTGGTAGCAGTGCCTCACCTAAATCTAGCTAAGTAATACGCAGTTCCTTTCCAGGTGGAACGGGCATAAAACCAGGCCGGTATATTACCAATACCGGCTTTAGTCCTGCGAATTAGTTTGCTAAGCTCAAATTAACAGATGTCACAATTACAAGGAGCCAGGCTTATGTACTGGGGTTTGATTGTTGTTTTTATTGTGCTGGCTTTTTGGCTGCATAACCGCTACAGCTCTAGCTCAGAGGATTATCCCGCGCTGGAAACAGATCCGAACGATCCCTTGTTGCTTCAGGCTGTGGCAGACGCTAAAGCGTCATTAGAAGAATTCAAATCACTGTACCGTCAGTTTCCCAAAGATGCGTTTGTCAAATTAGATTTCGAAAGCGATTGTGGCGTTTCGGAACACCTGGGCGCGCATGTTGAAGGCATAAAAGGCGATGAACTCAGCGTGTTTTTGGTTACCCCTCCTGTGACACATCAGGGAAAGTTAGCACATAACTATACCTGCCACTTTGATGACATTGAAGACTGGCAGATCACAGATAAAGACGGCAACATCTACGGTGGCTTCACACAACGGGCGATGTTTGCCATCGCCGAGCGTGAAGGTGTAGAGTTGCCTGCCGAGCTTCAGGAAATGCAAGCAAAGTATGTCTAAAGCGAGCGTTTCTCTGTGGCTGCAATGACCATTTCATTCAAAAAGTCAGAGACGGTTTTATCTTCGATGTTGTTAGCTTCGAGCAGTGATAGTGCAGTGTTAAAACTAACAACGGCCTGGCTATATTGAGCCATTTTCATATATCCCAGCCCCAGGCTTTGATGGGCATAAGCTGACTCTGGATAGAGGGTGGTAAAATAGCTTAGTGTTGCCATTGCCTGTGTGTTGCGGCCATATTCAAACTGCATGTGTGCCAGATCTGCCAGCGTTGATTGCTGCGCTAGGTATTGTGTTGCATCGCGCTTTGACAGCTTGTTGAAATAGGCTTGAACGTTTGCGATATCGCCGTATTTTGCGGTTTGTTCAAGGTCTGGATAAATTAACTCTCGATATAGAAAGGGCAAGCCAGAAAGCATCGACGGAAAGGCAATACTGCTGTGATCTTCATCAGGTATTATTTTGAATTGCCAACGCAGGCCAGTTGGTGTGTGGCTGTGCAGCTGAGCACTTAAATTCATCATATACGCATAGTAGCCTTGACTCTCTTGCTCTCCCAGCGTCAAAAATAGATTGGCGTGATGTGTGCTATAACTTTTTTGACTTTGTGTAACCAGCTGACTGATTTGCGCCGTGCTCCACCATGGAGCCGGGCTTGCCAACAGATAGTTGGCAAACAGAGTCGGCTGGTTAAATAGCAAATGCATGCCAAATACCCCAGCGTTTGAGTGGCCAACAAGGGTTCGAGTTGGGTGGACTGTGTAGTTTTGTTCAACCCAGGGGAACAGCTCGTTTTCTAAAAACAGAGCGAATTTGGGAGCACTCCCAAATTCCGGAAAATGCTCAGTAATATGAGACTGCATGCGGCCCTGGGCTGGGCCCTGAAGAGGAGGCAGATAATCTCTGACTCTGATTTTTGTTTTTACGCCAATCAGAATCACATTTGGAATTTGACGTGTGTTACGTAAGGCGTTTGTGACGCCGACAGCCTGTTCAAAGTAATGCTCCGCATCCAAAATATAGAGCGTGTGATACCGTGTTTGTGCGTTATAGTTTTTTGGTAAGTGAATAGTTACTTCCCTTTTCTCATCTAAAATATCTGACTCTATAGTAAGTGTCTGTCCTGTAATCAATGGTGCGACAGAGACTGCTGGTGCAGCGTGTGATTGGGAGAATAGCCCAAGTAAAATAGCGATCAGTAATATGCGCATAGGTAGATAGTCCTTTGTTATTGTGTACGAAGCAGCTTAAATGCGAAGTTTGAAGGGGTGAAGTTATAACGGCTGATTTTTCGCTGAATGTTGCTATTGGATTGCAAGCGGATTTGCTTATGCTTTATTTATCAGTATGATTTATATGCTTTTATTATCTGGTTGGTAAGGAATGGAAAACAAGCAATATAGGCTTGGTCGATACTTTGTTGACGTCTCACGCAACGAAATCGTTCAAGGTGATAGCACCGTCTCTGTGCCTCCCAAAGCAATGGAGGTCTTGCATGTGCTTATCCAAAATCAGGGTAAAGTGATTGAGTTTACAACCCTGACTGAGCTTGTCTGGCACAACAGAGTCGTGTCACCTAATTCCCTGCAACGGTGTATATCCCAGTTACGCCAAGCATTCGGAGAAGACAGTAAATCACAAAGTGTGATCCGAACACACGCGCGACGTGGTTATAGTCTGGAGCTGGCTATTGGGGATGGCCCGGCCAGTGTGCCAAAGCGACGATATCTGATTTATGTGCTGATCCTGGGTATGCTCATCTTCGCTGGGCTGAGTATAGAAGGTTGGCGAGCAAGCCAAGAAAATTTTGCTAAGGTTGAACTCACAGCAAGTACCCCACTGACCAGTAGTGACGGACCAGAGATGTATGGTAGTTTCTCTGCTGACGGTCGCTTTATTGTATTTTTGCGAAGCATAGACGCTTGCCACAGTCATATCTGGGTTAAAGACCTGGTGCGTGCGCAGACATTTCGCCTTAGCTCGAAACCCGGCGTGTATGGGCGCCCAAGGTGGTCATTGGATAGCTCACACATTGTGGTTCCCGCTCGTGGTCAGTGTCAGTCAGATTCAAAAGCACAGCTGCGCTGGTCTATCAAACGCTTTAATATGGGTTCTGAACGGTCTCTGCCACACGGTGGAGACACAATATTAGAGGCAGGTCAGCAACGTGTAGGGAAAGTACTTGGTTTTAAACAAGGAGCCATAACTTTTTTGCAGGAATATACAGACAACCAGGTGCGTTTAGCGACTTTTAACCCACAAAACGGGAAGGTTTTGCCCTTGTTCAGCCCCGCGGGGGGTTGATATATGAATATGTCTATCTGCCAAAGCGTGATCAATTTGTCGTGTTTGTAGTCGACAGTATCAACCAGCACGACATGGTGTTGTTATCGAGTTCGGGTGAGATACTCGCTCAGCATCGTCTTAAGTTTCCATTTGCAGTTTCAGGTGTTACAGGCGTTGAAGTAAGCATTCACCCGTCCGAGCGTTACCTTATTGCTGACATTGCAGGTAAACTCTATCACCTGACCCTGAAGGGGGAATTAAGTTTGCTGCCTGCCCCAACTCGTCATAAGGCATCTGCTCCACATTTTCATCCTGAAGGGCGGTCATTATTGGTAACCGAGTCTTATGCCGATACCGACATTCGGGTGTTCTCGTTCAAGACAAACTCTGTTGGTGAGCCCGGGCTCTACCCTCAACTGCGCTCAAACCTGAGCGATGAGGCGGCACGTTTTCAGCCAGGTGGTAAGTTAGTTGCATTTACTTCCACTCGTTCGGGAATCGTCAGGTATGGTTGTCCAATGGGCGGACTAGTTATCCTCTTGAAGCACCTGATACACCAATGACATCTAGGTTCATAAGCTGGTCTCCTGCGGGAGATGCCCTTGCGGCTGCGACACAAGATGGCGTAATTGTGTACAACCTGGAGGGAGGTGCCCGGCATATCCAGACTCAATATCCTGTATTGGAAATTCTGCAATGGTCTGACAAACAGACCCTGCTGGTATTGGTACCAGAGTTAGGAGCACAGCGGCTTTATCAATTGCATCTTCACAATGGTCGGTTCATGAAAGTGTCAGATCGTGATCTTCTCTGGGCGGTTAGTACACCAAATAAAGAGATCGTTGTACTAGATAAAGAGCACAGAATATGGATTGGAGATAAAGAAGTGAGTGGCCTGGCAAAACAGCTGGAGCGACCCTATTTTTCGTTGCACGATGGCGCACTATATGGCGTTTCTCCTGATAGAAAGCTGTGGCGATATCACTTAGATGATGATGTGCTGAGCGATATTGCACAGCTTCCTGTTGGCGCCCGTTATGTCAGTGACGTCAATGGTGAACAGGCGCTGTTGACTTATATGATGCAGCTAAACCGAGAGTTAGTTTCTTTTTCTGTTCAATAAATCTTTACTGCTCGGCAAACGCTCTGAGCTCATCACCCGTCAGGCGATAGATGATCCATTCGTCCTGTGGTTTTGCGCCAATACTGTTATAAAAGTCGATGGCGGGTTTGTTCCAGTCGAGCACTACCCACTCAAAGCGGCCACAGTCTTTTTCCAGAGCCAGCCGGGCCAAAAACTTCATCAATGCTTTGCCCGCGCCCTGCCCGCGCTGATCCTGAGATACATAGAGGTCTTCCAGGTAAAGGCCATATTTACCCAGCCAGGTCGAATAATTGAAAAAATACACAGCAAAACCAATCGCCTCGCCATCTTGCTCACAGATCAGTGCATGGGCACGTACATCGTCACCAAACAGTTTTTGCTCAATGTCAGAAACAGTATTGAGCACAGCATCAGGCTCTTTTTCGTAGACGGCTAGTTCATTGATAAAGTGTAAAATGGTTGCAGCGTCGCTTTTCTGTGCGTGGCGAATGGTGATACTCATTGGTAAATGACTTCCAAAGTTGACATGATTGGGGCCCAGTGTAAGCTCAAATTTTAAATGAATAAAGTGCATAGATTGCACGTGCTAAATGTATATTATTAATGAGCAAACTACCCAATCTAGATCTAAATTTGCTTAAGCTGTTTGCTGCTCTGTATCAAAATGGTTCTGTCACGCACACTGCTGAGCAACTCAACCTCAGTCAGTCTGCTTGCAGTCATGCACTGACCCGACTTAGGGAGCGCCTTGGAGATGAGCTCTTTGTGAGAGTAAACAACCGTATGCTTGCAACAGAGCACGCTCATCAGTTAGCTAAAACGGTGCTGCCCGCTTTGCAGATGCTTGAGCGAGGGTTACAAGAAGCCAGACCCTTTGATGCCAGTGAAATGCATACATTGACGATTGCAGCCACGGATTATACCGCCTGGTGTTTGCGGCCCTTTATAACCCACCTGCTCTGCAAATTTGCAAAACTGAACATACGGTTTGTGCAGCTTGAAGAGCGTATTGCTGAGCAGGCACTGGAAGAAGGTGCTCTGGATCTGGTTTGCGGGTTCGCACATCAGCAGGAGTTTTCTGAGAGCCTGGCACAACTCAACTGGTTTGAAGATGCTTACGTCACAGTCCGCTGTCAATCTCATCCATGTAGTCAAGCACTTGAATTGAGCGCTTTCCTGGCGTATCCACATATTCTGATTGCTCCCTGGAATGAGCGGCGGGGCATTGTTGATAAAGCGCTGGCCAAAATCAAGAAATCCAGAACCATCGCGGTGACTACGCCTCACGTGCTGATGGCACCGACTTTGTTACCCGACAGTGATATGCTGCTGACTATGCCACAGCGTTATGCTTTGCAGGTATGTGACAGGTTACAGCTCCAACTAGAACCTCCACCGCTATCGGTCCCCAACTATCAGCTAAAGTTATATTGGCATCGCACCCGTAAGAGCGATCCTAAAATCGTATGGTTTGTGAAGCAGTTTTGCGACTTCCACAACTTGCCCGATACCGAGACGTAGTTAGTAAAATACTGATCTCTTTATATGAGTGATATACACAGACTTACTTTTCTGAATGATTCAGCAAGGCTATAAATATCAACTGCTTAGTTTGGATCAGGTTTTTACCATATTGGTCATATATGCCTGCATATACTCGCAGATAAAGTCGACACTGAGCTTAATATTCGGGAGCTGATACTTGGCGTGTTGGTACACCAAGTTGATTTCCATTGTTGGCGTTTTACCTGGCGACAGAATATGGTGCGCTGCGACCGGTGTCACCTTGCCTTCCAGATGCGGTGGGATCAGCCAGTCCGGGGCCAGTAAGAGCCCTTCCCCCTGTTCAAGTGCATCCAGCAAGGTAGCACTGTCATTGCTGATAAGCACAGGCTGTGTATCGAGCGGCTGCCAGTCGTCGCCCAGGCACACCCACCAGGGAACGATCGTATTTTTGTTGCGAAACATAATCGTCGGGCAATCACTAAGTTGCTCGAGAGACCAGTTTGGCGTACCAAATTTAGCATTAAGCTCATCAGCGAGCTGGGTTTGAGCCCAGAGTCTAAAGCCGCTGCGGATAAGTGGCCTGGCAATAAGACGTGCGTCATCGACTGGCCCGCCTCTTATCGCCAGGTCGACCGAGTCTTGACCAAACAGTGCGTATTCATTGGTGTAGTCCAGATCGAGGAGAATGTTGGGAAACTGTTGTCGGAAACGCCTGAACAGTGGAACCAGCAGCGCCTGGGCCAGACCGGGAGGTGCACTGACTTTTAGCGTGCCGCTTGGATTGTCGAAACTCTGTGAGATCAGTTCGTCAGCGTGAGTTAGTCTGCTGAGGAGCTCGCTGATATGTTGGTAGTAGATCTGGCCAAGTTCAGTAATACTCACATGGCGGGTAGTCCGCTTGACCAGCTCTACCCCAGCGATGCTTCCAGATCTTTAATGCGTCTTGAAACGGAAGACGCGGGTACCGAGAACTCCTCGGCAACCGCACTGAAGCTGTTCAATTCAACGACGCGCTTGAAATAGCGCAGTGCTCTGAGTTTATCCATAGTGATCCGAACGGCCATTTATAGCAGTGAATTTAGATTATTTTTGCCATAAAGACAAAACTGATTTGTGTTTAACACACTTTTTCATAGCACACGAAAACGCAATAATACATGGTGTAGTTAGTTTTAAGTGATGATTTATATGACAAAACAAGTGCTTATTATAAAGTCTAGCCCAGCAAATGAATTCTCCATTTCGAGTGAAATTGCCGACTACCTGCAATCACAATTGCAAAATAAGAATGAAAGCCTGACTTTTACAGTGCGTGACCTTAGCAAAACACCGGCACCGGTTTATGACAATCAGATCCTCAATAGCTTTTATGGTGATCAGGATGCGTTAACAACTGAACAAGCCGCAGTGGCACAGCCGTCATTACTCTATATTGAAGAGCTGAAACAGGCAGATATCATTGTCTTTGCGTCTCCAATGCATAATTTCAGTGTCACCAGCCTGATGAAAAACTATATTGATCAGATCTGCCGTTTTGGTCTGACTTTTTCTTATTCAGAGCAGGGACCAACGGGACTGTTGCAAGGAAAACAGGCCGTGATTATCGCCAGTGCGGGTGCCGATATGGCAATGCCTGAGATGCAAGCTGTCGACTTTCAGGTGCCTTATCTTAAGCAGGTGTTGGGCTTTATCGGCATCTCCGATATTAAGGTGATCACGGCATATGGGATCAGTATCCCGCACATTGGCAGTGAAATGGCGACTGAGCGGGCAAAAGCACAGATTGATCAATGGCTGGGTAATGCAGCCTGACACTGTCTCAGCCAGCATTTATGTTAAATTAAACATCGCTGGCTAATATCTGGACAGATTGTCGTTTTAGGCGCTTTGCTTACTCTGTGCTTTCACGTATTTCTTCACCTTTTTCATGGCCATTTGACGTTTTAACGGTGACAGGTAATCGATGAACAGGTTGCCCGACAAATGATCTATTTCATGTTGCATGACAATGGCCAGAAATTCATCGCTGTGTACTGTGATGGGTTTTCCGGTACGGTCAAGCCCCTTTACAGTAACCTCTGTATAGCGTTCTACTTTGGCAAAGTAGTCAGGTACTGACAGACACCCCTCTTCACCCATAGCTTTGTTGCTGCCGCTGACCACTTCCGGATTTATGAGGATTAGTGGATCATTTCGTTCTTCTGATAAGTCGATGATCACAATTGCTTCATTCCGGCCAACCTGAGTTGCAGCCAGACCAATTCCATTGCTGGTTGCATATAAAGTATCGAGCATATCGTCGATGAGCGGTTGTACTGATGTGATATCACTGACTGGTTTTGCTTTTACCTGCAGTCTTGGGTCGGGTGCGGTTAGGATTTCTAAAACGGCCATTTTGTTATTTGTAGTTATCTGAAAACACGGAGTTTAAAGCGTAAAGTGCACTAAGGCCAGTGCAATTCTTAATGCTGGTGAGCCTGGCGGTATTGCGAAGGAGACAGGGATTCGTATTGATTCCAGATCCGTCGAAAGTGACGAGCACTGCTGTATCCGCAGGCCTCAGCGATGGCCTCTATCTGAATATTACTCCTGGACAATAACGCCTTGGCATGTGCTACTTTAATGCTGCTGACATACTCACCCGGTGTGATCCCAAGTGTTTGTTTAAAAAGACGACTAAGCTGGCGTACTGAGAGGTGAGCTGAGTTTGCTAAAGTTTGCAGGCTATGCGAGCATCCCACCTCACTGCAGATCAAATCCTGGACCTGATGTAAAGCCCGGTGCATATGGTTGCGATGTTGCAGCCAGGGACTGAGCTGAGGATCTTGCCCGTTACGGCGAAAGTACACCAACATTTCTTTGGCAACCTGGGCGGCAACATACTCGCCAAACTGCAATGATACAAAGTGCAGTGTCATATCTATGCCTGAACTAATACCCGCGCTACTGAATAGTTTGCCGTCCTGTACAAAGATACGATTATCGGCCACTTTACAGGCTCTGAATGTCTGACGGAAGCGCTCAATGAGCGCAAAGTGTGTGGTACAGGCTTTGTTATTGATTAGCCCTGCTTTTGCTGCCAGTACTGCACCTGAGCAGATAGTTAAAATATAGGGGTCATATCTGGCCTGCTCTTCCAACCATTGCTGAGTAACTAGACCTGCCGGGCTGTCATAGGTAGCAAACGAGTCGTTACAGCCGGGTAAGATGACCACATTATTGGCATTCAGTTGGCCGGGTAAAGGGCTAAGCTGATGTAGCATCAGCCCGCCATCCATTATTTGTTCACGCTCGGCACTGACATAATGTATCTCAATTGGCTGCCCTGCACGCCTGGCTTCCAGTAGCACCTGCAATGGTCCTGCCAAATCGAGTGGTAGGGTGTGTTGTAACAGGACAAAGTAAAAGTGCTGCGGTGCTGGCATTTTTTCTCCTTATTCTTAGGCCACAAAGTCCTGCGTTTTGCAGATTGTGGCAAAACGCTCAGCCAATACCAGTTCAGTACGGACCTTGATTTCATCGGCACTAAAGTGCTGACCGCTTGGCTGATGTTGCATATCAAATGTTAGGGTTGCATCGGTGACAAACTCGACCTGAAAACCCAGGTCGCTTGCAACACGGGCGGTAGTTTCACAGCACTGCTCCGTGCGAATGCCTGAGATAGCGACACAGCCTATGTTATTTCTTTTCAACCACATAGCAAGCCCTGTATCGGTAAAAGCGTTGTGTACTGATTTATGAAAGGTTTTATCAAATTGCATATCCAAAAATGCCATGGGCTTAACAAACCCAGAGGCAGGATTGAAAGGGCTGTCTGGCACGTCGTCACGACTATGAAGAATTTTGATCACTTTGTGTTGATTGCACTGAAATGCAGCTATCAGCTGAGTCAGGTTATGCTGGAAGTCAGCGACATCGCGAACGGACCAATAAGGAGTGTGGTAGAACGAGTCCTGGGTATCTATTACTAGTAAAGCTTTATTCATGGTGTATTGTCCTGTTTATGTATTAATGGTGTGTTCTGTGTGTAGTTTAGTGGTTTTCATTGCACACAAAGAGATCGGTTTTGGACATATAGAGGACGTATATAGCCACTTTGTAATAGTTGTTCAGGGTGGTGTGATGACAAAATTTGCTTAAGCGGGTTGACATGTATTTATTATGTATATACGTTGTATATACATAATAGAGGCTGAGAGACAGGCCTCCGGTGCAGGAAGCAGAGCATGGCTAACAACAAAGATGCACAACTAATTGTGCGTATCAATAAAGCGCAAAGAGATGAGTTTGTTGCCTTGTGCAACGAGCTGGATACCTCCTCTTCCCGCGAGATTAGAAAGTTTATTAAGCGGTTTGTGAAAAAGCACAAGCCAGAGCAAGAGAAACCGGTCAAAGGAGATCAGGATGGCTAAGAAAGTTGATGTTAAAAAGCTAAAGAAAGAAGTACAGAAACGTACTGGTAAGATTGCAAAACATGAAGCGAAAATCAAAAAGCTGAAAAAAGCGATCAAGAAAGCGAGCTAATCGCGAAAAAAGGCAGCCAATGGCTGCCTTTTTCTTTTCTTATCGTGGGCTATCAACCCTACTCCTCTCTGTGTAAATCCCCTTTACACTTTCTGCCCGGCTTATTTCGTTGTGTAATTGATTCGCCAGCTCTGCTAGGTTGTGATCAATATTAAAACGCGCACGCAATTTTCCCTGCGGACCCGTAAGGTAAAGTAAAGTGGAATGGGCAACCTGATAATTGCCTGGTTTAGGGTCAACCTGAAATTGTGCGCCTAGGATATTCGCCAATGACTTGAGCTGCTCCGGGTGACCGGTAACACTGAAAAATGATGGGCTAAATTGGCGTACATACATGTCGAGCATGGCTATCGAATCGCGCTCTGGGTCGACCGAGACAAACAGGTACGCCAGCGTCTGGTGGTTTGATAACCTCGACATATGAGTTTCAAGTACTGCCAGTCGAGAGAGAGTTGTCGGGCAAATATCCGGACAATGTGTGAATCCAAACATGATCAATGTCCACTGTCCATGTAATGAGCGGTTATTAAACACACCTCCTGCGCTTTGCAGTTCAAATGGCTTCAGGCTGCGTTCGGTTTTCTGCACCAGGCTCTGTACTAGGGCTGGCTGGGACGGTGGGGTGGTGGGTAAGACTAGGCCCAGACCTAAACCTGTAAACAGGGTTAATATTAATGCGTTTCTGTTACCCATCTGCATCTGCCTTTTTTGCCTGCCAGCACAATCCCAATCCCAATAACGCAGGTAAGGTAACGCCCGCAAAATCAATTAACAGAAAAATTGGCCCGCAGATCCCGACCAGTACTTCCCAAAAATGAAACAGGGCGTGGCAGGTTAACCAAAGAGCTGGGAACAGCCATACTTGCAACCGATAACGGGCATAAAAAGCACCATAGCTGAATGCCCCTCCAATCAGGATATAGAGCATACCGATATCACGTATAAAGTGCTGGTTATAAAACCCCCTGTCAGGCACGCCGGGCACACTCCAGTACCACTGTTGCGGGTAAAGCAGCATAAACACGCCATTAGCCAGCGCCGCCAGTCCAAGAAAAACGGCGACGGATGTGATGACTTGATTGCGCATAACGTTACCCTGTTACTGAACTGCTTTTGTCAGACGGCGTCAGCATTTGCTCATTCACGACCACACGACTGCAAGCTTTACCGTATCCCAAAGTATATTTAAGGGCCGGATAGACACGACAGGAGCTGATACTAAACGCGATCGCAATCAGCCCCTTCTCTCCCCACATGGCACGAACATGCGGGCGAATGTCATCGGCACTGGGGTCATGGGCTAACACCAGATCGGTAAATTCCACTATCTGAGCGAGTTCATCAGGTAATGCAGTAAGGTCCTTGTTGACGATTGCACTGACCTGAGCCGCAGGCACACCTGCTTCCAGTGCCATATTGACCAGTAGCTGAGTGCAGGGGCCACAGTCGTCCCACAATATGGCGCGTAACCTGGCGGCATATAATGGTGCCACAGGCAGTCCCCCGCGATAACCCGCCATGGACTGAAATTTCAGGTATTTAAAAAAGGCGCTCAGATCCGCGGACAGAATGTCCTGCATATACGTGACGTCGTAGTCATACTTTTTTTGCATAGAAATGAGCATTTTGTTCAGTAGGTATTTGATCATCGGATACTCCTGGTGGTTTGGTAAGCCTGGTCAGAGGGTGCACTTAACTGCGAGTGACGCTGTGCAGGGGTTTTTAGCGGGCGTTGTAGCAAGAGCAGGCAAAGGGTAAACAGGGCTGCAAAGGTGCACAACATAAGGGTATAGATATCATTGTTTAGCAGTGCTGCACCAAGGAGTGGGCCAGATGCCACGCCTATGCTGGATACCACGGCTGCGACGGATGAAAGCTGTCCTGAACTATCCTGCTCTGCGATGAGGGCGAGCAGGTAGGCATGTACGGCGGGCCAGGAAAAAAACAACAGTGCCAGCGCCAGCATGTAGACAAGGTTAAAATGCGCGTAAATGAGCAGCAAGGCAGTCATGAAAGAGAGCAAAATGCTGCTACATAAATACAGTGTGCGGTGTGCCTGACCTGATTTCAGAATGGGGAGTAACGCGCCTGCCAGCCCCAGTAAACCGGTCAGCGCAATGATCTGGCTGATCTGAGTTTGAGACTGGCCTGCACTTAGACCCATCTGGCCCGCAAACGCCCAGATCCCGCTGGCCGCGACCAGATAGAGCAGCATCGCCAGCAGTAACCGGGCGCTTTTAGCTGTTAAATGCAGACGTTTTGAATGCTGTTTTGGGCTATGTACCGCTGGCAAGGCTGGCAGCAAGGGCAAAAAGAGCAATGCAATAAACACCAGCGCAGCCATGATATAAAACACGGCGTAGTCACCGAGCAGGCGCTCAAGTGCCGGTACGGCATAGATCACCATAGAGCCGATACTGAACTGAATAAACAGCAAGGTGCCGAAGGCTCTGTCCGGGTTCGTTAAACGCGCGAGAATGGCAAATGAAATACCGACACTAAAGCCACCCAGTACCCCGGCGATAAATCTCCAAGTCAGCAAACCTGTGTAAGTGCTCCATGCTGATGTACTAAGCTCCATAGCGCCTAATGCGATGAAGGTGAACAGTAGAGCGGGTTTCCAGGCAATATATCGAACCACAAAAATGGCGCAAATACTGCCTAGTAATGCGCCATACCCATTACTGGCCACCAGAGTACCGGCATGCTGTGCGGAAAAACCAATCCCGCCTGCCAGTGCATCCACAACGGCGGGTAAAAAGTTGAGATAGGCCAGTCCGGCCATGGCAACGAATGCCAGGCAAAAATAACGGATCCCTGAGTTTTCTGCATGGTTTGCAGTGTGCTGTAACATAGTGTGTCGCCTCCTGAGTCACTTTGTCATTACTCTAAGAGATTCAGAGAGGTGGAAAAACCAGCGATTTTGCCATTGAGTCGTGAATACTATTCATGAATAATTGCTGATATAGTGCAAATATCGACGCTGTTTACCCAATTCACAGGACTGACTATCATGGATAAACTGAGATCACTGACACTGTTTCTGGCAACCTGTGAGGAACAAAGCTTTGCGGCTGCAGCGCGTGTCTGTAATACAGATCCTTCTACCATCAGTAAAGCCGTAAGTCGCCTCGAAGCTGAGCTGGGGGTAACTTTATTTCAGCGCTCCACCCGGCAATTGAAGATCACCGCTGCCGGGCGGCATTATGCACACACCGTACGTTCGAGCATTCAGGCCCTGTCCAGCTGTGAAGATGAGCTCAGACAACTCAATGACGCACCCAGAGGACGGTTGCGGGTGAATTCCGCCGTGTGCTATGGTCACCTTTACCTGCGCCCGTTACTTAAAGCGTTTTGTCAGCGTTATCCCGAGATCACACTGGAGTTATCTCTAGACGATATGCATGTGGATATTATCGAGCAAGACATTGATGTGGCGTTACGTACAGGGTTTATCAAAGATAGTCGTCTGGTGGCTCGCTGTCTGAGTCCGATGGATTTTTTAGTATGTGCTTCACCGTATTATCTTGAACAGCATGGCACGCCAGGCAGTCGAGGCGATTTTGACAATCATGCCTGGATAGGCTTTAAGATCAAAGAAACACAGCAGCTACAACCGATTTTTCTGCCAGATGAGCAGGGAAATTATCAGCTCTGCGACCTGCGTCGTACCCATATTACCGATGATGGCGAGGCCATGGCACAATTATGTGCCGATGGTCTGGGACTTGCTCAGTTACCGCACTTTTTGGCTAAAGCAGGTCTGGAAACTGGGGCGTTGGTGTCACTCTACCCTGCGTTCAGAGCGCCTTTGCCAGAGGGCGGGGTATTTGCGATTTACCCCAAACGTGAATACCTGCCTGCCAGAGTACGGGTTTTTCTGGATTTTTTGGTTGCGGCTTTAGCAGTGCAACAAGAAACGCCAACCCATACCTGGGCCGAGCATTGGCCGGAGCGTATCCGCTTTGACGGATCAGCTGAACAAGGGCGCACAGTTGCCCTGTGAGCGGACCTGTTCAAGCGCAGTGTTCAGGTGAGTGTGCATGCCCTCAAAGGCGAAGTTGCCCATACTGATCCGTTTAACGCCTAGCCCGGCCAGGGTGTCGATGTCGGGTAAATCAGGCATCGCCATCACATTTAGCGGCAGTGCACACGCATGTGTGATGGCCTGAATATCTGCTGGCTTGACAATGCAGGGCAAGAACAAACCATCAGCCCCAGCCTGCTGGTATTGTTGAGCCCGATGTAATGCTTCCTTGCGTGCGTTTTCCAGACCCAGCAAAAAGGCGTCACAGCGCACATTGATAAAAATGTCTGTCTGCTGAGTGATTAAATGGCCGCGTACAGACGCTAAACACTCAGCAAACTCACCGGCATGGGCTAATGTACGAGTTGAGCCAACCAGGCTGTCTTCAAGGTTAACCCCCACTACGCCCAGCTGTGCAAGTTGCTGAATATGTTTTGCAATTTGTTGTGGGTCACGGCTGTAGCCCGCTTCAATATCAACACTCAGTGGCAAGCTGGTGGCACTGGCGATACGGCTGACCATAAAGCGCAGCTCGTCGAAAGGGAGCTGTTCACCGTCCTCGTAGCCCAGCACACTGGCGACGGCGGCACTGGAGGTACCTATGGCCTGATATCCGACGTGTTGTGCCGCTTTGGCACTGGCAGCATCCCAGACATTCGCCAGTAAAAGAGGGGTTGTTTGTTGATGTAGTTGTGTGAAGTGTTGCATATCGTCTCGCTTTTCCAGGTGTTTGTTTTTGTTGGCAACGTTTTGGTTTGCAACATAGTGCGTTTGCGAGAAATAAAAGACCAACGATAAAAATCGACTTGTATTATAAGCAGAGCTTATAATAGGGTTTTTCAGAAACCCGGCAGCGTCCCTATCGTGTTTAAAAATATGAATTTGCTTGTGACGTTTGAGTGTGCGGCAAGACACCAAAGCTACAGTCTGGCAGCTGCTGAACTGTGCATCTCTCAGGCGGCGGTCAGCCAGCAAATGCGCCTGCTGGAGCAGCAGTTGGCACAGCGGCTGTTTGTCAGGACCGGCCGACACATGCAGCTCACACAGGCGGGTGAAACTTTGCACGAACATATTGCACCTGCCTTAACGATGATCGGTCAGGGTATAAATCGTTTACGTCAGGAAGAGTTGGCGGGCGAACTTTGCATCAGTTCTACCCAGGCATTTAATACCCTGTGGCTGATGCCCAGATTGCAGGAATTCGCGAGTTTGTATCCGCAGATCCGCATTCGTCTGCACTCATCCGCCAGCTTTGAAGATTTACAACACGCCCGCATTGATCTGGCGATCCGGTTTGGCACTGAAGTAGAAAAGCACACTCCGACGACGTTAGCGTGTGAATACTTTGGCGCATCACCTGTTTTGCCTGTGTGCTCCGCTCAGCTTGCTGAATCATTGCCACTAGCGGCGCCTGCCGATTTGCTGTCGACCTGGCTGGTCGCCTTAGAGCAGTCTGGTGCTTATGACTGGCCCCAGTGGTTTGAAGCACATAGCGTGCCAGGCTATGCTGAACATCCGCACTGGACCTATGTGAACTCTACAGATATGGCACTCAGTGCCGTCGCGAATGGCCACGGTGTCACGCTGGCAGTGCCTTATCTGTTTCAGCGTCAACTCGATAGTGGCGAGCTGGTGATCCCATTTAAACTGCCCCACCCCAACTCGGTAAAACGTTATCTGGTTTATGATCCCAACTCGGCTCGGATAACCCGCCTGAAGGTATTTATGGCCTGGTTAAAAGCGCAGGAGATATGACGCGCATAGGGCAAGACTGGTTTTAAATCCCATATTTCTATATTTATAGAAATAACTATTGATCTGAATTTATATTTCTATAATACTAGAAATGTGAGTTTAGATCGGGAGAGACTTATGTCACCAGAAATGCAGGTCATGCTTGAAGAAGCGGCCGATATGTTTGTGTTCCTCGCTGCGGAATTAACTGTATTGTTTCTTGTAGTGAGTTATTTAGTGGGTGTGCTGCAGGAATACATCACACCAGAAAAGGTCCGGGAAAACCTGAGTGCACGTAAAGGCAAAGGTTATATGATTGCTGCGCTGCTGGGCGCCATAACGCCGTTTTGTTCCTGTTCAACGATACCCTTTCTCAAAGGCCTGTTGCAGGCACGCGCCGGGTTTGGGCCGGTTACCGTGTTCTTATTTTCCAGCCCGTTGTTAAACCCCATTGTTATCGGGTTATTGATAGTGACATTCGGCCTCGATGTGGCGCTATTTTATTTTGTCATTGCACTTGTCACGTCTGTGGTGTCTGGCTATGCACTGGAGCGGCTGGGGTTTGAACGTTATGTGCGGGACGAAGCCTATCAGGCTGCGGTCAGCCAATCTGCTTGTAGTGCTAATCAGGCAGACAAACCGGGCTGTACAGACGTCCCTGCTGACTCACAAACGTCCGTTAACCAGAAGCGCGGTTGTGCAGTGCAAAACTCGAATGAGGCAGCTATGCCTGCAGAAAATCGCTGGTTGCGGATCTGGCACGCCACCTGGAAAGACTTTCGCACTACCCTGCCTTATCTGTTGCTTGGTATCACCATAGGGTCATTCATTTACGGTTTTGTGCCGACGGAGCTCATCGTTGAGTATGCCGGTGAGAATAAATGGTACGCAATCCCCCTTGCGGCCGTGATTGGTATCCCCCTTTACATTCGTGCTTCGGCAGTGATCCCCCTGAGTGCCGGTTTAGTGCAAAAAGGCATGGCACTGGGCTCGGTTATGGCACTGATCATTGGCAGTGCGGGTGCCAGCCTGACCGAAGTCATTCTGCTTAAATCCATCTTCAGAACACAGATGATCCTGGCTTTTCTGAGTGTCGTGCTTGGGATGGCGATCACTGCGGGATATCTGTACACGCTTATTTTTTAAATTATGGCATGTCCTTTTTGCGCTGTGAGCCTGAACGACAGCGAGACTTGGACACATTCAATCAAGAGGTAATCTGATATGAAACCAATCAAAGACGTCATTATTATTGGTGCCGGACCTGTCGGGCTGGCCGCTGCAGCGAGACTGGTCGAAAAAGGCATACGCCCCACCATCATTGAAAAAGGTAACTCTGCCGGAGAGGCAATACGCCAGTGGGGTCATGTGAGTTTGTTTACGCCCTGGTCCTATATGATTGACGACGCCGTTGTTAGCTTGCTTAATCGACATGGCTGGCCAGGCATCGATCTTAATGCTATCCCAACTGGTCAGGAGGTGGTTGAGCAGTACTTGCAACCTGCGTCGCAGCTGCCTGAGCTTGCTGAAGGGATCCTTTATAACACAGAGGTTTTCGGAGTGTCGAAAGAGGGGAGCAGTAAGCACACAACACAAGGTCGCGACCGTGCTCGTTTCGCAGTGCATTGTCGCAATGGACAGGGAATTCAGGTGCTGCATAGCGACGCTGTGATTGATGCTTCCGGCACCTGGTCAACACCTAATCCATTGGGGTTAGATGGCCTGCCTGTGCCGGGTGAGCTGGCAAATCTGGACAGAGTGCATTATGGCATTCCTGATATTCTGGGTGCGCAGCGAGGCGACTTTATGAATAAGCGAACATTGGTCGTAGGTGCGGGTCACTCTGCAATGAATATTGCGCTGGACTTACTGAAACTGCAAACCGCTGAACCGGACACTGAGGTGATCTGGGGAATGCGAAAAAACAACATAGATAAATTACTGGGCAGAGGTATTAACGATAAAGTGCCGGCTCGCAAGCAGCTGGGGCTGGCAGCAAAACAAGCGATTGAGCGCGGTGCACTAAAACTGCTTCCTCAGTTAGAGATCAGACAAATCACGCGTTCTGACCATGGACTGGAGATCGATTCTTTGGTGGCTGGCACCCAGGCTGAGATACAGGCAGATCACATCATCGTTGCCACTGGCTTCAGGCCTGATCTGGATATGTTGCGAGAGTTAAGACTGGATCTGGATCAGATTGTCGAAGCGCCGTCACAGCTTGCGCCTTTGATTGACCCAAACCTGCACAGCTGCGGATCGGTGCGTGCCCATGGTGTCGATGAACTGTCCCATAATGATGCGCACTTTTACATTGCAGGTATGAAGTCTTACGGACGTGCTCCTACCTTCCTGATGCTGACCGGTTATGAGCAGGTCCGCTCTATTGTTGAATCCTTGGCTGGTAATGAAGCCGCGGCCAGACGCGTTCAGTTGAGATTTCCCGGCGCACCTGAAGCTCAGTCTGGCGCTTGTTGTTCTTAGGTTGCGTCGATTTATGTGTTATCGCAGGGAGTATCACAGTCGCGCGATAACACATCATCACAGCCGGGTTCATCGGCCTGATTGGCGCAGCACTCCTCTTGCAAAAATCCGATTAACCCAATCAGAGCGTCATATTGAGGCACGCAATAAAGCGTCCGGCTTTCTCGGCGTTGCTTAACCAGCCCTACTTTAACCAGGCGATTTATATGGTGTGACAAGGTAGAGCCAGGTACATTCAATGCTGCCTGTATTTCTCCAACAGGGACGCCCTGTGTGCCACCTTTCACCAAATATCGGAAAATGCTCAATCGGGTTGTGTGCCCCAGTTCGGCGAGTTTATCTGCCGCAGATGCCAGGTCCATAGTGTACTCCTCAGTTATATAATTCCATAATACTGGAAATATATAACTGAGGCAAAGCAAGCCAGTGAATTTTAGGTCTGTCACTTTATCGATCTGGCTTGTTTTGATGGAGTCATGCTCAGGGTCGCGTGCTTATAAGCACTTCCTGTGCATTGCTGTCTCCGGCTATCTCTGGTTGATACATCATTTCAACGCTGGCGGGTGGCGCCAGATAGTTGCCACCGGCCTGTGCCTGTGCCAGATATTCAAATGTTGTTGTCCCGGCGCTGAGATATGCCTGATGCCAGAGCACTTGTTGTGCCCCTTGTGATGTCTGTTGCATAAGCAGACTGGTATCCAGGGAGTCCGCCTTCAACCAGTTTTTATACTGAGTATGGCTGTGTTGCGGATTGAGCAATCGCAGCCCGCCTGGCAGTGTATCGGTCAACAGTACATGTGCTCGCTTATCAGCCGAAAAGACCTCCAATGTGACTTTGATCAGGTAGCCAGGCTTAATTGCCTGACCTGCAATGGGCTGCCATTTGTCATTGCTGTATGTGTGATAACGTCGAGTCACATCCAGGCCATTACTCTGCGTCTTGGACAATGAAAGAGGCTGACGGGTTTGTACTGTTAACCAGTAGGGCTCTGCCAAAGGTGTCTTTATTTTATATTCGTTGCTCTGAGCATCAGGTGATGCTGTCAATGATACGGGGGCCGCTGCGTTATGCTGGTGATCTTGCAGGGCCAGCGCACAGATCCCATCATTCAGCGTATTGCCAAAATGTCCCTGGCGGTGTTGACGACTGATGGCCAGTTTGCTGAGTTGTGCTTTCAATGCCTCACGCTCAGTGAGCAGCAGAGCAAGACATTGCTCCAACGGACCTGGCAGCGCACTGAGGGTTTGATCCTCAAAGCCGGTGTCGAGAACCCGGGTGAGTGCACGCTCCAGTTCAGGCTGCTCGTGTCCGAGCGCTTTCATTGCCAATAGTTGTAACAGATTACTACGAGTGCCCGTTACACCGAAGGTGTGTCGCCAGGAGAGTACCTGCTCAAGTGTCACCTGTCGGCTTTGCGCCAGCGCCCACCACTGCCAGTCGGCACTGTCATCGTCAAATGCTCGCCGTTGGTGCTCTGCTATATGTAATGCCTCAAGCACGTCCTGGCTTATGGCTTCTGGTATTGTTTTATCGATAGTCAGACTCAGGGGACTGTTATTGAGCCATTGACTTACGAGCAGCGTATAGGCGCTCAACATTGGGTCTGGGTAGGCGTGCGGGTAGTAAGCGTATCCCGTACCAAATTGCCAGCTTGAGTTCTCAGTTGCGCCCTTGGTGAGCATCTGTTGCAGGGCCTGCTTTCCCTCTGGCCAAAGTTCACTGGCAAGGGGGTTTACACTGTAGCTTAATGCTCTGGAAAGCGTTTGCTCCCAACATTGATGAGGATAATGCTGATGGTGTTGCTGTAGTGCAGACCAATTGGGAGCGAGCTGCTCAATGGAGTGCGCTTCAGCTGATTCGACCTGTACACCCTCTGCCAGTGTTACGGTGTTTTGGCGGGCAGGGTCTAACAGCCATGACTGCTGCACAATACGGCTACTATCGCTGACCCTAAACTCCGAAAGTCGCGGGAATGCCATTCGTTCGCTGTGCAGCTGCAATATGTATTCACCCGGTGGCAGCTCAGGGAGTGTGACATCAAGCAACTGTGGCTCCTGCTCTTGCACCTCAATGGTGTGCTCTGCGAGTGTCTTACCGTTGAGTGTGAGCCGCACTTTATCCTCTAATGGTTTTCCCAGCCGGTTTTCTGCCCGAATGGTGACTATGGCTTTGTCACCCTGGATAAAATGTGCTGCATGAGTTAGGTGATATTCCAGCCCCGCATGACTGGTGATGGTGTTTGTATACGTCTGTGTGCTCTGAGTATTCAGGGCCACGGCAAACACACGCCAGCGCCCAAGTAACTGGGGCAGTTGCAGTGAGACCGTTTTTGTCTGGTTAGCTTTAAGGGGGATGACCGGTTGCCAGATGGTATTTGCCAAAGCCTGAGACAATGTATCTGGTGGGGCGATTCTTGATCCGGTTGCCATCATTGCTTCATATTGAGCTTTAAAAAGCTGCTCATCCAGCTGTTGGATAAACTGCGATGCGACCAGTCTGTCACTCAGGTTATAGTCACTGATAAGGCTTTGCTGATACCCTTCACGGTTAAACAATCGATTGAGATGTATCTCGCCTGCCTGTGCACTGGCAATATTAAACAATGCATCATTGACCAGCCAGAGCTGAATATCCGCGTCCTGATCGCTGGATACCTTGATATCCAGCTGACCATTGGCTGCCACTGTTTCTGGGTGCTCTACCCTGATTGACAAAGCGTTAGCGGGTCGCACCTCAACGGAAAGGCTGGCAAACTGGCCGCGCATGTCGGGTTTGGTTGGCAAAGCAGGCGAAGAAGTCGCCCGTGAAAAATGAGGCTGGGCTTGCCATTCGAGCTGTGCAGCGCTGGCGTCACTCAGCCACTGTTGATGTAGCACTTCTCGATGGTGGTCCGAGTAAGGCATGACGGCTGTTATCCGAAAGCCGGGTAGCCAGCTGGGCGGTACCTGCAAAGTTAAGTCGTTGCTTCCCTTTTTTACTGTAAAGGTGTGTAGCGACTGATGCTCTCCGGCAGTGATAAAAGCCAGTATTTCGCCGTTTCTGAGGGCGTTTACAGAGAAGGTGTATTCCGCTTGGGCCGTTATCTGTTTTTTACCCGTTAAGCCGAATTGTGCTGCCGGTTCGCTTTCATCTGGTGAAGAGTCACTGCGAAAAACGTTGCGCATCCACAAGTAATCCTGCTTCCCGCTGCGGATATCCAGATAAAAAAAGTCTGACTCGTTGTCGGGCAGAGCGCAGGTTGCGGGTGTCTGGATCTCACAAAGTAACACCTGTTCCTTGCGTTGTTGGCCCTGTTCCGTGGTTGAAACTTCCATATGAACGGAGGCCGGCACAGACACCGGATTACCTGAGTGGTCGACAGCTATGATATGCACTTGTCCGTCTTGTTCCCGGACACCAATATAGTGCTCACGGGATAAGTAGGTCAGTTGCTGATTGAAAAATTGTACTTCGCCTTGCTCGGAGACCACTCTGCCAGACAGAGCCAGTTTTACCAGTGGCAAAGTCTCAGTTGGCGTGAAAGTAGCTGAAGACAGCTTGCCATTTGTGCTTAGAGGAATGGCGTTATTGCGCTGGCTCGCAGGCTTTTCTCTTCTGCTGCTAAAGTCATACTCCTGTGGCCAGCCACTGGGCAGATCCGAATAACCAAAGCGAATAAACTGGTATTTTAGCTCACCGCTGAGGTTGTCTGCATCAAATCCATTCATGGTTTTGCCACTCACAGAGAGGTTCAGTGGCCGATCTTTATATGCTGTGTCAGGGTGTTGCCAGGTAAACTCTATCTCAGGTGGAATAAACTCAGAGACATAGATTGAACCCAAAAAGTGAGATGTCCCCGATACTTTGGCATGCACATGATATCTGCCCTGCTTATCAACGCCTTCGGGGAGGTGAAATTGTCTTAGCCCAAACTCAGACACTGACTGTTGTGCCAGGCGAGCTTTGTGTTCGGAGCCTCTTCTTTGCAGTGTGAGTTCGATATTGTCGAGCACAGGTTGCAGGCCGTCGCTGGTGTGACGATACAAAACGACACTCAAGTCGATGGCTGAATTGGGCTGATAAATGGGTTGGCTTTTAAGCAGCTCGCCACTGATTGCCGCAGCAGATTGGGGCGTGAGCGCCATCATGGCGTGGGTGGTGTCTTTGCTGGCCCATAACCAACAGTCAGCATTGTTTTGTGGGTGTAAAGACTGCCATTGCTCAGGGGACAGCGTAAGCAATCCCTGCTGATTACTTTGGCCAAGATATTTGGGCGCGCTAAAAGACGCACAGGCAAGGTAAATATCGACATCAGCGATGGTCTTGTCGGTATCAAATTCTGTGTTGTAAAGGGTAATACCGGAGCCATGATGGACAGACAGGTTAAAGTCAGATGCGGTCAGCGTTTGCTGCAGCTGGCGCATTGTTACCTGATTGTCATAAACAGAGGACGAACCCGGGCCTTGCAGATCGTAAAATAGTATGCCACTTCGGTCTTTCAGATGGCCACTGACAGGCAAGTTAGTCTGATGTATTCGGTTATCCATATGACGCGGCATATCCGGCAATGGCATCAAAAGTTCTGATTTATCTTTTGTCTGTAGCCAGTGATGCAGCTGCGCCAGCTCGAATACGGGATAAAATTGAATTGAGAGATCTGCTGTATTACGTGTGCTCAGAGACAGTGCTGCGGGGGTACGTGCCCGATAGGCACTGCCTGATTGCTCGCTGATATGCCAGTAAGGGCTACTGGGCCCTGTACTCAGCGTCAGCAAACCTGCTTTTTTAAACGGATGCCCCGTTGAATCTGAACGCAGTGTGCTGAGATCCAGTTGGTAGTCCGTTTCCCCTTTGAGTGCGATGGGATAATAGTACAGGTCACTTTCGTGGTTTTCACGCGCGTTGCCTTTGATTATCACAGGTTGCGTGGCAATCGATGCTGATATGACAGACTCCATGAGCCAAAACTTCTCTACCCTGTGGGTAAAGCCCAATGCCAGTGCTTCTGGGGCACAGGAGCCTGCCTCTTCAGGGGGGAGCGCTTTAAAAGCGTTTTGCCAATATGGCCCTCGAGCGAAAGGCTTTACACAAAAGAGTCCCTTAAACTCGGCCTCAACCTCTGGCTCTGGGCGTTGCTCAGGGGAGAGAATTAGCTGCGAGGCCGGCAATGCAACGTGTGCTTGTGTAGGCTGAAAACCGGCGGGCAATGCAACCTCCAGATTGCCGTTATCTATCGGCTCAGCAAAGTCAATTGTGAGCCGATAGATTTGTCTTGAGTCGGCTATCTCATAATGTCGCGCTGTTGGAACAATCGTTTGATCATTAAGCTTAAAGGTCAGCGAATGCGTGATATCCCATACAACGTGCTTGTCTGTTTCTGTGTCAGCAGAGTAAACCAGCTGAAGCTGCGTTTCTTCGCGCTCTTCTATGTAAATGGGCCAGTTAGCACTGTGCCACTTTGCTGTTCGGTCATTTTGTAACTGAGAATGCAGACCAGGAAACCCAGCTTCAACACGCACTTTCACTGGTTTGTAGGCGCTTGTTTCTGTGTGTATATCACAACTGAGCTTATTGAATGTCACATAACGCCAGCGGCACTGCTGCTTGTATTGATCAGTGAGTGTGATATGCGTCAGTTGTGCGTGGCTAGGTACTTGTCCCGCTTGAGCAATATCCTGGTCAAATTGGATCAGAATTTGTTGGAGGGTATTTTTTTGTGTATGAAAGCGAATATCCTCGACCTCTAATGCCTGAGTAGCCCAGGTTAAGCAGGTGAGCAGTAACAGCACGCCTCTGAGTAACATATTGAGTCCTTGTATTGGTGTATCTGATGACTTTAGCAAATTTATAACGTTGGCCAGTATAGAAAGGGGTTAAAGTGCATTACTAAACTTGATTATCATTGTTTTATTGATAATCTTTCAATCTTTAGCCAATTTATTGTCTGTTCAATAGAGTCTACTATGACACGCGTTGCTTATTAAATCTGCGATTGCTCTGGGAGGCCGATAACCGTGGTAAAACTCAATACACTCAACAGCCTGTTGGCTGGGACCCTGTTTATTCCAGTTGCTGTGTTGGCTACTGATGCACACACCACTGCAGACAAGGTTAAGGTGGTCAGCACTGAGCAAATAGAATGGGGTTACCTTAATCCTGCACGGGGTGACAAAAGCCCAAAAGCGGCAAACCTATGGGGTGACAGAACAGGCTCTGGTGCTACCGGAATGCTGGTCAGGTTTGAGCCGGGCTTCTCATCGCCACCACATATTCACAATGTGTCTTACCGTGGCATCGTGATAGAAGGCTCATTACATAACGACGACCCCACAGCAAAAGCCATGTGGATGCCATCGGGTTCTTTCTGGACCCAGCCTGCAGGTGAAGATCACATTACTTCAGCCAAAGCGCCAGCCAACATGATTTACCTGGAGATAGACAGCGGTCCCTATCTGGTGAAGCCATCTACTCAGCAGTTCGACAATGGTGAGCGCCCCCTCAATCTTCATTACAATAACCTGACCTGGCTGGATCAGGGTACTTCGACTCAGCTGAACGGTACAGGAATTGAAATGGCCAATCTGTGGCAAAAAAGCGGTTTGACAGGTGTGTTGTTGCGCTTACCTGCGAATACGAAAATGACGTTGTCGAACGAAGGCACCGAGTTTAAGGCGGTGGTTATTCAGGGAGAGCTTAATTTTGAGCGGGAAAATGCTCGACAGGTACTGCACGCAGGCAGCTTTGTGACAGCCCACCATCCTGTAGACATGTCTTTTTCAGCGGACCAGCAAGTGTTGTTGTATGTACGCACCAATGCTGCGTTTAAGGTAGCGGCAGAATAGCCACAGGGTCACAAAAGCAGGCTCAGCAAAGCCTGCCCTTTATATCAGGTGTTATGGGCGGTAAATAGTACGCAGATAGTCTTTGACACCATCGTCACAACGCGCACCATCTTCTTCCCCTTTTGCTTCTACAGGGTAAAGGCGAACCTTGTAGCGGTATTTTTGCGCATCCAGAGCACGCATATAGATGCCGCCGAAGTTGCTGTCGTCGTAATCTTTGTACATTACATCTAGTGTACGGCCGTCATAAGCGCTGGTTGAATAGACTGTAATGCCCATTGAGTTTGGTACTACACGCTCAATAAAAGCTTCACACCAGTGCGCGGCATTTGCGCTTGCAGATAAAACAAGTGCTGCTGATGCAGCTAATAGAGATAGTTTTTTCATGATATTTCCTTATTATGATTTCCGACTCCGTATGAAGTCGCATCAAATATAGGAACTAATAATGAATCTTAGATGTGATTTTTGTGTATTTTTCATACACTAAATGTGTCAGGGGTTGATGGGAGGTGGCCAGTATAAAAGCTCAGTCAGACCAAGCTTTTCGTTTCAGGATAGTGATGCAGTGGCCACTAAACCACAGCTGCCTTAACTGGGGTTGATCTCGGCGGCAATCACTGAAATTTCTACTAACAGAGCGTCCCGCGCCATAGCGGCTTCCACACAGGCACGCGCAGGTGCATGGCCTTCAGGAACCCAGGCGTCCCACACCTCGTTCATGTCACTAAAGTACTTCATGTCTTTAATGTAAATTGTTGCAGATAGAATGTGCTGACGGTCACTTCCAGCCTGTTGCAATAGTTCATCGACTTTTTCAAGCATGGTGGTGGTTTGCTCTTTAATGCCTTGCTCTGCGTCTTTACACACCTGACCACATAAATAAATTGTGCCGTTGTGTTTTACGATACGACTCATGCGTTGTTTGGTATCAATTCTCTGTATCACGGGTGGCCCCCTTGTTGAATAATTGGTGGAACAAAAGAGGTGCTCATGGTACCACTGCTTATTTCATAGGGTAACCACTTTGGCTCTGAATGCGATTTAAGGGCATGCGCAAAGCATCAAAGCCGATAAGAATTAAACCTTACCGGCCGACTTGTGTGCAGCTTACAGTCAGGTTAAGACTGGATTGCCTGATATGTGTTATGCGCCCGGACCACACTCCATGCAGTGCTGGACAATATCCGGACCAAATTTAAGTTTGGCGTTAAGGTTTCGCAGTGCAGTACGCAAGCCTTCCTCTATGACAGGGTGGTAGAAAGGCATGTCTAGCATTTGAGGTACCGTCATCTTATTTTGTACAGCCCAGGCGAGCAAGTGCGCCATGTGCTCGGCGGCAGGACCGATGAATTCTGCACCCAAAAACAAACCACTGCCCTGTTCTGCATACAGGTGCATATAGCCCTTATTCCTGAGCATGACTCGGCTACGGCCCTGGTTTTCAAAACTGACTTCACCGATTGCGAAGCAGCCACATTTGCCATATCGTTCGTTCAGTTGTTTAAAACTCTCTCCTACCATGGCGATTTGCGGATCACTAAATACGGCAGCAATCGGTGCACGTCGCAGGCCATTGCGCACATCCGGAAAACGTCCGGCATTTTGACCGGCAATGGTGCCCTGATCGGCGGCTTCATGCAGTAATGGGATCTGGTTACTGGCATCTCCGGCAATGAAGATATGGCTTTCACCGCATTGCATTGTATGTGAATCAGCCAGTGGCACACCGCGCTCATCCAATTCTATTCCGGTATTTTCAAGGCCCAATTTGTCGATATTTGGCACCCTGCCCGTTGCAGCCAGCACATAATCAAACTGCTCTGTTTGCGGTTTGCCATCACGGTCAATGTAGGTGAGCTGAGCTTTGTCACCAACTTGCTTCATATCAGACACTTTGGCATCACTGTCAACGTAAAACTCTTCTGCAAACACAGTATTGGCATAATCCTGAATTTGTGGATCTGTGAGAGGTCCAATGTTACCCCCTACTCCAAAGAGCTTCACCTTAACGCCCAGTCGATGTAGTGCCTGACCCAGCTCAAGACCTATCACTCCGGGACCAAACACCGCAACTGACTCTGGCAAGTCCTGCCAGTCGAAGACATCGTCGTTAATAATAAGGCGATCGCCAAATGCTTGAAAGAATCCAGGTACATTGGGTCTTGAGCCGGTTGCAATCACAAATCGTTTTGCAGTTATTATGGTATGGTCATCGATCTGAACTCGATTTGCGTCCAAAAAGCGCGCGTACCCTTTGATCCTGTCTTGCTCGGGCAGTTCATCCACAGCTTCCAGTACAAAGCCAACAAACCGATCTCGCTCGCTGCGCACCCTTGCCATCACGGCTTTACCATCGATGTCGGGGGGCGTGGTATTGACTCCGAATTTTGGCGCTTCAGTGACGCTGTGGGCTGCTTCTGCTGCTGCAATCAACAACTTGCTGGGCATACAGCCGACACGTGCGCAAGTAGTGCCATATGCACCGGCTTCGATCATTAACACATTATCAGTAGATTGTTTGGCATTACGATAGGCGCTGAGCCCAGCTGTGCCCGCACCAATGACGACGACGTCAGTTTCAAGTTGTTTCATGTTTTACCTCTGAGCAAGGGGGAGTATTGAGGGGCTGTAACGCCCCTTTACAGATGTGTTTATTGGCTTGTAATTAAGCCTGCACAGACATTAAGCGAAGTGCGCCGCTAAGTCGTCGGAGCCACCAATGTGCTTGCCGCCAATGAATACCTGAGGGACCGTTTCGCGGCCAGACAGCGCTTTAAGGCTAGTCAGTGTCGCTTGCTGACCTAATACCAGCTCTTCATAAACCAAGCCTTTTTCATCCAGCAGTGCTTTTGCTTTGGCACAGAAAGGACATCCAGGCTTAGTGATAATAGAGACAGGCTCAGGTTTTACTTGCTCTGGATTTATGTACTCAAGCATAGTATCTGCATCTGATACTTCAAACGGGTCGCCTGGTACGTCTGGTTCAATGAACATTTTTTCAATCACACCGTCTTTGACCAGCATAGAATAACGCCAGCTGCGCTTGCCAAAGCCTAACTCTTTTTTGTCAACCAGCATGCCCATGCCTTCAGAAAATTCACCGTTTCCATCCGGGATAAGCGTAACATTTTCGGCTTCCTGATCTTTGGCCCATGCGTTCATCACAAAGGTATCGTTAACCGAAATACAGACGATGTCATCAACACCATTTTGTTTAAACACGCCAGCTAACTCGTTGTAACGTGGCAAGTGAGTTGATGAACAGGTCGGTGTAAACGCACCTGGTAATGAGAAAACCACGACGGTTTTACCTTTGAATAAGTCATCTGTGCTGATGTTCTTCCATTCGTCGTTTTCACGTACCGGAAAAGTAACCTGAGGAACTGTCTGACCTTCGATATTGTTTAGCATAATGTGTGTCTCCTTTGATTTCGATGGAGCCATTATCAGCCACATCGATTCATTTGTATAATGGGTTAAATTAATTGGTTCGATTGAAAAAATGGAATAAACACCTTGTCAGGTGCGTATTGCACTCTGACTATGATGTTTTTCAAGGTAGTATGAATTACTCAAAAGTAAAACTGTACGAAAGGGAAGTTGACCAGCTACCAATGAGCTATGAGGCGTTCTATCAATTTGCTGATTTAGGTGTTCAGGGGAAGGGTGAGCGTTACCCTTAGCCCGCCCAGTTCACTGTGCGATAAAGAGAGCGTTCCCTGATGTAATTCAGAGAGTTTCTGACAGATGGAGAGCCCGAGTCCAGAACCACCAAGGTCACGACTGCGAGATTTATCGCACCGGTAAAGGCGCTCGGTGAGACGAGGCAAGTCCTCATCGCTGACACCGGGGCTGGAGTCGTCAAAGTGGCACACCAACAGATCCTCTTGTCTGGTAATTGTGACGTTTACGTGACCCGGTTTGTTGCTGTAATGACAGCTGTTGCGTGCCAGATTATTGAAAATCTGATGCATCCGGTTGCTGTCGCAGACAATGAGGTCGGTGTCTGTCAGGCGATTGTCTGTCGTCAACGTTAAGTCGTCTTGTTCTATTAAGGGTTTGATACCGCTGAGTAACTCATCAAATAACACTCGAGCCGGCCAGGCTTGCAAGTCGAGTTGTAAGCTATGGGTATCAGCCTGCGCCAATTCATAAATATCAGCGATAAGCGTATTGAGCATTGAGAGGCGACTTTGCATCAGCTGATAGGTGGCGTCCGGATCGGTAATCAAATTGTGTTGTAGCGCCTCAATATTGAGCTTAAGTACGGTTAGTGGCGTTCGTAGTTCATGTGATACATCTGCAAGCAGTTGTTGTTTGAGTGTCAGTGCCTGATTCAGTACAGTGGCTTCTTTTTCCATCACTTTACGCTTTTTCAGGTGATAGAGGTAAAACATCAGGAAAAAGTTCAGCAATACGATGATGGCTGCTGCGAGGACAACACTTTGTAATTTGCTCTGGCGTTTTTGTTCATCCAGTCCACTTTGCAGCTGGTTGACTTTTAACGTCTCTAAATTGAGTTCAGCATCGCGCTTTTTGGCTTCTAGTCGGGTCAGTTTCGATTGTTCAGTTTGTTGTCTGAGCAGTGCTGTGGCATGTGTCTGATAGGTCAGGGCTGCTTCAAAATTCTGTTGTTTCTGATGGGCAAAAGCTAACACTTTTGCTGCCTCAACCATAGTATCTGTTGGGGTGGCGGTGAAATAAGGCGCCAGTTGCTCTATGGCCTGGTCGGGGCTTTGATGGCTCAATGCGCTGGCATACCAGACGAGATTGTTCAGGTACAGTGCTCGGCTAGTGTCGGGGTTGATTAATGCCAGACCTTGACCAATTAAGTTGGCCGCATGCGGATAGTTTGTTTTGGCTAACTGTACGCGACCCAAACCTGCAATGGCCCAGCCAAGATTCCGCTTATGGTTAATTTCCTCGTTGAGTGTTTTGGCTTGCTCAAATGCCTTTTCTGCGGCATCCAGCTTATTCAGTTGCAAATATTGTTCTGCAACTCGGATCTGAGTTTGCCCCATATAGAGGCGGTCGTTGACCTGTGCATCATAGCGGTAGGATTGTGCAAACGCATCCAGTGCCGCCTGATGATCGCCGAAATCAACGAATATATCAGCAAGGCCATAATACGTGGCTGACAGCATAGCCGGCTCTGGGGTAGCCTGTTCCTTTAGCCAGCTGAGCTGAGCCTGACGACTCTCAAGTGCTCGGTCTAACTGGCCAAATAGCTTATAGATTCGAGCTTCGGTATCAAATGCGGCATTGTGTAGCGGAATATTGTTATCTAACTCAGCATAGTGCTTAGCGAGAGTGACATGCTCAATTGCATTTAGGTCCGGACTGCCTTTTGCTACTGCATTGGCTATCATGCGATGGGCATGACTGAGCATGCGCCAGTCCTGGGTGCGCGAAAAGAACTCGCTGGCTTTTAAAAAGTGCGTTTGAGCGGTTTGGCTGTCGCTCAGGCGATATGCAAGGTCACCCCGTACCCAGTGATATTTTCCGAGCATAGAGTCATCAGGGTGAGCGTTTAAATGTGATGCTAATGCATCTAGCCTGATTTGAGCGCGGTCATAATCGTCGAGCCGTACCAGGTGTAAAGCGGTTCTGTGCAGAACAAAAGTGCGTTGCTCTGGGGTCAGGGTGGATTCTGTAAGGAGCGCTTCGCCTTCTTCAAGTGCTGTGCGGAAGTCTTTTTTCCCTTTTAATGGGAATTGTTGCGCATAGGATGCAAAATCCGCGCTGTGTGAGGCCGAGGGCCAGAGTGCACAGAGTTGAGCTGCAAAGGTTAAGGCGAATAAGTTCTTCAAAATTAACGTCCGGTAGTGTGACGTTAAATTTTATGTGTTATCGGAATAAACGCCTATCCAACTTTTCTATTAAATTGAATAATCCTTGTTAGCTCCCGCTTCATCCTGATGCCTAAACTGACCGGGGGCACTCCATGCCATTGGCTAAAGGCCCTGATGAACGTATTGGCGTCACTAAAGCCGAGTAAAAAGGCGATTTCTTGCAACGACATACTGGAGCGGCGCAGATATTGGCGGGCCAGATCGGAGCGCAATGTACTTAACAGAGACTGAAAGTTGACAGACTCACCATCCAGTTTGCGTTGTAAGGTACGTTTGCTGATCGCCAGTTTTCCGGCCACCTGGTCTGCACTTACCTGCCCTGACGGCAATAGTTCCATCAGCAGTGCTTTGACCTTCTGTGTCATACTGGCAGAAGCATCGAGTTCAGCCAGACGACGAGCAAGATCATTTTCAAAAAAAGACCACATGGCGGCGTTTTCAGTCAGAAATGGCCGCTGTGCATCCTCAGTGCTGAAACGCAATGCAACCTGGTGACTGAGGTTAAGTTCGGTACCAAAATAATCATTAAACTCTGCGGCGTTGTCGGGAAGTTGTGTGACGTACAATGCTGCGGGTACTATCTGAGTACGAGTTGCAAGGCGAGCGAGCTGGGTGAAAAATGCCAGTTCACATAGTTCAACCGACTTAGGTAAAGGCTTGTCATAGCCGTAACAATCAAGACTGAGTAATAAACCCTGATTGTCTTCTCGGACATCCAGGGTCAGCGGTCCTATCAGAGGTTTGTAACTGCTGAGACGACGCATTGCTGCGCTCAGATTGGCGCTACAAAGGCAAGCGAAAATAGCCGGATCGAACGCCTCAACGTTGAGATGCTGTGCCAGTTTAAGTGGCAGTGTTTCACCTATTTGCTCTTCCATGGCATGCCACAGGTCAAAATACTGCGCGGCATTCAATGAAGCAGGCAAGCTTTGCCACAGGTCAGCTGGTAATTTTGCCTGTTTTAACAGTTGTGCCTGATCCAGACCAAGGTCTTTAAATAAAATCAGGCAATGGGGCGACAGGGTAAATTTGGAGGTGCGCTTCATTACTTTTCCATTGTACGGCGAGACATAGACAATACCAAAGCGCGAGGTAACAGAGGCACTATCCAGTTTAGTAAGAAGTTTAGCATAGGCTCATTAAACGACAATAGTTTACCTCTTTGCATAGCCTGATAGCCACATTTGGCGACAGATGAGGCGCTTTTACCTTGCTTGAACACAGCCAGGTCTTCAAGGTTGCCTGTTTTGGCAAACTCCGTGGCTACGGCACCCGGACATAGGGCCGTGACACTGATCCCCTGCTCTTTCAGCTCTTCTGCCAGAGCTTGAGAAAACGAAGTAACAAAGGCTTTGGTTGCATAATAAGTGGCTTGTAGTGGGCCCGGGATAAACGATGCTGTGGAAGAGACGTTAAGGATTTTGCCACTTTTTCGCGCTGTCATATCCTGAACAAACAAGTGAGTCAGTGCTACCAGGCTACTAATGTTAACCTGGATCATTTCGAGGTCCGCTTGCAGTTCACGTTCATGAAAAAAACCATGGCCGCCGAAGCCGGCATTGTTGATCAAAACATCGACTTCAATACCCTGTTGCTTGGTTGCTGTGTAGATCTGTTGTGCTGAGCCAGGATCCGTCAGGTCGGCTGTAATGACACTGGCCTTGACACCATAGGCTTGCTCCAGCTCGTTTTTCAGCGTATTGAGTTTACCTTCTGAGCGGGCAACGAGGATCAGATCTCCCCCTCGCTGAGCATGCAAGCGAGCCAGCTCTAAACCAATACCTGAAGATGCGCCTGTAATGAGTGCTGTGTTTGTGTATGTCATGATGTCACCTTATTGCCTGAGTTGATGATGCCATTGTAGAAGCTGGCATCAAGAAGTTCACTGGCAAAAGGTGACGCTTTACTTGCAAAAGGTGTCGTTCTTTTTATTCGTGGAGATGGAATTACATCGAGCTAGTCCCGAATGTTGACCTCACCGCGCACTTTTTCGATGCGCTGGCCACCCGAAGTATCACCTGTGATGGTGAGGCCGCCAGCTTCAATTACTTCGATGTCGCCGGAATCATCATCAATGGTGACGTGGCCTTTGATGTTTTGTAGTACCAGGTTACCACTGCCATCGTTTACGTTGACATTGCCCTGCACGTCCTGAACTTTGATGAAACCAGAGTCATCGCGTAAGTCCAGCGAGCTACCACCACGGATCTCAAGATTGCCAGAACCATCGACAATGATCAGATCGCCGCTCAAGTCAGTCAGGCTGATGTTACCTGATTCATCGTCCAGATTGAGTGAGCGCCCACCAATGATTTGCAGGTCGCCGGAGCCATCTTCGATGTCCATATCGCCACGAATGTCTGTGATATAAACTTGCCCAGAGGCATCGTCGAGTTTAAGCTGACTGCCGCCCTGAATACTGATATCGCCAGAGCCATCCTCGATATCCAGCATACCGCTGACACCACGGATAAGCATTTGTCCTGAGCCATCATCAATTTTGACATTGGCCGCGCCATTAATACTGATGTCCCCGGAACCGTCTTCCAGTTCAATATCGCCTGTCATTCCTGTAATGGCAATGTCGCCAGAACTATCGTCAATATCTAATGCCAGATGTTTAGGCACACGCACTGTGAGATCGATTCTGGGGCTATTGCCGCTGTACCAGACAATACCAACCCGGGTGTTTTGTTTTGCGACGAGTCGGGCGTTATTGCCGTCCTGTTCAAGACTGAGCTGATAGCTATGCTCTTTGTCGGTCAGTATCTTGGCCTCGACTTCGATGTGTGTGAGGTTATCGTCACCAACGATGTCCAGTGAACCCGCACTGGTATCTGCGACCAGGCTGGAGAGGTTTGCTGCATCCAGTGTCAGGCTTTGTTGCAGTTCTACATCGGCCACTGTTTTACTGTGGCCATCAATATGGATTACACAACCACTAAGTGCTAATGCTGCGAATAAAGGAGAGAGTTTTTTTATCATGGTGAGTTTCCATTTTGTTCTTTTTCGATATGTACAGGTTTAGCAAAACGAGTGCCAAAAATATAAATCTAATAATATCATAGTGATATGGGGTTTTGCGGCCTCGATAATGGATGCAGTGTGACTGACTTTGGTGAATTTGACCAAATATTAGTGTAACTAATTATGTGTGTAGGTTTGAGTGTGTCACTGAATTGTCAATTATTGCATCTAGCATTGGACTTGTACCGAGTGGCTTTCATTGACGAGCAGACAGATGTTACATTCGATAGTAACCCGGCCGACACAGGACAATACGAGTGATACGCAGGCGCTGGCAAGAATTCCGGATTGCGCTATGTTTCTCGGGGTTGGGGCGGCCAGTGCTGCGGAGCTTGGGAATTCAGCATGTGTTATCTGCAGTAACGACTCACCCTGGTTACTTATCGACTGTGGCCACGATACCCTGTTGCGATTTAAGCGGGCTTTTGGCGGTCAGTCTCTGCCTCAGGCGGTATTTATTACTCACCTGCATTACGATCATATTGGCGGGCTGGAACAGCTCTACTTCAAAGCGGCATTGCGTGAGCAAAAAGTCCGCTTGTATGTGCCTGTGCAACTTATCCAGTCATTGTGTGCCATGCTGGCTTATACTGGGTTGGCAGAGCAACGTGAAGATGTCTGGCACACTTTTGAGTTACACCCGGTTGGTGAGTACTTTTTTCATCAGCAGGTTCGGCTAAATTGTTATCCGGTGCGTCATCAGGCCCCTGGCAGCGCTTTTTCCCTGCATTTGCCCGGACGGTTTTTCTACAGCGGTGATACCCGCCCCATCCCTGAACTATTAATACACCACGTAGGTCAGGGAGAGGTCATTTTTCACGATTGTGCAGCGTCGGGCAACCCCAGTCATGCTGGTCTGGATGAACTACTAAGAGAATATCCGCCAGTCATACTGGCCAGACTGTGGGCCTATCACTATCACGGGGAGGACGACGTACGTGCGTTTGAACACGCGGGTATTAGGTATGCCAAACCACAGCAAATTATTCCTTTTTGTTAAGCCCTTTACAGTGCGTACCCTGGTCAATTCGACTGATACGGATCTCAGCCAGCATTTCCTCTTCCTCCTCATCAAAGCCGGTTTCAATGAAACCAAAACTGGCATAAAAGTCCTTGGCAACCGGGTTATCTGGTACGTAACAGATTGCGATTTCAGTGATTTCCGGGTGGCTACGGATCTCCTCCAGTGCTGCACTAAGGGCTTGTCGGCCTATGCCCTGCTGCTGATATGTTTTGTCCACCATTAATCGCCAGATTGAGACCCTGTGTGGCTTTTCAAACACCCACATAATGAGGCCGACCTGTTCACCCCGATAATTGATTGCACGTACTTCATATTCCGGGTTATAGGCTGCTTCCAGGAGCGTCCAGTCGTTGGGAGCCACCAATGACTTTTGCTTTTCGTGCAATTGCAGATCACCCAGATGTTCAAAATTTTCACGCCAAACACTACTCAGAAACACTTCTGGTTGCACAGATTCCCGGTGCCACTCCATCAGGTAGGCATTGTCGCTCCAGCGCCCTTTGAACTCAAATGAGAGTTGGCTAAGAAGTGCTCTCATTCGCTCATTACCCTGTACATAGACAGCGGAAATGACCTGGCAATCCGACTTAGCTTGAAGTTGGGTAAGTAATGCCCGCAAAGCCTGAGTTGCAAATCCCTGGCGTCGATAACGTTTGTCTATGAGCAGTTGTGTGATGGTATATTCATACTTGGTGCCCTCGGGCTCCATGGGGTGATACTGAACAAACCCGACCAGCGTTTGCTGATGATAGATAAGCAGGTTGCGGTAATATGCAAAGAATGCCGACTCAGCGAGCGCTTCGGCTGGTGAGGCAATATAGTTCAGGTCTTCACTGAGCAGTTGCAGCGCAAATACGTCACTGTAGTTGTCTTTAGTGGCTGATTTTAGTGTGATCATGACGACTCCTTTTTTCCTTATATAGGTCCTAACTGGCTAAAACCAAGCCATTTGTATGTTTTTTGATGTTTACAGTAGATTATCGTTAAGTTATTGATTTTTAATGATGCTTTTTAAGTCAACGAAGTTTGATGACTTTTTTAGGATAATAATTGCACTATTTTCTGGTTATTTGGGTAATTTTTTGCTATCAATGTTACTACTTTTGGTTGTATTGCTTATTCTCTTATTCATACTTTTGTGGGTTTTAAGGGGCAGAGAAAGAAGCGAGGGGAGTTAATCATGTTATTTTCTCATTCAGGCCGCACTAGCCATAATCAGTGTTCATTGTTTTTCATCATCATTGCGACAGTCATTCTGTTTGCTATTACTCTGTTACTCGCTTAACTGGTCGATATCCACGGACGGCCTGCGCAGTTTGGCAAAATAACTCAAACATGTGGAGCATTGTGCTCGTTAATCACATGCTGCAACTTGTTTCATCACTACAATATCTGAATATATTTAGTTATATTTCCCGCAAAATACGTTAAAATACTCCTTTACGATGTTGTACAGGTCATGTCCCTTAATCAGGCATGTCTTGCTACTAAAGGGCGCATAACTGTGCTCTGAATGTAACCGCTCTGTTCAAAGGAAAATTATGCAACTAGTTGATTTAAAAAGCGATGATCCCAGTGTGAAAGAACTATTTGCAGAAATTGACCGACTTATGAATACCCTCTACCCTATTGCCAGTGACCAATCTCTGGCGTTGGAAGAACTCAATCAGCCGAATGTCCGCGCTGTTGGCCTTCGCAACGAAGAAGGCATTGTGGCGTGTGGCGCCATCGTCAAGCAATTCGACAAAACTTTATACGGTGAAATTAAGCGTCTGTATGTCAAACCTCAGTATCGCGGTAAGGGGTTGTCCAAACGTATCATGCAAATTCTGTTGCATTATGCTGGCGATGCGCAAATCCCTCTGATCCGTCTGGAAACCGGGGTTAAACAAGAAAAGGCCATTAACCTCTATGAGAGCCTGGGATTTGAGCGTTGCGAACGATTTGGTTTGTACCGTGACAATCCGCTCAGTGTGTTTATGTCCTTGTCGCTAAACAAAGAATCAAACTAGTCGTTGAAAACCCCAAGTCCTAAAGTCGACTTTACCGCCATCTTAGTCTAATTTTTTATCTGACTATTGCGAAGTTAAGGAGGAGCGGGTGAAAATTCTGGTTGTCGATGATATGACCTCAATGCGCCACGTGATGATAGGCATGCTTCGTAAGCTTGGTTATGAAGACATAGATGAAGCCACAGATGGTTTGCGGGCCCTGCAATTGTTGAGTAACAAAAACTATGATTTGGTGATATCCGATCTGAACATGCCACATGTGGATGGATTAGGGCTCCTTAATGAGATTCGCTCCAGACCTAAGCTCAAACACCTCAAGTTAGTTATGGTAACCTGTGAAAATGGTCGCGAACGCGTGCAGCAGGTGCTACTACATAAGGTTGATGGCTTTATTATCAAACCCTTCTGTCTTGCTACATTAGAAAAACAATTAAAGCGCATTACAACATTTACGAAGCAACCCAATCTTAGCAATTAGTATGATATTACTGTCTCTTTGATAAGCATTAAAAAGCCCCGTTACTTCGGGGCTTTTTTGACTTTGAAGATTACTGCTGTGAAGTAACCGGGAAGCCTCGATCCAGCATCAGGGCTTCTACCGCAGCATCACGACCGCGGAACTTGCGATAGGCCTCCGCCGGATCCATTGCATTACGAACCGAGAACAGGTAGTTAACCAGACGTTGTGCAACGTCTTCATCGTAAAAACCACCTGGTGCACTGGCAAATGCCTGTGCTGCATCTGATGTCAGTACTTCTGCCCACAGGTAGCCATAATAACCGGCTGAATAACCTTCACCGGAGAAAACGTGGCCAAAATGGGTGGTACGATGGCGCATCACAATTTCGGATGGCATGCCAATCGCCGCCAGCTGAGATTTTTCGAATTCAACCGGATCGCCAATCTTGGCAGGATCTGTGGTGTGGAACTTCATGTCCATGATGGCCGATGCCAGGTATTCAGTGGTGGCGAAACCCTGGTTGAAGTTGGCTGCCTGTTTGATTTTGTTTACCAAAGATTTTGGCATTGGTTTGCCTGTCTCATGGTGTACCAGGAAGCGGTCAATCACTTCATCGGTCACCAGCCAGCGCTCTAATAGCTGAGACTGGAATTCAGTGTAATCACGCACACCTGAGTTTGAGCCAGGATATTTTACTTTAGAAGACAAAGAGTGCAGCGCGTGGCCAAATTCATGGAAGTAGGTTTCTGCGTCATTCCATGAGATCAGACTCGCCTGGCCCTCAGGTGCTTTCACAAAGTTAGAGTTGTTTGAACTGAGTACATTGGTTTTGCCATCAAATGTGGTGTGACCACGGTAGGACGTTGCCCATGCGCCAGAGCGCTTGCCTTGACGTGCAAACGGGTCGAGATACCATAAACCGATATGTTCGCCGCTGGTCTTGTCGGTTACTTCCCATACACGTACGTCTTCATGGAACACAGGGACTGAGCCCTCTGGTACTTCGGTAAACTCGAAGTTGAACAGGCGTCCGGCAACGTAGAACATGGCTTCACGCAGCTTGTCCAGTTGCAGGTATTGTTTTACTTCATTGGAGTCCAGATCGTACTTGGCTTTACGTACTTTCTCTGAGTAGAAACGGTAATCCCATGGTTCGATTTTGATGTTTGCGCCTTCTTTGTCCGCCAGTGCCTGCATATCAGCAACTTCTTCTTTCACACGAGCAATCGCAGCCGGCCAGACATTATTCATCAACTCCATGGCATTTTTAGGATCTTTGGCCATGCGATCTTCAAGGCGCCATTGTGCGTAGTTCTCATAACCTAGCAGCTGCACGCGCTCATGACGTAGAGTCAGGATCTCATTAATGATGGCTTTGTTATTGTGCTCACCTGCATTGTTACCGCGGCTATAGTAGTTTTGCCATACCTGTTTGCGTAACTCTCGTTCTGTGGAGTACATCAGGAAAGGATCCATAGATGAACGGGTGTTGGTGACCGCGTACATGCCCGGCTTACCCCGCTCTTCAGCAGCTGCAGCCGCAGATGTGATGTACGACTCAGGCAGGCCCGAAAGCTGATCTTTTGTCAGATACACCACATAGCCTTCTTCATCGGCCAACACATTATTTGCGAAGTCTGCGTGCAGCTTTGACAATGCCAGATTAATCTCGGCGTAGCGTTTAGCTGCTTCTCCTTCAAGCGTTGCACCATTGCGGGCAAAGTTGTTGTACTGAAGCCAGGTAATACGTTGCTCTTCAGCTGTGAGCTTTTTGAACTCCGCACTCTCGTAAACTGTTTTCACGCGCTCAAACAGGGCTTTATTTTGGGTGATTTGTGAGCGGTATTTGGCATATTTTGCCATCAGGCCGCCCTGCATCTGACGAAACTCAGGCGACGAATTATTTGCGCTCCAGATACCAAAGTAGGTAAAAAGGCGATCCAGTGCTGCGCCTGAGCGCTCCATCGCAACAATGGTGTTCTCAAATGTTGCGGGAGCGGTGTTGCTTGCTATCTGATCTATTTCGCTCAGATGATCCGCCAAAGCAATATCCAGTGCCGGCTCCAGGTCTTTCAGCTGGACTTTATCAAACTGAGGCACACCCTGGTAAGGGCCCGAAAAAGGTTGTAGTAGTGGGTTTTGATATTGTTTTTCAGCGATTGTAGGTGCTGCTGAGCTGCTTGGTTGTGTGCTGCTGCATCCTGCCAGCCCGATAATTACGGCTGCGCTGAGTAGTGTTAGTTTCATTTTCAACATAGTTGGATTTCGCTTGTTGGTATTTTAGTGTCAGCATACTAAAAGACTATTTCATGAAAGTGCAATCAGGATTCGATTAATCGCCAAAATCAAAGTGTAAAAAGATATGAATGGCTAAGATCTGCGCTACACTATGAGGGCTCAAAAACTTCCTTATTCTGGATCATTCAATGGAAATCGGTATTTTTATTTACGATGGCGTTGAAGTGCTAGACTTTAGCGGCCCATTTGAAGTGTTCAGTACGGCAGCACGTTTTATCGACGAGCCCGTAAACATTAGTCTTATTGCTCCCAGCCATGCGCCGGTTAGTTGCCGTGGTGGCCTGTCTGTTAACCCGCATTACAGTATCCATGGTCATCCCCGATTTGATTTACTGGTTGTTGCTGGTGGACAATATCAGCATGTCGTCAACAATACGTCTGTGCTGGCCTGGCTGGCTGAAACCGCCACTCACACGCGACGATGTGCATCTACTTGTACGGGGGTGTTTTTGTTTGCCGAAGCTGGGCTGATTGATGGTAAGTCTGTGACCACGCATTGGGATGATGTGGACCTGTTGCAAACACAGTACCCACACCTGAAAGTGCTTAAGGATACGCGGTTTGTTATGGATCAGAATTTTACCAGCTCAGCTGGGATTTCAGCCGGCATAGATATGAGCCTTGAGCTGGTCAAGCTGCATTTTGGCAAGAAACTGGCGGAGAAAACCGCCCGGCAGATGGATTATAACTGGCTTTAGGACATCATTGACACAGTAGTGTCGTACAGCCAGTGAATAACCGGGCCTTTGGCTTTGTCTCTGCGCCTGACCAGGCCCATATCTACTGTCAAAGAACCGGGAATGTTACGCGTTGATAAAATGGTGACGGCTTCATTAAACCAGTGTGATTTAACCACATGTTCAGGCACCATTGCCCAGCCAACGCCTCTGAGCACTAAGCCAACTATGTAGTAATAACTGTCGATATGCCAGTGATGCGAGGAGATGGCCTGAGACTGGTTGTTGCCGATGCGGTCGCGGATCACCAGCTGTCGGTGTTGATTAAGCTGTTCCACCGTCGGGCTTGAACAGGACGCCAGAGGGTGATCAGGTGCCACGATCAATCTCTGCTCAAAACTGCCCAGCGGGGTAAAATCCAGATTCTGCGACAGAGGTTTTTGATGAAATAAAATGCCCAGATCGGCTTTTTGTTCTTCCACCCATCGGGCAATATCATCTTGCGAGCCATTTAATATTGATAGTTTTAACAAGGGAAACTGATGTGATAGCCGTTCAAACATGGTTTCAAAAGCATTGATAGGTACGGCTTCATCCATGGCGACGGTCACAGAGACTTCTTCTCCACAGCTCATTGAGAGTGCTCTGGACTGCAGCCTTTGACATTGCATCAGCACGGCCTCGGCTTCTGCAAACAAGTCATGTCCGGCGGCATTTAATACCGGTAGTCGTGAAGAGCGATCGAACAACTCAAAGCCCAGATCGGTTTCGAGATTGGCGATGGCGGTACTGATACGCGATTGTGCTTTGCCCAGTTTCCGGGCCGCAGCAGAAAAAGAGCCGGTTCTGACCGCAGTGACAAAGGCCTCCAGCTGGTCGAGTGTCCAGTGCATAGGGTGCTCCAAAGTATCCGAAAAGCGGATGGTAACTAACTTTAACTCATCCGTTAAAAAAGCATAATAGCGGGTATTCGCAGTGAGTGGGGAATTTTATGCAAACACACGATGCTGAGCTACCAGTGCTCGGTCAAGATCAACAAGGGTCCACTGAACCACACAATGAGTCGGTTGCCAGAACATTCTGGCGTTACACGATCCCAGCCGTAGTGGCCATGATGGTAAATGGCTTATATCAGGTTGTGGATGGGGTCTTTGTAGGCCACTTTATCGGGTCCGATGGACTTGCCGCAGTTAATCTCGCCTGGCCTGTGGTGGGGCTGATTGCGGGACTGGGCACACTGGTCGGGATTGGTGCGGGGAGCTTGTTGTCGTTGTTTCGCGGTGCGAAAGACACCACACAGGGGCAAGCTGTGCTGACGACCAGTTTTTGGTTATTACTGATACTGGCTGCAACGACGAGTTTGGCACTTTATGCCAGCGGTACCTTATTGTTGGATTTACAGGGCGCCAGTGGCGATGTGCTCAGATTCGGGCACAGTTATCTGTCGGTATTTGGCTGGGGGGCTGTGGCAACCATGGCAGCGGGCGCGCTGCCTATGCTCATTCGCAATGATGGTAGTCCCGGGGTCGCCACGCGCTTACTGATCTTTGGCGCACTCACTAATATTGTTCTGGACTATGTATTTATCGTGCTGTTGCAGTGGCAACTTGCCGGTGCCGCCTGGGCAAGTGTGGTATCACAGTCTCTGGTTGCTGTGCTGGCTCTGAGTTATTTCTGTTCAGCAAAAGCGGGTGTTAGATTGACGGCAGCCAGTCTGAGGTTTTCTCTTAACCTGGCGGGGCGGACTCTGGTGCAGGGGGCCTCGGGACTTGTGATGTTCCTTTACTTTGCCTTTATCACCGCGCTGCACAATAAGCAGTTACTGATGTATGGTGAGCCTCTGCACGTCGCGGCATTCGCGCTGATTGGCTACATTGGTGTGATTTATTACTTTTTTGCAGAGGGAGTTGCCAGTGGGATGCAACCGCCGATCAGTTACTATTATGGGGCAGGGAAGATAGAGAGAATTAGCGCAACATTGAAGCTGGCTTGTCAGGTTAGTCTGTCGGTTGGGCTTGTTATCGTGTTGTGTCTGAATGTGTTCCCGGAATTCATTGTGTCGCTCTTTTCCCAGGAGAATACATTGCTTAATGAGGCGCAAAAAGGCGCACGCCTACACCTTTCTATGGTTTTTCTGGACGGGTTTATATTCCTAGCGGCGATGTATTATGTGGCGTTGGATCAGGGGGCGAAGTCTTTATTGATCTCGCTGGGTAACATGGCCATTCAGGTGCCTTTTTTGTTCTTTTTACCTGAGTATTTGGGTGTTGACGGGGTGTGGCTGTCCGTACCTGTGTCTAATCTGGTCCTGACTTTGATCGTTGCACCTATGCTGTGGCGTGATGTATCACGGTTGCGACATGGCAGGGTGTTCAGCTAAAGCCAGCATTAATAAGGGGGTGGCAACCCCCTTTACATCTTTAAACTAATCGCTTTACAGGCACATATTGTCTGGCTGTGACCAGGCTGATAGCGACTAAGGCAGTAACCACACTACAGAAGCTTATCGCAACCAGCGTGAGGTCAGGTGAAAACGCCATCAAGGTGTTCAGCCAGGGCCATGCAAATGCAAGGACGATCCCTGCAAGTAAAACACTCAGCAGTGCGGGCTGCAAAAAAGCGTAAAGCCTCGCGGCAAGTACCTGACGACGCTTGGCACCCAGCATGAGATGTACTTTGACAACGCCCTGCTGCAGGTATGCGGCGTAACTTTGCAAACTGTAGACGCCATAAGCTGTGATGATTAGGATCAGCGCATTGATAAACATCAGTAACAGTGATGTGATGCGCCGATATTGATGCGCATGCGCTATTTCCTCTTCCAGCGCGCGCCACTGTGTCAGTACAAACTGTGGGTGTTGTTGTTGCAACAGCGTATTGAGTTGCGCTTTGCTCAATGTAAGTCCGGGCGTCACTTTGACCAGCATATAAGTGGCACTGCCATAATTGGGCAGGTAAAAGCGTGGTGGTGATATAGGCTTGCCTGGCAGCTGCAAATCGTCGATAACTGCGATGATCCTCAGGGCATTCGCCCCATTAATATTAACGGTTTTGCCAATGACTTCACCACCCAGTTGGCGCGCGAATGTTTGATTGATGATCACCACAGGGTTCTCATCCTCAATGTCCTCGAGGGTGAATGTACGCCCGGCGACAAGGTGCTGATCCAGAACCTCAAAGTAATCCTGGTCGACATTGCGGTGAAATGGCAGATAGCTGGCATCTTGCCACGGCGCGGTGATTTTAAACTGAAAGTCGTCTTTAAGTGGTGAACGGGCGAAGCTGACTGATAACACGCCCGGCTCTTGCAACAGTGTCTGCTTAAAGGCCTTGGCCATGGGGGCGTAGGCTGACCAGCCTTGCCAGTCTAGTGTGGCGACACTAAATTCCAGTTCATATACCTGACTTGCATCGAAGCCCAGGGGATGAGTTAGCTGTTTGAGGCTGTCCCAGACAAGCTGAGAGCAGGCTAACAGGGTTATTGACACCAGCAAAACCTGCGAGGCAACAAAGCGCCTGATGGTCGCCTGTGACAATTGCTGAGCTTGGCCCTTGCCGCTACGTTTAAGGCTGTTTAACAGATTGGCGGGTTGGCAATGGGAGCGACTCAGCAGCATGAATAAGCCCAGAATTGCGCTGCCTAATACACAGGCCAGTAGCATAACAGGATAGGTAAGTGCCAGGTGTTCACTCTGATAGATAAACTGTGATAGCCAGGCTGCGCTGAGTTTAAGTACCAGAGTTGTTAGCCACAGAGAGAGTATCATCGCCGGTACGATCAACAAAATCAGCTGACACAGCAAGGTAGTGCGAATGGTGCTGTACTTTGCACCAACGGCGCTGCGCACAGCTAACTGGTGGCGGCTTTGGAGTAACTGGAGCAAAAATAACTGGGCCAGATTCAAGCTTGCCAGCAGCAGCAGAGCGAGCGTACAGGCAAATACAATCAGTATGATCGGGTGGTCGCCGCGCAGTGCCTGGGTTAAGGTCTGCATTGTGAGTTGCGTTTGCCAATCTGCCAGCTGTGGGGGAGCATGACGAGAAGCGGTTTCATTCATTGCACTTTGCAGATGTGTGAGCGCATTTTGCGTGGCATCAGAGTTGATCAGAACCCGTATATTTGGATCGGGGCTTTGCCAGTACCCCTTGTACTCTGAATTATTGTAGCGCCATGGGAGCCACAGCTGTGGTTGCCAGCCCGCTTTGAATAGCTCGGGCGGTTGATAGTTTTGACTGACTACGCCGCGAATGGGGTGAATAATCCCATTAATATTGATGTGTTGCTGTAAGATATCTGATGTGCCACCAAAGACCTCCTGCCACAACGCAAAGCTGATCACTGCCCCTTCTGGCTGCTCCTTTGGCGCTACCATAAAGTGATCCCCCTGACCGTGCACAAACTCAACCCCCAGCATGGCTTGCCAGTCACCACTAAGATACGCCGTTTTTATTTTTTCTGCATTTGTCGACGTCAGTGGTACTTCTTCACCATAGTAAAAAGCCAAAAGTGGAGCTGTTTGCAATGCACGCTCTTGTGAAAGATGCTGCCCGGTCAGTAGCGCAGCGGTGGCGGGGTAAGGCCAGCCATTATCATGGAGTTCGGCAGCTGTTCCCTGGCGTTGATGCTCAAGCTGGAAAATAGTATTGGGCTGCGGATAGGGTAGGGGTTTAAACCAGATATGGTAAAGCAGGGCTGCAACACATAACACGGCGCTGAGCGTCATTGTGAGTAAGATAAGCATACTCAAAGCCCAGCGAGGTTGCTGGCGCAGTTGCATGAGTGCTGGTTGTAAACAGGTAAACCAGATAAAGTCACGGTAGCACTGTGGCATAGTGTGTATCCATTGAACGGTCAGTGATCAGGGTTTAGTCTACAGCAAAGATTGGTCCATAAAAATTGTATAACAATAACAAAAGGTTATATATTTAATGCCGGATGCAATTGCAAAAGCGGACGATCAGTCCGGAATTATTACTCTCAGACTCCCAAAGGAGAATTACAGTGAGGATAAAGAGGTCGTGCGCAGCATTATGCTTAGTGGCTATGGTGTCATTAACGACAGCCTGTCAGTCCCCGGGAGCTGGACGTAAGCTGGCGCAGTTTAAAACGGGTTCTGAACAAGCATGCTATGACAGAACAACCCAACCCTATACATTTGTGGTCGATGCCCATGCTCACTTTCGCCCTTTTGGTGGTGAAGCTGTGCCCTATACTGAACTTGTTGGTTACTTTCAAAGCGCTGACGTATTATTCGTCAATGTGTTTGGTATTGGACAGATGTTTAGCGCCCAAAGTGGCTGTCAGCGCTTTTCGAGCTGTCCAACCGGTGAAATTAAGCCAACTATCAGAAATGATGTGATCAACGCATCTAACGCGCTGCTCCACCCGACCACAGAGACGCACCTGACTTTGTCTATGAGCTTTCCTGATCTGAGTAAACCGCATCACATAGTGCAACAAATGACATTGCTCGATGAAGAGTTTGGGCCTGCGTTTGGTTGGATGGGAGAGGTCAACTTAGTGAAACAGGCATTGTTTGATCATTCTCATCAGGCAACCCCTGTAGAGCGTATTAAAGACTGGGCACCTTTCATGGCCAGGCTACGTGCGCCTGATCAGGGTCGCTCGCCCATGCCCTTGTCAATACATGCTGACATTGGCTCTGATACTGAGCCAACCAAATACTTACATCTAATGGAATCTGTACTGGCCCAGTATCCAGATAACCCGATTGTTTGGGTTCATATGGGATTGTCGAGGGAGCAAACCAGGATGGATCCGCAACAACACATTGAAATCCTGTCTCGCTTGCTGGACGCATATCCAAACCTGATGCTGGACATTTCCTGGCGCGTTTTATACGAGGCTTATTTTCGTCATGCGGCAATTCGAGCGCAGTATGTGGCGTTTTTTAATCGTTATGCCACACGCATTCTGACCGGCAGTGATTTTGTTGCAGCAAAAGGTTACAAGTACCGGGATTATGTGCGTGAAGTCGAGATCAACAGTCGTATCAATCAGTACCTCAGCGATAAGGCGTTTCGCCATATTGCACTGGGTCAGAATTATTTTGACTTAATGGGACTAAGCTATCAGGCGCCAGAGATATGCCAATAACATCAGTTGTGAGCTGGTGTAAATGACCCCGACAGGCGGGGTCAGGCAACGCCTGTCAGTGGCAATAAAAAGTCACAAATGTGTGAGTGTTACACTGACCATCGGTGACACAAAAATGGCTTGGCGGTGGTGCCGCACCACCCACCCGGGGCGTCAATCCTGCGTCCAGTCCTTTTGCCTCGTTCGACAGTTGCTTTATACCAATTTCACTTAATACCTGTTCAATTTGAAGGAGCAAATATGACGCTAACGGCGTTAAAAATTTCTCATTTAGAACAACTAAATAGCAAAATTTTTGCCTCGCCTATAGGGATGTAGGTGCCTCAGCGATAGCAGGACGCGGGAGCGGTGTTATCGACCATATTTTCTCGCCTCAAAATAGAACACTTAATTAAGCAAATTGGTATTACATGTCTTTGTTTAATTTCATGGTCTTTTCCTTAGTTGAATTGTGTTGCTTTTTTCAGCAACATCTTCAACTTAGCGGGTAAAGAACGAACCAGCAATTGCCTATTTGTAACATTTTTTACGCATTAGTCTGTCTGAGGCTTGTTGAGCCACTCCAGTGCCGCCTGTAGCGTGGCGTCCTGCTCCTGATTGTATTGTCGCTGTTCAATCACGATATCAGGGATAAATGCTTCTCTGGGTGTACCGTCAACGTGGTAGAGCTTTTCTCTGGGTAACATATAATTGAGCTGGCTATGGGGCAGGGTCTCACCGTAAATGGCCCCAAGCAGTTGCGACATTTGTGTGCCTACGACCGTTGCCCGCTTCATGCCATGCAGGCCAATCGTTAGTCCTTCCCCCATGCTGCCTGTCCATTTGTTACAAAGTACAATTAACGGCTTGTCATACTGGAAGTCTCCACGTGGATACACGAACTCCTGCCAGGCGCGTTTCACGCCAAACTCTCGCTCGATAGAGACTAACTCATGTGTCTGATAAGGCTGAGGTGCTTTTATAAAGCGGCTCATAATGCCTCTTGCCACTTCTGTATTGCCACCACTGGGGGTGTGGCGTAAATCGAGGATCATGGCCTGGGTATCTTTTAACTGATCCATAGCCTCGTCAAATGCACTGATTAGCGCGTTATTGCCCAAGCTGTTTTCCGGGCGTATATAGCCCACTGTGCCAATGCGCTTTTGTGTCAGAAGGGGTTTTTCTGTGATCACATTTTTTACAATGGCTTCAATATCCAGCAGCTTTATTTCGGTTTTACCAAGCCAGCGAACTTCCAGTGAGAGGCGTTGTTTACGTTTACCCGTTAACAGCCGGTTGAGTGTCCAGCTTTTTGCCGAGTCGAACCCCGAAACATTGGCCTGTTCAATGGCTTGTTCGACGGCAATGCCATCAATACGCAGGATTTGCATACCTGCACGAAAGCCTTGCTGATAAGCTGATTCGGCAAAGGGGACCGCAGTGATAGTTGCTTGTCCATTGCGCCACTGTGCCCACAAGCCTGTGGCCGTGGGCATTGGCAGATAATAGTCTTTTGGCCGTGGTGTAACGTCAGCGTGATGATCAAACCAATGTTCCAGACAATGATTGAGCCGGCCTGACAGTTGCAGCTTAGTTTTGAGTTCAACACTTTGATGACGAATACACTGCTCAAAAGTGGCGAAATCGGTCGGTTTGTCATCACGGTAGGCATAGCCGAGCCGGACATACTCAATAAAATGCTCTATGTCCTGCTGTATTTGCTCTGGCGTCAGAACATTTTGCTTATCATCTGTTTTAGTGGAGGCTGCAGCATTGCTAATGCAACAGGCTGACAGCAGTGTTGCGACGAGTAATGAGCGCATGACTATCCTTATTATTGTTGGTAAACAAGTTGCTCTTCTAGGGTATCAAGCTGTTGTTCATAGTCTTCAGCTGACAACTCTCCGCGCTGATAGCTGCGTTCCAGAATCAGCACCTGTTTTATATAACGCATACTGGCAATGAATATTTTGGGTGCAACCCGCTGTGAACGCTGCAATGTAATAAGATGCTCATTGAGTTCACTGAGTGCTTCCAGAGAGAGATTTTTACTGCTCAGGTTCTGGCTTAACATGGTATCCAGGTAATGAGGGTAAACGAGCGGGTTATTAGTAAAAAAGTCAGCTTGATCGCCAAACTCTTCAATGTTTTGCTGATAGGCTTCATTGAGGCGGATGCTATAGTCCAGACTCTCTTCTACAACCGCCTCAGCTGCGGTGAGTACCTTTATTAAGTCTCTGATTTCTTTTTGATCTGAGTCGTAATTGCTAATTGCAATCGCCAGTAATACACCGACCAGAGTCGCAACCAGAGTCAGAATAAAATTGCAGGCTACGTCATGGTGGCGGGTGAACGCCTTGAATGAGGACGTGAACAGTAAAGCGCTGAGCGCCAGAAGTGCGCAGGTCAGTATGATATACAGCATAGTGGTAATAATTATTTTTGTTATATAGGTAAGATATTGATTTTATAAGAACAGTGCAACTAAAGAGCGAAAAGAGGGTGAAGATTGTGTGTATTGAGTCATTTCTTCACCCAAATCGTTGTGCTTCAGCGACTATGGCGCTGGTTGGTGTGCCTGAGCATCAAGCCACGCTATTAAAGCGTCCAGCGCGCCCGGCGCAAAGTCGTCTTCGGTGAGGTACAAAGCGGCCCTTACTGGCAGGTCAGTTTTTAGCAGGCTATGAGAGGCATTGCTGATGACCTTTTGTGTGAGCTTGTCTGGTGCACCTATGGTGCTGGCAAATATCTGTTGGCTGTGATCAACATCAACCCGGGTGTCGGAATCGCCAAACAGGGCGAGCAGTGGGAAATGGATCTGAGAAAAACCCAAGCTGACATCTGAGTCTATATTGGTCCGGACAAAGTTGAAGCGGGCTTCGTCTTCCAAAGGAGTGCCCATAAAAGGATGCAAATGCAGATCACTGCCTTGATAAGTGTCATACCCGGATTTTATCAGCTGGTACTCTATTTCATTTAATTCTGAAATTTCCGGCCACACCGAGTGGTCATCGGCATGGATCTTTTGTTCATCTATCAGGCGCAACCACATCGTATATTTGCTCTGCTCTCGCCAGTTTGCCGCGCCTCCCACTAAAGCTGCAAATTCAATCTCAGGTTCACTGTGCAGTTCGGCCAGTACCCAGCTTGCCTGGCTAAAACCAACCACGCCAATTGGATTATCCGGGTAACCATTGTCGCGCAAGTAGCGAATTGCGCTACGTACTTCCTCTGCGCGTTGAGGCATGGTTTGAGCCAGCCAGTTTCCGGTTGACTCGCCAATTCCGGGTTTACTCCACGACATGGTGGCATATCGTTTGCGGGTTAAAGTGTTGATAACAGGGTCAAAGTATCCGTTGGCACTATGATCCATCGCGCCATCGCCGTGGACAAGCAGGATGATTGCATCATGACTTTTATGTACATGTGGCACGACCAGCCTGGCATCTAAGGTGTTTGTGTTTGCGCTGAATGCAACGTAGCGCTCTTCGACGTGTTCCTTGTTATTGTTATGGCATCCGCCAAGTAAGCAGCACAAAAAGGTAATAAAAACAGCAGTATTCCATCTGGGTATCATGATCTCTCCTTTTATAAACTGATACCAACGCATGCGATAATTTTGAGCATATAAAGAGTTGGTACATTCAAATATCATCAGGTGTCTACCATATAGAAGGATCTCCCCGATGAGTGTTAAGCAGTGTGGAAAGTTGTAAGCTGCTGTAAAATTTCAGGTCAGGTACATCTTTGTGTAAGCGGCATCGACTTCCGCTTTGCCTTCCACTGAGACGCACAGGCATTTGTAATGCCCTGACAGGCAAGCCGTGAAAATGGCCAGGCATATATTACATCAACCCTGACTTTATTATTGCACAGCTGCAAAAGTGTTTATCTACATGTTTTATTATCATTTCCTGAGAAATAATCTACAGTGTGTTTTCAGAGCGTGTTGCTATTGCATACACAGGCGTTGTCTAAGCTATCATTTAATTCTGGAGGGTAAAGCTCGATGAAAAAAGTACTAATACCGGTCACCAACCATGCAACCTTAGGCGAAACAGATCAGGCCAATGGGACCTATGCCCCGGAGTTGACACATGTAGTGCATGTACTCAAAGCACAGGGGATCGCCTTTGACTTGGCTTCTCTTAGTGGTGGTCATGCTCCTCTGTATGGCACTGACATAGAAGGAGATGAGGTTAATCAGCAGATGCTCGCCGATACTGAGCTTCAGGCTAAGATTGCGAATACGCTGAGCGTATCTGAGCTTGATATCAGTGACTATGACGCCATTTTTTACCCGGGTGGTTTCGGGCTGCTTAGCGACTTAGCGACAGACAGCCAGTTTGCTGAACTGGCAGCAACACATTATGAAGCCGGCGGAGTCATTGCTGCAGTGTGTCATGGGCCCGCCGCTTTGCTGCCTATTACATTAAGTAATGGTGAAGCGCTCATCGCTGATAAATCGGTGACCTGTTTTACCCGTGAAGAAGAAATCGATTTTGGTACCATCAATGACATTCCTTTCCTGCTTGAAGAAGCAATAGCTCGAAAAGCGGCGCAGTATCGTAAAGTTCAGCCTTGGCAGGAATTAGTGATTGAAGACGCACGCCTGATCACAGGTCAAAACCCAGCCAGCGCTCATGCCGTGGGTGTGGCACTGGTAAAACATCTTGCACAGTAATTGCTGCGATTATTAACAGGCATTGTCAGTGCCTTACAGCATCTGGCAGGCCTCTTCTGATAAGGAATCCATGTATCCATGATTAAGGTACATCATCTCAACCAATCACGATCAACCCGGGTATTGTGGCTGCTCGAAGAACTTAAGTTACCCTATGAAGTAGTACACCATGAAAGGGACGCGCAAACCAGGCTGGCACCGGCGAGTCTGGGTGAGGTTCATCCGCTGAATAAAGCTCCGGTTATTGAACACAATGGTCTGGTATTGTGTGAATCGGGCGCGGTGATGGAGTATCTGCTCGATCAGGCCGACTCAACGAGTTTACGTCCTGAAAAAGGCGACGCCCATTACTATCAATATCTGGAATGGTCTCATTTTGCGGAAGGGTCACTGGCGCTACCTGTGATCACCACCCTGCTGATGCAGATGGAACAGCGCGAAGGCACAGCGCCAATGGATGGGTATATTGCCAAAGAGCTGGCACTGGACTTGGGGTACATCGAAGCGACGCTGACAAAGCAGGCGTTTTTTGCAGGTCCGCAGTTTAGTGCGGCAGACATTATGATGACCATTACCCTGGAATTTGCTGCCAACCTCAACCTGCTGAATGATAAACCTCAGATACAAGGCTATCTTAACAAAGTGCAAAGTCGCGAGGCGTATCAGGCCGCCAGAAAACTGGGCTAAATCATTTCACTATCGTCTGCTCTGTAGTGTGCGGAGCAGATATTTTTTCAGGGCCGTTTTGCACGGGCTCATGATGCAGCATATGACGAGCAAAAAGTGACTGATCTGATCCAGGTTCTGGAGACCTTTCGCCAGCATCATGGGTTTGCCGCTGTCAGATGACAGCGGCACCTGATTGCTACTCGAAACGAGAGAACTGATTGAAAAAAGCGAGCTGAGCCGGATGAGTTAAGGCTTTGGGACGCAGCGCCTGTACCTGAGGGATGATATCCGCCTTATCCAGCCCAAGTTGATACATGATCAACCCAATGACCATTCCTGTACGCCCTGAACCGCCTTTGCAGTGAACCGCAACAGAGCCTTGTTCAGACAAAATTGCTTTGAGCGTCGGCCAGCTCTGTGCAAACGCCTGCGTAAAATCTTTATTAGGTGGCGCATCGTCTGCGATCGGCAGTTGAAACCATGACATACCAAGGGCATCACACACCTGAGGTAACGCTGTTGCTTCGTTGCTTTCTAATTCTGAAGGATACATGAGTGTCACAATAGCCTGTGCGCCGGCATCGTGCAGTTGCTGTACGGATTCTGTCAGTGGTGTGCCCTTAGTACCCGGGCAAGGCGTAAATAATAACGCTGCACCTGTGTCTAAATGCAGCGTATCAAACGGATGTGAGGTCATTTAGTTTGTCTGTTCCTGTACTTTATAACGGTCAATTAATTCATCCATATCCATTGCGGCTTCTGCGATATTAGAGGCCGCCACAGCAATTTGTTCGGCTCCGGTCACATTTTCGGTTGCCTTGGCAAAAATTTCTACAATATGCCGACTAACTTCGTCAATGGCATTGCTTTGCTGCTGAGTGTTCACTGACACAGAATCTGTCACTGATTCTACCTGTTTCGCCTGTTCGACGATTTTGCCTAAGGCTTCTTTGATTAACTCGGCACGCTGGGCAGCCTGCATGGCGTTATCCTTACCCTGAGTGATTACATCTGATGCTGATTGTGCGCTGCTTTGCAGTTCGTTGACCAAAGCCGAGATTTCTTCGGTGGATTGCTGAGTTCTGCTGGCCAGGCTACGTACTTCATCGGCAACCACGGCAAAACCACGCCCCTGCTCACCTGCCCGGGCAGCTTCAATGGCGGCATTTAACGCAAGTAAATTGGTCTGCTCTGCGATACTCTTGATCATATCAACCATGCTGGAAATACTGCCCACCCGTTCGTTCAGCGCATCGACGGATGTCGCAGACTTTTCCATATCAAAGGAGGCTTGTTGGATCACCGATACCGCATCTGTGACGACTTTCTGACCATTAACCGATTCCTCAGTAACGGACTTTGCCGCGGCAGCATTTTCTAACATAGAATTGGCAATAACCTGGATATTAGCGCTCATTTGCTCAGCCGCTGAGGCGATAGTCTGCACACCTGATTGCTGCTCAACCAAATTGGTCTGGCTCTGGCTGATGGCACAGGCGGTTTCATGTGTAGAGGTTGCAATCTTGCGTGATGCACGCCCGAATTCAATCAAGTCTTCTTCAAACTGTTGGGTCAGTCGGTTAATGTCTTTTGCCGAATTGCCCAAATCGTCAGAACTTAAAATATCGATTTCATGTGCCAGGTTTCGATTGTTAATCGCAATAGCAATCCCCTCAGCAATTTTTACTGACTGCTGATGGCGAAGACGGATTGATATAAACAGGGCCGCTGTGATCAGCAAACCTATCACCAGAATAATCAGCTCAACCACCAGAATGGTCACCGCCGTTTCCTGAATGTCTATGGCTGTTTTATCAACAAGTGTTAAGGCTTTTTCCTCGGCCTCTTTCAGGGCGTTAATACGCCGAGTGGCGGCTTCAAACCAGGCTTCTGGATCTTGCCCAAACCCAGAATCCCGATCTGCGACGGCGGCTCTGAAAGCATCAACGTTTTTCATGGCACTGCTGTTTAACGCTGTGGAAAACATGGCTTTCATTTGTGGGGGAGACGCTTCTAGTGCTTCAGCTAGATAAACCTCTTGTTTGGTGTGAAGTTGGGTATAGCGGGTTCGAAGTGCCGGAGTAAATCTATCTTGTGCAAATACATTGCTCAGAACGGCACGCTCTATACCGGCAGATTCTTTGGCGCTGGAGAAATTGTATATCGCCATTAATTCAGTGGCGACGATATAATCCCGGCTCAGGCGCGCTGCAGTGATGACAATATGCAAGCCCTGGTTGTTTATGTCGGTGTAGTACTTTAAAGCTTCAGGCAGGCTCATAGAGAGCGCACTTACTTTACGCCTTACATTGTCGAGCTGGTTAAATTTTTGCAAAAATGTGTTGATCTCACGCGTCATTTCATCCGACAAATCCCAGTTCACCACCTCGCTTTTAAGCTTACTGAGCTTGCTTTCGGTTAAACGGCGCTGCTGCGTCAGGTTGCTTTGAAATTTTTGGCCTTGTGAGCCGATAAACCCGGCTGAAGCACCTCGTTCTTTCTGTGTTTCGTGAATCAGCGCGAGTACCGCGTGGCTCAAAAAGGCATTATATTCGGCGTCGTATGCATCATTCATGCGTTTCGCTGATACCGATACATCATAAAAAATGACGCCACCGAGCAACAAACAGGGAAGTAATACGACAAGGGTTAAATGGCTGGAAATGGTTTTAGCTATTGTTCTCAGCATGCACGACTCACTTCTGGGGGTTAAAGCGGGAATAGCTGTTAAAAATTATAGTGCGAAGAGCCAAAATTGGATCACTTTGCAGCCACACTATTGCACAAATTAATGCTCTAAAGCTAGTAACTTGCTAACATTTAATAAGAAAAAAATACTATGAGCCTGTTATGGGGACGATAAGTGATGTCGTAGAGTGCATGGAAAAGTAAGCTGTTTTGATGGTGGATGAGAAAAGTGCCACAGAACAAAGAACGACTGTGACACTTTTTCTGTCAACGCAGTCTTATTTCTAAGTTCTGATTGTGCTGCGTGATCTGTACTGCCAGCTGCGGAAACTGTGGGATGCCGGCAAGCAGCTCATTATTGCTAAAACCATAAGGCTCTGTTGGCAAGCCAAAACGATTGCGATTTAGCCGCCCATCGCCATTGAGATCCTGATAAACCATAAAGCTGTATTGTCCGGGTTCTACATTATGCAGCGTGAGCTCAGGCTGAGTGTCTGACACCTGTTGCTGTGCAACCCGCCAGGCTCGTTGTTGTAAAAATCCTGCTGCCGAGTCATAGGCTACCAGCTTTAGGGTGCCTGACTGGTGCGCCAGGCCGCTGAACGTAATAGTCAGATCCTGTGCCATTGCACTGGCCGAAAGTGCACCAAGTATGCAGGCAATGGCGGTAGTGCGAGTCAGATGTTTAGTCATGTTAGTTATCCTTTGCTGAATCAATTTGTTGATGGGATAACTTTACGAAATGAAGCGGGTGGTAGCATGTGTGATCTGTCATGACAATGGCATGACAGATGTCATTTGTGTCCAAAGATGTCATGTTTTAGCGGTGGTTTCAATTGATCCACTTTGCTTGCTAACTCGTACCTTTATAGCGTCCCTTTGCTGTGATATGACCAGCAGGTTGGGCCTGAATAATTTTGTCTCAATATCTTTGCAAGGTAACACAGCTTACCCTATGTTTAGGGCTGGTTAAGCCTTGGTGATAAGGAAATATGAATGGCTGATTTAACGGTAAAAGGTGTGATTTTTGATTTGGACGGCACCTTAGTAACCTCTACCCTCGATTTTGCTTTAATTAAGGCGCAAGTTGGCTGCGACCGTGACGCGGATTTACTTGACTATGTCGAGTCTTTACCCTCGCCTTACATGCGCGAGGAAGCCATGGCATTGATCCATCAACATGAAATGCAGGATGCACAGCACGCCGAGCCCATCCCCGGTGTGATAGAAACGTTGTCTGTATTAAAAGCGATGGGCATGCCTATGGCCATTGTCACACGTAACTATTCTAAAGCGGCCAAATTAAAGCTGTCGCGCTGCCAGCTGGGCCTGGATTTCTTGCTGACACGCGAAGATGCGCTACCAAAACCTGACCCGCAGGCACTTCATATGGTCGCAGATACCTGGTCGCTGCCTTATCAGCAGTGTGTATATGTAGGCGATTACAAGTACGACATCGAGGCAGCGCAACGCGCCAATATGCATGCATGTTTGTTCGCACCACTGGGTATGCCTGAATACGCTGATCAGGCCGATATCATCATTGAACGCTTTTGTGACCTGCCAGGTGCGCTGGGCTTGCACTATCAGGCTCGCTCTGGCCAGTTGGCCTGATTAATTCTTATGGAATGCGTACGATACCGAGCAATTCTCGTCTGGGTATAGCCCAAAATGCAATGTCTTGTTAGAATCTTGTCCAATTTAATTTGCACAAACGAGAATTAAGATGGGTAGAGCATTTGAAGTCCGCAAAAACGCCATGGCAAAAACGGCAGCGGCAAAGACCAAAGTAAACTCAAAATATGGTAAAGAGATCTATGTAGTTGCGAAAAACGGTGGTGCAGATCCGGATACCAACCTCTCCCTTCGTCGTTTGATCGATAAAGCTAAGAAAGACCAGGTTCCGGCACACGTTATTGAAAAGGCGATTGAAAAAGCAGCTGGTGGTGCAGGTGAAGATTACTCTCCGGCACGTTACGAAGGGTACGGTCCTGGTAACTGTATGGTGATTGTGGATTGTTTAACTGACAATCCAAACCGTACTATCAAGGATGTACGTCTGCCATTCACCAAGACAGACTCTAAAATTGGTAGCCCGGGCTGTGTTGCACACATGTTTGATCACTTTGCTATTCTTGGCTTCGCCGGTGATGACGATGAAGCGGTACTGGAAGCGCTGATGATGGCGGATGTTGATGTCACCGATGTAGAAGTAGAAGAGGGTCAGGTCTCTGTGTTTGCACCGCACACTGAATACTTCAAAGCGAAAACTGCACTGATTGAAGCGTTTGAAGGCATCAATTTCGACGTAGACGAAATCACTTGGGTACCGCAAACACACGTTGAAATCACGGGTGAAGACGATCTGGCAAACTTCGAGAAGTTTATTAACATGCTGGAAGATTGCGACGACGTACAAAACGTGTATCACAACGCGATTGTGAAGAACTAAACGAAAATGACGTTGTAATGTGCTTCATGTATGTGAAGCACAACACGCCAATGTTTCTAAAAAAGCCGGGCACTGTTGCCCGGCTTTTTTGACAGGGTACACCTTTGTGCCTGAGTCATTTGTGTATCAGCAACTGCGTGACTTGGACTGCTCATCATAGACAGGTAAATATGTTTTGGAAGGAAGGGCAATCAATTGTTTCGGGCTTACAATAAGATACCGGCTGACACTGAATTGAACGGCAATCTCTGAAATTTGTAACGTAGCCACCCCCAATCTCAGGGGTCTGGTTGGCAGAAATGTGCGATTTGGCACAGAGCGACTTCATATTTTTTTTGTATAGCTTTAACTTCATATTTCTGTCCTTTGCTCCGTCATTTGACGTGATTTACAAGTCCTGTATCACTGCACAGTGACACCTTTATCACTGTGCAGTTAGTCTTACAATGCCAAAATTAAAGACATTGAATGGTTTGGCATAGTGGGCCATCTGAGGCACATCCGTAGCTCTCGGTACAGCCACCTCTGCGTGTATCACAACGTAAAGAACAGGCCGCACGACTGCCTGCACCGGCGACTTCAGGGGTCTGATTGGCAGCAATTTGCGAATTCGCTGAGAGTGATTTCATATGTTTTTTATTAAGCTTAAGTTTCATTTTTCAGTACCTTTAATGTGTGATAGAGGTAATTAACCTCTGATCCTGTTGAGTTAAAAATTGTAGTGTTATACCTGTAAAAGCAGTGCTTACAGACAGGTCACTGTCGCACAGTTAGGGCCTTCGGATTTGCACCCATAACTGAGATCGCAGTTTGCTTTGTATGAGTCGCAAGCCAAAGTGCAGCCGCCGCCCCGCGTATAATAACCACCGGCAATCTCAGGTGTCTGGTTGGCAGAAATGTGAGAATTGACAGAGAGCGCCTTCATATTTTTTTTGTTTAGTTGTAGCTTCATTTTTTAGTACCTTTGATAAGTAACTCGGTAAAGTTAGTTATTGTTCCTTCACTCAAGTCGATATTGATGCTTCCATGCCCTTTTTATGCACATTCTGAATTATTGATGCACTCATACTTGTTTGCATTTCATCAGGTAATGCGGCCCCTTACTCCGTTGGCAACACTGTAATCGTCTACCGTACAAAAAAGTTTAAAATTTGGGACGGCTTGTTTCAAAATTGGGACTGTGTAATATATAAGTAAAAATATCAAAAGGATGGAATAAAAAAGAAATGGTAAGGAAATTATCTTTTGTGTTTTTTCTATGTATGAGCTTGCTTGTGCAAGCGACAAGCCTAACGCCGGTACACACTAAAGTTCAGGATCCAGTTGTTCGGCATATCGCTGATTTTGAAAACCGTGCAATAGGAGAGGTGACTGCACTTCATCAAGATAAATATGGCTTTTTATGGCTCGGAACCACCACAGGCCTGTATCGTTATGATGGCACAATATTGCGCCATTATGACACTACAACAGTGCCGTCACTGGCGCATAATTTGGTACTTGATATTGTTGAAACTGCCGATGCACTGTGGTTGACAACCTATGGCGGTGGACTACATAAGTACGACTTTGCTAAAGACACAATCAAAATATTTGGCCCTAAACATGACAACTTTTCTGAGCAACAGCTTTGGTTTGCTGAGCTGGCAGATTCTGAGCTGTATATTGGAGGACGAGACGGAGGGCATTTATTTGACGTGCAATCAGAAACCCAACTCACATTACCCGAAAAATTGCGGCATACGCTCTCACAGAAGAACATCTGGCGCTATTTAAAGGATAAGCGGGGTGATCTTTGGATAGCGACCTTATCTGAAGGCCTGTATCGCTATATTTATGCCACGGATGAGTTACGGCATTATCCCGGGCAAAATGGCAATGACGGACCTGCTGACAATATTGTCCGTGCATTGCAATTGGATGCTCAAGGGCGGCTTTGGATAGGCACAGATAATGGTCTTAGCGTCATGAACACAGACACTGAGCAGTTCCAGCACTTTCTCTATAACCCGGATGAGCCTGATGCACCAGATAGTTTGGCTGCAAACACCATCTGGGCGTTACATTTAGATAGCCAACAACGTTTATGGGTGGGCGCGCGCTCAACCAATTTAGGGTTGTCAATCTTAGATACCAAAACCTTAACCTGGCAAAATATGGGACTTGGCGAATCTGGCGGGCTGAGTAACCTCACCATCAGCGTGATTGAAGAAGATGATCAGGGCAATATTTGGCTGGGTACCCACACTGGGCTTTATCAGATCCCAGCCTCTGCACTCGCTTTTTCAGTGCTCTCACTCCAGCAAGGGTCAAATAACGTAACATGCACTTATCTGGATAGTCGTGGTGTTTTATGGGTGGCTACCGACACAGGTATCTATCAACGCAAAAATGGGAAACTGTTTCATGTGTCTTCGATTGTCGGTGTCAATACGTTTGTAGAAGCATCTGATGGTAACATTTGGGCGACCTCCATTAACCGGGGACTGGTCAATCTGAGTCCGGAGGGGAAGTTGTTACATCACTTCTTGAAAGGGGATGCATACAATACCGCAACTAGTAACTTTATAACGGTTGCTGCTGATGGAGGGGCTGTCTGGGCGGGCGTCTATAACGCGTCAGAAGGGATTGGCTTGATGAAGCTTGATTTGGCCACTCTGGAGTCTGAGTGGTTCAACACCAACTCACCCGTTCGGCAAATTGCTGTGCTCAATAACAAGCTATTACTGGGGCATAATAACTCTCTTCCCAGCATATTCGATAAAAACGCTGGCACGGTAACCGAGCTTAGCCTCGATAACGATGAAGTAACAGACAGTATGGCTATTATGGATATGCATATTATCGATGAACGTTATACCTGGATCGCTTCGCATTACCGTGGTTTATGGTTAGCTGATAGCGAGCGACATACGCTTACCCAGGTTTCATCTATTTCAAATAGTGAGATTTGGGCAATGTGGCAGACAAACGATTCGTTGTGGCTAGCCTCAACCGACGGCCTCTTAGAGTTGGAGGCGGATCACCACACTATGAAAGTTAATTTAGTGCGTCGCTTGGATGCACAGCATGGTTTGCCAAACAGCAACTTCAATGCTCACGGGGCGACGTTCGACAAACAAACGGGGATGGTTTATTTGGGGACGTTGGAAGGATTAGTGCTCTTTGACATGGCGAAAATGCACTCTGCCTCATCCACCAAACTTCCATGGATGACTCGATTCAGTATCATCAATCAATCTGTGAGTGTAGGCTCTTCCCCTGCTGAATCAGCACTTTCTCGGGCAATAGAATTAACCGAATCCATCACTTTAGGGTACGAGGATTATGTTTTTTCATTGGATTTCGCGACTCCCGATTTCGTTGAAGCGCAAAGCCTGGAGTATGCATACAAGTTAGAAGGCCTTGATACAAAATGGTTTTATACCGACAGTACGAGCCGCAAAGCTACCTACACTACCTTACCTGCCGGAAAATATCGTTTTTTGGTAAAAAGTAAACGTCGGGACGAGGATTGGCCAGACACATATCGCGCGTTAGATATCGAGATTTTGCCCCCCTGGTGGCACACTTGGCAGGCTTATTTGGCGTATGGCGTTATATATTTAATCTTAATGTGGTTATTTGTCCGTCACCGTAGTCAACGTTTGAAGCAGCAAGCACGAGCTCTGCAACAGGCCGTTGAACTAAAAACTGCGGAACTGAATGAACAAAATGATGAGCTTAAACAAAACCAGCAAACTATTGCTGCCTTACTCCAGCAACGTACGACTTTTTTTACCAATGTGTCTCATGAGTTGAGGACACCATTGTCGTTGTTGAGCATTCCTTTAGAGCACTTGCAGCGTCAACATACTCAGGGTGAGTCGGCCTATCTGACCGGCGTAATGAGCAAAAGCCTTGCACAATTGCGTCGTCTGGTAGAGCAACTGATGACTCTGGCACGATTGGACAGTCAGGTAGAGCAGAGCCAAACTTCAGTCTCCACTGTGCAGGTGTGTGCCGAGTTATACGCGGTTTTTAATCCTTTGTGTGAGCAGAGAAACATTCGGCTGTCGTTGTCTGATATTCCGGATATGCATCTGAGTTTAATTCCTGAAACTTTGCAGACTTGCCTGGCGAACCTGTTGTCCAATGCCGTTAAGTACAGCTTTGATGGTGGAGATGTGCGACTGACCGTATCCATGCACAATATGGATGTACATTTTTGTGTGCAAGATCAGGGTTGTGGTATAGCTGCGCAGGATATCCCTAAGATTTTTGAACGCTTTAGTAGAGCTGGCAGTGTGGCACAACAGGGTCAGGTTACAGGCTCCGGGATTGGGCTTACAGTCGTTAAAGAGTTAGCGCTTGCCAATGGAGGTGATATTCGCTGTACCAGTGAGCTGGGCAAGGGGAGTACATTCACACTGACACTACCGGCATCATCTGTGGTAGCCGCAGGCGTTGACGCTGCGCAGGCTGAGCACCAGCCGTTATTATTAGAAGCAGGTATTTTGGAGCAAAGTGAACCTGTGCTGCTCACGCCAAATGAACCAACAGGACAAACCAAACCGCTGTTGCTGGTAATTGATGACAATGTGGAGCTGCGTGAGTTACTGTCTTTTTCACTGAGTGAAGCTTATACAATTGAAACAGCGCAAAGTGGTCAGCAAGGGATAGACATGGCATTGCAATTATTACCGGACCTGGTCATCTGTGATCTAATGATGCCGGATATTGACGGTTTTGATGTGACGCAGCAGTTACGAGAGCATGCATTAACCAGCCACATTCCTATTATTATGCTAACCGCCAAGAGTGAAACGCAAAGTCGTTTAAAAGGCTGGCAACAGCGGGTAGATGACTATATAGCCAAGCCATTTAATCTCACTGAGTTAACCATGCGAATTGATAATCTGTTGGCAATCCGTCAACTGATCCGCAAGCGACTGGATACTTTGGTTGGACGTAATCTGGCGTGTGCTTCTGCAGAAGCTTCTTTTTGTGACAGAGATAAGCAATTTTTACAGCGCTTTGAAGATTTGGTAAGGCAGCACTATCAGGAGCCTGATTTTAATCGCTCTTTCGCAGCCAAAATATTGGCTGTTAGTGAGCGCCAACTTAATAGAAAGCTGTCAGCATTGTTGGACCATAATTTTGCAGACTATCTCAGACGTTATCGTGTTCAACAAGCCGCGACTTTTTTGCGGCAGGGCACAGATACCCCCATCAGCCATATTTGTGAGCTGGTTGGGTTTGCTTCTAGTAGTTATCTGGCAAGTTGTTTCAAAGCTGAATTCGGTGTTTCCATGCGTGAATATCGGCAAAAACACTCTTCACCAGAAGCGGAGCCTTTGTAAAATACCGCCCAAATAAAGGGGGATCTGAGCCTATAGCGCCAGCTGTACAATGCTGGCGCAGTCGATTAATTACATCTATGGGATGCATGAGTCGGACATAGGGTTGATATGTACGTCTGATGCATCCAGCATGATGAGGTGTTTATTCAGCCGTTACAGAACGGTTGCTTTTTGCCAGATACCTCAAACTCTTAATGACGTTTTAAGTTCATCGAAAATATCTTTGATATGCATTGATGGCTATTTCTTAGGTTTCTTAAGCCCGGTACTTTCCAGCACATCCCGCCAGCTGACGTATTTAAAGTTTTGTGGTTGATCAGGGAAGCGATTGCGGCCATCCTGGAGCACCAGCAGACCCTCTGGGTAGTCTTGGGTTCGTAGCCGGGTAGACAATGCCAGACCATCGGTTTCTGATGCCCCATCAATGCCCTTAAAGCCATCCAGGCCAACGCGAAACCCTGCTAAATGGCGGTAGGGCGGTGTTGCTTCGTAAAGCTGATAGCTGTTATTGCCCTGGCTGGAAACAACCAGCACAGGAGCGTCACCAAAAGACAGTGCCAGGCCTTCTACATCATCAACCAGATGCTTGCCCACTTTTGCCACTGAAACGGGTTGGCTGTTATCCGCCGGATTCAGGCTGGTGGCCCAGATCCCTACGTCTTCTTCGCCAATAAATAAACGGCCACGCGTATCATCTGCGACACAGCCTTCTGGTTGTGAGCTTAGGGGGATTTCTCGCATTTTCTCAGCATGCAGCTTATCCTGATAGGCTTTAACTCTGTATTGAAAGGTCAGGCCGGCTTTGTTGTTTGCAAACACGTAGTGACTGCCTTCAAAAATGGCCATACACAGTCCATAAATTTCTTCCAGACCCGATGGTGCACTGCCCAGACGAAAGACGTGGCCGTTTGCCTCTATGCCGTAAAATGCGAGGCTGTCATCGTTGCGCTTACTGGCGGCAGCAATACTGATAGTTCGCCCTTGCCAGCTAAAACCATCACGCAGATCGACATTGTTAAGCCGACCATCTTTGAATTCTTGTAACCGTTTACCCTGCAGATCGTAGACTTCCAGTCCTTGCTTCTTGTGTGTACCCAATACCCTAGAGGCGTCGGGGTTGGTAGGATGAACCCAGATAGCCGGGTCATCCATGGCGTCTCCAAATTGTAAAGCGGGCTGGCTTTGTGCTGCGGGCCGAACGACCGGCAATGCTTGCGCTGTGAATGCTGATTTTAGGGAGATTTGAGTCGTGGCATATTGACCTTGTAGTTCATTGGTAAAGCTCAGTGTAGCCTTTGCTGTGCCGGGTAACTGACTCAGGTTCATCATAGTCGCCATGTCATTTTCAAGCCCCAGGGAGTCTGCTGCTGACCAGCTATCGGCAGCGTCTGGTGCATCCCAGTAAAGCACTTGCTGGCCGTTTTCCAGTAATGCAAAGAGTTCTCCTGAGTCACTGGTTGCCAGGCTAACTGCTGGCTCTGACTGACTTCCGTATGGGGCGACCAAAGAGACCGGGTAATACTGGGGGTTATCTTCAATACGAGCAGAGTAGCGCCAGATCCCCAAAGGTTCACTAATGTAGAGGTAGCCATTGCGCGGGTCGACTGCACAGGAATCCGAATCATAAGGTAAAGACAGTGTTCGCAGCAGCAGTGGCGTTTGCAGCCAGCTTTGTTGTTGGCGTAGCAGCCATTGCTCAGCTCTTCCTCGTCCGTCTGAGACAAAGATAGACAGTGTCTGGTTAGTCTTATCGGAGAATAAGCAGAAATTATCGACCAATAATCCGGTCTGCGACAGTTCAAAGCGTGGCAACAGTTGCGCTGAATTGGCATCCAGTGTGCCTACGAACACGCTATCTTTGCTGCCCTCAAGTGCGGCATACAGCCACTGATTATCACTCAGCTCGCTCAAGCGGACTTGTTTGAACGCGCCCGGGAGGTGTGCTTTAAGTGTGCTTCCCTGGCGCAATACCAACCCCTTATGCTCTGAGGCTATCAGTATCTGGTCTTTACCTGGCACCTGGGCGCTATCCACTATGCCAGCGACAGAGCCTTGAGTTTGGAGTTGTAATGGCTGCTGCACAGTTTGCTGGTTTGTTTGATTTTGGCAAGCACTTAGCGCGCCCAGTAACCCCAGTATAAGCGTTGTTTTGTATAACTTCTGTTTTTTCATTTTTAAGTTCCGACGTCACAGAGTATTGACGGAGATGGGCCAACTTATCGCACACTAAGCTGATTTTGAAACCGCCAATGGATGTAAGTGAGCGGCTACCTTAAAAAGTCGATATGACCGTTTTGTTTCAGCCTAATCTGCGATTGCCTCGAGGTATATGATTTATGGCTGATTGAGCGTCAAATACATGGGGGAGTGAGCTACTTAGCCATATAAAACATGTGACATTCAAAAATAAATGTCAATAAAAACAAGTGGATATTGGTTGTTGGTGTGCTTTTTTAGAGATTGATGCAATGTTAAGTGAGCCGTTCCGGCCGGGTCTAAATAGCTCAGGTCTTAAGCAGCGACGTCTTAAAAGTGTCATATAGCGTCGTTAGGATACTCGAAATATTCAAGATTTGGCTTAAAAGATGAAGAATGTCAGCAGTTTATGCTTAGCACTGGTTTTCAGTACGCTATTGACCATTTTGGCGTTGTTCATCGGTGAGCTTAAATTAATGCATGACGTTGACTGGGTTGACTTAGTTGGTGAAGCAACTTCGTCTATGATGGCCGCAATCTGGCTAATACTCCTGACACTATGTCGCCCGAGAGGCCGCGTGACCACTGTGTTATTGCTGGGTTCTGCAACCTACTGGCTCACAACCTGGCTTGACGTATTGGATGAATTCATTGCTTACCCGCCGCAAAGTCACTTATTTACCTGGCTGGAGTCGTTGCCGGCCCCGATCAGCATGACGCTGCTCACCTGGGGGTTGGTCACCTGGTATCGGGAGCAGCAGGCGGTTAATCGCCAGCTTAAGCAAAGGGAGCACTTTCACCGTGAGCACAGCCTGATAGACCCGGTTACCCAGTTGTATAGTCTGCAATACCTGTTGATTCAGCTAAACCGTGAAGCCATGTTGCACGACAAGCGCAATCAGCCACTCTCTTTGGTTATGGTGGATATCAATGGCTTTGCCCAATACAATCGGGAGCATGGTGCTCATAAAGGGGATCAGGCCCTCAATGAAGTTGCTTCGGCACTCGAAGTTGCGCTCAGAGAAACCGATCTTGCCTGTCGTTATACCAGTGATCGCTTTGCGATACTGCTGCCTGATACTCCATCACATGAAGTCGGTGTTTTCTCTAAACTAATTCAGGAGTGTTGCAACACAGCGTTAAAAGGGGCACTGAGTGTAACAACCGTGCAGGCTACCCGGATTGAGGGTGAATCCGAAAATGCGTTGTTTGAGCGACTCAATCAACAGCTTGCGGGGGCGAAACGTGCGACTTCTGCGGTAGTGGAGGCAGTATGATACCTGCAAACTTTGCCTATCTGAATGACAAGCGTATGCCTGCGCATTTCCTTATCACCATACTGGAACTGGCCGAGCACTATCAGATAAAACCACATCAGCTTATTCGTGGGTCTCAGTTATTTCTTGAAGACTTGGCTTATCCCGGTGCCCAGGTTGCACCAGCCAGCGCGCTTTTCATACTAAAAAAGCTTAAACGAGAGTTGACCGAACAGCCCCAGCTGGCACTGGAACTTGGGCAAAGGATAGCGACCGGTCATGGCCACGTTTTGTTTGACCTGTGGCGCTATGCACCGAATTTAAGTGGTGCCCTTAATGCCTGGGCAAGAGTTCAAAAGGGCATTGAGACCTTGGTCCAGTTCAACGTGGAGCGACATCAAGGCAAGCTCTATATCAGGCTGACTGAATCAGCATCATTAAGTACGCAGCAGCGTATGCTATTTGAAATTGTACTCTCGGCCTGCCGGTTGCTGCTTAAAGAGCAACTCGGTGCGCAGACCTGGGTGAAGGTAGAGCTGCCATGGTCACAACCCGGGCAGGATTTACACTATCCGGTTTTTCTGGGTGAACATGTGCGGTTTGACGCGCCGCGTTGCGCGATTATTTTGTCTGAAGAGGCGCTTTACCAGCCCTTCAAAGAGGCCAGTGCGCTGCGGTTTGCTCAGGCAAAACACACAGCCAAGCATCTGTTGTGCCCGCCGCAGCTATTGCAGGCTCATTTGCGTCGTATATTTAGAAAGAACCTCGGGCAGGCCTGGTCGCTGGAATATACTGCCGGCTATCTGGGTATGAGTCCTGCGACATTGAAGCGTCGCCTTAAGCAAGATGGCACTAATTTTAAACTACTGGTTGACGAAGTCAGGGGCAAGAAGCGTTGCACCTGATGGATCTTAATCAATGGAATAACAGCCAGCTGGCCAGCACCATGGCATTTGCCGATGTACACAGCTTTCGGCGCGCATTTAAGCGCTGGACCGGGGCTGTGCCCAGTGCGTTTCGCTGTGGCTCTTAATCATACCTCCTACAATCATAGATATAACAAGCGCAGAGTGCGCTTGTTACTAAACTTTATTAATCAGACCGGGCAGCGTTTCGTCCCTTCGCAGTTCGACCGGGTGTCAATACAAACCCAAAATGATTCATCGATTACACGGCCACCCCCTATCTGAGGTGTCTCTTGAGCGCGAATAATCGTTGCTGGATTAACAGATAGAGATTTAATGGATTTTTTATTCAAAGTCACTTTCATAGTTAACATCCTTTTTGTTGTGGAAGTAGCAGGTTGATTCTTTTCTTTTCAAATGTCAACGGTGTGTTGCTATGTAATTATTGTGTAATGTTCTTTCGTTGGAGCTGAAACTAGTCTCATTACTGCCATAAGGCAAAATGAACAGAGGACATGGTTATGGAATTTAGTAAAAGTACAGCTCAGCTACAGGGAAATTTCGATGGACGTAATGACTTAGTAGTCACAGTACAGAATGAGACCCGGTATGAGTTGACCATCTATACACACACTGAGCATGGAAAATTGAAAAAGTATCCTACTGATAACAGAGTGGCTGTAAATGGCCAATGGGAAGGTGGGGTAGAGGCGCAAGGTGCTGGCTCCAATTTGACACTAGGGATCAATGTGCAAGGCAATCAGCCTCACTGTTTTGGTTGGGCTGTGATGTCTGCCACTCCACCTAACAAAACCAATTACGTAAAAGTTGCATATAACGATAGTGGATTCAGCAGTGGTAGTGAAGCCTATAAAAGTGCGGACAGCCAGTCCAAGCATTATGCTAATGACGGGTATTATACCAATGTTAGGCACGACGTTGAAATTATCGTGAGCATAAGTCAGGACAGTGGAGCATCCAGCACTATTATTGTCAGAGAAACAGCTTCACGTGGCGAATAAATGAGAGAGTGAGGGCGCCGTTGCGCCCTCACTGTAGTCACTTGGATTACAAGTTAAACGTGCGTGCAATCGAGAACACAAAGCGCTCGTCGGTATGCTCGCCATCTATGGTGGTGTCTTCCACGGTAAAGGTTAGATCGAAATCGAACTGTGTGGTGGTGTAAGAAACGGCATAGTGGGTGTAAGAGCTATCGAGCCCATCCCAGGCATATTTCTCAGCATCGAATGAGTTAGATACGTCGCCACTGAGAGTAATTGAGTGGTTATCGGCGATATCAAAGGTATGCGACAGCATCACAATACTATGACCGACATCAACACCAAAGTAGTCCCAGCTATACCAGAAGTTAACATTGGTGGTACCCAGGCTACTTGCGTAAGCAAACTTTGTGTAGACTTCAGGGTAGTTATAGTCGCTGGACGCATCACCACCATGATAGGTGTAGTAGGCGATACCATAATCCACCGACCAGGCGCTGGAAAGCTCCGAAGAGCGACCAACGTAAAAGTCCCACTCATGGCCTGTGTCATCGCCAAAGTCTACCCCTGAGGCCCAGGTGCCCACATACCAGCCAGCATCGGCTGCGTAGTCCAGGCTACCCTGAATGGTCGGGTCGCTCTGTGTCTGTGACACCCCGTTAAAGGTATAGTCCGAGGTGCCGGTAATGGTGGTTGACCAGCCAGCTACAGCCATGTTCGACAGCAGGGCCAGAGGAAGTGCGCAGAGTGTAGTTTTAAAATTTATTTTCATTTCTTTTGAACCTTAGTTTACGGTCTCGATACGGCTGAAGTCGATGGTATTCTCTTTGGGTGAACGGGTAATATTGGCCACTGTTTTGAACTTGCTATAGCAAATATAGCCAAAACAACCAAAAAAGAGCGCAATAACCAGTGCACCAACCCATTGTATCTGCAAAAAGTTTAGTTTAAATAGCAGCGTCAGCAACGACAGGGCGGCAATATTAAATAAAATATAGTTGCGTTTCCCGAGTTTTTTAACCGTTAGGCCAAGGTTATCGGTATACAGTCTAATTAATGAGTCCAGAGAGTTGATCACAAAGATCACGCCAACAATGACCATCGCCAGATTTTTAATCCCTGCGGTGTCAATGCCTGCCTCATGGTAGTGATACAACACACTAAACCACACGGCGATAGGAATAGACGGGAACACCAGCATGGCCGCCAGTACCTGATAGGTTTTCAGACCACCGACAAAGCGTGAAGTGAACTGACCTATCATGATGCTCCATGCGAACCACCAGAACAGGTAAAATTCATGGTAATCATTGAGTGGTAATACAAACTCGTTGAGATTGCTAAAGTAGCCGCCCAACAGCGCAATATTGTTGGTAAAGGCGCTTATCTCACTGTCACCAAATACAAATGCAGAGGCCCACATAAAGGCGATCAGAGCGATGAACATCCAGGTTGTAGAAATACTCAGAATACGCACGTACTTCAGGCTGGTGCTCGAATACACCGCAAAGCAAATGGCGGCGAACACAATGAGATAAAAGGTCGGAATAATGGATTCACCATCACCCACATTTGGCATATACCAGGGCAGGTTGGATAGCAGCAAATAGGCCGTAAAGGCGCATGTACCAATAATGACCACGTTGTTGATGAATTTAACCCAAGGGATCTCGAAAAATTTCACCTTAGGTTCTATTACGCAGAAATAAAAACACGTCAGAAAATAAAATCCCCAGATCAGGAAGCCCCAAAAGCCAAATTCGATGGCGAGTGGATTGGCAAACGCATATTCTGGGCTTGCTTTTATGTCTGCGTAACCCGCAAACTCCGTCAGCGGAAACATGATAAGTCCGACATCCAGCCCGGACGTAAATAAAATAGCAATAAAGGTAAAGGTTTTAACCGGTGTCACACCGACACAGCGTAGGTTCCCCCATTTTAATAAAATAAAAGCAATCGCAATTAGGGTAAATACAATGCCTGCACTAAGCCATACTGTCATTGTCACCCTCCCAAAATAAGTAAAAATAACTCATTGTCTCTCCGTTTTTTATTGTCTCCGCATTAACCCGATACAACCAATTTGTATCGCGCACCACTGCAGACCCCACGGCCCGATTGGGCCGCAGGTGGCTTTGTTAAATCTCCGTGCTACGTTGTACTGCTTGCCACTGGTTGTGATTGGCAACCTGAGCATTGTTTGCTTTGAGGGCCGGCTGGCCCAGAATAATATCTGCGGCTTTCTCCGCGACCATAATAGTTGGTGCGTTGAGGTTGCCGTTCGGGATCGTCGGGAAGATAGACGAATCCACTACGTTCAGGCCATCGATACCATGCACCTGGGTGTTTGAATCCACTACGGCCATGTCGTCTTCACCCATTTTGCATGAGCAGGACGGGTGATAGGCGCTTTCGACGGCCTGGCGTACAAAGGCATCGATTTCTGCGTCGCTCTGCACGTCTTTGCCTGGCTGAATTTCACCGTCGCGGTAGGCATCAAAGGCCGGTTGCTCGATGATCTCTCTGGTCAGGCGAACACAGGCGCGGAAGCCTTCGATGTCTTCCTGGTGTGCCAGATAGTTAAATTGGATCTTGGGGGCCTGAGTCGGGTCGGCCGATTTAATGGTGACTTCACCGCGACTTTTCGGTTTGTTGTGACCAATATGGACCTGGAAACCGTGTCCGTCAAACGCACTTTTGCCATCGTAGCGAATGGCTGCGGGCAAAAAGTGATACTGGAGATCTGGCCACTCAACACCCGCTTTGGAGCGGATAAAGGCGCAAGATTCAAAATGATTGGTTGCACCCAGGCCGGTTTTGTTGAGGAGCCAGCGTGCTCCGATCAACCCTTTAGAGAACCAGTCCAGTTTGCCATTGAGGGTAATGGGCTGCTTACACTTGTACTGGAAATAAAACTCCAGATGGTCTTGTAAGTTTTTACCGACGCCGGGCAGATGATGCTGTACCTCAACGCCTGCGGCTTTGAGTGCATCCTGATCGCCAATCCCCGACAGTTGCAACAGGTGCGGCGAGCCGATTGGTCCGGCACTTAAGATCACGCGGCGCTCGGCTGTGGCACGATGGGTTTTGCCCTTACATTGATATTCCACGCCCACAGCGCGTTTACCATCCAGCAGCACCTTGTGCGCCAGCGCACCGGTGACGATTGTCAGATTGTCACGCCCCTTTACAGGGTCGAGATAGGCGCGGCTGGCAGAGCAGCGACGGCCATCTTTTACCGTCATGTGCATCGGGCCAAAGCCTTCCTGCTGCTCGCCATTGTAATCGTCAGTCTTGGCATATCCTGCCTGTGCACCGGCTTCGATAAATGCGCGATACAGCGGGTTGGCCATTTCGTTACCATTGTTGGTGCCAAGCGGGCCTTCACTGCCCCGATACGAGTCTTCGCCCAGATACCAGCTTTCGGCACGCTTAAAGTAAGGCAGACAAGCCTGATAATCCCAGCCCTGTGCACCGTGTTGCTGCCATTCATCAAAATCTTTGGCGTGGCCACGTACATACACCATGCCATTGATAGATGACGAACCACCCAGCACCTTGCCGCGTGGGCAATGCATCACCCGGTTGTCCAGATGCGGCTCCGGCTCGGTATGAAACTGCCAGGCGTATTTGTCGGTATTCATAGGAATAGACAGCGCCGTAGGCATCTGAATAAAGATGCTCTTATCGCTGCCACCCGTTTCTAACAGTAACACCCGGTGTTGTGGATTGGCGGACAATCGATTTGCCAGTACACAGCCTGCTGAGCCAGCACCGACAATAATATAGTCGAATACTTTTTTCATAATCTGGCTCCTTTGCTTAAAATGGGCTTTCGATTTGGCTCATTCCTACGTAAACAGACTTGGTCTGGGTGTAGTGATCCAGTGTTTCAATGCCATTTTCACGGCCAATACCGGATTGTTTGTAGCCACCAACCGGCATTTCGGCGGGTGAGTTGCCATAGGCGTTGATCCAGGTAATACCAGCCTGTAACTGGTGGATCACGCGGTGTGCACGCTGAATATCGCGGCTGAATACCCCAGCCGCCAGACCCAAGTGCGTATTGTTGGCACGGTTAATCGCTTCTTGTTCGTCATCAAACACCATGACGCACATGACCGGACCAAAGATCTCTTCGCGGACTATGGTCATGTCTTCGTGACAGTCGGTGAATATGGTGGGGGCAACAAAGTAGCCGTTAGGTGCCGAAGCCGGGCTCAGGGCATGGCCACCAGTCAGCACGGTCGCGCCTTCCTGCTTGCCCTGCTCAATGTAATCTAGCACCAGCTGCTGATGTTTTTTCGAGATCAAGGCGCCCAGATTTACTTCGGGATTAAGTGGATCGCCAGCGATAATATTGTGCTCTGTGCGGGTTTTAAGCTGTTCAAGGAATTGCTCATACACGCCGCGCTGCACATAAACGCGTGTACAGTTTGTGCAGATCTCACCCTGAGTGTAGAAGTTGCCCAGCATGGCAGCACTGACCGCCTGTTCGATATTGGCATCGTCAAATACCAGCAGCGGCGATTTACCGCCCAGCTCCATGGTCACGTCTTTGAGGTTAGAAGCAGCACTTTGCATGACTTTTTTGCCCGTGCCCACTTCACCCGTAAACGAAACTTTTTCAATTTCCGGGTGCAGTGTCAGCCACTGTCCGACTTCGGCGGCACCCTGTACGACATTAAAGACACCTGCTGGCATACCTGCTTCAACAAAGATCTCAGCCAGTTTCATTGCACCCAGCGGCGTTTCTTCAGATGGTTTAAAGATCAAAGCATTACCAGCCGCCAGTGCCGGGCCGGATTTCCAGCAGGCGATTTGCAGCGGGTAGTTCCAGGCGCCAATGCCTGCGCATATACCTAACGGTTCTTTGCGGGTATAGTAAAAATCATCGCCGACCATTTGTTGCTGGCCAACTTGTGCAGGCGCCAGTCCGGCAAAGTATTCGATCACATCAGCGCCAGTTTGAATATCAACGCATTCGGCTTCTTGCCAGGGTTTGCCGGTGTCCAGCACCTCGATTTTAGCCAGCTCATCGTTGCGCTCACGCAATAGCGCCACCGCTTTATTCAGAATTCTGCTGCGCTCAATCGGGGTCATAGCTGACCACTGCGCAAACCCGGCTTTGGCACTGTCGATGGCCGCTTTTTGAATGTGTGCATCTGCCACTTCAACGTGATAAATGACTTCGTCGGTCGCGGGGTTTTTTACCGCAAACTGCTCGCCGGTCTGATTGGCAAGGTAGCGGCCGTGAATAAAGTTCTGGTAGAGCGGTGTGGACATATTAGACTCCAAATTGTTGGATGAGGGACTGGATATAGCGTTTGGCCAGATCCTGCGCGCTGTCAAACTGCGCATCATCGGCTTTATTGAGAACGGCTCTGAGCCACAGGCCGTCGATCATAGCGGCACCCAGCTCAGCAGCTTCACGCGCTTCGCCCGGGGCCATTAACTGTTTAAACGAGTACAATAAATTACTGTAAAGTCGGCGCGCATTGACGCGCTGTAAACGATGTAACTCAGGATCATGCATGGAGTGCGCCCAAAAACTCAGCCAGGTACGGGTGGTGTCTCGTTGTTGCTGCACCACGGCAAAGTTGGCTTCGACAATAAACATTAGGCGCTGCTCAGGCGTACACCCCTGTGATGTCCGTTGCAATAAGCTGCGTTGCAGACTGCTCAGGAGGTAACGCACAGTCGCTTCTATGAGACCTTGTTTACCACCAAAGTAGTGGCTAATGATCCCCGAAGACATACCTGCTTTTTTACTGATGCTGTTAATCGTGGTGGCTTGTAATCCAAGCTCAGCCACTGACTGTAAGGTCGCCTCAATCAGTTGTTGGCGACGCACAGGTTCCATTCCGACTTTAGGCATATTTTTATTAATTGACCGTTCAATAAAAATAAATTTTAAGGTGAACAGGTGGAGAATTCAAGGTTGACATTTTGTAAATGATACTGGGTCTCTCACTCGTTTATTTCTATCTTTATGATATTTAAATAATTATATGGGATTGAATGAAAATTGAATTTGTCCTGTATGTGCTTCTATTTCGGCCGGAATTCGACCATCTATCACAAGAGTGATGTACCAACACTCAGCAGTAGATAGGTTTTTTGTTGTGCTGACTGCAAAAGTATTGACTGATAAGTCCGCTTATTTGGGTTGCGGTGTGTAAATGCTCTATTTCACTCAAAAGTCAAAATGCTTAGCTATACTTGCCAGAGATTTCTTGTTAAGTAAGCAGTATATGGCCCGATTAGTTACCTCTTTATTTATCTGCGTGATCTCGCATAGTTCAATGACATTGGCACAGGAGGGGGATGCGCTCTTTGCAATGTCATTTGAGGAGCTACTCGACCAGGATGTGACTGTTGCAGCTCGTAAGAGCGAATCCTGGCTGGCTTCATCCGGCACTGTGTACGTGATTAACCGCTCGGATATTGAGCGCTATGGCTGGCGTGATTTAAAAGAGATCCTCGCCTTTGTACCGAACATGGACTATTTCTACCAGTGGTCCTGGTTACCAGGAGGTCAGAGGGGGTTTACCGGGAATATGTCGGGTACCCTGATGCTGATAGATGGCCGTGAAGTGCAAAATTTGCTGGCTAATGAAGCTTTTATTATGAATAACTTTCCGAGCGCCAGAATTGAACGAGTAGAGATATTACAAGGGCCAAACTCCACCTTATATGGGGGTAATGCAACGCAAGGGGTGATCAATGTGATCACCCGCCTGGACAGCGGTGTGAACGAATTGTCATTACTGGTTGGTGATGTGGGAACGCGCCATGGGCATGGTCTGCTTCATTATCAACAAGGTGAGGTTGAACTGGCGGTGTCGGCCAGTTATTTTGAAAGCGATCAGGATTATCGTGAAATAGGTGGTTTTTTGGTCGATGATGACGCATTCAGCCGTAACAGCAAAGATCCATTAAGAAACCACAACCCCAATGACTTTCGCAATCGAGAGCAAAATATTACGCTGGACAGCCGCCTGACTACACCCTGGTTTTATCTTGGCAATAACCTCACTCGCACCACCAATGTTAGTGGTATAGAAGCTGTCGCGTTTGACTACATTACCGGAGATGACGCTTATCGTGGGTATAGTAGCTACTATCTGGGCAAAAATATGCAACCGTCCGTAAACTGGTCGGGCAATGTTGAACTGAGCTATTTTCGTGAGTACAAAGAGAAATATCGCCTCAGTGTGGATAACTCTGATCAGGCAACTCGTTATGAAGAACTGGCATTATACACTGAACGCGAAGACATAGGGCCGTCAGACAGGATACGGCTCAATACCCAATGGACCTACCAGGGCGGTTCTGATCAGGATTGGATCTTGGGGTATGATGGCTGGCGAACCGAAATCGGCCGCAAAGTCAAATACCGGCGAACCGCTGAGGGGGTTAGACTGGTTACGCCTGACTCCTGGCCGACAGACAAAGAGCGTTCTGATAAGCACGCCGTATTTGGCCAGTACTCAAGGCTGTGGCGCTTTGGTGAGCGCACGCTCAAAGTCAACGCCGGGCTTAGGTATCACCGTCAGGATTATACCAATGCCAGCTGGCTGCCCCGAGTCAGCATGGTCTATCAGCCAAACCCAGAGCAAGCGCTGAAACTGACCTATGGAAAGGCGTTTCGTCCACCCACAATTTTTGAGTTCGACCTGGTTGTTGACGACGAAATTGAATCGCAAACTATGCAGATGTACGAATTCAACTGGAGCAGTAAGTTTCGCTGGCGTGGGGTTGAATTTGCCAATATCTCTGTCCTGTACAGCATGCAGGCAAAGAACTTTTATCAAAAAGTACAGGACCCGAATACCCAGATTTGGCGCACCATAGTGGCCGGAGAGCACAGAGTATCTGGATGGGAAAACCAGCTGCGATGGCATGCCCAGCGCTGGCACGGGCAACTGGCTATACGCTATGTTTCACCGGATAAAACCCAGGTTGCAGGGCAATCTGTGGTGCTGAATGTACCAGGTTACAAGGTGAAACTGGGTTTAGGTTACACGCTGGATCAACACTGGCAGGTCTCTGTGTTTATCGATCATTGGGATAAAGTACTGACCGAAGCCAATCGCTTTCAACAAAGCGGCACTGAGGTCGTCACCATACCCGCCTGGATGACGCTCAATGCCAATCTAACTTACACAAAAGGCAACAGCACGATGGGCCTGTATATCGAGAATTTGTTCGATGAAACCTATTATCACGGCAACGCGCGGGGTGTGTCTCCCGTTAAGTATATTCAGGCGCCACGAAACTTGCGCCTGAGTTGGTCATATCGTTTTTAACGGGTAACAAAGCCGCCATTGACGAATAAAGTCTGACCCGTGATCCAGCGCGCCTCTTCACTGACCAGAAAGTCAATCATGGGCACGACGTCATCTATGTTACCAAGACGATTAAGCACGCTGGCTGCACTGAGATAGGCAACGGACTGAGCATTTTCTTCGCCGTGGAAAAATGCGGTATCTATCGGGCCAGGTGCTACCACATTGACAGTGACTTTCCGACTGCCAATTTCCTTAGCAAGTGCACGGGTAAAGTCTTCAAGCGGGGCTTTGGCACCGGCATAGGCGCCGTAAAGGCCAGTAAATGCGCCCAGTAATGAAGTGCCCATATTGATGATTCGACCCTGATCCTGAATATGCGTAGCAGCATGCTTCATCATTAAAAATGGTGCCTTGGTATTAATCGCGAAGAGTTGGTCATACTCTTGTTCAGAAATATCTGCAATGGCTTTTTTCAGGACTTTTCCGGCGTTGTTTATAACAATATCAACGCGGCCAAAGGTTTCCAGAGTCTGTCGGTATAGGGCCTGAACCTGGCTTTCATGACTCAGATCGCCCTGAACTAATAGTACTCGTCTGCCAATCTGAGCAATCTCGGCGGCGGTTTGCTCAGCGTCGTTAAGCGACGCATCACTGTGATAGTGTACGACAACATTGGCGCCACGCTTTGCCAGTGAAATAGCAAATGCACGTCCCATGTTTCGGGCAGAACCAGTAACAATGGCGACCTTACCGGTCAAATCAAGAAGGGTGTTTGAAGTAGACATAATACGCTCTCCTGTGTGGGTTAATTGACGAAAGTAAGCTTAGCTGCTTGCGTTTATTTCAGGTATGCCATAAGTTTTCATTTATTAATTGCATATATCGCAAAAAGCAATGAACACAAATGAACTCACTTTTTTGAAAGTGATTGAGGCGGGCAGCCTCAAAGGCGCAGCAGAGCAATTGAATACGGACCCTTCATCAGTGAGCCGTAAAGTGGCTGCGCTGGAGCGTCATCTGGGTGTTAAACTGATCAATCGTTCTACGGTGCGATCTCAGGCAACCGAGGCTGGGCTCCTATATTTTCAAGGACTAAAACACATTGCTGAGCAACAGGCAGTGTTGGAAAGTCGTCTGCGAGGTTTGCAGGATCAACCCAGTGGAACCCTGACGGTCGCTGCGCCAGTTGATTTTGGTACTCAGTTTGTTGTACCTGTACTGAACAAGATGCGGGCCGCTTACGCTGACCTTAAAGTCGAGTTGTTACTGGGAAGTCATTTTGAAGATCTGACTGCCAATGGCATTGATGTGGCAGTACGTGTTGGCATGCTGCCGGATTCAGGGTTGATCTGCAGAGGGTTGGGCACTGCTGAGCGTGTACTGGTTGCCAGCCCGGGTTATCTGGAGCAGATTGATGGGGTAACGGGTCCATCCGGGCTGAGTCGGTGCCAGTTTATATTCTATTCACGCGCTCAGGCTAACAGTCAGGTAAGTATAAAAAAAGGTGAAACAACATCACGAGTCAAAGTGTCAGGGGGCTTTACAGTTAACAGCGTGTCTGCAATCCGACAGCTGGTTTTGGATGGTAAAGGGGTACACCTTGGGCCGCGTTGGGCCTTTGAAGAAGCGCTGAATACAGGTGAGCTGGTGGCACTGCTCCCTGACTATCAGTTGGAAGGGTTTCCAATCCATGCTTTGTATCGGCCCGGAGGATATGTTCCTGCCAAGATCCGGTGTTTTATTGATATGATAAGCCAGCATTGCGAGCACAGCTTTGATACCAGGACAGGTACGCGATGATATGTTCACCTGAGCTGTTTTCAGTCTTTAAGTGTTTTGACCGCTATGGCCTAAAAATATATTTTGGGTGATTATATCAAGGTGTTGAGTAACCTGTTCCCTTGCGTCTGAGGTTCGACGGGATTATCGCCATATTGCTGTTTCAAAAAGTTGATAAAAACGCGCGATTTTTCTGGAATATACTTATTCTCTGGGTAAATAACATGCACACTTAACGGTTGTTTAATGGCGTCTTTCATTAGCTGAATAAGCGTACCGTCTGCCAGCTCCTCCTCGACCAGAAATTTAGGGATCAATGCGACCCCGGCGCCGGATTTGACCAGTGTCTTAAGAATATTGGGGCTGTTGACTGAAATCGGGGCCGATGTAAACAGTGCATCCCACTGATCGATATCTTTGTCATCTACCCAGTCGTTAATTGGCATTTTCTTATCAATGAGCCAGACATGGGTATTGAGGTCTCTGACACACTCAGGTTGACCGTGTTGTTTTATGTACTCAGGTGTTGCGCATAACACCATCGGAAATTGACATATTTGCGTTGCCACAAAGTCCTGAACTTCGGTGGAACCTACGCGGATTGCCAGATCGAAACTCTCTTCGACTAAATCGACTTTGCGGTTATTAAGTTCTAAATCCAGCTGGATATCAGGATATAAAGACATAAACTTAGGTAACTTAGGCGCCAGCACTTGCTCTCCGAATGTCACCGAGGTTGTGATCCTGAGCAGGCCTGTACATTTAGTGCTTTCCTCACTGACCTGATCCACCAGTGAGGTATATTCGTTCAATACGTGGACGATACCATGATAAAATGTCGTCCAGCCCGAGTCATAGAAACCTTTCTGGTTGAGCGGTTAAATATCTTGGTGGCATGTTGATTTTCAACTGCATTGACGTATTTACTGACAACGGACTTCGAAATACCCAGTCGCAGGGCTGCTGCCGTAAACGAGCCGGTTTCTGCCACCGCGATAACTGCTCTAAAGCCTTCTATAGTGTCCACAAGTTAGGTCCTTTTGTTTTCAATTTGTGTGATCAGTGTTTTCGTTTTGTATGTTTATTCTATGAAAATTTTAATGTCTAATGCTCCGCATGTCACCAATATAGGGAGCATTAGGTTGCTATCATGAGTAATATTCAGCTGTACTATCACCCGATGTCAGGGCACAGTCACAAGGTCCTCACTCTTGCATCAATGTTAGGGTTAAGCATAGAGACTGTGACCGTTGACTTAAAAGCTAAAGCACATTTGTCTGAATCATTTTTGCGTCTTAACCCGGCTGGCAAGATACCTGTGCTGGTCGATGGAGACAAAACGATCACTGACTCCCACGCTATCTTGTTTTACCTTGCCCAACAATACGACCAACAGCGAATCTGGTACCCAGATGATTTGCCAACCCAGGTAGAGATCCAGCGCTGGTTTGCGCTCTCTGCGGGCGAGCTGTGTACTGGTCCCGTCGCGCTAAGAGGGATCCGGATATTAGGTAAACCAGGCAATGAAGAACAAGCTATGCAGCTGACTATCAAGCTGTTTTCTCTTATGAGCAAACAGCTGGAGCAGCAGCCATGGCTGGCAGGCTCACACGCTACCCTTGCGGATATTGCGCTTTACAGTTACATCGCTTTGGTTATCAAACTCGAGCCAAGTCTGAGCGATTTTCCGCGCGTACTTGACTGGGCTGCACGTTTCGAGCAGCTACCCGGTTATCGCACATTACCAGAAAAATAAACCCGCATTGTATGTAATTGGAGGGGCCATGAACAGCTACATACGCACAAAAAATAGAGTAAATACACTAATTGACCGTCACCTGTTGATGGCCGTTCCATTGGTTTTGTCTGGTGTGATAAGTGCATCAGTAGAGGCCGCTTGTCCGGTGGATTATCCGGAAGAAGGGGCGATTAAAAAGCATATTGAACATGATGATATTGCAAATGGAAAGGCGACTTTAAAGCAGATCCATAAAATGGGGCGAGATCTTTTCGTTGCCAAGTTTAATAAATGTGATGGTCAGGGTCGTCCGGCAACGACCGGCGGTGGCGTGAAACGTGCTCCGGATCAGCCCGCTTTTATTCGTACCTCATCACCTGAAACGAATTCCTGTGCCGGGTGTCACTCTCAGCCAGCCATAGGTGGATCAGGTGAGTTTGTGGTCAACGCTTTCATTTTGGCACAGCGTTTGGACCCGGTTACAGAGTCCGTGTCTAATCAGTTTAGTAACGAAAGGAACACACCGGGCATGCACGGTGCGGGTGCCATTGAAATGGTAGCCCGTGAAATGACCTACGATCTGCGTGCCCAGGCCGAAGCTCTTCCTGACGGGGAACACACATTAATCTCAAAAGGAGTGTCCTTTGATATCCGCAAGGAAGGCGGATTGGTGGTGGAAAGTGAAGGCATTAATACAGATCTGATGGTCCGGCCATTTAACCAGTCGGGCAACATTGCCACTTTGCGTCATTTTACCGTTGATGCAATGAACCATCACCACGGCATGCAGGCAGAAGAGCGTTTTGATTTAAACCCGGGCAAAGGATTCGATAAAGATCACGATGAAGATGGTGTGGAAAGAGAGTTATCGGTTGGTGACATCACGGCACTATCTGTGTATCAGGCCAGTTTACCCGTGCCGGTTCAGGTGATGCCGCGAGCCCGTGCTGAGCGCAAAGCCGTGCGCCTTGGCAAGCGTAAGTTCAACGAGATTGGCTGTAACAGCTGCCATGTACCGGCACTTAAGCTGGATACGCCGGTATTTTCTGAACCCAGCCCGCTTAATGCGTCTCATACTTTCCGCGATACCAGTCGTTCGGTGCGCTGGGATATGACCAAGCAAGGTCCTAAGCCCCGGTTGAAGAAAAACCCAGATGGCAGTGCCACAGTATGGGCCTATACAGACCTGAAACGCCACAATTTGTGTGATCCGGTGGAGCGTGAAGATGCCATTCGCTTTTTCTGTAATGAAACACTCGATCAGGCTCGTCCGTCACAAGATGGCCGCCCGGGGAGTGAGTTCTTTATTACCAGAAAGCTCTGGGATGTAGGCAGTTCAGCGCCTTATGGTCACCGGGGGGATATCACGACCATTACCGAGGCCATCCTGTACCACGGTGGGGAAGCACGTCAAAGTCGTGACCACTTCTCGCTGTTACCGCTTTCTGAGCAGAAGAGCATTATTAAATTTTTGAAATCGCTACAAGTTGTAGAAAAATAAGATACCTAAGGAATGAGCATGTCTGAGAGTAAATTAGTTTCACTGGTAAAGCGCGATGATATTCCGTCTATTCGCACTATCGAGGTTAACGGTGTTGAGCACTGGTTAGGTCACGTTAAAGACTTCACCAAACATGAAGGGCTGACCGAGTTTTTGCCAAAGGATAACCGTATTTCGATGGCCTGGGTCAGACTGGAAGCTGGTGAGCAGCTGGATGAGCATATCCATCCTGTGGAATCGATGATCTTAATTTGTGAAGGCGGCGCGTCTACGCTTGGCGATGTAGAAACTGACATGGGCGCAGGGGATGCACTGCTGGTTCCACCTGGCCGCCCCCATGGTTTTATCGGCGCAGAGCCCGCGGGTTTCTGGGGCCTGTCATTACAATTCGATTCCCGTGGATTGTATGAAGACATAGCCGACCCTTGGGCGACGTTCCACGAAGACGAAAACTATGAATTGAAGCACGCCGATACCATAGTCGACAAACTGTTCCAGAAGAACGAAATCTTCAAAGATCGTTTCGATAAACATCGCTTGTTTGCACTGGTAAATAAAGGGCTGCTAACAGACTCAGAGACAAGAAATCGTTTCTTGGATTGTTTTCAGGTGTGGTCAAATCACTTCCAGAAAATGGTGTTTAACCGATATCTGACCAGTGCAGAGGGGGCACATTTAGATCTGGCCTGGGATCATTTAATTGAAGAGTTCGGTCACAATATGGACTTAGCTTCCAGCCGGGATTCGAGCACGCGTATTTTTGATCCGGTTCTTGAAGCGACCAGTAGCTGGTTCTGCAGTATTTTAAACCGCTTGTCTGACATGCAAAAGTTGGTTCTGATCCACCTGGTAGTTGAAGCCTCAGCTACTGTATTCTACAAGCATGTAGCGCCTGTGATGTCAGAAACACAGCATTCTCGCCATTTCCATGAGCATGACGATGGCGACCACGAACATGTCAAAATGGGCTATGACTTTGTGCGTCGTCAGACACCCAGCCTGAGTGAGGCAGAAGGTTTGCTTGAAATTCAGGAGCAAGGTTGGTCCATGCTGATGTCGGTGATGAGCCGGATCGCTGACTTAGTGGTCTATGGCTCAGAACGACAGTCAAACAGCAACGCAGAGCAAGCAACTAAGCAACCGGCAGCTGAGCTTGAATCATGAGTGAGTTCCAAGGATGGCCTGACGCGGGTGTGCGCAGGCTTCCCCAGCACATTTATGCCGACAAGGATAACTTTCAGCGTGAGCTGGACGCCATATTCTTCGCCGATTCCTGGAACTATGTGGCATTAAGCTGTGAGGTGCCAGAGCCGGGCGATTATATTCTGAGCTCGGTAGGCAATGTCGGTGTAATTGTGTCGAGAGACCGCAAAGGGGCAATTCGCGTTTTTGTGAATCGCTGTACTCATCGAGGCGCGCGGTTATGTGAGAAGCGAAAAGGCAACAACAAGCTGTTTACCTGTCCGTATCACGAATGGCGTTTTAATCTGGAAGGCCGCCTGGTGGGCGTGCCTTTGAGTCAGGGGGTGAAAGGAAAAGGGGGAATGTCGGCGCAGTTTGATCCGCAAAATCATGGTTTGAAACAGCTAAATGTATGTGAGCGACACGGTGTAGTGTTTGCCAGCTTTAGTAACGACATGGTGCCGCTTGAGACCTATCTGGGCCCTAAGATCCTGCGTTACTTTGACCGTGTATGTGATGGCCGTCCCTTAAAGGTGATTGGCAAGCATAAGCACGTTGTTGCCGGGAACTGGAAGCTGCAAATTGAGAATGTGAAAGACACCGTGCATGCGGCTATTTTGCACTCATTTTTCACCTTGTTTGGGATCTGGCGGTCAGATCAGGAAACGGAGATCGTGGTTGAGGACAAAGGCATGCACAGTGTGCTGGCTTCTACTGCCACATTTAGCAAGCAGCAGACTCACTCTGAAAAAGTTGATTCGGAGTTTTCATTACTTGATCCGAGTTTGATAGCCCATGAGGCTGAGTTTTCTCATGCGACTGGCGCAGTCATGACTATCTGGCCAAACCTGATTTTTCTGCAACAGTTGAACTGTTTGGTCATGCGCCATGTGGAACCGGTTAGTCAGGATAAATGTGTAAAAACCTGGACTTTCTTTGCGTATGAAGACGAAGACCCTGCGCTGACGGCACGGCGGGTTAAACAGGCCAATTTACTGGGAGCGTCGGGCCTGGTCACCATAGATGACAATGAGATCCTGGCTTCCTGTCAAGAGGGTTTACAGCAGCAATCAGAGTTTGAATGCGCCATTGAATATGGAGAAGGCACGTCAGATTGCGATCATATGGTGTCTGAATCAGCGATCCGTGGGTTCTATAACTACTATCGTCAGGTGATGGAGCTGTGAGCATGGAAGAAATGTTGAAAACCTTGTTGCTGGAGCGCTCTGTTCGCGAATTTTACCAGCGCTATCACGCCCAACTGGACCAGCAAATGTTGACCCAGTGGCCAGACTTTTTTACCGAAGACGCCAGTTACTTAGTGACCAATCGAGCCAACTTTGAAGAAGATATGCTGGTCTACAACGTGTTTTGTGAAGGCAAAAAAATGTTGATAGACAGGGCACTGGGCCTACAAAAAGCCGTTTGGTTTCGTGACCGATTGCAACGCCGGTTTGCGGGCAGCATAGAGATCACGCACCAAAGTGAACATGCATTAGAAGTGGTGAGCAGCTTTATGGTCACTGAATCCCGACAAGGAGAGCCTTCCACTTTGTTGCTTACCAGCGAAAGTCAGGACAGCCTAAGCGTCGCACCAGACGGTACGCTGCAATTTTCAAAGCGGCTTTGCATCATAGACGCAGAAGTGTTACCTGATTCGATAATTTACCCAATCTAACCGAGTGGGAGACGATGTGATGAATTCACAAGCTATGCAGGCACCAAGCCACCCGATGAAGCGTGTTGCGGTCATTGGCGCAGGGTTATCTGGCCTGGTAACCACCAAAGAACTGATAGATCAAAGCCACACTGTGGTGTGTTTTGAGCGCAGTGATGACATTGGTGGCGCCTTTTATAACAAAGAAAACGAAGGTGGGATCTATAACGACATCCACCTGACGGTTTCTAACTTTTTTATGGCGTTTTCCTCATTTGCGCCAAGAGAAAAGAATCGCAAGTACTGGACTGCCAGTGAATATATCGAGTATCTGCAAGACTTTACCGAGCATTTCAGACTAAGAAAGTTCATCCGTTTTAACACTGTCATTGAGTCTGTTGAGCCAGTTGGCACACAAAAATGGCGGGTGACTTATCTTAAAAACGGTGAACGTAAAGACGAGTTGTTTGATTCTGTTGCGGTGTGCAGTGGCAAGTTTCGCAACCCGTTATTGCCCTCTGTTCCCAACATGGAGCAGTTTAAGGGGACTATTCACCATAGTTTTGATTTCAAAGAAGCGTCAAAATTTAAGGGTAAAAAGGTGGTCTGCCTGGGGCTGGGAGAGTCTGGCTCTGACGTGGTGCACCAAATTGCGCAAGTTGCGCAAGAGACTCATCTGGTGGTTAAGCGCCCCAAGAGTATTATTGCCCGGGTGATTCTGGGTGATACCGGAGACTCCAGAACCACACGAGCTGCGCATTACTCTTTTTTGGTTAACCATTCGCTTTTTGAGGCCACACTGAAGAAACGGATTATGAATAAAGGCTTGAAGGTAAATGAGCAGAAACGTCAGCGACCTTTAAGCGCATTTTGGATGTGGAAGTTTCTGGTTAAATACGGCCTGCACGGCGAATTCAGTAATAAGAATGATATCTGGTTGCAGGATCTGGAAACCGGGCAAACCCAGCTGCATTTGTTCTCTGTAAAGCGTTTTGCTGAGAATGGTGTTTATCTTCACGATGGTCAGTTTATTGAATGTACCGATGTGATGATGTCGACCGGCTATGAGACGCAGTTTGACATGATCCACCACAGCGCAGCACAAGATGCGGCGAAGAATATCCGCTCTAACTTTTTACACATGATCCACCCGACATTACGAGACAGCTTAGTCTGGATTGGATTTACCCGTCCGGATGTGGGGGGCGTTCCGACCATTGCCGAGTTACAGGCGCGTTTATATGCCCGGGTTTTAGCGGGTAAAACTGAGCTGGCTGATTCGCACACGCTGCAACGGCGCATTGAGGAATATCAGCAGGAATGTCGGGAGCAATTCTGTCTGGAGCCAGACCGTTCAGAAAATGTGCGTTACTACCGATTTACCGGTGAGCTGGCCCGAACGCTGGGCGTAGAGCCTAAATGGTATCACTTGTTGCCAGACCCCAGGCTGATCTTCAACTTTTATCATGGCAGCTTAGTCGCCGCGCAATTTAGATTAAGCGGGCCGGGTAAAGATCCTGAGGCGGCCAAGGCGATGATCCGCCGAGTCGGTCTGATGCAGGTACCCACCTGGCATAAATTCTTTTTCTTTGGCCTAACCAGTGCTTTGAGTTTAATAGCACCTGTGGTGCGTAAGGTCGTAAAGATGTTGAAAATGCAAGAGCACAACTGGAATGACTACAAACAATATCAAAGTGTGGCAGATATCCTTGCGCATCAATGGCCATCGGGGCAGGCTTTCCCGTTGAGTAAGACTGACACTTTGGCTGAACTGTTTAGCCAGGCCTATGAATATGAAGGGTTTAAGTTCTTCTTACATTCTGAGTATGAGGTGCCCTTGCGGTTGCTTTCACCCTCTGCGTCCATTAAAGATATTGATGATTTTTTGCGCTTTCAGGAAGGCGCAGCGCCACTGGAGGAAAAGACTTAATTTTTTGAATGCTGGACGTAGCTGTGACACTACTGCCCGTAGCAAAGCCATGCCTGTTTAACTGCGCATGGCTTTTTTTGTTTGGGTACCAGTATTGATTGCTGAGAAAGTTGAGCTGCAGATACGTTTTCTACTGTATTGACATTCAGCCTGGTGGCAGCTCAAACCACAATGCCTCAAGTGGCGCTGTTGCAGTCACTGTAGCGGCTTCCCGTGCAGTCAGGCCCATCGCATCGCCAGGTTCTAGCCTTATTTCAGCAATTTGGGCTGAACCTTCAACTAGGTGTAGATAGCCCCAGCGATTATGTGTGTTCAGTGTGTACGTCTCACCTTTTGAGAGCCTAAGACGATGCAGACTGGCATCCTGATGAATGACCAGTGAACCGTGCTGGCCATCGGGAGTTGCAAGCGGTGTAAGCGGACCGTCTTGTTTGATATTGGCCTGCGCGTAACCGGGATTGAGCCCTTTAGCATTCGGGCGGATCCAGATCTGTAGAAAGCGAGTCTGTTCCGTGGCAGAGTGATTGTATTCAGAGTGCGTTATCCCCGTGCCTGCGCTCATCAACTGGACGTCGCCAGCTGGAATGATATGGTGGTTCCCTCGGCTGTCTCTGTGTTCCAGTGCGCCTTGTATGACATAAGAGATGATCTCCATATCACGGTGACCATGTGTATCAAAACCCTTACCTGGTGCGACCGTATCATCATTGATAACGCGTAATACGGAAAACCCCATATGCTTGGGATCGTAGTAGTGGCCAAAAGAAAATGTATGCTGGCTATGCAACCAACCCATATGAACCTGGCCCCGTTCTGAGGCGCGTCGTATTGATGGCATAAGTTTTATCTCTGAAAGTGGAATACCATGACTGTAATGTTTAGTTAAGTAGAATAAAATGCGTCATTATCGGCACTTTTATTCTGTTTTAAAGAATGAATATGTTGCAACTCATTGCGTGCCTTAGTGGATGTATATGCTAGAGTTATAGAGTTCGAAATAAGCCTGTGAATTCAGTTTCAGGGAGTGTTATGTCGTCTTTAAAGCAGTTTATTCCATCACCCGTAATTGCCGTTGCTGCGGCTTACCAGACGCACCTTGGCGGTATTGATGTCTTTATCTGTTTTGCTCAGATAGATGAAGATAACCAGCTGCTGCTCGAGCTGCGAGAAAGCCATCAGTTGAGTGTGGGAGATTTGGTCACTGTGCATTTGGATAACCGCACCGGCGTGAGTGAATATGATGCTGAGCTGAGTGTCTATCGTTTATCCTATAAGGGGCGAGTAACAGCATTGAATAATACTGAGGTCACCATAGCGCCGCTTGAGTACCTGGTTTATTATGGGATTTCGGTAGCGCTGGAATATCGGGCGCCGGGTTATGAATTCCCGGAAGATCCGCGTGTGCAAAACCCCTTGCCCTGCACACCTTTAACCGCAACGCCTGTGATGGATGAAGAAGAGCATGACAACAAAGTTGGCGTGCTGATCACCAAAGCACAGTCGCAACCACACACTACCGTGATGGCGTTTTTATCCAGCACCGATGACGATATCTTTTTTATCACTTTGCCACAAACCTTTAAATCCAGCCTGATGAAGCGGGATAACCAGTGTTATTTTGCGATCGACAATCGTGCCAGCTTTACCTTTGAAAACTATGTCGAGTGGAACTATTCCATTATTACCGGGCGGGTGCATCAAATAGCCACCAACAGTACTTTGTTTAATGAAGTGAGAGAGTTATTTATCTCTAAAAACCCCTGGGAAGTGGGCTTTTTCAGTCATCCTGACATTGAGATGTATCACCTGAAGGCAGAGAAAGTGGTATGTCCTAAGCGGTGATGTTACCTGTTTGACTTGCTTTGTTCTCGGGCTCTGGGCCGGTATGATGCTGAGGAGTCGCGTGGTAGGCCGTTGTCTGATCTAAATTCTGTTCTGGCGGGGGTCTGGTTGCAAAGCACATCCTCTTTTCGAGTTTCTTATGAGCCAACACAAACCTGACCCTTTTCATCCGTCATCCCGTGCTCGACACGGGATCTTGCCGAAGAGCACGCCGTTGATGGTGCATTTCCCGAGCTAACAGTCGTCTGTAGGTAGATACCGGCTCAAGGCCGGCATGACGGGGGAGTGTGCGCATTGTCTGGCATATCAGTCGTCTGTAAATAGATACCGGCTCAAGGCCGGTATGACGGGGAGAGTGTACATTGTCTGGCATAACAGTCGTCTGTAAATAGATACCGGCTCAAGGCCAGCATGACGGGGAGAGTGTAAATTGTCTGGCATAGCAGTCGTCTGTACATAGATACCGGCTCAAGGCCGGCATGACGCAGGGGAGTGTGCGTATTGTCTGGCATATCAGTCGTCTGTAAATAGATACCGGCTCAAGGCCGGCATGACGGGGGGAGAGTGCGCATTGTCTGGCATAGCAGTCGTCTGTAAATAGATACCGGCTCAAGGCCGATATGACGCAGAAGAGAGGTATGCATGTGAGGAGCTTGTGCCGAGCCGCAAGAGGAGATTTGGTTTTAAAAACAGCCAGTCTATTTGCATCATTGGCAAACTTTTGAGTGTAAATGTTGACTCATGTCATACAGAGCAACACGCTTTTCCTGCTCAGCGTCATGGAGGGATTTACCGCCCAATGTTAAGCAAAAAAGTCCATGTTAATAGTATTGAAATGGGCTGTTTTCTCATTAGTTAGAATAACCATTGCTCAGTGTTCATTGTGCTCTCGTAACCATTCATCACTTTTCCATAAGCGATTTTATCCAATAATTATAATAACTTGCAGGCCATCAAAGCAAAGCAACATAATGGGTGGCCGGATATGGAACAGCAATTTAAAGATCGCAGAGCAGAACTTTTGGTACAAAAAATGCGCCGTACCGAGCGCTTTATGAATCATCAAGGGCTTGAAAAGACAGCGGTGTCATTTGGCGATGAGCAGCTTGAGTTTATTGAGCATGCTATGGTCGACGGTCTTAATGAAGACACCATACGCACCATCGACTTTCACCGTCGTTGTCTGGCTGCGGGCATCGACAATGGTCGTCATTACTGGTGTTTTAAGCAGGACGAGCAATTGGTGGGTATGTCTGGCTATCATTATCGGTTATGGGACCCAAAAAGTATTGTCTGGGGTGGCTGGTTTGTTGCCGACCAGAATGTGTCGCCTCTGGTAAAAATGGCGATGCTGCTTGATACGCTCAAGGTATTGCTGGAAGAGACTAACTACGAAGAGTTATACATCGAGGTCTTCGCCGATACTGAGCAGTCAAATATTCTCAATATCTATCATTCTTTACAGTTCACTTCGCTTGGGCGTTTTGAAAGTTTCTACGGGCCGAAGCAGGATATGGTGGTGATGAAGCTGGAGCTGGCTGAGGTCAGGGCGCTGTGGTTAAACACCACTCGTCCACTTGAGCGAGTGCAGTAGCATGTTGCTTTTGTATGTTGAATCCGGTGCGGGCTCGCGAGCACTGGCGCTGGCGCTGGCGAACAGCTTTCGTCAGCAAGGTGAACAGGTCGAGCTGATGTCAGTATCTGAGCTGTTACCACCGTGGTTATCCGACATACTATTTGGCCAATACTATGAGTGGTGTATGTCGGGCAAGCAACATCACAGTAAGTTGTATGCTAGTCGCTGGTTTTACCCGTTTCTCTATCGGTTGTTACCTATGTGGCTGGCGTTCAAGGGTAATAATAAGCTTAGCGAAGCCAAAGCGGTGCTCCGTCGTCACAATAAAGTAGTGGCATGTAGTTACTATGGCGCTTTTTTTGCCCGCTATTTTGCCAGACTGGCAGGACACGAGATTGAGATCAGTGGCGTGCTGGGCGACTATCAGATTTCCAACGGCTGGCGTACCCTTTAACACGCCTGTTTATTTCGCACCAGTATGATCATCCGGTACTGGACTGGCATCGCGCCAGAGGTACCCGTATTTTACCTCTGGGTATCCCCACCGAGGGCTCGCAGGGTGTAACTATTTCACCTAAAACTGCAGTCCAGGCTTGTGGCTCGAGACTCAGTGTTTTGTTGTGTGGCGGCGGCTGGGGGCTGGGCATTTCTGCCTCTACGGTTGCGCTGCTGCTGACACAAGCGCAGTTTGGAAAAGTCACTGTCATTTGTGGTCAGAATGTGGCGCTGTATGAACAGCTGAAAACACGTTTTAGCAATGATATTGCACAACAGCGACTGGCGCTTACCGGGTTTGTGTCTGATATGCAGTCATTTTATGCGCAAGCCGACATCATTATCACAAAAGCAGGAGGTCTGACGCTGACAGAGGCGGCGCTGACTAATACCTGTCTGATCATTCATGGCGCTTTACCCGGGCAGGAACAACACAACCGTGCGGTATTTGTGGCGCAGGGCGCTGCGTTGAACGCCGAGTGTGAGCAGGAGTTGAGTGAGTTGCTAAGTCGCTTACAGACATCCGCCGAGCTGCGCAGGCAGACGGCCATGCAGGCTGCCTCTTTGGTTAATGCCAAAGCATCACAACAGATTTGTCATCATTTACTCGCAAGTAGCAAATAATATTGTAGGAGTCGACTATGTGGACTAAAAAAGCCACGCAACTAGCGGTCAGCGAATTACCGCAAGCACATCAGAACTTTATGGCCAGAAATCCGGGCTTTACCGCTCATCATCAGGCCAGTACCGAGCGTGTGGCTAATGCCCTCAGACGCTATGCCGCGAGCGGAAAAATTGAAGCAGATAATATCTGTAAGCTGGTAATTAAAATGACCAGTAGCTGCAACCTGCGTTGTGAACAATGTTTTCAATGGCGTGAAACCGGTTTTCACCATGGCCTGGATCCCACCGCGATTCCCTATGATCAGAGTGGGCACCTGTTTGATTTTGTGGAGCGCCAGCGCTGCGACATTATATTAACCGGGGGTGAGCCCACCTTACACCCCGACTTTCCAAAGTTTCTCAGCCGCCTGGCTGAAGCCGGGTGTTTTATCTACATCTGTACCAACGGTCTGATGATTAAACGCCACTTTGAAGTACTCAGTAAGTATCACGACCAGCTGGCTTTTTTAATCTCTATTGACGGTCCAAAGGACATTCATGACTCGATCCGGGGAAAAGGCACTTATAACAAAACAATGGCGGGTATTAAGCTGCTGGCTGAGGGCAAAAAGGAAGGTAAACAATGGCTGATTGGGGTGGAAAACACCATGATGGCCAAGAACCTGGACAGAGCGACAGAGTTACTGAATGAGTGCGAGCAAGCGGGTGTTGACTGGATGATCTACAACCACCTGTGGGTGGTGGATATGATGGCGCGCAGTGAATATCATCGTTTTTGTGAGGACTATGACACAGTGCCAAATTCCTATACCGGATTCGATATGGGAGATTTTCGCCCGGATTACATTGAGAAGGTAATCGAGACCATAGATACACTACGTGCTTATCCCGCGCAGATCCCGGTGCTATTTGGACCAGACTATGATGCTGATGAAATTCGTCAGTACTATCGTGGCAAGATGCCGGCACGGCCTCACTATCTCAAAATGGGCGTAAAACTGGACGTCGACATTGGCGGCAAGCTGGTGATGACCAAGCAGTTCCCGGATCTGGTTTTTGGTAATGTGCTCGACACCCCCATTGAGGAGCTAATCGCTTCTGAACCTTATCAACGAGCGGCTAAAACAATGCGTCAGCAGAGTCTTAAAGTGCTTAATGCCTGCCCTGATGCGCATAACTTTTTGCTCTAGAGGTGCCTATGTTGTCAGTGATCTTGCCGGCCCACAATGAAGCAGAGGCGCTCACAATCAGTTTACCTGCACTGGTCGCTCAATTGCCCGAAAACGCAGAACTGATCGTGGTTTGTGATCGTTGCTCTGACGCAACAGCAGAGATCGCTCGCCGATATACGGCGCGGGTTTTTTCCATTACCGCGGGCAGTGCTGCGGCGGCCCGTAATTACGGTGCAGAGCAGGCAAAAGGTGAAATGTTTTTATTTCTTGATGCCGATACGGTATGCAGTGAAAACGTGCCTGAACTGGTGGGCAGCTTGCCCTGGGCACTGGCAATTCAGTGTACGGAACCGCGCCGCTACAAAGTGACAGCGGTCACTGGTTAGGTCGTTTTATTGCGGCCGACATTAACCGTTTCAATCGTCGACATCAAAGCATGGGTGGTAATTGTTTTGTCGCAGCAGGCTTATTCAGGGCTGTGGATGGCTTTAATACGCAATTATTGCGTGGTGAGGACACCGATCTGGGTGTGCGCTGCCAGCGTCAGGGAGGACGGTATGTGTGGCTAAAAGGCGGCCATTTTGTCCATAACGAGCGCAAGTTTCGTACCCACGGCTACGTCAGATATTACTGCTCTTTGGTGCTCGGTGGTTTGCTTTGGCAGCTTTCTGAGCGGCTTTATGCCCGCAGTCTGGGAGGCCAGGCATGATAGACAAGTGCAAAGCCTTATGGCAGGTACTGTCACTCAAACTGGTGCTGTTAAGCAGCCTGAGTGCCTGTACCACCATTTTTATACTGCATACATTTACCATGGCACTGCAACTGGATAGCACGAATTCAGCCAACCTGATGCAAGGTGCGCTGTGGTTTGCAGTGGCTTTTTTGCGCTTTTGTTGTTGTTCAGCTCACTTTTCAGCGCAGTGTGATCCGGCTAACTGAAACCACCATCAAAAAGGTTCGGCTGGATATTCTGGACGCAGTGCGTCATGCCCGGTTGCAAATGGTTGAACAATTTGGCCAGGAGCGGATTTTGTCGGCGATTGCTTACGATGCCAATACGCTCAGCCAGCTGAATCAATTTGTTGCACTGAGTGTGGGTCACTTGTTCACTGTGCTAGCAGCACTGATCTATATGTTTGTGATTGCGCCTATGGGGGCACTTCTGGCGCTGGGGTTGATGGCCGTGGCGGTCATTGTTTATTGTTTGCGCTTTGCTGGTATCCATCAGGGGTATGAACGCGCACGCGAAGCCGAAGATAGTTTTTTTACACATCTGCACGATTTGCTGATGGGGATACGGGAGGTCAAACAAAATGCCACACGCAATGACAGCCTTTACCGAGAATACCTGAGTCGCGATGCGACCGAGGTTCAGCATAACAAAATCTTGGCCGAGTGCCGTTTTGCGCACAATCAACTGATGCTGATGGCTGCGTTATACCTGCTCGCTGCCGTGGCGGTATTTGTTGCACCGTTATGGTTTGCTTTATCACCGCAGCAAAGTATCAGTTTTGTCATCATTACCTTGTTTATCGTGAGCCCATTTCACAGCAGCATGGAGCTGTTTAGGGTGCTTAGCCAGCTTCAGGTCTCGCAAGACAAGCTGGCCGAAATTAAACAACTGGCCAGTGACGCGAGCGAAGACGACGCAGCGTTTAGTCAGGCTTCGTTTTCACATCAGCTGACACTGCAAAAGCTGACCTTTGAGTATCAGCAAGGGTTCGCTGTGGGGCCGATCAATCTGACGGTGAATCGAGGTGACATTGTGTTTATTTCCGGCGGAAATGGCTCGGGAAAAACCACTTTTATGCGTCTGCTGAGCGGCCTGTATACGCCAAAGAGTGGACAAGTCTGGCTCGACAACGCCGCGCTGGACAAGGGGCAGTTACTCACTTATCGACAGCTCTTTGCAGGTATTTCGGCCGACAGCGTGGTATTTGCAAATCGCTATGGTCAGCCTATGGGCGAAGAAACGATTAATCAGTGGCTGGAAAGGCTCGAGCTGAGTGACAAAGTCCAGTTTCGCGAGGGGCAATTCACCAATATTCGTTTGTCTACAGGTCAGTTGAAACGCCTGGCCATGGTGCAGGCTTTAATGGAGGAGCGGCCGATTCTGGTGCTGGATGAGTTTGCTGCCAACATCGACCCACAAAGCAGGCAGGTGTTTTACCGGCAGTGGTTACCAACGCTCAAAGCCATGGGTAAAACACTGTTTGTGATCACGCATGATGAGGCTTACTTTGATTGTTGCGACTGTCATTATTTGATGCGGGACGGTCAGCTTCATCCCTATCCGGCACAGACACTGTCATTGGTTAAATCGCACTAAGGAGTGTTATGAAAGACTATCAGTTAACCTGGCTTGAACAGCGGGTGCATACCGAAACGACGGCGGTGCTGGTGCCCTTTTACAATGAAGCTGGCGATAAAACGCACTTTGCCGAGCGACTTGCATATTTTGATGCGCTGGCAGCGCGCTACCCTGAACTCGATATCATCCTGATTGATGATGGTTCTACCGACCAACCTTTTTCGGCCAGTACCGAGCAGCTGACCCATCTTAGTCTTAGCCGGGTGACGCCAAATGGCCAAAAGATCGGGGCTCTTTACACCCTGATCAAAGCTTTGCCCCATAAGTACATCATTTTCACCGACTTTGATACAGAGCTTCAGGGTTTGGATAATCTGCCTGAAGTACATCGTAAACTGGCAGCAGATCCCACCTCTATGGGATGCTATTTCAGCATGCGCCCCACGGCGGGCAACACACCCGCAGTGCAGTTTCAGATGCTGGAATATGCTCTGGAACGAGCCAGCTATCAGTTCAGTAAAAATGAAGGCAGCGTACCTATCATGCCGGGCGCTGGGTGTTTGTATAAGCGACCTGTCATTGCTGATTTATTATCTCGTCATAGCGGGCTGCGCAGCGGTGAAGACAGAGAAACCTGTTTGCTGGGCCTGGAACTGGGTTATACCGTGTTTTATGCGCCTGAAATAGAGGCACTAACGCACCCTCCGCAAACCTTCAGTGCGCTGCTGCAACAACGCCGTCGCTGGTCGCAGGGGTTTGTTGAGGTGGCACTGCATAAGGCCGAGTTTTATCGAGCCCAGATGGCAGACAAAACCATTCTGGGCCTGCGCCATCGTATTGACATGATCTCTGTCAGCATCTTTCTTTTGATGCCTTTGATTTTGCTGAGTGCATTTTTGTTCAGCACGGCGGTTGGTGTTGCTCTGGTGCTGGCCTGGACAGCGCTGGGATTTGTTGAAACCTTCTGGCTGTATAGTAAGGCGAGCAGTGAGTTTCGGACTATTCCTCACCATAAGCTCAAACTCTGCCTGATCCCATTTGCCAGGGTGATGCTGGAAGTACCGACCTGGTGGCGGGTGATAGGGCGCGTTTGTTTAAACAAATTACAAGGTAAAGGAGCCTGTGCATGAGTAATCCCTTATCAGTCCGGGCAGGCAACCCTTATATTGCTGGTAATTATAGTCGGGTACACAGTCTGGGCATGGACTGTCGACCCAGACACCTGACCCGTCAACTGGGTTTAGGGTGTCGGCGTGGCCCATTCGACTGGATCGGCGGGCGCTCTGTTGCTGATCTCGACAGAGCATTGCAAACGCGCTGCAAAGAAGTGCTGTTGCTGGAAAACTTAACGCCCTATGAGCCCGACTGCAAAGAATATCGCAAGTATGCCGACCCCTCGGCTGGATATTTATCGGCCCACGATTTTGCGCTGGAAAACCACGATTTGGCTCGGGAGTATCCGATCTTTCGTGAGAAATTTGATGGGATCTGCGAGCGCTTTTTTACCGAGCTGGCAAGCCTTGACAGTGTATTGTTTTTCCTGAGTGTAGCCATGGAAGAGCATGCCGACTGGCAATTCGAAACGCCCGACGAAATCTTGTCTAACACACTGGCTTTAAAAGCAACGCTTGAGCAGGTGTGTCCAAACGCAAAAGTGGGCCTGCTGGTGGCAACCTTTCACGATGAGCTTTCTGAACACAGCCGTCCCGGATTGGCATTTACCCGCAAGTACACTTTTGACAATGATGAACCCTGGATGGAAGGGCGTGAACTCCAGCACTGGAGTGATATGTTAGTGGGTGTCAACGGATTTTCCGGACTCAGCGCTGTCAAGGAGTCGGCATGAACCTTGTCACAGTGGCTGATATGGTCGCCCAGATCCTCAAACAACCGGCTCAGGTACAGGCTTTAGCGGGCGATGACTGGACATTAAGCTATGGTGAGTTGCGAGAACTGGTTGCCTGCTGCCTTGCTCAGCTCAAGACATTTGAAGTTCAACCGAATGAGTGTGTGGCCATCTATGGGGATGATCCTCGGTTAAGTACGGCAGGTGTGTTGAGTGCGCTACTGATGGGATGTCCTTTTGTGTGCCTGGATACCCGTTTCCCGGTGGCTCGCAAGCAGCATATGCTGGCACGTAGTCAGGTGCGGGTATTATTTTACAGTCAGAATGACCCTCAATTGGGTGTCGCGGGTTGCAAAATTGCCCTGTCTTGCAATCAGGCACCTGCTGCGCTCTGTGTGCATACACCCTCAGCAGACACTATAAATAACGAAAAACAGCATGTTGCTTATCATGTGTACACTTCCGGCAGTACTGGACTGCCCAAAGGCATTAGCATTTCGCGCCACAGCCTGGCTCAGCAGATCCAGGCCGCACGGCAACAATATCAGCTCACACCGGATAATCGTGCGTTGTGTATTTTATCCAGTGCGACCGACGCGTTTTTACAGCAGCTGCTGATGTTTCTCTCTGCCGGTGCCTGTGTGTACTTTACACAGCGTACAGTCCTTGACCCGGCAGAGTTTGCGGCTGTATGTATCTCACACAATATCACCCATATTGACGTACCACCTAGCCTGCTGGCAACTTTTCTGGCCGATCCCCGGGCGCAAGACTGGTTTTCGGACATGGCACTCAGCACGGTGATTCTTGGCGGAGAGGAGTTCAGCCACAATATAGTGCGCCACTGGGAGCGGCTAAACCTGTTTGAACGCGTGGCGCTTTATAACGAATATGGTCCGTCTGAGGCCACAGTGACATCCTGTTTGCACCGCGTTACTCGTCAGGACCTGCAACGGCAAAGAGTACCCATTGGCCGTCCGTCGGCAGGCAGTATCTTGTTGATCGTTGACGCTCAGAATCGGCCAGCCAAAGAAGGGGAATTGTTAATTGGGGGAGAGGGCCTGGCTTTAGAGTACCTGGCTGAGCCACAAAAAACGGCCGATAAGTTTATAACGATGCAGCGGTTAGGCCGTACGCAGCGCTTCTATCGAAGTGGCGATTTGGTCAAGCGGGACGAACAAGGGCTTATCACTTATCTGGGTCGCCAAGACAATCAAGTGAACTTACTGGGACATCGGATAGAGCTTGAAGGTATCGAAGCGGTACTGGATCAATATCCTGGCGTACAGAGTTCAGCGGTACTGGCTGTTGGTAGTGAACTGATAGCCTTTGTTGCCGGAGCGCTTAATGGCACACACACACCTAAGCTACGCAAGGCGTTGCGCCACTCTTTGCCTGACTATATGCTGCCGGCACGGTTCTACTATTACTCTCAGCTGCCAACCACCGCCATTGGTAAAATTGATAAGCAGGCTTTACAGCGGACCGCTCAGCACCGGTATGCGCAAGCTTCCAAGGTCGCATCTGTGTCTGAACTCATTGCACACAGTCTAAATATACCGCGTGCCGAGCTTGCCATGTTTAAAGGGTACAAGGAACAGGGAGGCGATTCACTCAAAGCGTTGGCATTGCAGCTGCGTGCCAAACAACACGGCTGGACCTTGTCTTTGTCTCAATTGCTAAATGATACGCCACTGGCTCAGTTAGAACACAATGAACATACCAACAAACTGCTTTTCTCACCTGAGCTGCTCAATTACGCTTTGCCGAATAAATTGGCCATGATCTATGTTGAGCAGATCGCCCGCTGGCAAGTGTGCTCTGTATTGTTTACCCGCCAGCAGATCAGTAGTGTCAAGGTGCATCAGGTTGCGCGGATCTTACTGCGTAAGTATCCCACGCTGAGGCTGCGCTTTAATGTGAAAGAGATGACACAGTCTATCAGTAAAGGGGCTTTACACCTGACCGGTGTGCTTGACGTGACCAGTTTTGATGACTTTAAACGACAGGCCTGCGATGCATTTAAGTCCCGTCTCGCGGAATCTTCTTTGCACGAACAGTTAGTGACCATTGCCAGCTATCGCAGTCGCTACGGTCATATTGTGGCTGTGGGAGTGAACCATCTGCTGGTCGACGATATCAGCCTTCAGGTGCTCAGTAATGATCTGGACAGCCTATTGCATGCGCCGCGACAGTTTGACAGACAACGAGACTGGGCGTTGCTGCATTGGCAGCAGCAGTGGCATTGTGCAGTAATGGCAGGCCGGTTTGATGAAGATCTTGTTTACTGGCGTCGCGCGCTCAGTGGCAAAGGGACTTTTTGTCAGGAAGCAGAGCGCAAACTCAGGCAGTTGGACAGGCTACAATCAGTCAGTAGCCAGACTAAACTAGGGGATCCGGAACAGATCGCTGCCCTGACGTCACGGCTTGCTCAGCAGGGTCAGTCTCTGCAGACTGTTCTTTGTGCGGCGCTGGCTCATAGTTACCGAGCGTGCACAGCAGAAAAGTCTATGGTGGTGGCGCTGGAAAACAACGGCAGACAACCTTTAAATGATCTGGAGCACGGAATCACCGTTGAAGTAGGTCAGGCTGTTGGCTGGTTTGCTCAAAGCGCCCCTTTGTTGCTACATAGCCGTGAATCTTTTGAAGCACAGTTAGAAACAACCTGCGCGGACTTACTTGCACCTCCCGTGGGCGGGCACAGTTATGGCTGGTTGAGTTTATTCAGTGAGGACCCGCCTTTTAAAGCACTTGTTCAAACTCAGGCACCAAGAATTTCGCTGGCTTTTGCCAGTCATATTGAACTGCCTGAGCAGCAATTGTTTGCTCAGCCAAGGCTTGGCTTGAGTGCAACCGATTGGCTCAAAGACGAAGACGTTTTTTCCTTTGGGCAACTCTATCACTGGTTGCAGATCCGATTTGTGCGTGAGCAAGAAGGCGGTTTGATGGTAGAATTAAAAAGTGATGCCGGTATTGTAAGTCAGTGTTGGCTTGACGCGCTCTCAGCGCATTTGGTCAAGGCCTTTAAGCAATTGAGCTTTGGATAACCCTTATTTGCCAGAGCTGAACGCTTTGATTTATTGCTTAAAATTAGGGTCATCGCTTAAATAGCATGTTATGGTCTAAGCTGGTAAGTGTTGTGTGAGGGGAATATGCGCTTGTTTCGCCATTGTTTTAGCATTTTGCTGGCCACTATCGTGTGCCTGACGCCATATATAGCCTTTGCACAATCCTGCGATCAAACGGTCACTGTCAGTGCCAGCGACAACTGGCCACCATACTCTTATCGAGTGGGTGAGCAGTATCACGGCCTGGACATTGAGATACTGGAGCTGGTACTGAACAATGCCAATTTATGTTGGCGCTATGTGACTTTTCCCTCTTCAAGCCGGGCCTTTGAGGAATTTAGAAAAGGCAAAGTCGATGTGATTTTTGCAGCCAGCTTCACACAGGAGCGACGCAAGTTTTCAGAGTTTAGTGTGCCGTACCGGGATGAAGTCATGCAATTGTTTCGCCACGCGGATAACCCCCTGAGCCCGCAACATGCATTTGCGCCAACCCTGCACTTTTTGACTAAGTCGCTTGTGGCTGTGAATCGTGGCAGTGTTTACGGCGAAGCATTTTCTCGCGTTGCCCAGCAGTGTCCGGATTGTGTGGTTGACATCAACTTAGCGACAGAGCGTTTTGATTTGCTGGTGCGAAAGCGTGTTGATTATGCAGTGGAAGATTTGTTCACCGGCATTTACCTGATCAACCGTGAGCCCTATAACGCACATGTCAGAGCAAGTCGTTTAACCGTACATAAAAACCCGGTACATTACATGATCCGTCCGGGTCTGTTCAGCGAAAAGCGGCTACAGCAGTTCAACCTGGCCATCGAACGCAATCAGGCTGCCATCGATGAACTGATTGATCTGCATTTCCAGCGTTTGTTATCTGGCTCTGTGCAAGCTAAGCCATAAATGCTTTGTGCGCAGGTCGGCGCATAAGGTATTCATACTCGTCTTCATCATAGGTCTTGAAGCCCAGAGAAAGGTACAAACGACGCGCCGGGTTGTGTTTGAGTACTGTCAGGATAAAGGGATTATTGGGGTATTGCTCAAATAAGTACTTGAGTGTGCTGCGGCCAAGCCCTTGCTTCTGGAATTCAGGCGCAATTTGTAGTTGCATGATGTCCACCTGTTCATTTACCAGCCTAAATTTGAGTGTCCCGACCACCATCTTATCAATGATCAGCAAATGGGAGCAGGCATAATCTTCTTCCAGCCGACACAAGTGTGCCTCGTCACTGAGGAAAATGCCTGCCTGCTCAAGATGCTCTACCATGGTTTGCAGGCGAAGCTGTAACAGAAAAGGTTTGTCGGCATTGCTGGCTTGCTTTAATTCTATCTCCATATTCCCTCACTATTGTCTGGTCTGTCGCTCAGAGCTTGTTTGCACCTCGCCGGCCGCACTTCGTCGCCCTGAAACTCAAGATGGGAAATTGATAGTGCTATTGCTTATCTAATCCCAATGCTTTTCGGGTTGCAAGGGGAAATTGTTCAAAGAAACAAAACTTTAATGAACCTGAAAATCGGGCGTTGAGGCATTCATAACAAATGGTCTGCAGTGCAATACGCAGCTCATCAGCGACTATATTTTGTGCTTTGTAGTTGAATGTCTGGGTGTAAAACCGTACCATAATTGCAAATGATAACGATTAGTATAAATATGAGTTTTATTGAAATTATTCCTCTATGGCTGTCTGCACTGAGTTTATATCTCGGCAGTGAACGGCAAACCCTGATTTCCAGAGCATGGCCCAAGCCGTTGGCTGGGTTTAGTGCGCTCTCTTTGTTTATTCTCGGGATCGTAACATTCAGTTTTGATTACCCCTGGGTATCGTCAATGCTGGCGGCTTTGGTGGTGTTTATGCTGAGTTTGTTTACGGTTACCATCAGCTCGGGTTACTCGAAAGCACGCACCTTCTCAATAACCGCGGCGTTGTGCCTGGTGAGTTTACTTTTCGGAGGGGCAAGTTATGTGGCCTAGAACATTAATTGGATTGTTCATCGGTTTATTTTTGTCAGTCTCTTTGGTACTGAACTTAAACTTATTGCTTCCTTTTGCTGAAGGAACCAGGCTGCTGATTGGTTTGATTTTGGCATTTCCCATTTGGGCGGGCTGCATCGTATGGGCATATGCTTATCCATCAGCGTGGAAATCTTTTAAGGCGCTCATGCTTATGTTTGTGCCGTCCGTCATACTTAATACAACTCTGATGATGCTAAGGTAGGCAATGACGATGAATAATCAGACGTTAAAATCACTCACGAATGCACATGCCTGGGTTGGGCTTATCATTTCCACTGTCCTGTTTGTGATCTTTTTTGCAGGCGCAATCTCGTTGTTTAAGGCCAATATCACCAGCTGGGAACGCACCCCTTTGTTGATCGATGTCAAGGCCGCAACAGGCACGCCAGCGTTCGACAAAGCGTTGGCAACCATCGAAGAGCAATACCAAGTGGAAATGCATGGCGGCTTTTTCATCTTTCCCCCGGACGAACACAATCCTTATATCGAAATTGGTTTTGAAAGCGAGTTAGCACAGCCGGATCCAGTGACCGGCGAAGATCATGAACATCACACGTTGTTGTTTGACGCAACCTCGGGAGAGCTGGTCGGGGACAGTCATGAATATAACTACGCCGAGTTCGTCTATTTGCTTCATTACAACCTTGGGCTGGACCGCCCGGGTTTGTACTTTGTGGGCTTAGTGACCTTGTTTTTCTTTGTCGCGATACTCAGCGGTATTGTGATTCATTGGCGGAAGTTGTTCAGTAAGTTCTTTCAATACCGTAAAGACGGCAAAAAAGACAAATGGCTGGATGCGCACAACCTCATTGGCACTATGGGTTTGCCGATGCATATTATGTACGCCTTTACTGGTTTGGTATTCAACCTGGTGATTATTTATCAGATCTCTTATGCCGTGATTTTGTATCAGGGTAATCAGGATGCTTTACTTGATGCCGCCGGATTCGACCAGCCTCACCTGGAAGAAGTAGATAAGCGCATGGCCATGACAGGCGTAGACGATATGTACCGGCGCGCGATGGCCACTATGGGCGATGTAACACTAGAGCGCATAAGCATAGAGCACTATGGTGATGAGAGTGCCATTTTGGTATTTGCGGCAACCAGCAATGACGACTTTTCTCTTTGGCGCGAAGTGCGCTATCTGATGAGTAGTCAGGAGCAAATTTACCTGACGATGGACAATTACGACAATGCAGTACGTGGTGGCTTATCAACCATTGCGAGTTTGCATTTTGGTGATTTTGCCGGCTATGGCATGCGTATGGCCTTTTTCTTGTTTGGCCTGGCAACAGCGTATTTGATTATCACAGGTAATTTAATGTGGATCGACAAGCGTGCCAAGCAACGTAAGCAAAGTGCACGTAGTCTGAACTTTGTCAGACGTCTAACCTCTGGTGGTTTTATCGGGGTTGTTTTGGCGACGGCAGTAGGCTTTGTTTTGGCGAGAGTATTACCTGTAGAGCAGCTTGGCAGAGCGGACTTAATTGAACGCAGCTTTTACGCCGTGTGGATCGCCAGCATCGTCATCGCTCAACTGTTTGCCAATCAAAAGTTATTCTGTAAAGGGCTACTCGGTATATGTGCTGCATTGTTTGCTCTGGTCGCAGTTGCAGACTGGACCTTGATGTATGGTGTTTCCAGCCAGCTTGAAGGGAGTGTGTTACGCGACGTTTTACTGGTAGATGCTATCTTACTGTTATTGTCTGCAATCTGTGTTGGGGCTATGAAACGGGTTTATGCAGGCGAGAAACAGGTGGCACCCACAGACGTGGAGCCCATCGCCTCCCAGGCATAACTCACAAAGAAAGGCGCTGTCACAGCGCCTTTTTTGTGCCTAAAAGGTAGCCTTGCTGTCGTCATCATCACAAGACATCGTACGCAGCTTTATTTAGAGACAGCTAACAGGGCAGGTATCAGGACCTAGCGGGTTCTTTCTGCGTTGACTGTCTAATTGTATTTCCAGCGTGTCAGAGAGCTTAACGTTTAAAGAAGCCGAATGTGTGGTGTAGCCCAGTGAATTACCAGAGACTGAAATACGGACTGACTGCCCACTGATGATGTGTCGAATCGCATCTTTTGCCTTTACGCCTAAATCTTCACCGCCATAGAAAAACTCACCGCTCGGGATCGCTTTATCCAGAGAGAAAATAGTCCGAGAGCCAGTTAGTTTATCACTGTTAATGGCACCATAAACCATGCTAGATAGCTTTGACTCAACGAAGTTATCTATCAGGTTCGACAAGCCTGGAATGCTGATCCCTAAAAAGCGGGTTTCAAAATCAATATTCAGGTTCACCGGGTTAACTCTGATGTTGCTAACTTCACCACTATAAGGGTTGTAGTCTGCTGTTGCCCAGATTTCAGGAGAATTGATTTTGCCATAGGCCTTGAAAATAAAGGATGGAGTGTTTTTTAACGTAATTTTTGCCGTAGAGCTAATACCTATGCCACCTGCCTTAGCTAAAATACGGCTGCCAGATTCACGTAACTCAAATACCAAAGGCCCGTTGAGATTGGTGTTTACGTAGTCCAGGTCAAAGCTGCCATTGAGGTTAGCGTCGATACTCTGATACACCTTCTGGCGGATATCCGTTTCGAGTGCTTGCCTGCGATAAGAGGTCTTTGTCAGTACTGATTTTACGTGATTGTTTCTGTCCAGTGCACAGCCCTGATAGCCTTTGTAAGAGACAGACGCGGTAACCCGGGTAACATAATCGTCCCGATGGTGTTGCTCAAATAAACTGTAGAAATCACACTCACCAATATTATTGTTGATTGCGGCTGAAGCCATACCAGGCAAAAAACTAGTGCCTAAAACGGCTGCCAGTGTCAGTGCTTTTACTTTTGTACTCATCTTTCATTTCCTTTGTATTTTAGTTTTGCGTAACAATTTATCTACTTATGTTTATAAACGTCAAAGGAATAAATATTAATTTTTAATTAAATGAGTTCTTGTCCATCTTTTTAAAGTAAAGGCATCGGAGTGGTTGTTCAGTCTAATTCTTCTTTGAGTAAGCGCAGCAGTGCTCTGAGCCCCGGATGTCGCTCTAAGTCACGGCAATAAAGGTAGTAGTCAACACTGGGTAATGCTTGCTTAATGGGTAAAAATTCAATCTGTTTATTGTCGTGCTGACTCAGTAATGAAGCTGGGTATGTTAACAAAGAGAACGACGACCGGCCTCTGTGAGGCTGGTTTACTGTGTAAGTACAATATAGTGAAAGTAAAAAAATGATGATGAATTTAAACTAATCGCCCTGAGGGTGCGTCAAACAGCCCATACCTTTTTATAATTGGAAACTGCTATGTTGAGTGTATTTTTGTTTGGTACGGTACTATTAACTGCTGAAAGCTCTTCGATAAGTGAAATCAACCATCTTCTGATGTATGTCGCAAAGACCCAATGCCGGTATGAACGTAATGGTACGCTGCACACCGGTGCAGAAGCTGTTGAACACATACAGAAAAAATACGAGTATTTCTCTGATGATATAGGGTCAGCAGAAGAATTCATTCAGTATGCTGCAACCAAAAGCAAGTTGTCGGGCAAGCACTATCAGGTGCATTGTGACGGGCAGCCGCCTTTAACAAGTAAAGACTGGTTATTGGATGAACTGTCCACGTATCGCTTGTCGACAAATCGCAGTGCACAAAAGTAAGCGCCTGCTGCACGAGTTATATGGGCTTGTAAACAAGGCTTGGGCGAAAGAATAGATACCCGTTGGTGGTACTTGTGCGATCGCTAAATGTTCTGTAAAAGAGGACTAAACAACAAAACACGGAATGACGCTAAATGGATTACCTCTATGCTGTTGTACTCTTTGCCATATCATCCTCAGTGACACCTGGACCCAATAATATTATGGTGATGACGTCAGGGGTAAACTTCGGGATTCAAAGAAGTTTGCCGCTGCTCAGTGGTATTTGTATAGGCTTTGCCTTTATGCTACTGCTGGTTGGCCTGGGTTTTTCGCGGCTTTTTGAGTGGTTTCCTGCGCTGCATATGATCATCAAATGTGCTGGTGTAATGTATCTGCTTTACCTTGCTTTGTTGATCGCTCGCTCTGCAGATACTCAGGGCGCCGAAAGTCAAAGCAAACCCCTGTCATTTCTAAAAGGCGCCTTGTTCCAATGGATCAATGGCAAAGCCTGGGTGGTCGCTACCGGCGCAGTTGCAGCATTTACAACGCTTGGAGCTGGCGTTGATAGTCAGACCGTGTTGATTGCTACGACCTTTCTGCTGGTCTCTTTCCCTTGTGTTGGTGTCTGGTTGTTGTTTGGCTCTATGCTTAAGAATTGGCTTAACAGTGCTGCCAGTCGAAAACGTTTCAACCTGACCATGGCTGCTCTATTAGTCATATCCATCTTGCCGGTGTTAAAAGAGATTGTGGAACAGCTGTCAGGGTTGGTAACTTCATAGAGATACAAAGCACTGTAAAGGGCATTTACACAGGAGTAATTATGACCCCGGTTTCAAAAAACAACGCAGAACACTATTTGTGGGGGGCGCAATGCGATGGCTGGCACCTGGTCAAGTCGACGGCACTCAGTGTGATACAGGAACGTGTACCGCCTGGTGGGGCAGAACGCCGACATTATCACAGTCATGCAGAGCAGTTTTTCTTTGTGTTAAGTGGCGTCGCTACGCTGGAAGTGGATGGTACTGTTCATACATTGCAGCCACAACAGGGGTTGCATGTGCCTGCCAGTATTGCTCATCAGCTAAGTAATACACACCATGAAGACCTCATATTTATCGTCACATCAACGCCGCCCAGTCATGGTGATCGGGTTGAACTTGCTCCAACACGCGATTGAATTAATTTATAAGTACAATAATAACGTAAGGATTACCCAAATGGTTACCTATCGACTCGCATTAGCGACAGAGGCTGATAACTTAAAAAAGCTATTGTGGCAACACGGCCAGAATGAATGGAACTACCTCACCGAAGCTGGCGTTAATGCCGAATTTGAGCTGCTCGAGCGCGGCGCAGCAAGTGCTATGGTGGCGGTACAGGATGATGAAATAGTCGGCTTTGCGGTGCTGATTGACGGCGCTCACAGCCCGGACTATCTGGACAAATATACCAGCCACAGAGCGATGCATTTTATTGGTGATGTGGTGGTTGCAAGTCAGCACAGCGGTAAAGGGGTTGCCACTACCTTGCTGCAAGCTTGTATCGCACAGGCAAAGCAGGCGGGTAGTGAAGTGGTCTTAATAGAGCGCCATGAAGAGAATCTGGCTTCTGCGGGTATGATGCGAAAAGCAGGGTTCCATATTGTTGATACGTTTTTTGACCCTGACAAACGCAGTGCCGGGTCACAAAAGAGCTGTATCCTTTCAAAAGCGTTATAACAACAAGCTTAACGAAAACTCAACGTAGTCAGGTAAAGACCACACAAATGCCAGTGTGGTCTTCATTAAGCCGGTCAGCGCAATGCTACCGTCACGCCAGATGCTGCCAGCACTGAACCGGCACACCGGTTGAGCACGGTAAGCCGTTTTGGCGTTGATATCAGCTTTCTGGCCTGACTGCCCAAATAAACATAGCCCAGGTTAACTGAGCCAAATGCCAGCGTAGCACATGCCATGATCCCTAAAATGTCCATATAGGTCATACTTTCTATGGCCACAAAGGTGGGAAACAAGGCAACATAAAAAACAATGGCTTTAGGGTTACTCAGCGTGAGCAAAAAGCCGCTGAGTATGGCCGAGTGTGTGCTGGGTGTTGCTGTGTCTTTTGCCGTTGTATCGGGTTTGGACAGTAGCAGTGAAACCCCCATCCAGATCAAATAAGCCGCACAGAGATATTTGATAATGACAAAGGCGCCACCTAACACTTCGGCAACGACAGCCAACCCCGAAATTGCGAGCAGAATGAACACGTAGTCGGCCAGCAATAAGCCCAGGGTCATACTAATACCTCGCTTATAGCCACTAGCAACGGAGGCTGAAGTAATCGCTAAGACGGCGGGGCCGGGTATGACGGCAACTAGAAACATCGCGATAAACAACGCGAGGTAATGTTCAAAGGTCATGCACTCGATCCTTTTCAGCTAAGTTAAATATCCAGACTAAGCATATCTCAGCTCACGTCTTTAATATAAGTGATTTTGTTATTGTGAAATCGAAATTGGGTTTCGCCCTTAAGCTTTAGTGTATCTCCTGCGCTCAAGCCATTTGGCAGGTCGGCTGCCAGGGTTGCCTGATATTGAATGTAGGCTGTAACCGCATACTCCTCCAGAGCCAGCTCGGTAATCGTCTGTTGGCGGGTCGTGAATAATGCGGCGCCTTTTACTGCGAGTTGTTCGAATGCGGCTTTACCATGCGCGCTTGCTGTGACTTCTCCATTTGATTCATTTTCAAAAACAATATGTTCATCCAACAACGCTAGCATAGCGTTAATGTCAAAGGTGTTGTAGGCGTGAATATAAGCCTCGACCAGGTCAATATGATTATGCTCTGACATGTAAATTCTCCTTATTTAAAACATGTGTATCGCCCTGACTTTGCGCAGAGCTAAGGTCATTAAATCGACTGGCGCATTGTTTGGCAAGTGGCTTAACGGCAAACACCGCTAAAACATGCGTTATCAGCAAAGCGTAGCTGCATGCCCTTTTGTGAAGCAACTGAACGGCTCAGCAAACGCTTTTGTATTGCAATAAACCTAATAAACTTCGTGAATTAGCTGCCACTTACTGTTTTTTATACAGCTCTCTTCTATATTTATTAAGACAATACAGTCATCTGGTTTATTGGGGGGCACTTGAGCGAGCCGCTACCATCTATGTCTCTGGTAAAGAGACTCACTCAGCTAAATTTGTCGGTGATGGCAAGTAGCATGCTGTTGGTGTTCTCGCTGACCTCTATTTTGTTGTGGTTTGTTGTTCGTGACCGCCAAGCCGAAACCGCTGAGATTAATCTCGCTCAATTAGCGCATAATGTGGTGCCTATGCTGGTATTCAATGATGTAGATACGGCAACCAAAGAGCTCACTCTGGTTGGCATCAAAAAGGACGTGCTGTTTGTGTCTTTGCGTAAAACTTCAGGCGAAGTATTCAGTGAATATGCAGAGCCCAGTTTTGTGCCTTCCTCTGCACTATACCAAAAAATAGGATCTGAGCCTCAGCGCGAGTACGAGGGCGTACGAATGCGCTTATATTACCCGGTTGCTATCAAAGGCAAAATCGAGGGTGACCTCATTATGGTGATCGATTTAACCAGCATGATGTACTGGTATTTGCATCTGGTGCTGATGTTAGCGTTACTGATTGCCGCCTTGTTTACGGTGTCGGCTTTTTTGCTGTCGCGTGTACAGCGTAAAGCCCTGACACCTCTGATAGCACTGTCAGAGCTGGCTCAGCGGGTATCCAGCGAACATAATTTTCAGTTGCGGGCAAACGTGATCCGGGACGATGAAATAGGTATTCTGACCCGCAGTTTTAATGAGTTGCTTAAACGTGTCGATATTTCTCAGGCGGAGTTGCGCCAGCAGCTAGAGCAGGAGCAGGCGCAGGGTCAGCAGCTCAAACAAATGGTACGAACCGACCCGCTCACTAACCTCCCTAATCGGGTTGCGTTAAATCAAATGCTCAAAGAAATCACCTGCGAAGCATGCATGCCAAGACCGCTCAGTTGCCTTATGTTCATTGATTTAGACAACTTTAAATTCGTCAATGACAACTATGGCCATGATGCCGGCGACGAGACGCTTATTGAAGTTGGCAATCGGATCAGTGCCATGATCCGCAGTGATGATTTGCTATGTCGATTGGGGGGGGATGAATTTGCATTACTTCTGCCAAGTATAGAGTCGACAGAAAATGCTGAAAAGCTGGCAGCAAGAATAGTCACCATTATTAACCGCCCTATAGTCATAAAGGATACCGTGATGCCGATTGGTATCAGTATTGGCCTTGCCTATACCCCATTGGATGCCAGCGCGCCTATGGACTTGTTAAATTGCGCCGACGATGCCATGTACGCGGCAAAACGTGCGGGTAAGAACAACTTTAAGGTCTTTAGCAAACAGGCATCAGTATGAATCAGCGTTATCTTATGGCCGGTCTCATGGGGTTGTTGTCGCTCAGTGTACTGGCAAACAATGACCCACTCCCGGACCTTGAAGACTTGCTCAGTCAGCAGCTCAATCAATTGCCCAGTAATACACAAATATCTGCCGGTTCCCGAATCGAACGTTCAAGCAGCGATAGCATGGCCGTCACCCATGTGATCACGGACAAAGACATCAGACAATTTAATCTACAATCACTTGCCGACATACTAACTATGTTTGTGGGGATCACCACACGAGATAACAGCTCGTTTATTTATCTTGGTGCGCGAGGTATAGGTCGGCCCGGCGATTTTAATTCGCGTTTTTTGTTTTTGCTTGATGGCACCAGAATGAACGAAAACCTGTTGGATGCAGGGCTGTTGGGCTACGAAAACTTTGTCGATGTGGGGTTAATTGAACGGGTTGAATACAGCCCGGGTGCGTCTGCTGCTTTGTATGGGAACAATGCGCTTTTGGGTGTGATAAACATAGTCACTAAAACCAGTAGCAAGTTACGTGGTCTGAATACCGCCTTTTCGGTGACCAATGATGATACCCTGCACGGACGAGTAACCGTCGGGGGGCGCTCTGAGTCAGGTGCCGACAGCTGGTTGTCTCTCAGTGGTTCCAGGTTAAGATCTAAGGACTTTCCTGTGCCCGGCGCACCAGCAGAGTTGCTGAGGTGGCAGGATCTGAACAAGGAGAGCAGCAGCAGAATTATGCTCAGCCATCAAACGGGTAGTTTACAGTTGCAGGCTGCGGCTTCCAGGCGTCAGCGCAGTTTCCCCGATGGCTTTAGTGTGTTGTTTAGCGGCGGTGCAGAGCCGACAGCGCCTGAACTTGAAACGCTTGATAACGAAGCTTATTTTCTGGCTCTAACCTATGACGACAAAGTTTCAGATGATATGGAAGCCTATTTTCATATTTCCACGCATGGCAATGACCTGATACGCAGCGTGCCATTGACACTGCAAAGCGGTGAAGTAGAGTTTGTCAGACCCATGAATTCCGGCCGCTGGAGTAACCTGGACGGGCAGCTGGTCTTTTTAGGTGTTGAGAACCATGAGTTTATGGTGGGAATAGACTTTCAGAAGGATCACCGACAGGAGTTTAGTTCACGGTCCAGTCTGCCGTCCCAATTTAACTTTGAACAAAAAAGTAACGAAAATCGTTACGGCCTGTATTTTCAGGATCTGTGGCGAATTAATCCCAGGTTTAAGCTCCAATGGGCCTTAAGACACGATGACTCTGATTTTAGCCCCGCCAGATGGTCGCCCAGTCTTACCCTTAAATATAGTTTTTTAGAAGGTCACCATCTGTTACTGCGCCACAGCCGTGCGTTCAGAGTGGCAAACTTTCTGGAACGTAACGCCAACAGCGTGTTCAGTGAACCAAACCCGGAAAACGAAACGATAGATTACAACGAGCTGAGTCTTGTGCAGCGCTGGAGTGACTCGTTGTCGTCTTTTGCGACTTTTTATTACGCCGATATAAATAACCTGATCCATCAGGACTTCTTTCGGCCAATTTACTTTAATCCGCCGCCTATCAGGAGCCATGGGGTCGAATTTGGGGTGGATAAACGCTGGGCGAGGGGGATGTCTTTGATTGCCAATTTGGCCGTCCAACGCTCCAGATTGAGAGGTGGGTTTGGCATAGCGAACTCACCTGAATTTATTGGCAAGATGCGTTTTAGCATGCCCCTTGGTAACTCTGGTTTTACACTGAGCCTGAACTCTTACGGAGTCAGTAAAAGGAGAACCTTTGATAGCCATTTACCTGGGTATGTCAGCCATGACGTCAGCTTAAACTGGCAAAATAGCCCGGATCTGTTTGTTGCTTTGGGAGTCAGAAATATCACAGATAAAGACATACTTGAGATCACCGATGATGGTTTTACGCCTTATTTGCAGCGCCGTCGGCAAGTACACTTGTCGGTTAACTGGAGCTGGAATAATGATTAAACAACTGGTTGCGGTGTGTTTATTATTCATGGTTTGCGAGGGAAAAACACAAAGCTTGAGCGAGAATGAGCTCAAAGCTGCGTTTTTGTATCGCTTCAGTCAGTTCAGCAAGTGGCCTCCGCCGCCGCCCGACAAATTGCGCTTTTGTGTTGTTGGCAACCCGGGCTTGTATCAGGCGGTTACTTCACTACTGCACTCGCAGGGCATGGAAGATGACACCGAAGTCCTGGAATTACCAAACAACGAACAAATATCGCGTTGCGATATTCTGTTTCTGAGCCAGCAAAACCGGCAACAAACTCAATACTGGCTCGAAGATCTGGAGCAATCTCCTGTACTGGTCGTTTCGGATACCAGTGAGGGGTTTCGTCAGGGCGCTATGATAGGTCTGATAGCCGATGCCAATAACCTCAGTTTTCGGGTTAACCTGACTGATGCAAAACGCCGCGGCCTGAACTTCAGCGCCCATTTACTTAAACTGGCCACTGAGGTACGGTAAAAAAGCAAGCCCTCAAAGCCTGTGGCTGCCATCTTTTGTTTGTATATTGCCCGGCTTTATCAGATACAAGCGCCGGGATTTCCTGGTCGCCACCCAGCCTGGAAAAGGCTGCGCTGCTCTGAGGTAATGAACCGGTGAGGCGCACTATTCCATGGGCAGTACAGATATAAGTAACGATTATGCGTGTCGTACGTAAGTGGTTTGAACTAAGTCTTTCAGCACTATTTCACTCCTGGTAACTTTAAATTGCAATGGCTGAGTGAGTTCGCCGAACAAAGGAGAGCCCCCGCCAAGCAGTACAGGAAAACGGGTGATAACCATTTCATCAATCAAATCGTCTTGCAGGAAGCTTTGAATTGTCACGCCACCGTCGATATATAGCTTGTTGAACCCCTCGGCATTTAGGCTCTTAACAATCTCTTTAGGGTCGCCTTTGGCCAGGAATACTTTGTCTTCAAAGCCTTGTGGTACTTTTGTCATCGTGTTGCTGACGACGAATACAGGCTTAACATAAGGCCAGTCGCAATCAAAGCTCATAACCATATCGAAGGTATTGCGCCCCATCACTATGGCGTCAATTCGTTCCATTAAGGCATTGAAACCAGTGTCAATATTATCCGGATTTGGTACAGAGTTCAGCCAGTCGAGTTTACCTTGTTTATCTGCGATAAAGCCATCCAGGCTCGCCGCTATAAAAACGATGTTTTGCATAAGTTTCTCCTCACACTCGCTGTGGTTGAGTTTAGGTAATAAATCACTTAGAATTTATTCTACACTGTAGAATATAATTAGTTTATCGGGAAAAGCAGATGGCCGTCAATGAAAAGAAGCGCGGACGACCGGCTCGAAGGCAGTCGCTTTTAAGTGCTGAAAGTATCCTGGATACGGCCAGACACTTAATGAAAAGAGATGGCAAAGTGCCAAGTGTCCGTGCCATAGCAACGCACTTGGCAGTGGACCCTATGGCTATCTATCATTACTTTAAGAATAAGAATGTACTCCTGGAAGCACTGACCACATCGCTTGTTGCTCAAATTTATCAGCCCAGCCCAAATCCTGATTGGCAAGCTGAGTTAAAGCGTTTATGTATCAGTTATATTGAGCTGCTGAGCGAGTACAATGGATTATTACAAACCATACTGAGCATGAAATCATATGGTCCTGCTCAGGTATTTACCCAGCGCTTTCAAGCGATTGTCGGTCCTTTGGGCTTACACGAGAAAACAGAAAAAGACGGTCTTGATTTACTGGCTGATTACTTACATGGCTTCGCTTTGTCTGCCAGCTGCTGCCACGATAAGGCGCTGTTTAAGCCCAGCTTGATGGACGGCCCTCTGGCGCTTGTTTGTCGCTCTTTGGAGTCATCACAAACTTAGGGCTTACAGTAGTTGTCTGGTTAAGTGTGTCAGCTCAGGTTCTAAAGCTATCCACACCTGAATAAATCTGACAGCGCTTACTTTCAATGGCTAGCAGGTGCCCGGCAAATGCGGAGTCATTAAATGACGGTCTGCTTTTCGTAAGGTCCATTATTGTTTATTCTTTGACTTTGCAACCAAAGAATATCAGATCCAGGAAGTTGAGTATGGAGCCGGTTACTGACCCAGGCATGATAGAGTTAGAAAAATCAAAATTAACAGACGTAGAACGGTTTGTTGAAATGGAACAGGCTGCAGATACATCCGGCTTTATTCTCCCGAATAGTGCACAGCAGCACCGCATAGCCATGGCACAGCCGCATACAGTGTACTTGTCTATCTATGACAATCAGTCGCTGAACGGTTTTATTATTCTGGCACGCGATGGTGAAACCTGTGTGGAATTTCGCAGAATTGTGGTCAGTGCTAAAGGCCGCGGTATTGGTCAGCACGCAATCAGCAAGATGGAACAATATTGTGTCGACGAGTTGGGGTGCAAGCGTATCTGGCTTGATGTATTTGCCGAAAATACCCGTGGTATTCATATCTATCAGAAGCTTGGCTACAAGCAGTTTAAACAGGCTGAGCACAATGGGCAGCCCTTGCTATTTATGGAAAAGTCGCTCCAAAGCCTGAATGATTAGCCTTATTGTCGGCGAATAGTTTAACCTCTGACTACTTGCACAGTATTTGCACTTTTTTTGCGCCGTGTTTGCACAATCCACTCATATAGTGAAAACCAGAGGTAGCCAGCAGGCTACCAAGTGGTTATCACTGTGGGAGTATCAGATATGGTTACAATACATAAAAAGTCTGTTTTGGCGCTGTGGGTATCGATGTTTTTATTGTCGGCATGTGGGTCCGGATCGGGTGGTGAGGGTAGTACTCAGAGTGACTCTGTAACCACAGATGTCAGTAGCGCGAGTTCAGGTTCTGCAACGCAGGTTGACAACTCGGTTACCGAGGATTCCGGCAATGGGTCCGAAACTGATGATTCTGGCTCTCAGGATTCGGGAACAGGACTTGATACCGACAATGGTACCGCAGTGACATCCGGCTCGACCGACGGCGTGCTGTGTGATTACTTCTACAGCGAGTTCAATGATTCCGCCTCGGTACAAATGACCAGCAATGCCGACTGGAGCTGTACCGGAAGCGCCCGGCAACTCACAGCCAACGGCATTCCAGACCATGAAACGGGTACTTTTCCTAATCCGGGAAACCCGAACACCATCAGCGAAACCGCAGTTTCTGTCAGTTACACCCTAACGCCCGAACAAACGGATACGGTTTCAACGCTCGGCGGGCCAAGAGGCGCAACGGGGTATGTATTGAACGGCGTTAAAATAGACGCCAATACCGCAGGCTCGTGCGATGATTCCGGCAACAGCTGTAGTTTGGTTGGTAACACCGGCAACTGGCATATCGAAGCGCTTGGCCAGACCAGCTTTGACTTTGGCACCGATGACAACAATGCCCATGTACAGCCCAATGGTGCTTATCATTACCACGGCATGCCGGAAGGCTTTATTGCCCTGCGTGGTGGTTCTGAAACCAGCATGACTCTGATTGGCTGGGCCGCGGATGGCTTCCCAATTTACGCCCGATATGGTTACAGCGATGCACAAGATTCAACATCGTCATTAAAGGTGATGACGGGGAGTTACCAGCTGGTGGAGAACGTCAGCAGCAACCGACCCTCAACGTCTGTTTATGCACTCGGAACCTTTGCGCAGGATTGGGAGTATGTGACGGGCAGTGGCGATCTGGACGAATGTAATGGCCGTTATGGCGTCACCCCTGAGTTTCCGCAAGGCATTTACCATTATTATGCCACCGACACCTATCCGTATTTTCAGCGTTGTGTGAAGGGCCAGCTTTAGTCATAGGAGGTTTAATCATGTTTTATTTAATCAAACGTATCGCTATGCTCGCCTGTTTGGTCACGTCGGCAGCGGCCAGCGCTCACTTAATGGTGGCCGAGCAGGGTACCCTGAATTTTGACGAGTCGGGTGCTTACCTGGTGGTGGCCATCGACCCGTCGAGTTTTCCAGACGCGGATGCTGATAACGATGGGCATTTGTCAGTTCATGAATTTAAAGGAGCGCACAGGGATATCTTCAATGCAATTCAGCAGCAAGTCTTTATGACTCAGGGCGAGGCCACACAGAAGATTGAAGGGCTGATCCTCTCACCGCAGAGCGCTCATCACGGCGACCAGACCGAGGTAGAGCAGATTGTGGTGATGGGCAAGTTTGTCGGCGTTGATCACAAGCAAGGGCTGCGATTTCACAACGGATTTTATGGCAAAGGTAATGACAAGCAACTAGCTATACGGGCCAAATACAAACGCCTTGGTTTATCACAGCGTTTTACCTTAACCGCAAAGCAGCAGGCTGCAAAAGTGTTCTGAATGACAGCGGGGTGACTGAGATGAAAGCAGCAGAACGGATATCACTTAATAGTCAGTTATAAACGGGGACGAAGCGGCAAACTTGTCCCTCTATTGCAAATATTCTGGATTAAGTTAAGGTAATTATTGAAACTTATTTATCAACACTTATTTATCAACACAAGGAATGATTATGAAACTGATATTTAAGAAAAAGCAGATCAAAAATTTAAGTAAACTCCCCACACTGGCTGCTGATGCAACGCCCAATGTTGCTGGTGGTGAGTATACAAACACCGGGTGCACAACCATTTGCCCGTCTATTATTAAAATGTGTACCACTCGCCCCGGAGAGTTTAATTGCCATTCCACAATCATGTGTTAAACCTGCCTAAGTTGCGGCGCTGAGTGCCGCAACTCTTTGGTACTGAACCGAATGTGGTTAAAACGGGGCGCTCAATCCGGCCCCTATGATAGAGCCTAAGCGAGTGTCATATTTGCCGCAACCAGCACCAGTAACCCCGCAAAAATTTTCTTGATGGTTGGTACGGGTAAATGGTGGGTCGCTTTAGCGCCCAGCGGGGCGGTAAACCAGGACGTACAGACAATTCCCAGCAGTGCGGGCAGGTAGACAAACCCGGCAAACCCATCTGCTAAGGCAAATTGAGCACTGCCCGACGTGACATAACCCACTGAGCCAAACAGGGCAATCACGATGCCACAGGCAGAGGCGCAGCCAATGGCTTTTTTCATATCAATGGAGAAAAACGTTAACAGCGGCACCAGCAGAGCGCCGCCGCCGATGCCAATCATGGCTGAGAGCCCGCCAGTTAAGGTTGTAAACCCCGTTAACACCCCTTTATTGGGCATACTGCGCTCATCAGCAGCGGGCTTGTTATTGCCAAAAAACATCTTCAGTGCAATCAAAACCACGCTGATGGCAAATACCCAGCGTACGATTTGCTCGGGTAGCATGGTCGCTAAAAAGCCGCTGATCAGCGCGCCCAGTGCCACCCCCGTCATGATCCAGGGAGCCAGCTCCCAGGGCACATTACCATTTTTGTGGTGGGCGATGGCCGAGGAGGTCGAAGTAAACAAAATAGAAGCCAAAGACGTGGCAATGGCGGCGACAATCACCTGCTCAGCAGGCAACACCGCAAAGTACAACAAGATACTGCTCAGCACCGGAACAATTACCAGCCCGCCGCCAATGCCAAGGAGCCCGGCCAGAAAGCCCACACCACTGCCCAGCACGGCGCAGCATAGTATCAATAACAACAAGTCACTCATTGTGTTTGTCTCATCTTATTATTCGGGGTTAGACAGACGACGAGGGGATTGCCTGTTAGTCAATCGATTCGCCGCGTTCCACTGGAGTATATCAAGATACGGGCGCAAGCTTTTCAGATAAGCTTTGAATATTCCTCACGTTTTAGTTGAAGGAAATTTAATTTGAACATCTAGCCATCTGGATGTTTAAATTTCTAGGTGTTTTTATGCCTTTTTTCTTGTGGCTAGCCGGCAAAAAAGCGGGGCCTGGTAACAAGCATGAACACAGCTCAAGTTTTAGGTGAAATTAAACCGTTTTTCTTCAAGTGTTTACCCGGGTAACAATGTAACTGCTCTCAACGCCAGACCTGCTTGATTATGGCTAAGTGCAAACGCTGCACCAAGAAGAGCACTGTACATTTGGGTTAAATAAAGAAAATTGGATACCAGAACGCCATGAACAACGAGTTTACTTTTACAGTCAAAAGCCTCATTTTTGATGAGCACTATCATCCGTCGGACAATACACGGATCACAACCAACTTTGCCAACCTGGCCAGAGGGGAAAGTCGTCAGGCGAACCTGCGTAATGCATTAAAGATGATCGATAACCGTTTTAATGCGCTGGCGAGCTGGGACAACCCAAATGGCGACAGATATGCCATTGAGCTGGAGATCATCTCGGTAGACATCGACATTGCGGGTAGCGGCGAAGCTTTTCCTTCAATCGAAGTGCTGAAAACTAACATTATTGACCACAAAACCGGTGAGCGCACCGAAGGCATCGTCGGTAACAACTTTTCATCTTATGTGCGCGACTACGATTTCAGTGTGGTACTGCTCGATCACAACAAAGGTAAACCGCAGTTTAGTATCCCCGAAGGCTTTGGAGAATTGCACGGCAAGCTGTTTAAGCACTTTGTGAACTCCAGTGCCTATCAGCAAAACTTTAAAAAGCGTCCGGTGATCTGCCTGAGCGTGTCGGACAGCAAAACCTATGTCAGAACCGAAAACCAACACCCGGTATTGGGCTTTGAATATGAGCCAAATGAGTCGTCACTGACCGAGCAATACTTTAAGAAAATGGGTTTGCAGGTGCGCTACTTTATGCCGCCAAACAGTGTTGCCCCGCTGGCGTTTTATTTCTTTGGCGACCTGCTGAATGACTACACCAACCTGGAGCTTATCAGCACCATCAGCACCATGGAGACGTTCCAGAAAATCTACCGCCCGGAGATTTATAACGCCAATGCAGTGGCAGGCAGACGCTACCAGCCAAACCTTAAAAACCAGGACCACTCACTGACGCAAATTGTGTACGACCGTGAGGAGCGCAGCAGGCTGGCGGTGGAGCAGGGTAAGTTTGCCCATGAGCACTTTATTAAACCTTACCAGAATGTACTTGAGCAGTGGTCGGCGAATTACGCCTGATAGTTAACGACAAAGAAGCGGCAGAAATTATGAAAACACTTTTACCCACCTCCACAGCAGGCAGCTTGCCTAAACCTGCCTGGCTGGCACAACCTGAGGTACTGTGGTCGCCCTGGAAGCTCGAAGGACAGGCACTCGTTGACGGCAAACAAGATGCACTGCGCGTGTCGTTACAGGAGCAGCAGCTGGCAGGGGTTGATATTGTCAGCGATGGCGAGCAAACCCGTCAGCACTTTGTGACCACCTTTATTGAACACCTTGACGGCGTGGATTTTGAAAACCGTAAAACGGTTAAAATTCGTGACCGCTACGATGCCAGCGTACCAACCGTGGTCGGTCCCATCAGCCGTCAGAAGCCGGTATTTGTTGAAGATGCTAAGTTTTTGCGCCAACAAACCAGGCAACCTATTAAGTGGGCGCTGCCCGGCCCGATGACCATGGTAGACACCTTATACGATGACCATTATAAGAGCCGCGAAAAGCTGGCCTGGGAGTTCGCTAAGGTATTGAATCAGGAGGCCAAAGAGCTGGAAGCGGCCGGCGTCGACATTATTCAGTTTGATGAACCGGCATTCAATGTGTTCTTTGATGAAGTGAATGACTGGGGCATTGCCTGCCTGGAGCGTGCCATTGAAGGTTTGAAGTGCGAAACGGCTGTACACATTTGCTATGGCTACGGCATTAAAGCCAACACTGACTGGAAAAAAACACTGGGCTCAGAGTGGCGTCAGTACGAGGAAGTGTTTCCTAAGCTGCAAAAGTCGAACATAGATATTATCTCGCTGGAGTGCCATAACTCACGGGTACCCGTTGAGCTATTATCCCTGGTGCGAGGCAAAAAGGTCATGGTCGGTGCCATTGATGTAGCGACGGATACCATAGAAACGCCGGAAGAAGTCGCTGCAACACTCAGAGAAGCCCTCAGATATGTAGATGCCGATAAGCTTTACCCCTGCACGAACTGTGGTATGGCACCGCTTGCACGGGAAGTGGCCCGGGGCAAATTAAATGCCCTCAGTGCTGGTGCTGAGATAGTGCGCAAGGAGCTGGCTAAGTAAGTGTAAACCTGACACAAGACATCCAGGTAAATAAATTGACTCTTTGATCTCTGTAACATAAAGCTGGGTCAGATCTCATTGTGTAGGGCATACGACGGCTTTTTGTTGATGTTGGTTATATTTTGCGGTAACTGTACGTTAGATGACGGCATATGAGTTGATCTTGTGCTATTACAACAACGTATAACCTAATCACAGAGTTTTAAGGAGTCAGAATGCGTCGTTTATCAGCAAGTATCCTGTGTCTGCTGCTATCGGGTTCACTTCAGGCCACCCAGAGTAACACACCGGGCCAGGCCTATAGCTGGGTGGCGGGTCCCGATTTACCTGTGGCATTGCAAGAGGTTTATCCTGCTGTTTTTAACAAGCGCATTTTTGTGGGTGGCGGTTTTACGCCTTCCGATCTTCCCTCGTTTTCTGACTTAGGTCCCACCACTGACGTGTTTTTGCTAAACCCGGCTCACGCGCGCTGGACCAAAGCCCCTGCTTTACCCGCTGCCCGTCATCACCTGGGCATGGTCGCTAACCAGCATTTTCTGTATGCCATTGGTGGTTTTACGGGGGCTAAGGATAACGCCTGGCAAATTCAGCGCTCGGTATTCAGGCTCGACGGTAATATGCAGGCCTGGCGCAACGCACCGTCTTTGCCCATACCGCTTGCCGAGTCAGTATATGCCAGCATGGGCAAAAACATTCATGTGATCGGTGGTAAAACGCCCAGCCGGGACAGCGGTAAAAACATGGATACCGACGCACACTATGTGCTGGTTAACAACGCCTACTGGCGTAAGGTTAAGTCTGCAAGTGTGGCGCGCAATTCGGCCGCCAGTGCGGTGATTGGTCATAAAATTTACGTGATTGGCGGACGCACCAGCGGCAAAGAGGTCGTTAACCTCAGTCACGGCGAAGTTTATAACACCAAAACGGATAGCTGGTCATCGATTGCCCCCTTACCTGTAGCATCGGCCGGGCTGTCGGCCAGTGTGCTGGATGGCAAAATTATTGTGTCGGGTGGCGAGGTGTTCGGCCCCGATGGAGACTGGCAGGAAGGCAAAGCCCTCGATGAGGTGTGGGCATACGATCCGCAAACGGATCTGTGGCAGACACTGCCCGATTTGCCTCAACCGCGCCATGGTCACGGCTCAGTCTCGTTTAACGAACAGCTCCATATTATCGGCGGCGCTGCCAAAGTAGGGCCGCAGGAAACCTTGTCATCGACGCTAGTGCTGACATCGAGTGTTGATCCCTAACTAAAAATGGCATCAAATTATAAAATAGTGAGCTGTTGATCAAGAACCGAGCTTTGTCAGGCAGAAAATTGATTGTATTTTATTCATTATAATTACTAGTATACAATAAAGGCACTATTACAGACTGTCTCTTAATACAGTCGTCAGCTAACGGGTTCTTAATGAAATACTTTTTAATTATTCTGTCTTTTATGTGTATAAGCACTCAAGCTAGTACTAAGCACTTCACGCAACATCAAGTGAATATCAAGCGTCTGGGCAGCCATACTGGCCAGGTGTTTTATATGTCTTTTGATAAGCCATTTTCAACAGACTGTGCGTGGAGTAACCTCTATTGCCCAATCGCTTCAAAGGAATGTGAAAACTTCTATTCGCTTGTGATGGCCGCTAAGGTATCTGAACGAAAACTATCTGTTGTTGCTTACTCTCAGGACACACCTGGCGGTAGCTGCACAGTAACGCATGTAGAGTTAAATTGATAAAGGAATTGCCGGGGGCACCTTGGATTAGGTAGCCTGCATCTCTTTAGTAATGCAATGGCTACCTATGTTATTTGCTCATATGAACAAGCTTATCGCACAACCTTTCCGGGTGCAGTTATGGTTAAGGCAAGCAACTGGCCTTAGTGAAAAAGTATCTCACTTCGTAATCTTCACAGGTGGTGTAACTGCTGCTTCCGCCATTGCTGGAGTTCCAGCAGGCAAAGCCTGAGCTGTTGTTAACCAGATTTTGGCCGGTCAGGCTTGAGTCCAGCTTGTTGCCTTTGACTCGTGCAATCACTCCTGCAACATCGCTGGTGCTGCAACTGGCAGCGATGTTACCCACTGACTGATGGGAACTGAATAACTCATTATCGCCACTGGCCGGATCATCGCGGTCAAGCCAGCCGGTGGCATAGAGCCCGCCGTTAACCTGTGAACTGGCGATGCGATAAACGCCCAGTGAGTTAAGTTCTTTATTATCGGTGCCATGAAAGGCAAACAGTTGCTGGCTGGCGCTGGCCGAGTAGGTTGTACAACTGCCAGACGAAGTACCGCCTTTGATTGAACTGCCATTGCTGGACGTCAGCTTCAGATAATACACCGTATCATAACCATACTTGCCATCGTCTTTACAGATCTGCAGGCTTTTTAGGTGCTCGCCCTTGCTGCTATCAAAGGTCAGTTTATCACCCCAGCTACCGCCGTTGCCGCCGTAGGTTACGCACATTTCTGATGTGCCAACACTGGCATGAGACAGGCTCTGTTTGGTTTCGTAACAGGCTTGAAAACCATCTACCCGATTGTTTGAGCGAACCCGCACTGAGCTGAGGTTGAAGGTGCCACCCACCAGGGCTTTACGTTTTAACAAGGCAATATCGTTAAAGCCATCGCCTTTATTGGTCGAACCCACTGCAGTGTTTTTGACGTACTGCCAGTCGATATGTTCAGCCGCGTTAGACAACCAGAAATCATCGAACGCCTTGTAATAGTTCACCCAATGATGCTCTGAACTGTCGCCGATAGTATTTTGTAACTGAACATGCTCGTAAGCATTGAATGGCATCGCAAAGGTATAACTGCCGCCCAGGCTCTGACAATTCGCAAACCCCATCTCCCAGCTGCCCTTGCTGGTGGTCAGCTTCCAGTTACGGTTGTCATCTACACAAGCGTGGTATTGATAGGTAGAGCAGGCTTTGTCGACAATAGCAGCATCGCTTTCGAGGCTGGCACAGTCGCCTGAACCATTGGGCCGGTTCGATTTCCACGACCAGATAAAGTCTTCAATCTGGACTTCATTGGCACCATAGCCGCTGGCAGCGCTGGTGTTATTGGCCTCGACCAGCGCAAGCTCGAGAATTTGGGCGCCTTTGTTGGCCCACTTGCTGATCACATTGCTGCCGGTTTTACTTGAACTGGGACCATCCGGATTAAGCTGCGTCGCGCCATCAATGATCACTGTCATATTGTTGGCAAGATAGTGTGCGGTCTGATCGCCGTTCACACACTCATTGCTGCCGTTCTGGCAAAATGGTTGATTACTTTGCAGATTGCCACTGGCATCGAAGGCATCGACGCCGATAAACACGGTATTCCAGAATTTAGAGTAACTGCCGCTGCTGTGATAGGAGCACAGGTTGCTGTGATCTCTGGGGGTTTGCACCACCGCTACCAGCTGCTTACCCGCCGCCAGAATGTCGCGTTTGGTGAGGTGCGACACCGGTAAAGACGCACAGCTTTTATCGGCATAGCCCCAGTCAGAGGGCATCAGCAAATAATCACCTATGTCCTTTTCCAGGCGCTCGCCAATTTTGTTGTGCCAGTTTTTATGGTCGTTATGCTTGTACGATTCGATTTTCAGTAACACCACTTCGTCCGGGTTGTCTTTCAGAAAGTCTTTAATGTCGTCTAACCCTTCCGACAGCTTTGCATGAAAGCTTGAACAAATGGCTTTATTTTCCAGCGAGTTGTGGCACAGCATAGGGGTAGAATCAAAGGTGCCTTCCGGGTAGATATCAAATTCCATCACCCGTATGCCGCGCTTAAGCAGGCTCTTGGGAGAATAGTACTGATTCACATCGGTATAAGTGCCTTTACTCCAGGCATGTGAGGCATAGGCATTGTGCGCCCCGGCCCACAAGGTTTTAGAAAAGGGCGCAAAGTTATCTATCTGCCCTTGCAAGTCCAGTCGTGTCACTTTCTCATCATCGGTATCTATTGCGGCATGTACCGCAAACGATGCGCCAGATGCCGCGACTGCACCTGCCAGCAGCAACGCCAGTGTATTGCTTGGTTTCATGGTAAAAATCCTCTCCTTTTAGTGTGAAGCTGGTCCTTAATCAGGGTGCTGTTTACGCCCCTGTACGAGCAACCGCGGCAAATATAGGCGCGAAAAGTGCAAGAAGTGTGAAGATGTGAGTTTTAGCTCTAATTTCGCTTGGTTTGAGTATTCCTTTAGCTTGTTGGTAGGTGTCGCTTCACTCTACACTCAATTTTTGATGACTTTGTATAGGCTGGTGACATCACACATAGTGATGTAATCTGGCAAGTCTTTTTCAAAGAGAATATAGCGAAAAGTGCCGCTAAAGCGCTTTGAGTTATCGAGGGTATACAATGAGATATAAGCACGTCAAAGCAGGTAATGCTGAGAGACATGATCTTGAACAGGGGGAGATCACGTCCATTCTTGCATCTGGCTCAGATACAGATAACCGAGTTTCTATTTTTGATAGCAAGCTGCCTAGAGGCAATGAGGCGCCGTGGCATTTTCATGAGATTGATGATGAGATCTTTTACATTATCTCAGGAGAAATAGAGTTCGGTGTAGAAAACGACGAGTTTGTTGCAAATGCTGGCGACCTTGTTATTGCTGGTCCCAACGTAAAAAGACGTTTTAAGGCGATCACCGACAGTCACGTGCTCGTTATCAATACGCCTTCAGGCCCCTCTGAGGGATTTATTCGGGATATATCCAAATTCACCGCTGACAATCCTCCGACTGAATCACACAGACAGGCATTTATTGAAAAGTACAAAATCCACATAGTCTAGCTGGTTGAAGAGCCTGATTTAGGCACCTGAGTTGGCGCTCTGGTACTGTGAATTCATAGGTGCTCGAAGAATATAACGGAGGGTATTTGGCAACGTGATTTGTGGTCGCTGATCCAGATAAACTCATCGTCATCCCGGGCACTTGCGAGCCGGGATCTACTAACCGGCAATACCGTGGTTCCTTTTGGTCATGAACCCAACCAATCCCTCGGTCATCCCGGACGCGTGCGAGCCGGGATCTACTAGCCTGCAATGCTGTAGTTCCTTCTGGTCACGAACCCGACCACCCCCTTGGTCATCCCGGACGCGTGCGAGCCGGGATCTACTAACCGGCAATACGGTGATTCCTTCTGAACGCGTGCCCAACCAGCCCCTCGGTCATCCCGGACGCTTGCGAGCCGGGATCTACTAGCCTGCAATGCTGTAGTTCCTTCTGGTCACGAACCCGACCACCCCCTTGGTCATCCCGGGCGCGTGCGAGCCGGGATCTACTAGCCTGCAATCCTGTGGTTCCTTTTAGTCACGAACCCTACCAACCCCGCGGTAACTCGGTTGCTATCCAACCCGTCAAACTGGTTAAGTATTGTTGGGGGTTGGTAATGTGTTATCTTACACGGCAGTTGTTAACACGGAATTTTGCATCATGAACGAATCGGCGCTCCACCAAACCTTATCGCAACGTTTTGGCTTTTCAGCATTCAGGCCTGGCCAGGAACAAACAGTCACCCAGCTGGTCAACGGCCACTCTAGTCTTGCAATATTCCCAACCGGCTCTGGTAAGTCCTTGTGTTATCAGCTGACGGCTTTACAGCTGCCCCATTTAACCTTAGTTATCTCGCCACTGCTGGCACTTATGAAAGATCAGCTTGAGTTTTTACACAGCAAAAACATCAATGCGGCCAGTTTAGATTCAACGTTAACCCGCGAGCAAAGCCAGTCTGTGATGCAAAATGTCAGAAATGGCAGCATTAAAGTGCTGATGATCTCGGTTGAGCGTTTTAAGAACGAGCGTTTCAGAGAATTCATTAAGCAAGTGCCTATTTCTATGCTGGTGGTTGATGAAGCGCACTGTATCTCTGAGTGGGGCCATAATTTCAGGCCCGATTATCTTAAGCTACCCGACTATCGTAATGAGTTAAACATCCCATTAGTGTTGCTGCTTACTGCCACGGCGACCAAAAAAGTAAAGCGCGACATGGCGAACCGGTTTGATATAAAACCCGAGCATATTGTTCAGACGGGCTTTTATCGTGCCAACCTGGATTTAAGCGTGTATGCCTACCGGAAGCGCAAAAAGTGCAGGCACTGATTGGTTATTTAAAGCAACAAGCTGGCGCAGGTATTGTGTATGTCACGCTGCAACAACAGGCCGAGCAGGTGGCTAAGCAATTGCAGGCGGCGGGCGTAAACGCCGCTGCTTATCATGCCGGGCTGGATGACAGCCTTCGTCAGAGTATCCAAAACGATTTCATGAACAATCACAAGCAAGTGATCGTTGCCACGATTGCTTTTGGTATGGGCATAGACAAATCCGATATTCGGTTTGTGGTGCACTACGACCTGCCAAAATCGATAGAGAATTACAGCCAGGAGATAGGCCGTGCAGGGCGCGACGGGCAATTCTCTGAATGTATAACTCTGGCTAACTTAGATGGCGTTGCGACGCTTGAGAACTTTGTTTACGCCGACACCCCGGAGCAAGCCAGCATTCAGGCTTTGATTGATGAAATTCAATCGCAGCAACAGCAGGGCTTATGGGAAATGCAGGAGCTCAGCGCCTCTAAAGTCAGCAATATCCGATTACTGGCATTAAAAACCTTGCTGGTGCAGTTCGAACTCAAAGGCGTGATTGAGGCCAAATACGCGTTTTACGCCGACTTTAGATTCAAGTGGTTACGCACAGAGCAGGACGTCATCAGCATGTTCGATGCGAACCGTCAGCAATTTATCCAGCAGATAATTGCCAATACGCACTTTAAGAAAGTGTGGGGCACCGTTGATATTCAGGCCTTAGTGCAACTAGGTCACGACAGAAATCGCATTGTAGCGGCGCTGGACTACCTACATGAGCAAGGGCATATCGAGCTTGAGTCAAAACGCATGATGCAGGTATATCAGGTTATTGATACTAAGCTGGCTGAGCCGAATCTGGCCAAAGAACTTGCCGATTACTTTTTAGATAAGGAGCAAGCCGAGGTTAAACGCATCGCCGCCATGCTGCGCTTTTTTGAGTTAAACACATGTTTAAGTTACAACTTAGCACGCTATTTTGACGATGAAAACGCACCAGAGCAATGCGGACACTGCTCAGCGTGCCGAGGCCAAATTGCACAATTAACCCAGTCTAAGCAGGCAGAGTTTCCATCGGACGATAAGTTACGAAACGACTTAAATGGGCTAAAACAGCACTTGATGCAAATTGGTGTTACACCAAGCCTGGCAATACTGACCCGATTCCTGACTGGCATGACCTCACCACTGGCAACGTCTTCCAAATTCAGACAACGCGCCGGATTTGGCAGCTGCGCTGACATTCGCTATCAGCAGGTTCTGAGTAAAGTAAAGCAATTAGGTTTTGGGGCATAGCTGCGTGCAAAGACAGAGTAAATCCTTATTGGGTAGCACCAAAATCAAAGCGAAACAGTGTTTGAACGAGTACCGGCTTGATAGTCAAATCAGGCGTACTCTTTGTAATATACAGCGTAAGCTATCCTGAGTTGGGCCAGGCTGGCGTGGACACCGCTTTCTTGCCCGCGGTAATTAAAACGAATGATTCAATTAAATATAGCTCTTTTCTGTACCATATAAATTTTAGGTAGTTTATGCACTTATACTTAGTTTGGCTTGTATACATGGTTCTATCTAGTTTCTCTTTTTTGATGCTCATGATTGGAGAGATGATAGGCATCGTTTTTTACTTTGGATTTCTATTGGGCTGCTATTATTTGCCCCTATTTAAAGAGTGGAGGAAAAACGTAGAGGGCTTTAAAAGAGTTGAAGTTGTCAATACAGTAATTTGCTTATCTCCACTTTCAATCATGGTTAATGAATCATTTGAAATGTTGGTTTTATGGGGGTGGGTGTTTATATTCAGTATTAATAATTTTGGAGTGGACAGAAGAATTAGAGCACTATATGAAAAAAAGAATTAAAAAAACGCATATGGACGCGCCAGCGGAGTTAAGCCGAGTAGGTTTGTGGGATAGCTAATGTAAGCTATCTCGTTCTATTACCCCTTTTCCATTTCTGATGCTTGGTCCAGTCCGCTGTAAATGTGTTGCTCAGACATATATCTGGTTTCGACTGATTATATCCAGCGCCCCTAAAGAGCTCCGAGCCTGCACACCCTAAAATTGATACACCCAATCGGTCTTTAGTTATCGTATCTTTTTCGGGTTTTGCGCAGGCAGGTTGGACAAACAGATAAGCACCTTCAAAACGACATCCACCACCGTCATCCCGGACGCTTGCGAGCCGGGATCTACCAACATGCGATACAGTGGCTTCCGTTGCAATTGAGCTCACAAACCCCGCTGTCACTTGTCAGAATTTAGGGGTTAATGATTATGTACCTTGCGCTGACATAGTGAGGAAGTGACGAGCAGCTAATGGAGCCATTTTTATCATCAATGTAAACTTCCACGCTTTTATCTGCCGCGAGGGCTGTTAAAACAATGGCGTTACTTTTGTCCGACGGTGGACAAATCCACTGACCATTAGAGCCGCTTGTCTTGAATGCAGTGTTGCCACTACATTGTTGAGGATAATCCATCACCCAGGTGACTTTGCCTTTACAGTTGATATCTGCTGCATTTGCCAATACAGGGAACAAAATAAGTAGAGCTGGTAATAACGCTTTCATAAACCTTCCTTTAGTGTTTAATATTTTCGCTAACGGCACAAAGTGCCTTGTTTAGCATTGCTACGAGCGGGCACTGGCTGTGCCTTTATGTCAGCTTGTAACTGCATGCCACAGAGCAAGCTTACAAATTTCTGACTTATTATTGATAATTTTTGTTAGTTTGTGATGAAAGGCGAGTACCGGGTTAGTTTCAGCTTTAGGAGAGTGACCAAAATGTGGAGCGGGTATCCGGGCTAAGTGTCGTAAATGTATGGTGAGTGTCACTTATTATGCACCATATCTTGCAGTGGCAAACCGGTGCGGTCGAACTCACAAACCTCGTAGTCATCCCGGGCGCATGCGACCTGGGAACTGTTCAACTACTGCGCAGTAGTTCCTTGGGCCACGCCATCTTGGGGTGGATGTCCTAGCAAAAAGCATTTGTGTTCGCAAAACAACAGCACGATAGTTGATTGATGAGTAGTAGCCTGTGTTTGTTGGGCTTTAACAACGATGTTGAACGTTTGCCATTTGAGGGCATAGGTAAATCAAAGTCTCTAAGAAAGCTATACTGGCCTCTAGCCTCCCCGTATTAATGACACAAACAGGCTCATCGTCGGGCGACTAACAAGGGGCTATGGCGTCAATTGTTAGGTTTCGGCATTTGCGAGCAGCTGGGCATTAACCCAAATTGTACCTGTTCTTATTCAGGTCGTCTTTAGGTGCGGGATACTCCAAGAAGTCATATATCACAGGCTCTGAACGTGATTAAAGGAGGCTTGTTCCTATATTGATATAATGATAAATTCCTGTGCTAATAAGTAAAATCTTGTCGACGCATGGTTGTTCTAATTCCTGACTCTAGGGATGTGTTCACTTTAGTGTGTATCGGCAGGAAATCTACAGGACATATACTTTGCGTCTAATAACTATTTTTTCGTTCATCTTATTTCTCTCCGCGTGCAACTCCACAGGGCATAGTTCAAAAGCGACTTTTGTAAAAGTTGGTGTTAAACCGACTGAGCATCTGGCAAGCCTGAGTTACCACGATATTAAACCTGTCAGTTACATAGACTCGCTGGGTAAAATTCCGGTTTACAGTGACTTTAAACCACATGCCAAAGAGGTTGCAGTTTATGATGGCCTTTTTTGGGAAGTTACCCCAATGGGGCAATATGTCTATTATCTGGCAGGTGACTTCAAGAAAAATGAGAAAGGGTTGCTAAGATTTGGCTCTCAAAAAACAGAGTTACGGGTTGAGATCAGCTATGAGGATGATGCAATTGATGTAGCTGGCTATGAAATGAGCTATGAATATGAACAAGCAAGTCGAGGAAGCAGTCTTGATTTATCTGATTTACAAGGACTGCAACTATCTTCGATAGATAGTCTGTTGGATAAATCGCTAACTGTTGATGGTTCTTACTATTCCCGAGGGGTGTTCAAAAATAGTGAACTAGGGTCAAAAACATCTAAGTCTCGATTTGAATTTATGAAATACAAAGACAATGCAAAGCTAGTATTACTTTATGAAGATATCCTCGAGCCACAGAGTGAAAATGAGGAGCCCCGATATCTCAAGATCATAGTGTCTAGCAAACAAGCTGACCTTGATGCTGGTGCCTTGTCATCTTTATTTAAGGAACTAGTGTCTGTTTACCACGACATGCCTTATAGTCGGCTGTCCGGAGCGACGAGAATGTAGTGTGAGTATAGCGATGGCGGTTTGTCACACTTCGCTATCAATACCCACAAAAAAAGCCCCTAAAAAGGGGCTTTACTGTCCTGATTATCTATAAACCAAAACCACTCACTAAATATAAATAACCGTTATCAAAACAACCACCTAAACAATCACCCCCGGAATTTCCTTACCAAACCCAAGGTCTACGCCACAAGCCTTGGCTGCGGTGTGCAGTACATCGTGCTGGTTGTAGCCAGAGCCGATGTCGCTGACGACGCCGCGGTTGATGCGGGCGCCGCCACCTGCGATCAGATAGGCGCAGGGGTTGGCAGAGTGTTTGTCTGCGTGGCCCATGTCGGTGGTTTCTAGTACCACTGTGCTGTCTAAGATGCCGGCTGCTTTGAGTTTTTGGATCAAATAGGCGCTCAGGCTGCCCAGGTGGCTGCGCATTTCGGTGTAGTACGGATAGTTTGGCTGGCCGTTACTGCCACCGTGAATGGCGTTGTGATAGTGCCCCTGGAAGTTCAGCTCAGGAATGCGGAACTCGGACTGGTGGTTACCAAAGGCCAGTGATACCGAGCTGGTCAGGTTACATTGTAAAGCTGCCACGGCAATGTCTGCTTGCAGCCTTGCCTGCTGACTGAAGGTATCAAAGGTCAACGGGAACTCAGTGTCATCGGGGGCAATGCCACAGGAGGAGCCGCCAGAGAGCTCATCTAAACGTCGCTGGGTGTCTGCAATGGCATCGAGATGATCATTCATGCGCTGTATTTCGTAGCCTGCGAGCCTGTTTTTAATCGCGTTGGCTGCCGACATATGCGCATTCATGATAGGCGTTTTACTGTTGCTGCCCTGGGCGCCGCCAAACACCATTTTATACACGGTGAAGGGGTTTTCCTGGAACGGCAAATGATTACGGTTGTCTTTGGTTAAGTGACCCTGGCCATTACTGTGAACGCCTAAGTTCAGATAACGAAATGGCAGGTTCGGGCCCAGTGCGTTACCCATAGTGACGTCGTAACTGTCACCGCCCCAGTTCTGGGCGAGCAGCACCGGCATACGGCCATGACCCGCATTGGAGTGGGCCATATTGACCATAAAGTTACATTCGGTTTTTACCGGCTCATAGCCTGCCGACATCACGCCCAGCTGCATGGTTTCACCGCTGCCTGTGGGGTTCCAAAGCGACGCAATAGAGCCGCCCGGAATATAAATAGACACGGTTTTATTGGGCAGCCCGGCGTCCATCGCATCGGCATGTCGTGCGTAAAGCAATCCTGATACCAGCGGTGATGTGCGGATCAGGGCGGTCGAAATACCCGACGCCATAAACATTTTTAATAAGCTGCGGCGCGATATCGCCATGTTATTTAAATGCTCTTTTTTCATGTTACTAACCTCTTAATGTTGTGACCCGCATTACTCGCTTCTGGACCAGGCTTTGCGATAACGCACCGACTTGAGCGAGCCAAATTTCTCCAGCATGGCTCTCGGGCTTTCCTGCATCATGGTGTTGGTCAGTGTGTCGATTTCACACATATAACCGACCTGCTCTGTCTGAGACAGGCGCTTGTCTTCTTCACTCGTCGGGTCGATTGAGTCATGACCCACACCCATTACGTAGCGGAACATTTGCTGTGGTAAGCAGCTTTGAGCAGAAGACAGGTCGGCTATCACCGCACCTAACTGTTTAGTGCCGTTGAATGGCACAAAGTCACTGACCTGAGCGTATTTCTCAGGGGCATAGAGGGTGCCCGAAGCATTGATCACATTCCCGTTGTTGTCTTGATTGCGGATGTTGCCCACGGCATCAAAGTCTTCCATGCCAAAGCCCATCGGGTTGATGTACTTTTCATGGCAACTTGAACAGGGCTGGCCTTCGGTCAAGCTGTGGTACTTGAGTCGGTTAGTGGTCGTCGGGTCTTGCAACAAGTCAGACAGCTCGGCAAGCCTTTGCTCTCTGGCTTCAAAGGTACCGGCTGGCGGATCGGGCTGATCCTGGCACAGCATACGGCGGCGTACTCTGACCGAGCGTAAGATAGGGTGCGACTCGTCGACTTCTGCCCAACGCGACATAAACGCACCATTGGCTAAGATACCCCCACGCTGTGTGGTCTCAACTTTTTGCATGTCATCACCCGATATGCCAGGAATGTTGTAGTGGTTGGCCAGTAACTGATTGACGAACGTGAAGTTGGCGGTATACAGCGAGCCAAATTTTTCGTCCGGCTGAGTCATGATGTAGGAGAAGGTCTCATTGATCTCCGCTTTCATGGCGGGTACCAGATTGGCAAAGCCCGGATAGTGGTCCGGATCTTTACTGGCGACCTCTAAACTGCCTGTGCCCAACCAGCTACCTACAAAGTCACCCAGCACCGGTTTGGCTTGCTCTGCCAGGCGGTTCGCATGGGCAATGATATGGGCTTCATCACGCAGCTCATCACGCTCAGCGGCTTGCCACAGAAGCTGATCTGGCGTTGATCCGGTAAAGGTATAAGACAAGAAGGTAGCCATTTCCCACGAGGTTAGCTCAAAGGCGTCGTAATCCAGCTCTGAGTTATCCGGGTTTGCTTCGCCCAATTCATGACGATAAATAAATTGCGGCGAAGACAGCAAGCCTTCCAGCGCTAACTGCATGCCCGCTGCAACGTCGTTATTGTTGAAAAATCCGGTTGCGATCAGTCGATAACTGTCCGCTTCATCCTGCGTTAGAGGACGGCGGAATATCTGCGGCGCTAACTCATCAATCAAACGGTTGGCACAGTCTTCGTTAATGGCTGCACAACTTAAAGCGGGCGAGTAGCCGTTGTCGGCCACCCATTGTGCGATTTCTTCGGCAACCAGCAGGTAGTTGCTGTAGTTAGAAGGCTGCACAGCGGCATGGGTATTATTAATGAAAAAGCCCACCTGAGAATCTGGCGACAGGCCGTCTGACACTTCAAAATCAACTCCCAGTAAGTCTTCTACTGTGTTTTGATATTCGGTTTGGGTCAGGATTTTCAGCTGTCTTGCACCGTATGCCACAGGCGCGACACCCACATCACAGGTGAGTGGCGCAGGCCACAGGGTTTGCAGATATGCCGCGATATCCGTGGCACATTGCTCATCACAGGCACCCGGCGCACCATAAGGCATAGTCGCGGTGATCACATCAATCATGGCCTGTACATCGCGTTCTGTATTAAGCGCAGGGAATGAGCCCAGACCGCCGCCCTCAGAGCCATGACACCCGGCACAGTTGGTTTTGTACAACTCCATGCCACGAGCAATGGGGTCGGTTTGCGTGACTGTGATACGGGCAATATTACTGGGCTGGGAGGGCACTGAGTTGTTCAGCGCAATCACCTTGTAATCAAACTCGCCGGACTCCGGTAAACCCGATTCATAATAACTGGCGTTAGAGGCAAGCGTAGCGGCGGTGTGCCAGCGGCCATCAAGCGACTTTAAACGCACCAGATAGTTGGTTTCGTTATTGCTGTTGTCGTACCAGCTTAATTGCGCCTGCGCTTCGGTAGAAAGCACACTGGCGCTGAGCTCGGAAGGCGCAGCGGGTTTGGCCGCCATATCAACCGGCTCAAAACCATCTTGCTCGGCTGATAAAAAGGTCAGGTTAAAGTAAACCGGTACGGTCTCGCCAATGCCACTCAGGTTAGCGACCACTCGCAGTGCCTCAATACCATAGTCCATATCAAAGGTTTTACTGTCGACTATCAAAGGGGTAAGCGTACTGACATTAACATGGCCCGTTGCCAGCTTCACGACCAACACATCCAGGCTGAGTTCATGGTTAACGCCATGCAGGCTCATCTCGCCGGTAACGGATTGAACCGTCGGGTTGCCCACTTCCAGCGTGCTCAATAGTGCAGGGTCAATCTGGGTGCTGAAGTACGCCGTTGGCAGTAATTCTGTTTCAAACAGCAAATCCATAACCCGGCTGTTTCTGATATCCACACCGGTAGACACACTATTTAAATCAACCGCCAGCGTGACGCGCCCGTCGGCATCAATACTGCCCGATAGCGCAGGAGCAGCGTTATTCTGAGACGCAAACTGGTTCAGCTCTGCCACATGGTCTTTTTTGACCGACACATAGCTGAGTGAAGACTCAGCTATGTCCAGCGCCCATAAGCCCGTTTCTGTGACCGCATCCGGGGCGTAGTCGGGCCAGAGTTGCTACACACATCACCACTGAGGGTAATGGCAACGTCTTCGCTCAGGCCGTTTTTATTGGCAACAAAGCCCAGCCCAAATGACTGATTTGCATGGACTGTATTGCCTTGTGAGGTGATGGTACAACCCGTGTCGTTACAGTCGAAATTGCCGTTCCAGCTATTTTGCAGGGAGATGCCCTGATTCCAGGTGAGTTCGAGGGACCAGTCGTTAATGCTCTGCTCTGAGTCATTTTCTATGACTATCTCGGTTTTAAAGCCATTGTTCCAGTTATCCGGAATGTTGAATGAACACTGTGCTGCCTGAGCAAACGGCGCGCTTGCGATTAAACTAATACAGGCGGCAAACTTTGCCATGGCCGGTGCTGCAGATTTGCTACGAGTAAAGGTAGAGAATCGTGGTAAATTATTGAATATCATTTTCTTTCCCTCCTATTGTTGAGCTTCAAAAACTAAGTTAAAGCTCACGGGAACCGCGTAACTGATCACAGATAAATTCGCCAATGTTCTCAGTGTTTCTATACCTGGCTCTAAACCAAAGTCTGTTGCGTCCAGCACTACGGGGGCAAGGCTTTGCACCATCACCTTAGTGTGCGTCAGGCGGCGAACTGCCACGTCTGCTGTCACTTCGGCTATCACGCCTTTGAGGTTGAGCGTGGCGGTCACTGTCTGCTTGTCAGTGCTGCCAATGGGTAAGGCTGTCAGAGCTGCATAATCAACCGCGAGCAGCACTTCGGCGTGCGGGAACAAGCTGGTATCAAACAGGTGCTCCTTCATTCTGCCGTCCCGGGTGTCATTGCCCGTATTAACACTGGCCAGATCCAGGGTGAGCCTTGCTGCCCCTTGCTCAGAAATATTGCCACTGAGGTTTTCGAAGGTGTGTGCTTCAACCACGTGCTGTTTTTTGGTGGAGACAAAATACAGGCTGGAGCTTTGTGGGTTTAACTCAAACGGCCCGGTGATGGGCGCTACATCTGGTTCTGCGACCTGAATGCTGATGGGCTGGCTGACCGTGGTATTGACCCCGTCATTGACCGTTAATTTAACCGTAAACGTGCCGGTTTGATCGAAAACATAAGCAGGGTTTGGCTCGCTGGATGTATTACCATTGCCAAAATCCCAGCTGTAGGTCAGGGTATCGTCGTCTGGATCGGAAGAGCCGCTGCCATCAAAGTTGACTGTTAAAGGACGCTGGCCCGAGGTTACAGAGGCAGACGCAACGGCCGTTGGCGCATGGTTAATATTGCCATCTGTCGAGCATAACCCGCCTAGCGAAGGCGTAGTAGGGGTGTCATTTTCCTGCGCCTTTTGGGCATTAAAGCCAAAGTTTAAGCTCTGACCCGGGTTAATGGTGCCGTTGTAGTTCTCATTCACAATCTCATAGGGGTTATTGCCACTGTGATTGCCATGCCAGACGCCGGTCAGTTTAGTGTTGTCGGCAAATTCCATCAGCACTTTCCAGCCTGAAATGGCCACGCTTTCGGTGTTGGTGATAGTGACCTTGCCGCGAAATCCTGAGATCCATTCCTGTTCCACTTCAAAGATACATTGTGCTGATTCTGGCTGAGCTTGTTCAATCGATAGCGAAATTGGTGCTGCCTGGTAGTCATTGGTGCCGTCGTTGATGGTTAACGATACCTGGTAATCACCCGGCTGCTCAAAGGTATGCTGTGGGTTCATTTCCTCTGAGTTGTGGCCGTTACCAAAATCCCACAGATAGCTCACTGTGTCTGAGGCCGAATTGGCAAGCTCGCTGCTGAACTGGATGGTGGCAGGTGCCGTGGCATAGGTGTCAGATGCGGTAATGGCAACACTGACTTCGTTATTGTCATCCTGCCCGTTGCTTTCGCAAATGCCAGAGAAGGCAGGTGCAACGGCGGTTTGCCCGGCCGCTTTTTGCACGTTAAAACCAAAAGACTTTGACGAGTTTGGGTTAATCTTTCGGTTCCAGCTGAGGTTCTCGAACTGATAGGGGTTGCTGCCGCCCAGTTGGGCGCGCCAGGCATTGTTGATTGACTCACCCCGATTAAACTCAAGACCGACCGTCCAGCCATCTAAGGCAACGTCGGAATCGTTATATACCGTGACTTCTGCGGTATAACCGCTTTGCCACTCATTTTTTACCTTGAACTCGCACTGCGCTGCCAGGCCTGGCATAGCGTGTCCTAAAGCCATTAAACAGAGCCCGACTTTAAAAATCCGGCGCTGCTTGTTGTATCTATGTTGTCTCATGAGTATTCCCCAGAGCATTGTCATCTGACATGTTGTTTCCCTGCTGTTCTTCGCTGAATAGGCGGTCGACCAGAATGAACAGGTTAAACTAGCAAGGGCAAGCTCTGGGACGAGGAAAGACTAAAAGAGGGCGGTATGACAACAGATGCCATAGGCGTGAATGCCAATATGCTACGCAATGCGCATACAAAACAACAGTATGCACACTACGCTTCATTTTTACTCGTTGGCATTCAGCAACCCCGCTATCTTAGTATGCACCTTAGACCGGAAGCTTTGCGTCCCTTCCTTTCGAAAGGTTTGCTATTTTAAGCCTGTCTGTGGAAGGTAGCTTAAAATTGCAATAACCACAAAGGCCACACCGCAACTTTCACATTATTTGCACATTTCACCTGAGTTAACGCCGAATTGCTGTTTGAAATTTGTCCTCGGGTATTGTGAAGTCCTTTAAATTTAATGATTTATGCTCACTTTTAGACATGTGCACAATGTGGCTCAATTGTGCAAAAGGGGCAGGAAGTACGTCCTAAATTTTGTCCGGTTATGGTATGTTGTCTGTTTGTGATTGGTGGACAATCTTTAAAAAGTCGAACTGCTTATTTTGTGTCAGTGTCGATTTGAAAATAACAGGCATACTGTTTTTTAAGTATTAAATTTTAAGGAGATTAACGTGAGAGCTTTAGTGCTAATTGGATGCTTGCTGATGAGTTGGAATGCTATTTCTTCTCCCATTCCGGATTTTCCATTTGTAACTGTGACTGGAGAAAGCTCTCGGAAAGTTACACCTGACACCGCGGTAGTAGGAATAGAGGTTGTTACTTATTCAGAAAGCGCTGATAAGGCTTTTGAAAAACTGAATAATACGGCTGCCAAGCTTCTATCAATATTGAAAAAATATCAGGTGAGTACTGACAATATTACTGCGCATCAGTTCGCAAAGGATACGAAGCAGGCTCGTGAAAAAAATGGCTACAATCGATTAGATATTTTGGGATACGAGTTTACTCAGATTTTTGAAATCCGGTTGGATAAATTAGAACGCTATTCAGAAATTGCTGATGAGGTCAGCAAAATGGACAATGTAAGAGGTCTGAAAAGCGAATTTGATGTATCAAATCGAGAGGAAATTGAAATTGAGCTAATTGGCCTTGCGGGCAAAAACGCAAAATTGAAGGCAAAGAAAATGGCACTTGGCTTAGATATTAAATTAGGCTCCGTTTTTGCCATTAATGATACAGGGTCGTACAAATCCTTTTTTGCAACCTTTGGCCTGGACAATGACAGAGCCATAGCGTTTGGTATGCCAACCATTGATAGCTCTTTTTTTGTGCCTAAACATATTGAAATATCAAAAACAATAAACGTTCTCTATAAGTTAACGCCATAAGGTCTGTTGTGGTTTGTCTCTCAGATCTGAAATTAGGCTTTGATAGCAAGGTTACATATTCAGCCATGTGTCTAGAAGTCTTGATAACCCTCAATATGCTGGGATAACAAGCTCGCTTTTTTGTATCGGAATCATCCTTGAAAGGTGAGCGTAATGAGAGTTGCTCTGGCATTTCTATGCTAAGAGCCTCAGCTCCAGCGTATGAGCAGTATAAAAAATAAGCGCTTTGTTTGATTGGTACAAGATGTCTACTTTCCATTTTCCTCCTTATTCATGAATCGCTCAATTCAGTTTCATAGTTATCAGCACTAATAGATGCACAAGTTAGAAGCTATTCAGTCTGTTTTTTGGTCTTCAAGGTTGATTATTTGGTTGTGTTGTAAGTGTTACTTAGTTTAAAAGTGTATCAATTATAAGTACAATGTTCATGGATTATAAAAAAGGAATATACAATGTATAAGAACTGGATAGGTATAGCGACAGCTACCTGTATATTGAGTGCATGTGGTGGTGGCGGTGGCGATTCGGCACCAAAATCAGAGCTCGGTTTACAAGCGCTGTCGAATAACCCCAATGGTGATGTACCACAAAAAAAGCTTCAAGCTTTGTATGGTGGTAATGAAGAGCCTGCACAAATTAGTCCTGACAACTTCATGCAAATTACGCACGATGTTCTTTATTGGCGAGATGTCACTAAGTTTATTGTTAACACTGACTCTCGCTATTTTTCTCCAACTTACCCTGGTTTCCAACAGTATCAAAGCAGGGATTACTGGTTGCCAGATGACCAGCTATGTGAATCTGGTAATGCTACACTCCCTAATTTTGAAAATGAAAGCGTTTTAGTACCTAGCTATGAGGTCGTGTATGAAAACTGCCAAATAGGGCCTTTGGTTGCAAATGGCAAGGCCACATTACATTTGATAGGGCCTGATGTTACATCAGGGCATGTCGAAAAGCTTGCAATAGAATTATTATCCGGGTTTTCAATTCATGAGCAAAGTGCGGGCCAAACCTATCAGGTTCAGGGATACGCCATCGAAAATCAGTACGATCGCTCAGAGAGCGCTAGTATGGTGTTTAGTCAGAATGGCGAACAACTCGCGTGGGTTGATTACACCGAGGGAAGGGAGAGCTATTCTAGTGTTTATCTGCCGCAGTTTGGCAAATTAAGCATTGCACCTGGATTAAGCATTGTCGATGGGCAGGGTGGTGAGATCCGCATCAACAATAAGACAGATGAGATTTTGATTGCACTTACACAGCCACAGGGAGAGTATTTCTTTGAGCTCAACAATCGTCAGCGAAACTATTTTTATTCCGGTGGTAAAGAGGACGCCAGGTGGATAAGCGTTGCAAACTCTGATTTTAACTTACCCACTTTGCTGGCTGACAATGGCCCAACACTGGTGCGCTTTGACGCCAAGAATGTGGTGAAGCTGGGAGAGCAGGTCACGTTGCTTCCTTACTTTATTGACGCGCCAGATTATAACCTGTCAAAAGTCAGCTGGCAGATCACTGCACCAGGCGAATCTGAACCTGTGACTAGCAGCCAATGGGAAAAAGAATATACGTTCGAGCAAAGCGGAGAGTATCTGGTTACGTTGATTGCGACGGATACCCATAATAACAAAGCACAGTTCTCTGAGACCATATATGTCATCGGTGGAAGCACGTATCTAGGGGCAGAGGTGAGTATTGAAGTTGAGTCGGACTTAACTGAGAAAACACCTTATCGCGCTAAAATAGGCGTTGCTGAGAATGGTAATTATCAGTTTGCGCTGGTTTCTGGCCCGGCTGGCATGACTGTGGACGAAGCCGGGGTTGTCAGTTGGGATGGACAGCAGTCCGCGGCTTTTCAGTTTGCGGATACAGTTCATTACAGCGTGAAAGTGACAAACACAGAGTCACAGGGGTCCGAATTAGTTTCTGGTAAAATCGCCTTGACGCACACACCTAAACAGCTTGAGTCATTTTATCACTTAAGCGGTGATACACCAGCCAAAGCGCTCGGCTGGACAAACTCCGGTAATGCAAATCGCTCTATGCTGTTAAGCAGTGAAGAAGCGTTCGGTGCCGGTATTACCTCTTTGACACTGCAAGATGAAACTCTGGTTGTCGAAAGTAACTTATTCCAAACTCCTACCAAGGGGAAGGTACTGAATGTGACGTATAGTGATAAAGCGGAAGAGCTCGTTTATTTATACGCACATGAATACGAATACAGCCGTCTGGCAAGCTTTAAGATTTCAAGTGACGAAGCACATGTGTTCAACCCAGAAAATTCGCTCCATCGTATTGCTCCTTATATTACTGACCTGGATAACGACGGTGAGTTAGAGATAGTTAATACGTATTCTGTAAGTGGTGTTGAACTGTATAACTCAAGCTATGAAAGAACTGTGGCTGAATTAGTACACGGTATGACGGGTCATACAAGTTACAGCAAGTGGCAGGAATGTGACTTAGATGGTGATGGGACTATAGAGTTGCTACAAACCGTTTCAAACTCAAACAGCGTCCAGCTAAATTTAGTCAGCTATGTTGATAAACAATTAAAGGCAGTGCATGGTGCCTTAATCAGTAGTGAATCATATTATGGTGATGCTATCGCCAATATGGTTGACTTAGATGGTGACGGTCGATGTGAGGGGGTTATTTCCTATGTAGGCACTGCCGACAATGCATCACTTGGCTGGCATGTTTACGACGGTGAAACCCTGGTGTTGGAGCATATTTCTGACGGATATTCAGAGCTGCTTGGTTATGAACATGAGCCGTTTGCGGTGAATTATAGCGCACTCATTTTTAAGTCTGATTCTGCTATGCGAACGCTCAGTTATAACCCGCAGGAAATGCAGTTTGTTACCTCACCTTTGGAGTTTTCTAGCGGACTGGACATTCAGTTAAACCCAGAATATTCAACATTAGTAGGGCGAGCCGACCTGGATAATGATGGTAAACAGGAGTGGATCTATAAACATACTCTGTCTACTTTGGACGAACTGTATAGCAAACTGGGCGAGCACTATGAACCTGGTTATCACTATACTAAGCACGATATTGTTTACGTGGCAGCCGATGTAGAGCAAGGCTTGGTGACGCCTAAATATCGCAGCAAAGCGATAATGATTGCACCGGTTGTGAGTGTATTGCCTACTGGTAATGGAGCCACACGCGTGATTACTGAGCGAGATAAATATAGTCAAGCTCGGTATCATACTGAGATAGACACGCAAGGAAAAATTACGCCTCAAAGCCGGGAAAAAATGGCGGGAGTACAGGTTGTATATCGTGATGATGGCTCGTATTACAGGTTTGACTCATACGATAATACCTACACGTTATACGATGCCAATGACAAGGCTATGCATGCAGGAGAATGTACTCTTGATGCGTGCAATTTCAACACTGACAAAAGTATTAGACGAGTTACAGGTAGCTATCAGGGGATAGATATAATTGCAGAGCCTGGCGAGCATAATTTTCTACTCATTGATACTAACGCAAAGCAAATTCACAGGTATTATGAGTATTCGGGTATAACGCATTTAGTGCCACATCCTGACTTTAATAGTAATGGATTGATTTTTGTTAAAGAGAAAAACCCGCACCGGCAGACAAACTTAGATGATTCAGAACTGAGCAAATTCGATATTCTGGACTCAGGCGTATATCGTGTTACCCGCAACGGTATGGAACTGGTTCACTCCTGGAAGGACAAAGTGTTCAGTCAGCACAGCGATTATACTTACGCGGCGGTATGGATGAATACGGATGCCGACCCAGAGCTAGAAATCGTTCATTATATCCAGCTCAAACACTACACTGGTTTTGATGACGTTCTAGATTACTCTTTCTCGGCCGACAGCAATGGAGACAATATCACCTACCATAAGTACCAGGGTTACCTGAAAGTTGGGATCAATGATAAGCGGGATGTTTTCGAACCTATATGTATTGAGCTATCCTGCCGAGAGTCAGTTATTCGCTTGGTTGGGTCTGACGAGGGGACTCAGTTGACAGCTTTGGATAGGTTAACCGGGTTACCTATCTGGTCGCGCAATATTGCAAGTAGTAACCACGAAGGGAAAGTGCTTTATTATGATAAAGATCAAATATACTTCAGTGCAAACGGACTGCATGTAATTCGCTAGCTTTAAAAGTCGGTGTCACTCATGTACAACTGGAGTGACACCGAATGCTCCTATTTAATCCAGCCTAGCTTCTTATCTCCGGTCGTGACTTTTCACAAAGGTTTGCACCGCTCATACGTCTGCGCTATGTTACTGAATAGTCATCAAGGAACTTATAATTAATTGATATTATGGATTATTTAAGCATTAATAAATCAGCCTGGAATAAAAGAACCAAAGTGCACGTTGCATCTGAATTTTATGATGTTGCCGGGTTTAAAGCCGGGCAGTGTTCATTAAACCCGATTGAGCTGGCACAGGTGGGTGATGTGCAGGGCAAATCTTTACTGCATCTGCAATGTCATTTTGGCCAGGATACCTTGTCTTGGGCTCGTTTGGGCGCCGATGTGACTGGGGTAGACTTGTCTGAAAGTGCTATCGCGCAGGCAAATAGCCTCAAAGACGCGCTTGGTCTTAAAGCGGAGTTCATTGAAAGCGATGTAATCGAATTTGGTCAAAGTAACACACAGCAGTTTGATATTGTGTTTACCTCATACGGCGTATTGTGCTGGTTGCCCGACTTAACAGCATGGGCAAACACGGTGGCGGGTGCGCTCAAACCTGGTGGTGTGTTCCACTTGATTGAATTCCATCCATTCAATGACTTGCTGGCAGGCTATGCTTATTTTCCTCATGGTGCGCCTGATATTGAGCAAGAGGGCACTTATACAGAAAACTGCGATGGCAGCAAGAGTACCACAGTGACCTGGACCCATTCCGTCAGTGAAGTGATCAATGCATTGATAACGGCCGGTCTGAACATTGAGCTCTTTGCTGAACACCCGTATAGCCCATACGATTGCTTTGAAGGGCTGGAGTGTGTGCCTGAGCTAGGATATCAAAAGCTGCACCAGGGTCAGCAGGTGCCTATGTTGTATTCGATCAAGGCCAGTAAATATCAGCGCTCAGATAAGTAATCCGAGCTATTGGTGTAACAATACTCGCAGTGCTTTAATGGCGCTGAGTGACCAGTCAAGTTCTGATCTGTGTCAGGGTGACTCGGTGACTGCTGGCTGGTGAGTAAACGATATGTTCGTGATGATGGTTTTGCGGGTCCATAACCAAAAGAACTGTCAGACTTGCGGCTATTCAGCCAGCTACTCTGACAGTTCAAACAAGAGGGGTTTTTAGATAATCGTCTTACGCGTTCTCAAACGATTGAAGTTAATGTAAACCCCCTTTCCACCGCTGCAAGGTAGCGGTACTTCAAAGCCAGAGTACTTTTCTTTTATTCTGATCAATTCCTCATAGCTTTCCTGAAAGTAAGTTTTGGTTGGAATTGAGGCATCTTTGAAGCTGATAAACGCGCCGTAGGCACCTTCAATGGAGGTATCGCGGCTGACTTCTATCCAATCAAGCGCTCTGTTCACAAAACGATATACCGGGTTCTCTTGGCCCAACATTTTGCTGTCGCCTTGCCCGTCGTACTTCAGCTCGGTATTCCACCAAGTTTGATATTGAATGGTGTACTGTGCTTTAGAATACGGGAATGCAACTCGACGTAAGGCACCAACACTAGATTCATCGGCGTAGAATGGGCCTGCAATTGCGCCTAGTGTCACATAGCTAAATAAACCCAATGGTGCATTTTCATCAAACAGCAAAGACGAGGTTAACGAGCGCAATAGCTGTCTCTTTCCTTGCTCAGTGAGACCGCTTTCTTGTACCACTTTTGACGTGATTTTATGAGGCGCTGGCGCATCAAAATCAGGGGTAAACGGCGTGCCGTTGGCATTGGCAACTAAGCCTTGTTTAACCCCGGCCGTTGCCAGGTTGGCCAACGTATTTCGTGACCAGTCAGACATCAGGGCCGCGCTGTAGCTGTCTTTAGTGTCTTTACCTGTTACCAATATTCTTGATGTTGGAAAGTATTTTTTACCAAAGCTGAGCAGTTCACTTTCTGTGCCCCGCCAGTAACCATACATGGTGCTTGGGTGCTCTAAGTCCTTTTCACAGGCCACCGACTTGTCCGCAATGGCGTTAATTTTAAGGTTTGTACCAACCAATTGTTCCGTGCTTGGGTCATTAATGGCATTTTCCCATTGCGTCAACAAGTCCCATGTTTTCAGATCTGTGGAGTCACCTGTCGGATTATTCCAGTGAATTTCAAAACGATGGATCTCTTCGGGTAGTTCAAACGCTTTCACCCGAAATTCAGTGACTATGCCATAGCTTAATGCACCACCACCACGCAGCGCCCAGAGTATGTCATTGTGCTCAGTTTCCGACACATTCACTTTTGAACCATTTTGCAAAATGACCGTGGCTCCTACAAGTGATTCGCAACACATGCCATGTGCTCTCGTCCATGGACCCCAGCCACCGCCCTGAATGTAACCGGCTAAACCAACCGTTGCACAGGTACCGTGCGGGATGGTCAAAGGTGGGATGCTTTTGTCCTCTGGTTTGGCAAGCTTTGGTACAAGCTGATAAAAACGATAGCCAGAACCGATATGAGCGATGTAGCCATCCTTACCTTTTTCAATTGAAAAGTCTTTTAGCCCGCTTAAATCGAGCAAGACAACATCCGTCCCCGTGCATTCGCCTTCGTGATCGTGACCACCCGAGCGCACTCGAATGGGTAAATTATGCTCAATTGCTTCTTTGTAGGCGTTCATAACATCATCGGTATGTTTACACATAACAATGACCGATGGAGAAAACTGCAAGCGGGTATTGAAGATCAAGGCATTAATTTGATAGTTATTAAAGCGCTCCATACTGGTATCGCCGCCTGGCAGCAGAGTCAGCAGCTGGTCGGCTTCAAAGTTGTGCTTTTCTTCAAGCGCAGTGATGTAGTTTTGGGTTGTTTGCCAGTAATGCGCGATGCGTTTTTGCGCTTCTTCTAACTGGCACTCTGGAATGGGTTTATTACATTGTTCAGTCATAATCATGTCCTTGTTCACATAGTCTTTTGGCATGTGCAGTCGCTTACCTTAGTACCCGTGATCGCTTCTGCTAAATCTTGTATTGCCGGGGCAAGATCTTTTTCAGCTATTTTTACTTCAACTAAATAAGGCGATGTTGGGTGCTGCTTAATGGCAGAAAAAACATTGTCCAGGTCGCTGACTTTTTCGACCTTTAAATAATTAACACCATATGCGCTTGCCAATGAATCATAGTTCCAGTGATGAAGTTTATCGAATGGCGCAAAATCAGCCGCAGGGGTAAAGGCGCAGATATCAACAAACGATTGCTCTATGGCGTATACCTGATTGTTCATCACAAACACCACGGTATTGAGGTTATAGTGGCTAATGGAGGAGAGGGATTGGCACATCATCATAAAGCCCCCATCACCGGCAACCACCACGCTACGCTTATCATCGGCAAGGCCGGTGCCCAGTGAACAGCCGGTTTCATGACCCAAAGAACCCCAGGCCGCATCACTCACAAAGCGGTTTTCTGCCAGGCCAGTTAAACGAGCAGCCATGTATAGCGACGAGCTTTCGCCTAATACCAGGTTGTAATCACGAACCGTTTCACAGGTTTGCAATTGCTTTTGATAAACGCTGAAAAAGTTGTCGTAGGTAATGTTTGCGTTGCTGTCGACATCTTCGGTCAAGTACAGATTACGAATGGCAGGCAGCTGGCTGTTGAGTTGTAACGGGTGGCTATCAATATAACGGTTCAATTCATCAATGAACTGTGCCAGATTAATGCCGCTAAATTGTTCACTCTCGCCAACCCGAGCGACATTCATATTTACTCTGACAAGGTCATTGCCTTGAGTTTTTAACATGGTGAGATAGTCGTCAGTGAAAATAGCCCCCAGCGCCAGAATACAATCGCTCTCACTCACAAAGTTAAACGTATCCTGCCAGGACGCTTCGCCTGCGTATGTGCCCACAAATAGCTCTTTGCCAACGCCATGGGTTTCACTAATGACCGATTTTGCCAGCGTGGTTGTGGTGTAGGGGATGTTGAGTTTGCTTAAAAGCGTAACGATTTGCTCCTGCAAACCGAGCCTCGCCAGTTCAATACCCAACAGCACAACCGGGTTATTTGCGGCTTTGAGCCGGGTTATTACTTTGTCTAACAATGACGTCATCATAGCTGGGTTAGCACCCAGAGGTGGAATAATCAAATCGCCTTCAGGCCTGGGGCACTCTGCTCCCCATACGTTTTGCCACGCCTCTAAGTAAATAGGCCTTTTTTCACTCATTGCCAATTGCAGGGCATTATCGATAATAGCGGGAGCTGACTGCGCGTCAGCCAGTATCTCGCTGGCAACCGTCACGTTTTCAAAGACCTTTTTATCTGCGCTGTAATCTCCGGTTGAGTGATGAAACAGTACGCCTGTTTCTTCAATGTCCACACGGTTCTCGGCCGAAGGACTCGCAGAGATAACAACAACGGGATTGCGCTCTACATAGGCGCCTGCAATGGCGTTTAATACACTAAATGTGCCTACACCATATTGCACAGATACCGCGCCAATGCCTTTGTATCTGGCATATCCTTCCGCCGCATAACCCGCTCCCAGCTCAGTCACATCTCCGACGGCGTCAATACCATCAAAGTTGTCTAACGTGGTCATAAACTCTTGTACATAGTCTCCCGGCACTTGAAATACCTTGTCGAGCCCAAACTGTTTTAGGCGACGGAGCAGGTGGTATGCAACCGTGTAATTATTGGTACTCATGGTTGATCCCCCTGTAAGCAAATTCCGTGACCTCATCGAGCGTGTCCGGGTTCGCATTCGGTTGTTCATTTTGAACCGTGCTTGGGTTACATCCGTTAGTACAATCCACGGGGAGGTAGTTGTGGTGAGTTTTTAGCCATTCCTCATATTGTGCCTCGTCTTTGGTTAACCACTGCGGTGTGGGCAGGCCAAAAAACTGCGCCAATGTCGATTCTGCTGTATTAAGCGCGCCTTCAACCCAGCCCTGCTCATAGGAGTAAGCTTCACCGACAATATAAATATTTTCTTCTTCAACAGGGTGGCGCATTCTGCACATGATCTCGTCAAGACGATAATTGGCTTTCCATTCGTGCCAGCCACCGCCGTACGGATCGTCGCCCCATTCCTGGTAAATCGCGGAGTAAGGCATAGGTAAGGCTTTTTGATTATGTAAAGCCTGAATTTGACGATGCGCCGCTTCAACCATACTGGTGGTGATTTGATACTGATTTTTAGGCACAATTTCGTTACTGCCAAAACCTTCACAGCCGTAAGCTGGTACAAAACCCGGGTAATGCTCGCCTTTTTCCAGCCCTTTCCAGTAGGGGATGGTGCCAATATCGTTGTATGAAGCCATTAACAAAGAGTTGGTATTTGGCTCGCCATAGGTTTTTAGTGTTTTACATACTTGCTCGCCTTGCTCATTCACCTCAAACTCAACGCATTCTTGTTGGTCACATTCGGTGCCCATATAGTAAGTCTGGCGAATGGGTAAATCGGTCACTGAGCGGCCTGCCACCAATCCCAGGCTGCGCCACCAGGGTTGCTCGTATGCCATAAACATCTTGATCGCTTTTTGGATCAAGACCGACGGGATATTTTCTTTTAACCAAGGATGCTCAAAAAACTCTGACTCAATCAGTTCAAGGGAGCGTCTTGGCATCGCAAGAATGATCTGTTTTGCTTTTACGCGTTGAGTGGGTTCATCTGCGTCGACCACCTGGCCACTGTCGGTTTCCATCATGGGTTGAAAAATGAGCTCGTAGCGATGTTCACAACCCTTATGAATTTCTATCTTAACCAAACGCTTAAGCATATTAACGCAACCGTTGGCTGCTTGAAACTCTTCGCACAGCTTCAGAGGTAACGCCTGAAAGCCGTCTTTCAAGGTTTTAAACACAGTATCGTCACTGTACTCTGTTGCAGGCAGCTGTGTGACCGCGCTTGCATTGGCTACGTTGGCATCGTATCCGCCCGCTTCTTTCATAAACAGGTATGCTTCGTTGCTTAGCACATGTTCAAGCAGGTTCCAAAAGCCGAATTTCCATATCTCTTTACCAAACACTTTTACTTTCATCTGCTCAGATAAAGACATATCAGCAAAGCCTGGGCAAATTAAGTTCATGACTTTAACTTGCAGGTCTTCCGGGCCATAGCCGCGCTCAGTTTCTTCTAAATTGTAGGGAATTTTGTCTGGACACTCGGCAAAATCACGGTATCTGAAGTACTGGCCACGCAGATAAAATAAATTGTTTTCGCTGCCAGCCTCAACAGAGCTTGCCTTGTCAGAAGGGTATAAGGGTAATTTAGAGCCCATGGGAAAGTCTTTGGTTTTTAGCCCAAGCTCATCCACCAAAGTGCTCACCATAATGTGCTCATCCGGGATAAATCGCATCCCGCCAAGCTCCGCAACAACGTTAGGTAAACCCGGTAAGGTGCGACTGTATAGTCGGCCACCTATCCGGTCGCTATACTCAAACAGTTCTATTTTCTTTGTGTTTCCATACGTTTGTTGCAAACGCCAAGCACTATATACGCCCGACACACCACCACCCACAATGGCAATATCTATTTCACTGTTCATTTTATATGCTCCTTTAAGCTTTGCTTTAAGAGCATATTTCAGGGCCAGAGTTTTATCTATTACACAAAGTTACAAGGGGTTATGGCGCATTAAGTGGCTAAAAAACATCAAGATCAAAGCGAGCGCGATTAGGATTGAAAAATGCCTAAGGTTGATTAAACGTGGGGTCATATCACGACCCTTGACTCTGCTGGTGGTAGTGACACCGCTTACGCTCCCAAGCCCAGCAAAATACTAAAGCTGCTAAACCACAGGCATAGGTGATATACAAGGGCACTAAAGTATTGGCATCCTCTGCATACATAAATGCATTAGACATCACCCAGGCGGCGACAGCACCAATTCCCAGCCATGCGGCTGCATAATACAGCCTATGGCCAGGTGCGCTCATATAACCTGAAAGCACCACACATGCCGCTGCAACGCCGCCTATCACGGGTTTTTTCCACCAACCTGCATACTCTGCCATTATGCCCGCAAGGGTTGCGGAAGCGATAAAGGTGACGATGACAATCAAAATGGAAAGTAATAATTTGAGTGCCTTTTGCATAACTTGCCCTATTCAAGAATCAAACACTATTCAGCATAGTCTATAATTTTCATAGACCTATAGTTTAGTTGCGGTGAGGTGATACGCGGACGCGCTCTTGACTCTGGTTATTGTCACGGAGCTAGGATATAAAATAGAAACAAAGCTTGTTTTATTGTCACAGAGTTTGTATCTAATCCTGATAGCAAAGAGTAGCCTTTGCCTTTAGAGATGCAACTTGGACTACCCAGATTTTATATGGAGTAACTTACATGCCAGGTGTTCATCAACAGAAAGCAAAACAGCCTCTTAATCTTTTGCTTTACAAATTGAATCTAAACAAACGAGGTATGTGGCAAATCTTAGCCGTAATCCTTCTGGCTTTGATACATGGTACAGCCAATGCTTGCAAACCTGCTCCCGGCTACACAAAATTCTCACCTGGTATTCAGGACAAAAATCAAAGCCACTCTTTGGTGATACCCAAAGCTAACTTGGCGTTAATCAAACGTGGCTATGATGATGGAAATGGTGGTTCATGTTCAGGAAATGGCGTCATAAAAATACAATTTGACAACGAAAACCCAGTTGAAACTACCGGATATAGGTTAAAAGTTTTGTCGGGGAGCGTTTTTGGCAATTACATAATTCCAGACTTTCCAGTTATGCCCAGACGCGATAACTTTGAGGAAAACGCACTGTATTTTACATGGTATGACGGTGGCACAAAAATTAGGGAAAAAATAGACTTAGTACTACAAATAATCGCGGTTTCACCAGCGGGAGAAGAGAGTGAGCCCTATTTACTGTCAATCCAGCACTCTGGCGGTAAGCTTAACGAATGAAGGGGATTATATCTCAAACCCCACAAAACCCAGGCGCCCAGCGTTATCTGTCTCTTTTTTAGGTTGGCTGACAAGTTTTTGAAAGGGTGTCTGCATCGTTCGATTGACGTCATAGTCTCTTGTTATGAACGTACTTAACAAGTTGTAATCAATTGTTTTTAAAGCTTAACTTTCCCTTAAGGAAGACTCCAGTGACAATTAAAACAGCCCCAAGAAACTGTACTCCAAATTGTTCAAAGCCGAAACCATAAACCTCAATGAACAAACCAAACAACATTTGTCCAGCGACAACCAATACGATTGAATTTGTTGAACCAAGTCTAACCATAACAAAACTATTCACTGCTACGTAAAGCGCACCAATAACTCCCCCAGCATATAAAGTTAGATCTTGAGGTAATGTACTTACAGGCTCAGATATAAATATAAACAATAAGGACAGTGAAACAAATCCCACAATATGATTCACGAATGAAGCATGAAATACACCATTATGCACACTAAGCTGACCATTCAAAATTCGACTTAAAGTGATACAAAACCCGTTAAGAAGACCCAATATTATAAACTCCATTACATCTCAACCCTACCGTAAATTATTAACATTGCTCCTGTTGCGACTAATAATGTGGGCAATAGATTGGCTACCGTGGCCTTAGTTTTTGGCTGGTTTAGCAAACCAAAATGTTCAATAATTAATGAAAAAAGAAATTGCCCAATGAGTGCTAACGCTAAAGTTCCTGTCAACCCTATATAACTCTGTACTGTCATTGATGAAAAAACTACTGTTAGGGCTCCTGGAACACCTCCAAACCAATACTGTTTTTTAATTTCAGGCCGGTTTGCACGATCGTCATTTTCTTTGAATACACAATATAGAAGCAACGCTGTAATGCCACCAACTCCATGAGCAATCCAAGATGCTTGGAAAGCAGACGTAGTATCCGCTAATTCGGCATTAACACTAATCATTAACGCAAGCAGTAGACCACTAAAAATAGCTACAAGAGCTAAACCACTTTGTCTTAACATAAATTCTCCTCTTCTAATGAGAGTATTATAATTGATAACAAATCGAGGCATAATGGACTATTCATCACAACTAAGTTGAGTAAAACTCACCAATGAAAGATGTTTTTTCCGCAATCCCAATATTTGTAGCAGTTGTAGAGTCGGGCTCATTCTCGTTGGCATCCGAGCGCCTTGGAATGACAAAGTCAGCCGTGAGCAAACGTATATCTAGTTTAGAAGATAGCCTTGGTACAAGGTTGTTCCATCGAAGTACTCGCAAGTTGACATTAACGGAGTCAGGCGAGGAGTTTTCAGATTACGCTCGTAATTCTGTATATATAGCTCAGCAAGGAATTACCGCAGCGACACTAAATCAAGGCAGTCCTAAAGGTACATTAAAGATTAATGCCCCGATGACATTTTCCAGGTTACACCTAGCCCCTCACCTAAAAGAATTCCTAGACCTGTACCCGGATATAAAAATTATTTTAAGTATGGATGATAAAGTTGTTGATATGATCGAAGGTGCTTACGATGTTGGGATTCGGATCGGAGAGTTAAAAGATTCAAGCCTAATTGCCAGACAGCTCGCTAAGTGCAAAAGTGTTGTATGTGCTGCCCCTGAATATTTGCAACGAGCTGGTACTCCCAATACTCCGCACGACTTGAAAGACCACAACTGCATCTATTACAGCTTGTTCCAAGCTGGTGTTGAGTGGACTTTTTTAAAAGCAGGTAAAAAACTCAAGGTTGAACCTACTGGAAATTTCATAGTAAATAACAGTGATGTTATATGTGAGATGCTTTTACAAGGACTAGGGATCTGTCAAATGCCAACATTTATTGTGCAGAGATACCTCAATACAGGCCAGCTAGTTCAAGTATTGGCTAACTATGATTTGCCAGACCACAGCATTTTTGCTGTGTATCCAGAAAGACGGCACATGCCAGAGAAAGTTAAAGTTTTCATCGATTTTATTGAGAAGAAACTACACTCCGTTTATTGGGAAGTTGAAAGTGAAAAAAGCGCATAACGCCACAAACTGAGGAACCCTCAGATAATAATTTTTAAAATCAATGTAATGGACACCCAACAATGTAATGGACACCCAACAATGTAACAATGTAATGGACACCCAAGGTATTGTTTGATCAAATTTATTTGGCAGGTTCAACTTGGAAGTGCACCAACTTTTTAAAGCAAAACAATGTAAAGCAAAACAAAGACACCCAGTACAAGACAAAACAAAGACACCCAGTACAAAGGAACAAAATATAGCCACCCAGAGTTATCTGTCTATTTTTTAGTTTCTTAGCTGATGAAAGCAAGTGCTATATAGGCTTAGATTAGGGAGAAATCGCGAGAGGCGGTTTCATGGGTAAGGAACCACAGCAGAAACCGTAGTTTTTGCAAACCACGTAGCACGGTTAAGCGTTGATTGAGTGTGACATTCATCATTTAAACTTCGGATAGAGGCTTATGCTAGCCCAATAAGCGCTCACAATTAGTCAGATTGGGGCGTCGCTTTTTTTGTAGATGCGCACAGTATTCAGTCATTGCCTGCCGTCTGCCGACGGCACCAGGGAATATTTTGGTAAATCGTGTAGTGAGTTTTTGCCAGTCTTCTGGCTCTATCTGTAACCGAGCGAGAATAGGCTGGGTTTCGCAGATGTGACCTCGCTTGTCTGCACGAACGCATCGGCCGGTGAGTTCTACGAGTTCAATGTAGTACTTAAGCTCAAAGGGTAATCCTTTGGGCATGTTTTGTCTGGGGTTGCCAGCAAAACGCAGAAGGTTCTTCGGTTGCGTGCCTTCCCGGGCGTGTTCAATGCGTTTTTTGATGCTGGTATGGTCAGAGGTTTCGGGTGTGTTGGCCATTTTGGCTCTGATTGGATTGAGGTCAACATAGGCCATGCAGGCGGCCAGAGCGGCTTCATCGAGTAGTGCCTGGGACTTAAATCTGCCCTCCCAGAAGCGGCCTGTACAGCCATCTTCTTTATTGGCTCGGCGGGCAATGTCTTCGTTCAGTACGCGCATAAACCAGCTAATACTCGCAAGTCTCTCCCTATACTTCTCGATAATATCGTCAAGCATCAAACGCTCAGACGGATTAAGTTCGTTACCTTCGATGAATTTGTGCGTCAGCCAGTTTCCCTTAAATAGCTTATGCCAGCGGATGACGATGGCTTTGTCATTCAATCGATTGGCTTTTTTATCATCCACATATAATACGATATGGGAATGATTGCTCATGACAGCGTAAGCGCAGATATCGATACAGAAAATGGTGCCCAGCAGGAGAAGCTTTTCTTCAACCCATTCACGGCGATGCTCATAAGATTGGCCTGTTAATGGGTCCTCACCACACAAAAAGGCACGCCTGACACAGCGCGAGATGCAATGGTAATATTTTGTGTCAACTAAACTGACCTGGCTTTTCCGTGCCATTGGCATTTGCTTCGTCCTTATCCTTGGAGCCGTAGCATATTAAAAGCATAGATGGCGGAGGCATGGTAGACAAGTTTTTGAATGGGTGTCTGCGTTGTTCCAACGAACGCAGTGAGTAAACTTGAGCAACTTGTTATAGCGCATTAGCTCCAAACCACAATGCAATTTATACTTGGGTACTCAATTTTTAAGTCGGTGAAGCACGTTTGAAGTTGCTGATATGAACTTGGTAGAGCTAACCGAAACTTTTGAGAACCCGTAAATTCTATATTTGCTGGCAATTCAATTAAACCTGTAATTGAATCCCAAAACGCATCCCAATTATGACCATAAAAATCAGGGAAAGAGAATGCTGACGACAAAAGAACATGTAGCTGTTCTTCCGTTTTAATTGTACTTAAATCTATCTGCATAATTCCCTTGCGCTATAACGTCTCAAGAACCGGTGCAGCTTGCTGCATCCGTATTACTTGACTTGTTAGCTGCGGTTTCAATGTTTGCTAGTCGATAGAAGAATGCAACGTATAACAAACTTAATTCGCGTAGAGCTTTGTATATAGGCTCAACGTGCTCTTCACCTGAACACGTACCGGAAACGTCAACTAGTGCTAGTGCTTCTGTAATCTTGTTATCTAGTTTAACTGCAAGCTCGTAGCAGTTATGATCTTTTAAGGTTTGGCAAATCGCAATTGCCTCTGCCAAAACTATTTTTCTACTCTCAAATGTTAATGAGTTATAGTCATCCGCGAAGCATTTAGCCAAGTCAGCTTTAATTTCTTCACTTCTTTTTTTGCTAGAAACTGTTCCACAATAAACATTTAAGATTGCTGTTACTTTTGCAAATAAGGGACTATAAATTTCCTGCAACTTTAATATTGCGGAACTCTTCGATTTTGAATTTTCCATCGAAAGAATAGATTGTTGTTGAAGTTTGGCAATTTCTAGATCTTTTTCTTTAGTAATCTCAGCGAGCCGCTTTGATTGAATAAAGGCAAATAACATACCTGCCACTGATACAAAATATGGACCAATAGCCTTTACTAGCTCGATAAGATTTATGGATTGCTCTGTATTAGACATGAAAACTCCATGAGCAGCTAACAGCTTATTAGCGTGAATACCGGTTAGATCCAGTTCCTAAAACCGTACAGATCACAGCTAAATTATTTTATTCATAATAAGAACAATAACCTACCACTATTGTACTAGCTACTCAAGCCAAAACGGCTCTGTTAAACCGAGTCTCGTTGATAGCGAGACTTGGGGTCTCGTTATGTAAAACTACTAACTTACTGACTCTCTTAAATTCAAAATGATGGCTGACTTAAACGAGACCTGAATGCGCGGAGAAAACGAGAAATTTGACAGGCAAATCGGTCATATTTACTTATACCTGTATAGGTGTACAGTGTTTGAGCTTTTGGTATCAGGTTTCTATGGCAGATGTCCAAGGACAGCTACCCCAAGGAACGTGGTCTCATTCTGCCCCGGGATTAACACTAGAAGCACTTGTGCCAGAGCCTGTCTTACAAGTTTACGAAGCAGCACCAAAAAATGGGGCGCTTTATCCGATCGAAAGTGCACCCGTTGCTAAACAAGATTCGAAGCAGATGTGGGTGGTAATATCCGCAATTGTAATGTCCAGGCAGACGATAGGCGTTGCTCATCAGGCTTTCTACTCCACTCAGATCAACCAGCACTACTTGTCATCTATAGAAGTGTAAGTCATTGAAAGTAAATTGCTTCGATGCTAAGTTGCTGTGTCTTTTATTGACGGTCGCCAATTGTGAGGCTGGCTTTTATGTTCCTTGAACATGCTTTCCTGTGTTTTGGGTGAAAGAAGAATATGTCCTTTACCTGGTTTAAATTAGGAACAGTGCGAGTGTCCAACCGGTTTTCAGAGAGCCACTTCTTGGTAGTTTAAAATGGGTTTTATAAACGAGGTAACACGATGACAATAAAAAAGAAAATGACCATTCTGTGCGTGGTTGCGTCATTATTAAGCGGGTGCAGCTACTTTTTCGGTGAGAATATTAAGCTGGAAAATTGTTTTACTCCCTATTCCGTGTCGCAACATCAGTCGACCCTGAATTTATATAAGCATCCTTTTGATGCATCCGAGACTTACTTTGTAGATGCAGGTTATGCGTTTCGGATTTCCGTGGATTACACAGTAAATAGCAGACCTTCATTAATTCCAAATAATCGTGATTTCTTAGAACAGGATCTGGAATTGACAGGGGACATGATCATAAGGGTGCCCGACTGGGCGCACAAATATTTGGGTGGTAGCCCGCTCGGTGTGAACTTGCCTGCTACCTATGATGGTCAAGTTGGGGTGCTTAGTGTGCTCGCGATGAAAAATGCGGAAATTGACTATCCCAAAGACGTGACACCGCACTGCAAAAAAGCAATGAAAGAGGTGTGTGAAGGCAAAAGCTGCAGGTTTGCAAGTTTATATAACTAGTTATGTTTGCACCAGCACAATAGAAACGAAGGCATGCTTCGTTTCGCCTTCTTACTCCTTTTCAATTTAACACCTGTCTCACTTCTGGCACACCTCATAGTTTCACCTGTCTCAATATCGACACACCTCTTTATTAGTTCTGAGTGATGAAAATTAAAAGTTATTATAAAACAATGCCTTAAATAATGTCTTATTCTGGCACGTAGCTTGTAATCTCTGTAGCAAACACATTTCGAAGCACAGAGGCAAAATGGACATACAAAGAGATCTTAAACAGCCTGCACGCTGGAAAAAACTGGGTTATTTGCTGCCGGTTTTGGCACTGGCGTTGGGGTATTACGGAATACGACAGTTTAGTGGCGATGCGTCGTATTTTGTTGACCGGGAAACTGTGGTGACGGCCAGGGTGGAGCAGGGCGACTTTCAGGTCAATATTCGGGCCACCGGTGTGCTAAAGCCTGCCGAGATCCGTTGGGTGGCGGCGCAGGTGTCGGGTCGGGTAGAGCAGGTGCTGGTTAAAGCCGGTGCCGAGGTAGAGGTGGGGCAGCTGCTGCTTAAATTGTCTAACCCGCAGTTACAGCGAGAGCTTGACCAGGCCCGCTGGGAATTGGCTGCAGCGAAAGCCGAAAACAATGCAAAAATCGTGGCGCTGGAATCGCAACTGGTGGGGCTCGACAATCAGGTGGTATCAGCCGATCTGGGTTTTCAGGCTGAAAAACTAAAACTGGATGCCGAAACGCTACTGATAGAGCAAGGTAATGCCACGGTGTCGCAGCTTGATTATCAGAAAAGTCAGCTGGCGGTAAAGCGTGAACAGCAAAAGTGGCAGGCAGCAAAGCAAAAGGCACTCAAAATGCGTGCTGAAATTGAAGCCACCAAGGCGGCACAAACCGCTCGGTTTGGTCTGCTGGAGAATAATCTAAGACGGATGCAGGAGCAGGTTGATGCACTGCTGGTGCGTGCCGACAAAGCCGGTGTCGTGCAGCAAATTTCGCTGGAGCTGGGCGAGCAAGTCAGTCTGGGCGGCAGTATCGCATTGATAGCCTCGCAACAGAATTTGTATGCCGAGCTGCAGGTGCCCGAAGTCAGAGTTCAGGACATAGAGGCTGGCCAGTCTGTCATGCTGGATACCCGCAACAATGAGATAACCGGCACGGTAACACGTATCGATCCGGCGGTGGTGGATGGCATGGTCCAGGTTGATGTTGCTTTGCCGCGAGATTTGCCGGCGGATGCGCGCCCTGAGCTGACTGTCGATGCACAGATCCAGGTGAGTCACCTGAGCAATACTTTATACGTCCGGCGTCCAACTTATGCGCCAAAATCTAGCCAGATACAACTCTACAAACTCGATCAGGCTGGTCGCTTTGCACATAAAACTGTGGTGGCGCTGGGCAAGGTTTCAGTCAATCAGGTACAGATTGTCTCGGGGCTCAAAGCCGGCGATGAAATCATTATTTCCGACAGCAGTGACTGGCAGGATCATGCCGAAATCAAACTGAATTAAACACGTGATATCACATACTCAAAGTCGTTATCAATAACGACAGGTATTACGCCTTAACCTTGCCAACAGCAGGTGTTTATTGCACCCTGTTGGCTCTGAAACGGAGTCATTCATGAGCGCACTCATAACATTAGAAAATATAACAAAAAGCTTTTACACCGACGAAATTGAAACCCAGGCACTGCATGGCATTAATCTGAGTATCAACAAGGGCGAGTATATCTCACTGACGGGCCAGTCCGGGTGCGGCAAGTCAACCCTGCTCTCCTTACTGGGTTTACTCGATTCGCCCACAAAGGGGCGCTATATGCTGGGCGACCAAGATGTGTCTGCGCTCTCTCGCGATCAGCGCGCAGCCATTCGCAGTAAGCAAATTGGCTTTGTCTTTCAGTCGTTTAATCTGATTTCAGATCTGACGGTAGAAGAGAACGTGATGCTGCCACTGAGCTATCAATCTGGTATCAGCCGCAAAGTGATGCAGGCAAAAGCACAGGAAGTGTTACAGAAAGTCGAGATGGGTCATCGTACTGCACATTTCCCTTCACAGCTTTCGGGCGGTCAGCAGCAGCGTGTTGCCGTTGCCAGAGCCCTGGTGAATGATCCAGCCATAATTCTGGCCGATGAGCCGACGGGGAACCTGGATTCAAAGAATGCAACGGCGGTACTAACGCTGTTTGACAAGTTACACAGTGAAGGCGCCACCATTTGTATGGTTACGCACGACCCAGCTTCGGCGCAGCGTGCCGGTCGTAGCCTCGAAATGTTCGATGGTCGTCTGGTCGGCGACATCCGCAATACACAAGCGCCACGCCCGACAACTCAGGTCACCGCCGATCTGGAGGCATTATGATGGCCATGATGCTGGATCTAAAATACGCGTTGCGACAGCTTTATAAGTCGCCGAAATTTACCGTCATGACGCTCGGGGTATTATTGGGCGGTTTGTCGATAGCACTGTTCACGTTCTCATTTTTGTATACCACTATCTACAAGCCGTTGCCTTTGCCAGAAGGCGAAACTGCGCAGCGCCTTGCTGTGTATAACGACGGTGAGTTCGACATGCTCACTGCCAACGAATTTATGGCCGTCAAACAGGGCGTGTCGGTCTTCTCGGAACTTGGGGTTTACCGCGATCAGGATGTGCGAATGAGTAAAGGGGAGGCCGGGCGAAACTTTTTCGGCGCTGCTGTTCAGGCTGGTATGTTTGAATTCAGCCGAACTAAACCATTGGCCGGAAGGACCTTTACTGCCCTGGATAGCCTGCCCGGCGCCCCGGCTGTGGCTGTGATCAGCGAAGAGATGTGGGCAGATGAGTTTAATCGCGATCCTCAGTTGCTTGGCCGGGCTATTGAGCTAAACGGCGTACAAACGGAAGTTGTCGGAATTATGCCACAAGGCTACCGTTTTCCACATATTGCCCGTATCTGGTTACCTTTGCAGGATAACATCTTTGATGTGCAGGCTCCGATCAGTGAGCAGTTCAACGTCTATATCCGACTAAAAGAGGACGTAGAGGTTGCACACGCCGAGCGTGAAATCACTCAGGTGCTGCGCTCTTTACAGCTGCAAAATCAGCAAAGCTATGGCATGGAAGCAGTACAAAAGCAGGCGCGTATTCTGACTTTTCAAATGGCTCAGACCGGAGGCGAAGGCGCAACGGTGTTTTTATTTCTGAGCGCGATCTCCTGGGTGGTATTGCTATTGGCTTGTATTAATGTCGGTAATCTGCTGTTGGCCAGAATACTGGAAAAACAAAAAGAAACTGCCATCCGAAATGCACTGGGTGCCAGTTCCGGGCGCTTGATCAGCCAGCTGATGTGGGAAGGTATTTTGATCACTGTGCTGGGCACTTTCTTAAGCGTTTGTCTGGTCGGTGCCTTACTGGATTATGTCAACGTGGGGCTGCGCTCCTGGTTACCCGGCGCCGGACTATTCTGGTGGCGTTATGGCCTGGATGGTGCAACCCTGATGATGGCACTGGTTTATATGCTGGGTACTTTGTTTATGGCTGTTTTCTTGCCGGCCTGGCGCAGCACCCGACAAGACATCAATGCCACACTCAGAGACGGAACACGGGGGCGCAAAGCCGAAAAGCAGGCCGTTTATCGCGAATATTAGTAACCACACAAGTGTTTCTGGTGGCACTGCTGATGCTGATAGGCTCCGTATCGGCGCTGATCGCCAACAAGTTCGTTAATATTGATTTGGGCGATGACTATCAGAATGTGATGAGCACTCGCTATAGCACGCCTGAACGGACCTACCCAAGCGCGCAGCAACGTCTGAATCTGACCTATGCATTAATGGACGAAGTGCAAAGTCACAGTGCCGTCACTCATGTATCGGTTGCGCAGTGGCTGGGACCGAAAAAAGTGCACTTTGGTCATCAGGAGTTTGACCAAGCGCAGACCGGCACTGAAATAGATACCATCTCGATGATTGGTGATTTCCAGACTACTGGGGTCCGCTTGCTTGAAGGGCGAATGTTTAACCGGGCCGACACGGCGGACAAACGTAAGGTCGTGATCATCAGTGACTCAATGGCCCAGAGATACTGGCCAGGAGAATCGGCACTGGAGCAACATTTTGTGATGGAGATCGAAGGGAACCGTGAGCAGGTGTACGTTGTCGGTGTGGTGTCGAACCTGATGAATCCGAAATCTCTGTTCGGCAGGCTGGATTCAGCCGATGAAATATACCTCAGTGGTAGCCAGTTTGTGCAAACGCTTCAGAAGCTTTCCTATCGTATCTTGCCGGGCACCACGAATGCGGAGGAGATTTTCTACCGTGCCATGTATAACACGGCGCCTAACCTGGACGTGACACAAACCGTGATGCCAGCGATTAAAAATCGTGACAAGATGCGTGAGTCAATGAAGTTTATTTCTCACCTGACCTTCGCAACGGGCGCTTTTGCACTGGCACTGGCGGTGATTGGCATCTATGGTCTGACTGCCAATGCGGTGGCACAACGAACGCATGAAATCGGCATTCGCCGGGCTGTGGGGGCTCGTGATCGCACTATCATTGCGCTGTTTATGCGCCAGGGAGCGACGCAATTGGTGATTGGCCTGGGGCTGGCGTTGCTCCTGTTTAGCGTGATTGCTATGGGGTTTCAGAGTTTCACCGAAGGCCTGTTTCCGGTCAGCGCCTATTTTGTGATGGCTTGTTTAGTGAGCATTGCATTGACTTTGGTGGTGCTGTTGGCAGTTTATATGCCCATCAGCAGGGCGATAAAACTTGAACCGAGTTCAGCGCTGCGTTATGAATAGCGGCTTTAAAATGAAGGAAGTATAAATACGGCATGAGCATAAAACGGCATATTTTGGTGGCCGATGATGATATGAACGTCATTGCGGGCTTATCTTTTTTGTTGCAGGACGAAGGGTACGAGGTGAGCTGTGTCACCACTGCTCAGGCCGCATTGGAGAAAGTCAAAGTGCAGTCGTTTGACTGCGCTTTGCTGGACATGAATTTTGGTAAGGATACGACTTCTGGCCAGGAGGGACTGGCTTTAATCTCTGAGCTCAGAGAGCTGGATAGTCGGCTGCCGATTGTCATGATGACAGGTTGGGCGACCATAGAACTGGCGGTGGATGCGATGCGCAGTGGTGCTCAGGATTTTGTGCAAAAGCCCTGGGACAATGAGCGTTTGCTACATACACTGGAAACACATATCACACTGGCGCAGTCGCAAGGGCTGAATGAGCGTCTTAAACAACAAAACCGCCTGTTGCAGCAGGCGGCTCATCCGCAAGCACGCAATGAAATCGTGGCGCGCTCTCAGGCGATGCAACAGCTTTTGACACAGCTTGAGCAGCTGGCACAAAGCGACATGAATATCTTGCTCACAGGCGATAACGGTACCGGAAAAAGCATGCTGGCAGCCTATGTGCATCGATGCTCCGCGCGTGCTGAGCAGGCTTTTGTTACGGCAAATATGGGCGCGATTGTTGAAAGCCTGTTTGAAAGCGAAATGTTTGGCCATGTCAAAGGGGCATTCACCGATGCTAAGGCTGCGCGGGCCGGACGTTTCGAAATGGCCCGTCATGGCACCTTATTTCTCGATGAGATAGCCAATATACCGCTGTCACAGCAGGCCAAATTACTGAGTGTGCTGGAGGAGCGTAAGTTTGAGGCCGTTGGCAGCAGTCAGTCTCAGGTTGCTGATGTGCGCCTGATCTCAGCCACCAATGGCGATTTACCTGCGCACATTCAGGCAGGGACGTTTCGTCAGGATCTGTACTACCGGCTCAATACCGTTGAGCTCAGAGTGCCGTCTCTCAGAGAAAGAGCGGAAGATATCGCACCGCTGAGCGACTACTTTTTGGCGCAGTTTGCGGCTAAATACAATAAACCTGAGCCAACACTGAGTGAGGAAGCGGCAGTCGCACTGCACAATTATGACTGGCCCGGCAATATTCGGGAGCTGCGTCATGTGCTGGAAAGAGCCTTGTTTGTCTGTAATTCAGCCTTGATCATGCCTGAAGATCTGGCAATTGCTGCGACAGGTGAAGAGCAGGTGCAGAGCATTGATAACCCAGGCCTGACGCTGGACGAAATCGAACAAGCCGTACTGCGCCAGCGACTACGCCATCATAAAGGTAATGCCAGTGAAACGGCCCGTTCACTTGGGCTGAGTCGCAGTGGATATTACCGTCGACTGGCAAAATTTGGGATGGCGGAGTAATGGTGCCTGAAGAATCCTGGTTTGGACTGACCCGCCTGCAACGCCTGATCATTGCCGTGTGTCTGCCGTGTTATCTGCTGATGATTACGGGTTTGCATATGGCGGGCTGGAATAGTTACTTAGTGGTGTTTATTGCCACTGTACTTGGCTTGCTGTTCTGCTATCTGGTCGTGGCGAGTAAAGTCTTACTGGCGCATCAACTCAGAACCCTGACAAACCTGATAGAGGCGATGACCGTTGGCGACTATTCGTTACGGGGTCGGGTAAGCGGTGACAGGGCAATGTCTGAGTTGCTGAGCCAGGTGAATCTGCTGGCAGAGAGTCTGAGTCATCATAAAGCCATGGCGGTGGAGTCCCGCCTGCTCTTGGATAAATTTATCGACCAGATGGATGCCATGGTGTTGGTGCTGGATGAACACGAGCGGGTAATTATGGCTAATCAGCCTGCTCAGGCGGTACTCTTAACGCAAAAGCCCAGTGCAGAGCATCCGCTGAAACTCACCAGCAGTAAACTGGGCCAGCAGCTGATGGCCTGTGAGGGCAAAATAGTGACACTGGATGATGGCCAGCTCAGTGGTGAATACCTGGTACTGCGAGAGCGATTTATCAGCGATGGCAAAACCCATCAGTTCTTAATCATTAGTAATGCTGAGCGTTTGTTGATGGAAAAAGAACGCACTGCCTGGCAGGGGTTACTGCGGGTGTTAAGTCACGAGGTAAATAACTCGCTGACGCCTATCAGTACTATCGCCCAGCAGCTCAACAAACGCCTGGCTCAGCAAGATAATTTGCCGTCTGCACAAAGTCTGCGTCAGGGGGTGGGGATTATTAGCGAGCGGGCAAGCTCACTCAGCACTTTCCTTGAAGGCTACACTCGTCTGACCCACTTACCTCAGCCCAATAAGAGCCCACTTAAGTTGGGTTTTGTCACCCAGACACTGGAAGCGCTTTATCCTGAGATCCACTGGCGGTTTGCGGTCGATGAGTCGGCTACTGTGATGGCTGATAAACAACAGTTCGAACAGATCTTACTTAACCTCACCAAGAATGCGCAGGAAGCCGTATCGTCTGAGCAGCACCCCGAAATCACCTTTTCCTCGTCCACTCAAATGAACCAGCTGGTCCTGACTATGGTTGATAACGGGACAGGGATCTCAAATCCGGAAAATGTGTTTGTACCGTTTTACACGACCAAAGCACAGGGTAGTGGCATCGGGCTGGCTTTATGCCGACAGATCATGTTTTCTCACGGTGGCAGTATTAAACTGGATAATAACCCGGATGGTCCGGGCGCCCGGGTCAGGCTGTTTTTTCCTTATTATGAGCATTGAAGCAGGTCAGCAGTCTGGTGGTGCACACTCTGAAGCATTGAGATTCGCGATGGCTGCGATTTGCGTTGTTAGTATGATAAGCCAGAGAGCGCTTTGATTAGCATCAGCGCCAAGTGCTAAGCCGCTTTACAGCAGCTTATGCAAGGTGCCAGGCTATTGTAGGGGAGTAGATACCGGCTCAAGGCCGGTATGACGGCTGAGTGGGTATTTAATATGGGTATAACTCTGAATGCCAGGTACTGCTTACTATGTTTTGCTGTTTTGCGTTTGCTTGACATTCATCAGGCTATTTGCGCAAACACCAAGTTCTTATAAAAAATGCCAGAGTTCAGGCATTGAGTGAAAATAAAAATTGAGCTGTTATTAGCTGCTTTATATTTACAAGTGTAAATTTTGTGTTTATATTTTTCGGTTCCCAATAAAGGAAATACAAGGTATACACATGTTAAAGGTTAAAAATACACTCTCAATGACAGCGTTGTCTGTTTCGCTGGGGCTGGGTCTGAGTGCCGCAGCTATCGCTCAGCCGGCCAATGTAGGTGGGCACTCACTTGATAGTATAAGTCCTGAATACTATGAACCTGAAATTGTCGGTGGTAATCCAGCTAACACCGCAGACTGGCCATTCTATACCCAGATCCTCAATTCTAACGGGACCACCGCGTTTTGTGGCGGCAGTTATGTGGGGGATGGTTATGTATTGACGGCTGCGCACTGTGTTAACAATAAGTCAGCGCGCTTTTTAAATGTTAAAGTGGCGGGCTTTTTACTGGGTGGCAATGATGGTGACCGCATTGCTGTGGCTGAAAAATACGTACACCCTCAATATAACAGCAGCACGCTGAACCATGATGTTGCGTTACTTAAGCTGGTTCGCACACCAACTCAGGGTAGCTCGGTTGCGTTAGCTCAGGGGAATGTTGAGCAATATGTACGGGTTGGCGATTTAATCTCAGTAGCGGGCCTTGGCCGTCTTAGCGAGGGCGGCAGCCGCCCTACCAATCTGTATGAAGTAGACGTGCCACTTGTTTCTGATCAGGTATGTCGTCAATCTGGCGGCGCCTATCAGAATGTTGGCAGTGTGGCATTTTGTGCAGGCTACCCTCAGGGTCAGAAAGATTCGTGTAGTGGTGACAGTGGCGGCCCTATTGTTGCGAACTCCGGCGGTCAGGTCGTTCAGCTGGGGATTGTCAGCTGGGGGGTCGGCTGTGCCCGCCCGGAAAAATATGGCGTGTACGCAGATGTTGCGGCGCTGCGTAGCTGGATAGACAGCGTGAAAGGCGATGCTGAGCCAGTATCAGTGTCGTTCAAGGCAAATGATACTCTGGCAGGCTTTAAAGTCGGAGAAACCAAAGCTCATACCTTCACTATCACCAATTCAGGCAATACGCCATTTAGCTTTAAGTCAGTCAATCTGACCACCAGTGGTGTGACATCTGGTCTGGTTAATCCGGTGGATACGTGTAGTGCCAGCACCTTGACGGCAAACCAGAGTTGTCAGGTTGGTGTTGAATTTGGTGCAAGCCGAAGCGGTACTGCGGGTGTGGCGCTGAACTTTACACTGGAAGAAAGCCAGGTGAACTACAGTGCAAAAGCGACTGCGACAGTTACGTCAGGTGGTGATACGGGTTGTCCGGGCAACTGGGACGCGAGCAAAGTGTACGATAAGCCAGATCAGGTGACGTATCAGGGCTTTAAGTACGAAGCACGCTGGTGGACGCGTGGTGATGTGCCAAGCGAGTCGGGCACCTGGGGCGTCTGGAAGCAAATTGGCGTTGATAGCGGCTGCACACGCTAACCCGTAATAGTAAAAGCAGCTTAGGCTGCTTTTATTGATTTTAAATATGGGCTGTTACTCAGCCAACACCTTTTTCCTAAAGCAGGCACATCACTGTCATTACAGGGGGCTCGGCTGCCAGCTTTTGACTGGCTTTTTCCCTCTGTTAGTCATTTGTTCATCCAGAATGTTGCCTTAAGGCGAGCCTAGCGCTCGCCACCGTGTGTCATTTTAAGCAAAGTTCGATCTCGTTTCACAAAGTGATGGTAAAGCGCGACAGCGGCATGGCCTAAGATCAGCATCCAAATCAACCAGGTACCGAGAATTTCCTTGTGAATAATCTTTTAATCATTTGAAATATATATGGTTTTCATAATGGTGATAACAGGAGACTGTACTTATTGATACGCTACACCTGGATGGCGGTAAGGTACTGGCCGAAGGCATTGAAACCCAACAGCAACTGGATATTTATTGCCGGTAAGTTGGGGGAGATTATGTGCAAGGCTACTCTTTGATAAACCAAAGGAATTCGGCACTTAATGCTTGGGTTTTGCAAATCTGGACACAAAAAGTATACTGTTTTGCACCGTGGCTCGGTAATGAGTACAGCGATTGCTAGAAGATTGGAGTTTTAAATATGCAGTGTCCCAGAACTTTACACCCACTGAAAAAGGTCAAAGTGGGTGGTATTGAGGTATTTATATCTGAACACAGTGGCGGCGCCTTTTTTGACAACCAGGTATTGGCTAATTTCACCAATCCAGCTGACTTGCGTGCAGAGGTGCTGGCTAAGCACTTGCGCCAGTTTTCAGCGCCACTCGCCGATGAAAGTAACCGAGTAAACTGCCCTAAATGTCCAGATATCGTGATGATGCGCCGTTATTTCAGTCCATTACGTGTCGTTGAAATTGACGAGTGTCCGGGCTGTGGCGGTATCTGGCTTGATACAGGTGAGCTGGACAAATTACACCAGAATCACCTGAGTGCAAAAGAACGTGAGATGTTGAGGATCAAAATGCTGGAGGAGCACCGGGCTTTTCATATTGATAGTCCCAGTCGCTATAAATTATCCGGGAAAGATGGCCGCAGCAATCTGGAAAAAGCGTTTGAAATCGCCGCAGAGATGATAAGTGATTGAGCTATAAACGGCAAATGACTGAGCTGTGAAGTCTGTGTATTTAAACAACGAATGCTATAGAATGGAGCAGCAGCATGGCTGACTGAATCCAAATACAGCAGCAAAATATACAGGTAGAAATGACATACCATGTATGTCGTCGTTGCTTGAATTCAGGCTTATCAGGATATTTGTAGTCAGGCGGACCAACATACATGGGCAGACCCAGTTTATAGTTATCCATCAGGATTAAGCAGGTGAGTCCCACTAACAGGTTTAGTGTTGCCAGGCTGAAAAATTGCTCTACAGAGTAGCTAAAGTAATTCAAAGCAGACACGACTACAAGACAGGCCCAGCAACGAGAAAATGAATATTGCGCAAACAAAAAACGCAAACCTTGCACTGCGGCGGATCTTAAAAAACTGAGCATGAGGATTGGGTTGACTCCATTGCTGTCTAGCTGTTGATATCTAGTAGCATCCCTACTGCGACGCCGATTGCGATGCCCAGAGCTACACCATTGGCAATATTTTCCGATGAAACACCAATGGCCGTACCGACGGCTAAGCCCGTTACCATGCTAATACCTATCTTGCTGGCGGTTTTTTTACGGGTTTCTTTATCTGCCTTCATGATTTCACTCCTTAAAACTCACGTTAGACTGTGGCTAATTTTACACCAATTGATTTCCTATTCCAGCAATTTTATCGAAACTGCATAGCCACACTCTAAGTCAGGGAGAGTGATATATGAACCGAAATGCGTGTGACGGGGTTTGTTGTTCTGGTAATAACAAGCCACTGTAAACGGGGTTTACAGTGGCTTGGACAAAGCGGTTATCCGCGATTGTGCGGTTGTGTGTAGTCTATGTCCGGGCCGACAGGGACAACCTGGGTTGGGTTGATCATGGTGTGGCTAAAATAGTAATGGCGCTTAATATGATAAAAATCTACCGTGTCGGCTACGTTTGGCCACTGATATAGCTCACGGATATACCCTGCCAGATTCGGGAAGTCCTCAATCTGTTTCAGGTTACATTTAAAGTGTCCATGGTATACGCTGTCGAAGCGGATCAGTGTGGTAAACAAGCGCCAGTCTGCTTCTGTGAGTGTATCGCCCACCAGATAGCGCTGCCTGCTCAGTCGTTGTTCCAGCTGTTCAAGGGCTTCAAACAAGGCCGTTACAGCCTCTTCGTAGGCTGCCTGTTCTGTCGCAAACCCCGCTTTATATACTCCGTTGTTGATTTTGTGATATACAAACTCGTTGATTTCATCAATGTCCTGACGCAACGCTTCAGGGTAGTAATCATCAGTGTTACCCGTCAGTTCATTGAAGGCCGAATTGAACATGCGAATGATCTCGCTCGACTCATTACTGACAATCCGGTTGGTGTGTTTGTCCCAAAGGACAGGCACTGTCACACGGCCAGAGTAATCTGTTTTATTACGGGTATACAGCTGGTGCATGTAGCTGTGCTCAAATAGCGTGTCACCACTGCTGAGCGTCTCCTTGTCAAAGGTCCAGCCGTGCTCAAGCATATCCGGGCTAACCACAGAGACGTCAATATGGGCTTCAAGTTGCTTTAGCTTTCTGAAGATCAGGGTTCGATGTGCCCAGGGACATGCCAGCGACACATACAAGTGATATCGGCCAGACTCTGCTTTGAAGCCGCTGTCACCGCTCGGTCCTGCGCTGCCATCGGCGGTTACCCAACTGCGCAACTGAGCGTCTTCACGTTGAAACTTACCCTGGTTACTTTTAGTGTCGTACCAGACATCATGCCATTTACCTTCAATCAATCGTCCCATTGTCTTGTCCTCTCAATTTGGTTAATTCTGACTATGCGTTAAATGCTACCGAATTTACCGGCATGATAGTCACGCACGGCCTGATGTAGCTCTTCCGGTGTATTCATGACAAACGGCCCCATATGGGCAATTTTCTCCCCGATTGGCTGGCCTGCCAGCACCAGCACACCTGCTCCTTGCTCGCCACTGTGCAGCTCTACCGGGTGAGATGGGTCAAGCTCCAGCTGATAGGTGGCGCTCAGGCGTGTATCGGCCAGACTACCCGTGTGAATGTAGAGCAGCACTTTGCCAAAACCCGACATATCCAGCGAGATCTGTTGCTGAGGAGGTAAAACCACATCGGCAATGACGCCATTACCTGCTAAGTCATTTATCGGTGAACTGGCTGTTTGCCCTTCAACTTGCCACTCTCCAGCCAGTGCCTTGAGCTGGGCGCCAGAGTGGGTGACTATAACGGGTGCCTTGTGCTCAGTCGTATCCTGATAACGGGGAGCGCGCATTTTGTCTTTGGCAGGCATATTGAGCCAGATCTGAAAACCGTGCATGCCCTGTTCGGCATCGCTCAGTGGCATTTCCGAATGGATCACGCCGCGTCCGGTACTCATCCATTGTACATCTCCGGCGCGAATGGCTTTCTTGTTGCCCATCTGATCCTGATGTTCAAAGCCGCCCTTACGAATGTAGGTAAAGGTTTCAATACCGCGATGTGGATGTGCTGGAAAGCCAGCCATATAGTCACTGCTGTTGTCTGATTTCAGTTCATCGATCATCAAAAAGGGATCCAAACTTTTACCATCAAAGCCCGCGATCCGGGTGATGTTTACGCCTGCACCATCCCGCGTAGCCTGCGCTTTATTGATACGAATAATTTGCATAAAAACCTCGTTGCCTGCGCCATCAGTTAAAGTTAGTCCAATGCGCTGTGTTTGCCTGATGACGTCACTTTAGCAACGACATCATGAGAATGAAATTTGCAAATATTGAAGGTTTTGTTCGTTTAAATAGAATGTATGTCGTTCATGGGCCGCTCAGTTTACCGATTGGATACTGCCAGCGTATAATTATAAGGTACGCTTAATCGCGACCAACAGCGACAGACATCATAAGGAAAGCACAATGAATAAAGTCGGATTACTCGCCGCCATGGTGAGTGTTGTTTTGCACACTCCCTTATCTGCACAGGCGTCGGAACCTCAGTGGCACTGTAATGAGCAAGCGCTGGTGTTTAAGAATAAAGCTGAGGACAACTTACATGCCTATCTGAGTTTTCTGGCGCGCAACCCCGGTGTGTTTCCTCGCGGACTCAATGACCAAGATCAGCAAAAATGGCATGCCGCTATCGATCAGTACCGTATACTGACAAGCCAACCCAGATATCACCCTTTGTTCAGTGACTCGGAATTAAGCGAACTGACCCAGCATCTTTTAGATTCGAATCATACTATCACCGATTTACCGGTCAACGACCTGACTCGTGGCTATTTCGCGGTGATGAGTAGTTATCGGGATGAGATATGGCCACAACACCAGGCTCAGAATAAGGCCTGGACCGAGCACAGCATCGCACTACTCAATGAGTATGGCGCCAGTGTTTGCTCGCGATTAAATGATATATTTGGAACAGACGTGATTGTGGTAGAGCAACATCAGGTTTCTATCGTTGCCCGGCCTTTTTCGCACGCTGGTGCATTTACCTCAGGCAGGAACTTTTTTACGTTTATCAATACATTTCAGGATGGTTATAAAGACTGGTTTGCTCTGGAAATGATATTTCATGAGGTGGCGCATACCAGCTTCCCAGATTCTCCTTTTTATCAGGCGTTGAAACGTCAGGCTAAACTACAGGGCAAACAAGAAGCTTTCAAATCATTGTGGCACCCTATGTTGTTTTATATCGTCGGTGAGGTAACCCGACAAACACTCGCCGCACAGGGTCATACCTTTGTGCCTTATGTTTCCTGGAAAGGGCTATATAAAAATCGCCAGGAGGAGCTTGCTAAACTAACGCGAACTATACAGCCTTATGTGGATGGCCAGGTGTCGCAGGAATTGGCCATTAAAAATTTAATAGATGCCCTGTAAAGGGCAAAATAATCGTCAGCTGCCTTGACCGATACCAAAATGTGGCATTTAATTTACTCGGCTCGGCAGGCCGAATCGCCTGGATTGTTGCAACGGGTTGTTTCAGTTACACTACGAACTGAAAGTAGGCGGATAGGGCCCATTTTTTAGCTTTTGGTGAGTGTTTTTCTGGTTGTCAGAGCCAGGAGTCAATAGAGTAATAATTATGTTAGAGCAAATGCTGCTGAGCAACCTGAACAATAAAGCAGAACTCGATGATGAGTCCTTTGAATACAAAAGTATCTTTTTAAGCTCAGTTGTTCCGGATCCCACCAATGGCCGGTTTTTACCTTCTATATGTATAGATGATGAAGATGCACGTCTGTTTGTGGCTCGCAAATTAAGCAAGGCACAGCTCACTAAACTTTATCAGGGCGAAGACCATGTTCTGATTGGCAAATCTATCATTATTAACTGCCTGAAGCACGGCTCAGAGGACTGGAAGCGTGCGTCTCAGACCATAGACTCTATCATCGAGTTGGGTGACAACATTTCTGTGTCCGAGATGATCCAGGCACCTACTTTGTATCCTCTGGAGGACGGCCGCTTCCAAATTCTAACCGGCCACCGTCGCTTTTTTGCACTGGTATACGCAAAAGGGTATGGCGCTGCAGCTCAGTTTAAGGTCTACGACAGTAAGCCTTTACTTACTAAAGTGAAGCAGTTTCAGGAAAATGCCAGCCGTGAAGACTTGCCTCAGTATGGCAAGCTACAGGCATTTTCAAATGCGGTGACTGAAATCGAACAGTTAAACAAAGCACGTTTGCAATCCGGGTTGTCGCGCCTCACGGTGAGAGAGATAGTACCTAAGCTTGGCATCTCAATGGGCGCGTATGATAACTACAAGGTATTATCTCGTTATCCAGTGGTGATGTCAGCCTATGAAAGGGGCTGCAGTTACTCTTTTATCAAAATGAAGCGACTGATTTTGTCATTGGAATCCCAGTATAAAGAAGCACACAATAAGTCGACCCTGAATGCTATGGACAAACGTGCCGTTTCAGAGCTTATTGAGCAGCAATTACAGGGGATCAAAAAGCAGCCAGCGAAAAGCAAATCTCCCTTTATCACCACGTCGTTTGCATCTCATACGGCTTTGCAAAGACTACTCACGCAAGATGTTACGCAACTGGCATGTGGGGTAGACTGGTCAACACTGGACTGGCAAGACAAAAAGGCTGTTTCAGCGGCGCTGGAATGTGTAATTACTCACCTTGAGCAAGAGTCAGAAACTGAAAAATCGTGATTATGCCAGCGTTTTACCGCATGTAGCAGTGCTAATAGCGGCATAATCCTACCAACTTAGAGCCATTGCTCGATGGCTTATTATTGTCTTTTTCGATACATCACCTTCAACATTATCACGCTATTATTGCTGGAAAATAGCTTTTTTTGATTAATTACGTGTGGATTTTAGGTAATTCTATCCAGGTTAATCTGGCATGTATACAGGGACAAAGCTCAACTATTCTAGTTTAAAACCTGCTCTCAGATTCTGAATTTTAGCTTCATTTCAGTTTTTCATTTCTGAAAATAAAAAGCGTTTTTTCATAATGTGACAGTAAAAAGTCATTCAAATATGTCTTTTATATTACAGGATGCATGAAAGTATAATCTACAAATTAATCATATCAATATATGCCATCTATACAGTAAACCAATTGCCAGAAGTAAGCTGGCATCCTTCTGCGCGGTACATTTTGAAACATATAATTCCTCAAACCGTCATGTTATTGTCCCGATGTGTGGGGTATAAATGTCCCCAATACGAAAGGCCAACAAGGCTCGACTAGCCTGCTTCAGGCTGGGGCTCCGCCAGTGCCCAGTGCAGGAGAGTGCGATTTTTCTGGGGAAGTTAATCTAGTGCACACGTGGTTTGTTAACTATTTGTTGTGATAGATCTTTCCGTGTTAAATGGTGCTGCATGCTTAGGGAGGTAGATGTGAAAAACAAAATAAACATAATAAAAATAGTGGGTTATTTATTTGTTTTATGAAATTTATAATTTTTAGAAACAAAAGTGTAGAAAAAAAATGCAGATTACATAATAATGCGCTTGCGTAAAACATTTAACACTTTGCAATACTTTTTAACATGGACTGATAAGATGAAAAATGACGCATTGACAGAGTTAGGCATCAATCTGAACATTCACAATATAAATTCAGATGCTGTAGATGTGCAGTTGCTCCATCATATCTTCAAACTGGCCTATGACTTTGGCTATAAAGATGGTTGTAGTGGTGTATATGTGTGCCCGGCTTCTTCACTACGTTCATTAAGTGGCAGTGAGCTTGACGCGTAAGTCAGGCTATGAATTTATACATATCTCAGCACTGCGACCTGATATACCGACGCGGTGTAATAGCAACATAAAAACCGAAGAGCTGGGTGTGTTTGCATGTTGTTCTTCGTATCCCAATTCGCTTAATTAGGTGAGCTATTTTGTAGCGGAGAAATCGTGTTTTCGCATGGCGCATGATATATGCGTATTGATTGTGCGAAAGTTTTGGATAAATACGATCAAAATCGGGTTTTTCTCGCTGATAGTACAAGGGTTATGGCTGATTGGATTTGTGTGCACCTGGCGACCTCAACATGATGACATGTTTGCCAGTGTTTTCTTTATCATCAACTTGATTGCAAAAGCGAAAATATGAAACAGTTCTTTTTACAGCTCAGTGAAAAAGGGATCAAACTCACTGTCGATGAGCAGGGTAAGTTGCTTGTCAGGGGTAAATTGAAAGCCCTGACCTCAGAAGAAAAAGATTTTCTAAAGAACAACAAAGCGCAGATCATAGAGTCTATTCTGGCACACCAAAAGGTGTCGGCCGTGTCTCCCATTGTAGCCACAAAAACAGAATCGTATGCCGATACTGTCTTGTCCTTTTCTCAACGTCGATTATGGTTTATCGACAAGCTTAATGGGGGGTCCAGTGAATACAATATGCCTATGGCATTCGAGGTGCACGGACAGCTGAACATCGACAGGGTGGGGCAGGCCCTGAACGAGATAATACAACGTCATGAAGTGTTAAGAACGGTTTTTTATGAGCGCGATGGTGAGCCCTGCCAGATGGTGTTGGACAATACGTCTTTAACCATCACAGTGCTGGATTTGAGCGAGCAGACAGACTCCCATGGTGCAGCTGACGCTTATCTTATCCGTGACGCTGCCAGAACATTTGATTTGAGCAAGGATTTGATGGTGCGGGCCAGTTATTTGCAGCTGACGCATGATGACAGTGCTGCCTGCCAGGCCATTTTAAGTTTCAACATGCACCATATTGCCTCCGACGGTTGGTCGATGGATGTACTGACCAAAGAGTTTTTTGCCATCTACCAGGCCCTCGAGCAAGGCATGTTAGCTGCATTGACGCCATTACCTATCCAGTATCGTGATTTTGCCAACTGGCAACAGCAAACCTTTGCCACAGAAGGACTAAACAAACAATTAGATTACTGGCAACAGCAGTTAGAGCATGTGCCAGCATTGCATCAGCTGCCATTAGATGCAAGCCGGCCTGCTGAAAAACAGTATCAGGGCGAATTGGTCACGGCACAGCTAAGCGCAGCCGTTGCAACTCAGTTACTGGCACTGGCCAGAGCCTTTCAGTTAACCCCTTTTATGCTGTTGCACAGTGCGCTGGCGTTAGTATTAAGCCGACACAGTAACACTAAAGATATTGTTATTGGCAGTCCGGTCGCTAACCGCCAGGATCCGGCTCTGGCTCCTTTAATCGGTTTTTTTGTCAACACTCTGGTTTTCAGAGTCAGCACTGCGCATGACACCCTGAGTGATTATCTGGGCCATGTCAGAGCGGTACATCTGGGTGCACAGAGCAATCAGGATGTGCCATTTGAGCAGCTGGTTGAAGTACTTAATGTGCCCCGCAATAACGCCTACAGTCCACTGTTTCAGATTTTACTGACCACGGATAACCACTATGGAACAGCACCGTCTGACGCGCAGGGAATAAAGCTTGGGGCCGCCACTTTGCAGGCCATGCCAGAAGCTGCCCTGACCACCAAATTTGATCTGGACATTCATATGTCAATGAATGAGTCGGGCGTGTCGGTGGGCTGGACTTATGACATAGCTCTGTTCAGCAAAGCACATATCAGTCAGCTGAGTCAGCACTTATGCAATGTACTGAGTGCTCTGGCTAAGTTGGCCGAAGCAGGAGACTGGTCTGCCAGGCTTGCAGCCATACCGATGGAGAGTGAGCAAGAGCAGCAACAAGCGTTGGCGCTAGGCAGTGGCCGCGTAGTTGACCCCAAGTGCTCGGCTGTGCATCACTTGCTTGAACATCAGGCTCAGGCCAATCCTGATGCCGTGGCAGTGGAAACACAGGAGGCTCAGGTCACTTTTGCTCAGTTAAATGCACGTGCCGATGCACTGGCAAAACGCCTCGTTACAGAGCATCAGGTGAGCATGGGCCAGCCGGTGGGCATTGTGGCGCAGCGCTGTGTTGACACTTTGTGCGGGATTGCCGCAATACTGAAAGCGGGTGGGGCCTATGTACCACTAGACCCCCAGGCGCCGGTAGACAGATTAAACTATATTGTCGGCGAACTTTCACTGTCGCTGATATTATCTCACTCGCTGGATTCTTTTGTCGGCATGCCGTGCGTAAGGCTGGACGACCCCACGCTGTGGCAATTTCCTGAGCTGTCTGCCGAGCTCCCTGAGGTGGCAGCCAACAGCCCGGCTTATATCCTGTATACCTCAGGCTCAACAGGCAGACCAAAAGGTGTCAGCCAGCGCCACAGCACGCTGGTTAATCTGTGTATGCATCAGGCGTATGTTGACGGCATTACACAGCCCTACCGTACATTGCAATTTACGCCACTGACATTTGATGTGTCAGCTCAGGAGCTGGCAACAAGCTGGTATACCGGATCTCCGCTGATGCTCATGTCTCAGCAGCAAAAAGACCAGCTACAGGATCTGGGCGCTCTGGTTGCAAAGCACAATATTGAGCGCTTATTTGTGCCACCAGCTGTGTTTGACCTATTGGCTGAGCAGGCCACGCAACATCCGGGTATTCCTATGGCAGCACTTAAGCAAGTGTGTGTTGCCGGAGATGTGCTGAAGATCACCCCCAGTATTCGCGCATTTATGACACAGCATCCGCAGTGTGATTTATATAATCATTACGGGCCGACAGAGACGCACGTCGCCACCACCTATCATGTACAAAACTCAAACGAAGAAGAAGTCAGTATAGGCCAGGCAATTGCCAACACGACTTGTCTGATCCTGGACGCCGATTTAGCGCCTGTGCCTGTGGGCTGTGTGGGTGAGCTCTATGTTGCCGGACCGGGTGTGGCCTTGGGTTATTATAACAACCCAAGCCTGACTGAAGCGCGTTTTCTTGATAGATCACAGTTGCAGGTGCCACAGGCGGATATCGCGTGTGTCTACAAAACGGGCGACTTGGTGCGCATGACGTCGCAGGGCAACTTGCAGTACCTGGGCCGCAGTGATGAACAAATAAAAATTCGAGGTTTCCGTATTGAGCCGGGTGAGATAAGTGCGGTGCTTGAGTCCTTCCCAGAGGTGGAATCGGCGCTGGTGCTTGCCACTGGCGAGGGCGACAGTAAACACCTGGTTGCATATGTGCGTCCTTGTATCACGTGTGAGACAAATGAGATACAGCAGCACCTGATCACCGCTTTACAGACTCAGCTAAAAGATCTGTTGCCCGCATATATGGTGCCTTCCGCCATTGTGGTGGTCGAGCAATGGCCGCTGACCCGTAACGGCAAAATTGACAGGCGTGCACTGCCTGTCATCGACTTAACTCAAACGCAGTGTCAGGGAGAGGCACCGCACACTGCGACTGAACAGGCACTGGCGCAGATCTGGTCAACCCTGTTAGGGTGTGAAGCAGCAACGCTGACCCGAGATGCCGATTTCTTCGCGCTGGGTGGCCACTCTTTGCTGTCAGTCAGGTTAGTTTCTTTGATCCGCAGTGAGTTTGAGATTGAGGTTGCGGTTAAACAGGTTTTCTCAGCGAGCACGTTACTGACAATGGCGGCCCTGATTGAGTCAGGTACCAAAGCCACTCGGCCACCCATTGAACCACAGGAGAGAAATACAAACCGCTTTGCGCTATCTTATGCTCAGCAACGCCTGTGGTTTATCGATCAGTTTCAGGGCAGCTCTGCTCAGTATAATATGCCCATGGCTTTTGAAATAGAAGGTCCATTTGATCTGACTCTGGCCCAGCATGCACTGACGACGATAGTAGAGCGTCATGAGGTATTGCGGACTGTTTATCAGGAAGGGCAACAAGGACCTGTGCAAGTGATCATGGCGGTACAACCTGTGGTGATACGACATCTGGAACTCAGTCATCTGGATGGTGCGCACGCACAACAACTTGATCAGCTGCTGGCTGAAGATGCACATGCGGCCTTTGATTTAGCCTCCGACCTGATGCTACGTGCCAGCTATATTAGCCTGGGTTCGCAGCGAGGTGTGCTACTGCTTAATATGCATCATATTGCCTCAGATGGTTGGTCATTAAATCTGTTCAGAGAAGAATTCTTCACGCTTTATTGCGCATTTAGTGCAGGCCAGGACAACCCGCTGCCTGCACTGAAGATTCAGTATGCTGATTTTGCCCAGTGGCAACGTAACTGGCTACAAGGTGAGGTGCTGCAACAGCAGCTCGATTACTGGCAGGCACAGCTGAGTGAAGCGCCTGGCGTACACAGTATTCCACTGGATAGTCCAAGACCTGCCGAAAAACAATATGATGGCGCTATGGTATCGGGCAAAGCATCGGCACAGCTGGCGACACAATTATGTGATATGGCTGCGCACTATCAGATGACGCCATTTATGCTGCTGCATGCGGCACTGACACTGACCATCAGTCGTTACAGCAACAGTCTTGATGTGGTGATTGGCACGCCGGTTGCGAATCGGATGCAGGCGGAAGTTGAGCCGCTGATAGGTTTTTTTGTCAATATTCTTGCGCTGCGGGTCAACACAGAGCAGCCCTCTTTGGACAGTTATCTGCAACACGTCAGAGCCGTTCATCTGGATGCACAAAGTCATCAGGACTTACCGTTTGAGCAGCTGATTGACGCATTGCAGATCCCGCGGGGTGATGCCCATGCGCCGCTTTGTCAGATCATGACCTCATTTAACAGCACTCAGGCACAGGCAGGCTCAACACAGAGTGCACCAGAGGGCTTGGTGATCACGCCCGTTATGCAGGCCGGTTGTGTAGCAAAATTTGATCTCGAAGTGGAGTTTTCCATGAGTGAGTCCGGACTGCAGGCCAACTGGATTTATGATACTTCACTGTTTACTGAGTCGCATATCACCGAATTGAGTGAGCATCTGATGCTGTTACTGGAGCGCCTGGTGCAAACTGAGATGACACAAAATCTGAATCATTCACCCGGACAGCTGAGTGTGCTGGCGAACGAACAAAGCCAGTATCTGGTTAATGCCCTCAACGACAATTACCATGACTACGAGCGGTCGCTATGTATTCATCAGGCATTTGAACAACAGGTAGCGCGTAATCCAGAGCATATTGCGCTGATCTTTGCCGATCAACAACTGAGTTATGCTCAGCTAAATGGCAAAGCCAACCAGCTTGCACACTATCTGCGTGAGCGCGGTGCCATACAGTCGGACACTTTGATAGGTGTGGCACTTGAGCGTTCACTGGAAATGATCGTCGCCACACTTGCGGTGTTGAAAGCGGGTGGCGCTTACGTACCGCTGGATCCGGCCTATCCGCCAGCACGACTGAGCTATATGCTCGAAGATGCTGGCATCAAAACCATTATCAGCAATGAGACCATTAGCGAAGCTGTACGTCTCTCGGGGTTTGACCTTATCACTGTAGACGGTCTGCTGAGTGATGATGCGTTGGGGCCTTTCAGTCATTGCAGTGATGAAAACCTGGACAGCAAAGCACTCGGACTATTGCCTACCAGTTTGGCGTATGAAATCTATACCTCAGGGTCAACAGGCCAGCCAAAAGGCGTGTTGCTTGAGCATCAGGGGATCGTGAACCTGGCGGATAATCAACGCCGGGCATTTGCCATCACCCCGCGCAGCAAAATCCTGCACTTTGCTTCCATGAGTTTTGATGCCGGTACCTGGGAATACGCCATGGCGCTGCTAAATGGCGCGACCCTGGTGATTGCACAGAGCGAACAAAGACGCTCGCCCGAGGCCATTACGGCGCTGCTGGCAGAGCAACAGATCAGCCATGTCACTTTGCCACCGGCATTCCTGGCCATGATGCCGCTCGAAACTTCGTTGGCCTTGCAGGCGTTGATTGTCGCCGGTGAAGCGTGTGAAGCTGAGCTGGTCAATCAGTGGTCGGCACATTATCCCTTCTTTAATGCCTATGGTCCGACGGAAGCCTCCGTATGTGCTTCTTATCAGCGGCTCTATCCGGGCGCGCCAATCACCATAGGCAAACCCCTGAACAATGTCAGTCTGTATGTCCTGGATAAGCATATGAATCTGGTGCCACCGGGCGTGATTGGGGAGTTGCATATTGGCGGTGATGGTCTGGCTCGTGGCTATCATAAACGTCCCGAACTGAGCGCTGAAAAGTTCGTCGATAACCCGTTCTACTATTGCCCGGCCCATCGCGACAGCACACGCTTGTATAAGACCGGAGATCTGGCCCGGGTTCTGCCTGATGGCAGTATTGACTTTGTCGGTCGTCTGGATGCTCAGGTTAAAATCAGGGGCTTTCGGATTGAGTTGAGCGAAATTGAAGCGCAATTAAACCGCTGTCCACAACTGGATTCGGCCGTGGTGTTAGTGAAACAAGCCAGTAACGGGGCGGATATGCTGGTCGCATACATTCAGCCACACACTGAGGCTGAAAACACCACAGAGCTTATCTCAGGCGTTGAGCAAGATATGTATGAGCAATTACCGGAATATATGGTGCCGAGCCGCTTTGTGGTGGTTATGCAATGGCCGCTGACTCCGAACGGTAAGATTGATAAAAAAGCCCTGCCGGATATATCCGCAGAAGACTCTGAACAGCCCTATGTGGCGCCACAGACTGAAACTGAGCTGGCGCTGGCCCAGGTCTGGTCCGACTTACTGGGTATGGAGGCCGCTTTGATCAGCAGCCATGCACGTTTTTTTGAACAAGGGGGCAACTCCATTTTGGTAACCCGGCTGGAGACTCAGATCCGACATCGTTTTGCGGTGGAATTCTCTATCAAAGAGCTGTTTGCTCAACCTCAGCTCAAAGAGCAGGCCTTACATATTGATTATCTGCTCAGCCGCCAGAGCGACCTGCAGACCCAAGATGATACTGAGCTGGAGGAAATGGACTGGTAAAGGTGGCGGGCTACTTAATTCGCCCGTTCAACATGAGCACAGGTACCAAAAAGCACGTATAAACCTGCCAGCCTGAGTGTTCACTCAGGCTGGCTTTAAGTCGTAGAGGCTAAGCCGGTGTCGGGGTTTTGTTCGGATACACGAACAGCACACCTGTTGCGGGCGCAGCGCTTTTGCAGTTAACACAGATATGAGTTAGTCAGTCATTATGGAAAATATCAAACAGCTACTCGTGCAGCTTGAGCAGGCGGGGATCCGGCTATTTCTGCAGGACGGGGCATTAAAGTCTAAAGCCAAAAAAGGGGCCATAACGCCCGACATTGCCAGGCAGATCAAACAACATAAAAGTGCAATTATTGAGGCGCTGACACACTATAGCGATGCCCCGCAGGTAAACCCGGTGACCCCCCGTGAAGACCTCAGCCATTATCCAGTATCATTTGCACAGCAACGCCTGTATACGCTGGACCAAATTCAGGGTGGCTCCGCCGAATATCATATGCCGATGGTGTTCAGGCTCAGTGGACAACTAGATGTGGCACTGATAGAGCGGGTGTTTCGTGAGATTGTTTCCCGTCATGAGGTGCTCAGAGCCGTTTTCCGGCAATCCGCGCAAGGTATGCAGCAATCCCTGCTTGACCCGCAAGACTTTACCGTTGAGGAGTCACACCTGACAAGTCAGGACGAGGCAAGTGGTATTGAGCGCTTTGTTCGTGAGGCCGCAGAGCAGCCTTTCAATCTGGCTGAAGACTTTATGCTGCGGGTGCGTTTTGCGACTCTGCCAGCGGGAGATGCAGGTGTGTTGTTTATCAATATGCACCATATCGCCACCGACGGCTGGTCTATGGACATCCTGATCCGGGAATTCTTTGCCCTGTTCCATGCCTTTGGTTATGGTCAGCCAAATCCGTTGCCGGAGCTTTCCATTCAGTATGCCGACTATGCACAATGGCAACGTGACTGGCTGCAAGGTGAGGTGCTGGATGCCCAGCTCAGTTACTGGCAGCAGCAACTGGCCGAACTGCCCCGAGTTCATGCCCTGGGGCTCGATTACCCCAGACCTGAAGTGAAAACATATCAGGGCGAGGTGGTATCACAGACTTTGAGTGCACAGTTATGTCAGCAGCTGGCATCCGTTGCCCGTCGCTATGGGTTAACCCCGTTTATGCTGATCCATGGGGCGCTGGCGCTGGTACTGTCTCGCAACAGTAATCACCATGATATTGTCATCGGCACGCCTGTGGCTAACCGCCGTCAGGTGGAGCTCGAATCGCTGATCGGCTTTTTCGTCAATACATTAATCCTGAGGGTGAATACTCAGGCGCAACCACTTGGTGACTATCTGGCTCAGCTCAGGCAGGTACACCTGGATGCTCAGTCTCATCAGGATCTGCCTTTTGAAAAACTCGTTGAAGTGTTGAAAGTACCGCGCAGCACAGCCCATAGCCCGCTGTTCCAGATTATGCTGACCACGAACTCCGAATACGGTGTGCGCGATGCACATGCTGATACCACTGAGCTGGCAGGTCTGTCCATCAGCCCATTGCAGGGCAATGGCGCAACGACCAAGTTTGATCTGGACATCAATGCCTCGGTAAGTGATGACGGCGGCGCAATTGAATGGACCTATGACGTGGCACTGTTCACGCGCGAGCGCATCGAAACCCTGGCGCAGCACCTCAACAACACACTGGCTTTTCTGGCACAGCTCAATGCCGACAGTACGCTGAGCACCGCTGCTATCCCTATGCTGACCGATAATGAGATTACACAGCTCAGCGGGTTTAACGACAACGCTATTGAGTATCCACAACAGCGCTGTATTCACGAGCTATTTGAAGCACAGGCAGAGCAAGCACCTGAACGCGTTGCTGTGCAGTGTGGCGATGTTGCTGTGAGTTATGGTGAACTGAATGCCAGAGCCAATCAGCTGGCTCACTATTTGCGGTTTGAGCATCACATTGCTCCGGATTGTCCGGTGGGGATATGTCTGGAGCGTGGCGTGGAAATGGTGGTTGCTATGCTGGCTGTTCTCAAGGCCGGTGGCGCTTATATTCCGCTTGACCCGGCTTATCCTGAAGAGCGTCTGGCTTATTTGATTGAAGACGCCAGTCTGAAAGTGGTCCTGACCCAGCAAACACTCACCGGTACAGTGTCATTGCCCGGCACACAGAGGGTAATGCTGGATGACCTGATTACACAGCCCGGCTGTGCGTTCTCGCATTATTCCACGGCAAATATCGGGCGCTGTGAAAGTGGTGTGACTGAACAGCATCTGGCCTATCTGATCTATACCTCGGGGTCGACGGGCAAACCAAAAGGCGTGATGATCGAACACCGTAACACAGTCGCAATGCTTTACTGGGCCAGGGCTGCTTTTAGCGATCAGGCGCTGCGCCGGGTACTGGCCTCAACGTCACTGAACTTTGACTTGTCTGTGTATGAAATCTTCTTACCTTTGAGCTTTGGGTTCGAAGTTGTGGTGGTTAAAAATGCCCTGGCATTGGCGGATCAGCCGCTGGATATCAGCCTGATCAATACCGTGCCCTCAGCAATGAAGGCGCTGCTGGATGTGGGCGCATTACCCGCAAGCCTGACCACAGTTAATCTGGCCGGTGAACCACTGACAGCGCAACAGGTAAACCAAATTTTTGCAGCCTTGCCCGAGGCTGAGGTGTGTAATCTGTATGGGCCGTCGGAAGATACCACTTACTCAACCTGTGCGCGCTTTTCCACACAGCTAGAGTCGGTGCCGGACATAGGTTATGTCATCGCCAACAGTCAGGCCTATGTGCTGGGTGAAGCGATGGAGCGCTTGCCAATTGGCTGTGTTGGTGAGCTTTATCTTGGCGGTGCCGGTGTTGCCCGTGGTTATCTCAATCGGCCTGAACTGACCGAAGAGCGTTTTATTGCCAATCCCTATTACGAGACACACAACACGGATTGCAGCCCTCGCCTCTATCGCACTGGCGACTTAGTGCGTTACCGGCAGGACGGACGACTGGAGTTTATTGGTCGCAGCGATGACCAGGTGAAAATCCGTGGATTCCGTATTGAGCTGGGTGAGATTGAACATCGCCTGAACCAACTCGATGATGTTGCATTGTCGCAGGTGCTGGCGCGCACACTGGCGGATAGTCAGCAGCAGTTGGTGGCTTATGTCCAGCCTTGTATCACGTGTGAGACAACCCAGGATGAGACGCAGCAGGCAGCCTGGATCAGCGATATCAAACTACGTCTTGGACAACAATTACCGGCCCACATGGTACCCGGTCTGTTTGTGGTCATGCCACAGTGGCCGTTGACACCAAACGGTAAAATTGACAAAAAAGCCCTGCCAGCGCCGGATGCGTTACAACAAAGCAGTGCACAATATGTGGCGCCCGAGACTGAGCTCGCTCAATTGCTGGCAAGCCTGTGGGCCGAGCTGCTGGGGCTGGAGCAGGATAAAATCAGTGCCACCGCAAACTTCTTTGAACTGGGTGGCCACTCCTTGCTGATTATGCAGTTACTGGCCAAACTGCAGCAGCACAACCTCAGTTGCAGCGCCCAGCAGCTGTTCCAGGCCGTTGATCTGGCGGCTATGGCGGAAGTTATTTGCGAGGCCGGCGACACCTTTGCCATCCCTGAGAATAAAATACCGCCTCAGTGTGATGCCATTACGCCCGACATGCTGACGCTGGCAACGCTTGAACAATCTGAGATTGATGCCATCGCCGCAGCGACATCCGGCGGGATGCGCAATATTCAGGATATGTATCCACTGGCGCCTCTGCAAGAGGGGGTACTCTTTGTTCATACGCTGAATCCAGAACATGACCCTTATGTCACTACCGCCAGTTTTGAGTTCACATCAGCGGGTAAATTGTCTGGGTTTGTGACTCAGCTGAACTGGCTGATCCAACGTCATGATGTGCTGCGCACCGCGATTTTCTGGCGTGGTCGTCAGCAGGCGATGCAGGTAGTCATGCGTGAAGCCAGACTACCGGTCACTGAACTGGCGCTCCGTGAGGGCAACATTGAGGCGCAGTTTACTGAGTATGTGGCAAGCGGACCACATGGGTTTGATCTGGAGTCTGCGCCGCTGATCCAGTTGGTGGTCACGCCAGAGGATGAACTGGGGCGGGTATTCGCCATGCTCAAATTCCATCATCTCATTACCGATCATGTGTCATTAGAGATCCTGATGAGTGAACTCGAAGCCGACAATGTGTTGGCACTGCCAGCGCCTTTGCCTTACCGGGAATTTATTGCTCGTTCAATGGCGCAAAGCGCTGAGCTTGACACTGAAGCCTTCTTCACTGAACAACTGGGCGACATAGATACACCCACCTTGCCGTTTGATTTGGCTCAGGTCACCGGGGATGGTAATTCGGTAGTTGAATTTCACTCGACGCTCAGCGACACGCAGTCTCAGCTGATCCGCACTTTATGTAAACGCCATCAGTGCAGCCCGGCGGCTTTGTTTCACCTTGCCTGGGCGCAAGTACTCAGTGCCTGTTGTGGCCGTGATGAAGTGGTGTTTGGTACTGTGATGTCTGGCCGGATGAACGGTATGGCGGGCATTGAGCGTATGATGGGGATGCTGATCAATACCTTGCCACTGCGCGTATCATTAGGTCATCAGGCGGCCCATGTTGCACTTAAAGAAGTCAATGATGCCTTGCAGGCGCTGTTACCCTATGAACAGGTATCTCTGGCCGAAGCGCAAAGTTACAGTGGGATAGACGGCAATACGCCGCTGTTCAGTGCCATCGTGAATTATCGCCACTCGGCGACACAGTCGGAACCTGCGGGTGAACAGGATACGTCGCCCGGCGTGGCGCTGCTTAGCACGCGTGAGCGCACTAATTATCCGTTCGATTTATCGGTGAATGATCTGGGAGAGGGCGATAGTTTTAGTCTGGACTACCAGATTGAACAAAGCGTCAGTGCAGCACGGATCGCTGAGCTAATGCACACCGCGTTAGACGCGCTGGTGGAGGCATTGAATGAGCACAGTGAGCAGTCGGTTGCGACACTGGCAGTACTGAGTGAGCCTGAGCTGACACAACTCAGTCAGGGGCAAAGTGACGAAGCCAGTTATCCTCGCAGTGCCTGTATTCATGAGGTGTTTGAACTGCATGCCAGAGCTACACCGGACAGTATTGCCTTACGGCTGAATGAGCAGACCCTCAGTTATGGTGAACTGAATGCCAAAGCCAATCAGCTGGCGCGTTATTTGCGCGAAGCGCATCAGGTTGGCTCCGGAACTTTAGTGGGTCTGTGTATAGGCCGCTCTGTAGAGATGATAGTGGCCAGTTTGGCGATTCTGAAAGCCGGTGGTGCGTACGTACCGCTGGACCCTAACTATCCGCAATCGCGACTGGCCTATATGTTAGAAGATACTCAGCTGAGTGTGATCCTGACTGAGCGAGCGCAACAAGAGACTCTGGCCTTCAGTCAGGTGACAAAACTGATGCTGGATGACGCTGACACGCCCTGGTCAGCCCTGAGTAAAGACAATCTGACCCGGGCAGATGCGCTGACACCGCAATCGCTGGCCTATGTGATTTACACCTCTGGCTCCACGGGCACACCAAAAGGTGTAATGACCCCACACCGAGCCGTCAATCGCCTGGTACATGCGCCTAATTTTATGGCTCTGGATAGCCAAACGGTATTTCTGCAAAGTGCCAACATTGCCTTCGATGCCGCGACGCTCGAAATCTGGGGACCCTTACTGAATGGCGGGCGCTGTGTGTTGTATCCGGACAGCCTGATCACACTGGATGGACTGAATCAGGTATTGCGTACTCAGGAGATCACAGCACTGTGGCTGACCTCGGGGCTGTTTACTGAGTGGAGCAAAGTGTGTAATGAACTGGCAGCTGACACCCTGGCGTTGCAAAACGTGCTGGCCGGTGGAGACGTGCTCAATCCGCAAGCGGTTGCCGCCGTGCAACGGGCACTGCCTGAGGTCACAGTGATCAATGGTTATGGACCAACGGAAAACACCACTTTTACTTGTTGTTACCCGGTGCCTCAACACAGCGACTTAAGTTCAGGCGTGCCAATTGGTCGCGCAGTGCAGGGCGACCAGCTGCTGATCTTAACGCCGCATGGTCGTCGGGTACCACAAGGGGTGGTTGGTGAGCTGTGCGTTGGGGGTGATGGTCTGGCACTGGGTTATCTTAATCAGCCAGCGCTAAGCAAAGAGCGCTTTATTCGCAATCCGTATCAGACTCAGGGCAACCAGCCTGAAACCTTGTATCGCACCGGCGATCTGGTGCGCTGCAATACTGACGGGCTGATTGAATATACCGGGCGGGTAGATGCTCAAATTAAAATTCGTGGCTTCCGGGTTGAGCTGGGTGAAATTGAACGCCAGCTGGAAATGCTGGACGATGTGGCTGCGGCACTGGTCACCATTAAAACGCGCACCGGGGGGATAAACAGCTGGTTGCCTATGTGGAATTAAACTGCGGTGGCAAACAGGAGGAACAAGGTGCGCATATTCAGGGGCTGGCCCAGGCACTGGCCGCCCAGTTACCTGCCTATATGATCCCCGCAGCCTTTGTACTGGTGCAAGACTGGCCGTTAACACCGAATGGAAAAATCGACAGACATGCTCTGCCCGAAGCGGATTTCAGTCTGATGCAGGCTGAATATGTGGCACCGGCCAGCGAGCTGGAAACGCAGCTGGTTGCACTGTGGTCGGAGTTACTGGACCTGCCAGCTGAGCAGATCAGTACACAGGCCAACTTTTTTGAGCTGGGTGGCCATTCACTGTTGGTCATGAAGTTGCTTCAGGCGCTTAACCAGCACCTTGAAATTGAACTGCAAATCGCTGACCTGTATCGCTGCGAAAATATTCAGCAGATTGCCGGGTTTATTGAGTCGGTTCAGGCCATTCATGACCAGGCGCTGCCAGCGCAGCAAGACAACAATGAATTTGAGGATTTTGAGCTATGAGTGTTGAGTTGCTCTTTCAACAACTACAACAAGCGGGTGTTATTTTTCAGTCTCAGGATGATAAAATCACCCTCAAGCTACCCAAAGAAATGGACAGTCAGCTGAAACGTCAGCTGGCCGAAAACAAGGACGCGCTCAAGGCATTTTTACACCAGCTTTATGCCCGCAGTCACAAACGCCCGACGCTGAAAAAGACGCCGGGTTGCAGCGCGCCTCTCTCTTTTGCACAGCAGCGTCTGTGGATGCTCAATGAGCTACACGGCGGCAGTGCGCACTATAATATGCCGCAGATCTATCGTGTCGAAGGTCAGCTGGAGCCTGCACTGGTGGAACAGGCGCTCGCACAAATTGTGCAGCGTCATCAGGTGTTGCGCACTGTGTACCAGTCTCAACAGGGCAAAGCGGTGCAGGTTGTGCGCGATGATGTGGTTTTTTCATTAACCTGTGTGGATCTGAGTGCGCAGGCACCTGATGCAGCACAACAGGCTTTGGATGCGTTGCTGCAAGAAGATGCTCAGACACCCTTTGACCTGAGCCAGGATCTGATGATCCGTGCAACCTGGGTGAGCATGAGTCATACGGCTCCGGGCCAGGTGGTGGGATACTTGTTATTAAATATGCACCATATTGCTTCTGATGGCTGGTCGATGGCGATCCTGAGCCAGGAGTTCTTTGCGATTTATGCCAGCCTGGTGCAGGGCAATGCGTGTCCGCTGCCTGCGCTGGCTTTGCAATACAAAGATTATGCGCACTGGCAGCGTGAGTGGCTGAGCGAAGAGGTGCTCGCATCCGGGCTGAAATTCTGGCAGCAGACACTGACCGACTTACCCGCATTGCATAGCCTGCCGCTGAGCTATCCAAGACCTGCACAAAAAGGGTATCTGGGCGCCAGGCATGATGCCTCGCTGGGGGTACCTGTTGCCAAAGCACTTACTCAGCTGGGTGAACAGTATCAGCTCAGCCCGTTTATGCTCATGCATGGTGCGCTGGCACTGACCTTGTCGCGTTTTAGCGGCACCTCAGATGTGGTGATAGGCACCCCGGTTGCAAATCGCAGCGATGCCCAGCTGAAAGACCTGATTGGTTTTTTTGTCAATTCTCTGGTGCTCAGAGTAAGCACAGAGCATGACACGCTGGCAGACTTTTTAGCCCATATTCGCCACGTCAACCAGCAGGCTCAGTCCCACCAGGATGTGCCGTTTGAGCAGATTGTCGAGGCACTGAACATTGAGCGTGATGGTGCTCATACACCTTTATTTCAGATAATTTTGACTACTAACTCTGATTATGGGGTAGCCAGTGAACAGGCGCACAGTGTGGCACTGCCCGAGCTGAGCATGACACCGCTGAGTGGCGATGAACCTATCTGTAAATTTGATCTGGAGATTAACCTGAGTCTGGATGAGCAAGGTGTTCATATTAGCTGGTTATATGACAAAGCCTTATTCAGCCCGGCGCTCATTACACGTTTCAACGCCCAGTTGGTGGCGGTTATCGAAAGGCTGGCAGGTGCTGCGGCGAGTGCCAGTCAGCCAATGTTGAGTGAAATCTCGGCGCTTCATGCAACAGAGCAGGCGCAGCTGGCGGCGCTGATGACCCCCAGTGAGCTGACAAAGGACGCTCATCAGACGGTGACAGAGTTGTTCAGCCGCAGTGTCGCACTTGCGCCGCAGCATATCGCACTGGTATGTGGCCAGCGTCAGCTTAGCTATAGTGAACTCGACAGTGCGTCCAATCGTCTTGCTCGTTATCTGATAGCACAAGGTCGCCATGCATATGTCGGCTTATTGCTGCCGCGTGGTATTGAGATGATAGTCGCAATGCTGGCCGTGCTAAAAAGTGGCGCGACCTATGTCCCGCTGAATCCGGACTATCCGCAGTCACGTATCGACCATATTGTGGCAGATGCAGATCTTAACCTGGTGCTCACCTGTGCTGAACATCGCCCGATACTGCAAAGCAGCAATATACAGGCGCTGGAGCTGACCCCTGCACTCACAATTGAGGGATGTGACGCGTTTATGCGTTTTGGCTCTGCACAGCTTACTGAGCACTTGCCTGAGCCAGAAAACCCAGCTTATGTGATTTATACATCAGGCTCGACCGGATTACCCAAAGGAGTTGTGGTGCCACATCGGGCCATCAGCCGACTGGTGATGTCGCCCAACTTCATGAGTTTGGACCGGGACACCGTGTTTTTGCAGGCTGCAAATGTGGCATTTGATGCGGCAACGCTGGAAATTTGGGGGCCACTGCTCAATGGTGGTTGTTGCGTGATCTATCCGCAAGCCCATATCACACTGGAGACACTGAATCAGGTGATTGAGGCGCACCGGGTCAATGCGATGTGGTTGACCGCCGGACTGTTTAGTGAGTGGAGCAAGGTAAGCACGCAGGCACAGACACAGCTGAGCTCGCTGCGCACGGTGCTGGCTGGTGGTGATGTGTTAGACCCGCAGGCTGTGGCCCGGGTGCAGCATGCTTTGCCAGCAGTGCAAGTGGTCAATGGTTACGGTCCGACCGAAAACACCACCTTTACCTGTTGTTACCCGGTGCCTGCGCATTTTGATCCCGCAAATGCGGTGCCGATTGGTCGTGCACTACAGGGCGACAGTGTGATGGTGCTCAGCGGTAATGAACTGGTACCGCCGGGGAGTGTGGGTGAGCTGTGTGTCAGCGGACCCGGACTGGCGCTGGGTTATTTAAACCTGGCAGCACTGAGCGCAGAAAAATTCACCGCCAACCCTTTCTATGACGACGCTCAAAGTGATGCCTATCGACGCCTTTATCGTACCGGTGACTTAGTACGTGTTCAGGCCGATGGCGTCATTGACTATGTGGGTCGTACCGACAACCAGATCAAGATCCGTGGTTTCCGGGTTGAGCTGGGTGAAATCGAGCAACAAATCACGCAGCTGGACAGCGTGGCCAGTGCGCTGGTGGTGGTAAACGGCGAAGCAAATAAACGCCTGGTGGCTTATATTGAACTAACCTGTGCAGCACGGGAGCTTGGGGCCTTGGATAACACTCAGCTGAGCCAGACACTGGCACAGCGGTTACCTGGCTATATGGTTCCGGATGCGCTGGTCCTGATTGAGCACTGGCCGTTAACCAGCAACGGAAAAATCGACCGCCGTGCGCTGCCGGAACCCGCACTGACAGAGGTGGATGCAGCATACACGGCCCCCGTCTCTGAGGCGGAACAGGTCGTGGTTGACGTGTGTGGTGAATTGCTTGAACGCGACCCGGCAGAGCTCAGCACAACAGCTAATTTCTTTGCGCTGGGTGGTCACTCGTTGCTGATGATACAGCTTATTGCTGCGCTCAAAGAGCGAGGGTATCAGGTTGATAGTCAGGCCCTGTTTACCAGCAGCACACTGGCGCAGATGGCGACTCAGTTGAGTGAGGATGCAGAACAGGGCTTTGTGGTGCCGCAAAACCGGATCCCTCTCGAGTGTACTGAAATTACGCCTGAACTGCTGGATCTGGTTAGCCTTACGCAGGACGAGATCAATGAGATAACGGCGCAGATTCCGGGCGGTGCTATAAACATTCAGGATATCTATCCTCTGGCGCCGTTGCAGCAGGGGATCCTGGCGATGCACACACTCAGTGATGGCCGCGACCCCTATGTTACAACCATGGCGTTTTCATTCTCACAGCGAGCGTTATTACAGCTGTTGGAGACACAGCTCAATACGCTGATCGCCCGTCATGATGTATTGCGCACCGCGATTTTGTGGCGCGGCCGCACTGAGCCCGTTCAGGTGGTGCTGCGTGAGGCGCAGATTGCGGCGCAATGGCTGCCGGTGAACGCCGGGCAGGATGTGCAAGCGGTATTCGAAAACTATGTCGCACACGGTGCACACCGCCTTGAGCTGGAATCGGCACCTATGATGCAGTTACAGGCGATGGAGGATAAACAATCCCGGCAAATTTATGTTGTGCTTAAAGTGCACCACTTGCTGATTGATCATGTCTCGCTGGATATTCTGATGGCTGAGCTGGCCCGGATAGAAAGCGAAGGCGCAGCCAGTTTGCCTGCTGTGACACCCTATCGTCATTTTATCGCTCGTGTACTACACGACCAGCAGCATCACGACGCTCAGCAATATTTCAAAGCGCAATTAGGAGACTTTGACCAGCCGGCCTACCGTTTGGGCTGAGCGAAGTAAACGGCGATGGTGGTCAAATTGATGAGTTTAAACAGCGCATTCCGGCTGAGCTTGCCAGTAAAGTGAGAGACTATGCCAAAAGCCAGGCAATGAGCCCGGCTGCGTTATTTCATCTGGCCTGGGGGCGGGTAGTGGCCGCCTGTTCTGGTCAGCAGGATGTGGTGTTTGGCACTGTGTTATCAGGGCGAATGCAGGGCGGGCCTGAAATGGCAAACATGCTGGGCATGATGATTAATACCTTACCTGTGCGTGTCAAACTAGACCTGCGCAGTGCACAGGAGGCTTTGCTCGATGTGCATGCGGCCCTGCAGTCGCTGCTCCCCCATGAGCAAGCTCCGCTTTCTGAGGCTATGCAGGCTTCGGGCGTTGAGGGCAACATGCCATTGTTCAGTGCGGTACTTAATTATCGTCATTCTCACGATGTGAGCGCGCCCGATGAAGCGGCGGAGCTGAAACTATTGGGCGTGAAAGAACGTACTAACTATCCGTGTGTGATGTCGGTCGATGATTTGGGCAGTGATTTTTCACTTACGCTGCAAATCGACAACAAGGTGAATGGCCAGCGTATCAATGCGTATCTGGTTACCGCACTGACTCAGTTACTGGATGCGCTGCAAAGCGATTCACTCCAGCCGGTTGCTGCGCTGCCAGTGTTGCCCGATGACGAGCAACATCGTTATCTGGAACAGTGGAATGACACTGAGCAAAGTTATGCGCGTGAGGCCTGTGTGCATCAGCTGTTTGAACAACAGGTCGCAGCGACACCCTGGAATATTGCACTGCGCTTCGAGGCGCAGACCCTCACTTATACCGCGCTGAACAGTAAGGCCAATCAGCTGGCACACTATTTACGCAACACTCATAATCTTGGTCCGGATTCACTGGTTGGACTGTGTGTTGAACGCTCTTTCGAAATGGTGATTGGCATCTGGGGCATTCTTAAAGCCGGTGGTGCTTATGTGCCGCTGGACCCTGAATTACCCGCTGCGCGACTTAATTATCTGGTTGAGAATGCCAGTGCCGATGTGGTACTCAGCACACGTGCTGTGGCTAATCGCGTTGAACTGGGCGAAGCAAAGGTAGTGGCGCTGGACGAGTTTGATTATGACGCCCATGACGAGCGAAATATTGCCGTCGATGAAATCGGCCTGACGTCGCAGCATCTGGCTTATATGATTTATACCTCAGGCTCAACGGGCAAACCCAAAGGTGTCTTGCTTGAGCATCAGGCGCTGCATAACCGCATCGACTGGATGGACAAAGAATATGGCTGCGACACGTCAGATAAAATTCTGCAAAAAACCCCGTACAGTTTTGATGTATCAGTGTGGGAATTCGTCTGGCCCATGCTCAAAGGTGCCGAGCTGGTGATTGCCAAGCCCGGTGGACACAAAGATCCTGCCTACCTGAGTGAGTTAGTTGTGGCCACCGGTGTCACTAAGCTGCACTTTGTGCCCTCGATGCTGGGTGTGATGCTGGAACAGGGCGACCTGGGCCGCTGCACCTCAATAAAACAGGTGTTCTGTAGTGGTGAGGCATTACAGATAAGTCATGTCGAACAGTTTAGGGCCAGCTTACCAACTGCGCAGTTACATAACTTGTATGGTCCGACGGAAGCCGCCATCGACGTGAGTTACTGGGATTGCGCGCAACCGTATGGCAACAGTGTGCCGATAGGTAAGCCCATTCAGAATATTCAGCTCCTGATCCTCGATGAAGCACTGAACCTGCTACCGCAAGGGGCGTGCGGTGAGTTACACATTGGCGGTGAAGGCCTGGCCCGCGGCTATCTGAATCGCCCGGAGCTGACTGACGAGCGCTTTATCGCCAACCCGTTTTTCGATGCCAGTGCAGCAAACAGCAGCCAGCGGTTGTACAAAACCGGCGACCTGGTGCGCTATCGCGAAGACGGCAACATTGAGTATATGGGCCGGCTGGATCATCAGGTGAAGATCCGCGGTTTGCGCATTGAGCTGGGCGAAATTGAGTTTTATATCGGTGAGCACAGCGATGTAGATTCAGCGCTGGTGATGGCCTTAACCGATGAGCATGGTAGTCAGCGTCTGGTGGCTTATGTGAAGCCGCTGGGTGAATACGATGAGCAGGCACTGACGACTGCCATCAGAGCACAGCTTAGCGAGGTACTGGCCGAGTACATGGTGCCCGATAGCTTTATCTATATTAGTCAGTGGCCACAGACGCCAAACGGAAAAATTGACCGCAAGGCGCTGCCTGCGCCTGAGTTGTCCGCACTGTCTGGCGGTTATGAGGCACCGAAAGGGGATACTGAAGTGATGCTCGCGCAGGTGTGGGCCGATGTCCTTAAACTGCCCGCCGATCAGATCAGCCGTGACGCCAACTTCTTTGCACTGGGTGGCCACTCGTTGTTGGTAATGAAGCTGGTGCAGAATATTGATCAGGTTTTCAAAACCCACGGGATTGCTATCAACAAAGTGGTAGAGCGACCCACACTCAGCGCCATGGCCGAGTGCATTGCTCATCATAATGACCAGCAATGGCAGGCCATTCGCCCCGTGTTGTCACTGGATTTTGACCCGGCAGTAACGATTTATCTGGCGCCCGGAGCGGGCATGACCAGCGGCGGCTACATGGACCTGGCACGGGCGTTACCTCAGGTGCAGATCATGAGTCTGGAGCCTGTAGGCATGAGCGAGCAGGACCCGGTTATCGACAGCTGGGATGAACTTATCAGTTGCTATGCAGATGCCATTGTCAGTGAGCGCAATGCGCGTGGCGCAGAGGCAGAACCGGCTGTACTGATGGGCCATAGTTCAGGGGGAGCCGTAGCATTTGCAACTGCACTGAAACTGGAGTCATTAGGATGTAAAACACAGCTGCTACTGTGCGAGTGTTTAGTGGCAACCGATGATGAAGCCCAGTTCGAGATCAGCGATGCTGAAAAGCAGGAATTAATGCTGTCCTATGCCAAAGCGCTTAAACCTGAAGACAGCGAAGAGCAGTTGTTGTCCTGGCTCAGCCTGGGTATGACTCAGCGCCTGTTCAATGTGTATTTCCAGCAGGTGGACTGGTCAAGACGCTATCAGCCCGAAGCCTGCCTCAATGGTGCGTTAAGCATGATAGTGACTCCTGAGCTGGGAGAAGCATACTGGCAGCAAAAACAGACCCAGTTGCAGGCATATGTCAGCACACAGGTAGAGACCATCCACACAGAAGGCAAGCATGTCACTATGGTGAAAAGTCCTTATGTCAGTGGCCTGGCAGACAAACTCATGGCGCTACTGGCCTGAGTAGACAAAGAGTGAAACGGGTTATCTGACCCAAGCATGCAGGCTGGGGCAAAGTAGTTTCAGCCTGCGTAATACCTATTTTAGAATTAGTAACCATTACAAGGCTGTTTTATGTTATATCGGCTAGTTTTATCTCATAAGAAACTACTCATACTTGCCACGCTTTTGAGTGTTGTCAGTGCGCTTTCAGGCATCGGCATCATTTCACTGGTCAATGCTGAGATAGAAAATGTGTCTAACCCGGACTCTGATGTGCTCAAAGCACTGGGCATTTTTTTCGTCGCACTGGCGGGGTTTCTCACCTTTAGTGTGATTTCTCAGTACATTCTCACTAAGTTATCCGTTCAGATCATGGTAAGTATTCGCGAGAATCTGGTTCAGCGTGTTTTGTCGACCAGTTATGAGCAGATTGAGCGCGTGGGTGGGCATCGGATTTTTGCTACTTTGACCAAAGACATTGAGTCACTCACCGCAACCCTGAGTGCCGTACCGCATGTGGCCTATAACCTGGCTACCGTGTTGCTGTGTTTTGCTTATATGAGCTATCAGTCCTGGCAGCTGTTTTTGTTTGTCGGTGGCGTGTTGTTGCTAGCTATGCTGGTCGCTCAGCTGCTTATGAGCCTGGGCATTCAGCGCTTTCAGGCTGTGCGGGAACTGGATGACAGCCTGTTTAAGAACTTTCGTGCCCTGATTGACGGTGGTAAAGAACTGAATATTAACTTCAACCGTAAGCGTTTTTTTTACAAAGAGGTGGTGACGCCAAATATTCAGGAAATTAAAAAGTCGACAATTTCAGCGCACATTATATTTATCATTCTGAGCAACTGGACCAATCTGATCTTGTTCCTGGCGCTGGGGTCTGTGGTTTTTATGTCACAACTGTTTTTGAGCGGCATAGCCACTGAGGTGGTGGTGAGCTTTGTGCTGACGCTGGTTTATGTGATTGGTCCACTGACGGTGTTGATCAACACCTACTCTGTGGTTGCTGAGGGCATAGTGTCGAGCCAGAAAATAGAAAAGCTGCAACTATCGGAAGAGATTTTGACTGATCAGCTGGACAACACACTGCACCCTGAGCATAATTGGCACACTCTGGACATCGAGGCCATCGAATATGAATACCGTCGTGATGACAGCGACGACTACCACTTCTCCATCGGGCCTATCAGTACGCAAATCCAGCGTGGCGAAATCGTTTTCCTGATTGGCGGCAATGGCTGTGGTAAATCTACCTTCGCCAAAGTGTTATGTGGTTTGTATACCCCAACTCGCGGCAGTATCCGCCTTGATGGTCGGGATGCCGCGCATGCAATGGATTGGTACCGTTGCCACTTTAGCACCATCTTTTCTGATTTCTACCTGTTTGAGCAAGTGATCGATGCCAACGGCATGCTGGCCGATGACAACAAAATTCGTCAATATCTGAGCAAGCTGAAGCTGGATCAGAAAGTCACGGTAGAAAAAGGCATTTTATCGACCACTGAGCTTTCTCAGGGTCAGAAGAAACGTCTGGGCTTATTGCTGTCGTACATGGAAGACACACCGCTTTATATTTTTGATGAATGGGCAGCCGATCAGGACCCGTATTTCAGAAACTTCTTTTATCGCGAACTCTTACCTGAGCTTAAGTCTTTGGGTAAGACCGTGTTCGTGATCAGTCACGACGAACATTACTTCTCACTGTCTGACCGCATTCTCAAATTTGAAGCCGGTCAGATGGAAGACGTAACCACGTCATTTGCATCTGCAGAACCTGTTGCTGAACAGCCTGTAGCGCTGGCCTGAAAGCCAGATAGCGGGCTTTCGGCCCGCCACGTTTTGTGCCTTACGGTTATGCCTTATGGCCTGAGTATTATCAAGGTCCCGCGCATCGGGGCCAGTGAGTATGGATAGACCAAGAATGAATAATAGACGTTACCCCCTGACATCATCTCAGCAACCAGTCTGGATGGAGCAAGTATTCAAGAGTGAATCCCCACTGTACAACGTTGGGGGTCGGTTTGTATTAACAGGGGCACTGGACCCGATACGCTTTAAGCATGCACTGGATCACGTCGTAGCACACACCGACGCTTATCGTATCAACCTGGTACTGGAAGACACCCAGCCCTGGCAAATCATCAATGATGATCTGCAACTGGACTGGAAATGTATTGACCTCAGTGGCTATGCGGATGCGCATCAGCGTGCAGCAGACTATTGCCAGACTCAGATGTCTACTCCCTTTGATATTTATGGCCCTTGTTTATGGCGCATTCACTGGTTAAAAATCTCCGAGCAGGAAAGTGCCATGTGTATGGTGTTCCACCACCTGATAGTGGATGGCATTGCGGGCAGTCTGTTCCTTGAGTACCTCAGTGAAACGTATCTGGCGATGGATGCACAGGGGCGTTTCATTAAAGAAGTGCCTGAACGCCCGTCGTACAGCGAGTTTATTGAAAAAGACCTGGCCTATCGGCAGAGCAGCCGGTTCGAAAAAGACCGGGCTTTTTGGCAGGAAAAGTTTAAGACCTTACCCGATCCGCTGCTGTTGAAGAAAACCAATCAGTTTGATGACCAGCCATTTGCCCGTCGCGAATACGAATTTACCCAGCAGCAGTACAATCAAATCGGTGCGGTTGCCGCGCGTTATGGTTGCTCGGCAACACACTTTTTCACCACCCTGGTCGCGGTGTATTTTTCGCAGATGAATGATAAGCGTGATCTGGTCCACATCGGGATGCCCGTCCACAACCGCAGCTCGGCTAAATTACGCCAGACGATAGGTATGATGGCGTCAGTGATCCCCGTTGGCGTGGCCTTTTCGCGTACCGACAGCTTTGCTGACACCTTTAAAGCCGTGGCCGCCGAGCTCAAACGCAGCTACAAATATCAAAAGTACCCGCTGCATGAAATGATCCGTGACCTTCGGCCGATGAATGAGGGTGAGGGTCAGTTGTTCGATATTCAGCTGTCAGTGGAAGATCACCCTTCCGATACCCAGTTTGGCGAAGTGTCTAGTTACAAGGCGGTGCTGAACAGTGGCTTTAGCTCATACCCTTTGTCTATTTATGTGCGCAGCCATGATAATATTAATAATGTCCATGTTGAATTTAACTTTGACCGAAACTTCTTCAACGAGGATGAGATAGATGGCCATGTCAGCCGTCTGACGACCATGATTGCCGATGTGGTAACCAACCCAACCATGCTGATTGGCGATTACACGTTAGCCACTGAGCAGGAAATCGAGCAGCAGCTGTTCGACTGGAACGGTAACCAGGTTGACTATGCGTCTCAGTTAACGATACAGCAAGTGTTTGAACAGCAAGTTGCTGCCACGCCCAATCACTGCGCTCTGGTGTTTGGTGAGACGTCTCTGAGCTACCAGGCACTGAATGAACGGGCCAATCAGCTGGCTCACTATTTAGCGCAACAAGGGGTTATGCCGGGCAGCTATGTGGGCGTGTGTATCAACCGCTCCATCGAAATGATGATAGCCATCCTGGCGACCCTCAAAGCGGGTGGTGTTTACGTGCCCCTGGATCCCAATTACCCGGCGGAGCGCCTTGCTTACATGATGGAAGACTCCGCAGTCAGTGTGATCCTGACCAATGAGCGGTGTCGTGAGTCGCTGGCATTTGCCGCTGACAAAGTGATTTCGCTGGACACCCAGGCAGGACAATGGGCTCAGTGTGGCCTGGACAACCTCAGCACAGAGATACAGCAACACAGCGATGAGCTGGCTTATCTGATTTATACGTCGGGGTCGACGGGCAAACCTAAGGGCGTGATGTGTACCCACCGTGGTATTGTCAATCTGGCGCAGAATCAGCAAGCCCGGTTTGCCATCACGCCACAAAGCCGGGTATTACATTACGCGTCAATCAGCTTTGATGCAGGCACCTGGGACTGGGTGATGGCGCTGCTGAACGGCGCAACTCTAGTGATCAGCAGCGATGAAGCACGTCTTGAACCGGCCAAAGTGGCCGATTTATTTGTCCAGCAGCAGATCACTCATGTGACCTTGCCTCCGGCGTTTTTGGCGACCATGGAATATCGCGAAGACTATGCATTGCAATGTCTGATTGTGGCGGGTGAGGCCTGCGAGCAAGAACTGATGGACTTATGGTCCTCACGTTATGGTTTTTTTAATGCCTACGGTCCGTCTGAGGCATCGGTGTGTGCCACTGTATGTCAATTGATGCCGGGTAATGCGGTTCGCATCGGTAAGGCGCTCGATAATGTGTCTTTGTTTGTCCTGGATGAATATCAAAAAATGCTGCCGGTTGGCTCTATTGGTGAGTTGTATATCGGTGGTGCCGGATTGGCGCAAGGCTATCTGAATCGCCCTGAGTTAAGCGAAGAGAAGTTTGTCGCTAATCCCTTTTATCAGCAAAACCCGCAAACCGGAGCGCGTCTGTATCGCAGTGGCGACCTGGTTCGTTATTTGCCGGATGGTGAGCTGGAGTTTGTCGGGCGAGCTGACGATCAGGTTAAAGTGCGCGGGTTTCGCGTCGAGCTGGGTGAGATTGAGCACGGCCTGAATAAACTCTCGGCCGTGCATTCATGTGTGGTACTGGCAAAGCGCCAGGGTGGCACCAATCAGTTACTGGCCTGCGTGATCCCGGAGCAGCCGGTGACAGAGTCGGAGCAGGCTGAGTTTGTCTTTGCGCTGCAACGAGAGCTTGAGCAGGAGTTGCCTGCACATATGGTGCCTGGGCATTTCACTTTGCTGACTCAGTGGCCACTGACCCCGAACGGTAAAATTGATAAGAAAGCCCTGCTGGCGTGCACAACCATTGCATTGCAGGGAGAATATCTTGCACCACAAACGGATACCGAAATGACATTGGCGGCCTTATGGTCTGAGTTACTCAAAGTCGATGATGTGAGCGCGACCGCCAACTTCTTCCAGCTGGGTGGTCATTCCCTGTTGCTGATGCAACTGGCCAGTCAGCTGCAAAACCTGGGCTGGCAAGCGCGGGTTCACGATCTGTTTGCTACCGCGTCGTTGCGGGAAATGGCAGAACTGCTGGACAGGCAGGGTAAAGATGGCAGCACGTTTGAAGTGCCTAAAAATGGCATCCCGGCTGACTGTCACTATGTGACGCCCGAGATGCTGGATCTGGTTGAGTTGAGCCAGCATGAAATTGATGAAATTGCCGCAAAAATACCGGGGGCGCACCGTAATATTGCCGATATATACCCACTGGCACCCCTTCAGGAAGGTGTGTTATTCGTGCATACCTTAAATACTCAGGCTGACCCTTATGTCACCACGGCGGCGTTCGAGTTTACCAGCCCGGCACAGCTGGCTAATTTCCAGCAGGCGCTACAGCGTATGCTGACAACCCACGATGTGCTGCGCACAGCTGTGATGTGGCGCGAGCGCGAAACCGCGGTACAGGTGGTGATGCGTGAAGCAAAACTAAGCGTATCGCATCTGGTGTTTGATACTGAGCAACCGATCAAAGCTGCATTTGAAGCCTATGTGGCTGAGCATCAGCACACTCTGGACCTTGAACAAGCACCGCTTATCAAGCTGGCTGTTACAGAAGCCTGTGACGAGGGTAAATGCTATGCATTATTGACTTTCCATCACCTCACGACGGATCACGTTTCACTGGATATCCTGGTATCCCAGTTACAACAGCTATGTGATGACCCTGATTGCGCATTGCCCACGCCATTACCTTATCGTGCCTTTATCGCGCATACGCTTGAACACAATCGAGGGCTTGACGTAGCCGGATTCTTCTCGGCGCAATTGGGTGATATAGAAACCCCCACACTGCCTTTTGGTCTGAGTGAGGTGACAGGCAGTGGTGAGACTATCGTTGATCACCATGACATATTACCGATTGAGTTGAGTGACGCAATCCGCACCCTGGCACGGCGTGAAAGACTGAGTCCGGCAGCCCTGTTTCATCTGGCCTGGGCGCAGGTGATAGCCGCCTGTTGTGGGTCGCAGGAGGTGGTATTTGGCAGTGTGATGTCTGGCCGGATGAATGGCATGGCGGGCATTGAGACCATGATGGGAATGATGATCAACACCCTGCCATTGCGTGTTTCACTGGATGAGGCTCCTGTGCTGACTCAGCTTAAGCGGGTCGATCAGAGCCTCAAAGCCTTGTTGCCCTACGAGCAGGTATCGCTGGCCGAAGCACAAAAATACAGTGGCCTGGCCAGCGGCGCCACCCTGTTCAGCGCCATGCTGAACTATCGTCACTCTGCTGCGCATGACGATATAACTGCGCTGCACGACAGCAATGCTGCCTGGACTTTACTGAGTGCCAAAGAGCGCACCAATTATCCGTTTGGCCTGTCGGTAAATGATTTAGGACAAGGCTTCTCGCTGGAGTATCAGATTGACCAACAGGTTGATGTAAAGCAGGTAGCGGCTTATCTGACCAATGCGCTGGCAAACCTGGTGACAGCATTAAATGAGACACCGGAGCAACCTGTTTCTTACAGTATACTACCTGATCAGGCACAGCAGCATCAGTTGGTGCAGTGGCAGGCGGATGCGCCCTGGTATCGCAGTGACCTGCAGATCCAACAGGTGTTTGAAGCACAAGCCGCAAAGACGCCAGACGCCATTGCACTGCAACTTAATGAGCAGACACTCAGTTATGGCGAGCTCAACGCGCAGGCTAACCAGTTGGCGCATTACTTACGTGAGCAACATAGCGTGACTGATGGTACTTTGGTAGGTTTATGCATTGGCCGCTCCATTCAGATGGTGGTAGCCACATTGGCGATTGTGAAAGCCGGCGGTGCCTACTTGCCATTAGAGCCCAATTATCCGCAGTCCCGCCTGGAGTATATGCTGGCTGACAGCGGTGCGCAGGTGATATTGACTGAACAAGCGCTTTGCGAGCGGCTCTCGTTCAGTGGTGCAGAGTTAGTGTCCGTGGATAGCCACAACAGCCGGTTTGCTAAGTACGGTACGGATAATCCGCTGTGCAATGACGCGCAGTCACCGCAGTCTCTGGCGTATGTGATTTATACTTCGGGCTCAACCGGAAACCCTAAAGGGGTCATGACGCCGCATCGTGCGGTGGTACGTCTGGTAGATAGTCCTGACTTTATTGAGCTGGGGAGTGACACGGCGTTTTTGCAATGTGCCAATATCGCCTTTGATGCAGCAACCATAGAGATCTGGGGACCTTTGCTCAATGGCGGTCGTTGTGTGCTGTTCCCCGATGAATATATGACGGTAACACGTCTGGACGAGGTGATCCGCGAACAGCAGATCACAGCCATGTTCCTGACGACCGGCCTCTTTGATGAGTGGAGCCGCACCGGGGTAACTCAGAATTCATTGCGTTGCGTGTTGTCCGGTGGTGAATCCGCGCGTCTGAACAGCTGGGAAAAAGCGCTGGCCAGTAACCCAAACTGTCAGTTTGTTCATGTATATGGACCCACAGAGAATACTACCTTTTCCACCTGGTATGTGGTCAATACTGACGATATTGCCCGTGGCGTGCTGCCGATTGGCACCGGGATTTGCGGTGATCGTTGCTATATTTTGTCTGCACAGCAGCAGTTGTTGCCGGTGGGCGCTGTCGGTGAGCTTTATCTGGGGGGAGCCGGATTAGCTCTGGGATACCTGAATCGCCCTGAACTTAATGCTGAGCGTTTTATTGATAATCCCTTTGTGAATTTACCCGGACAGTCTCAGTATCTTTATCGTTCTGGCGATCTGGTGCGCTACGACGAGCAAGGCCAGATTGTGTATGTTGGTCGGGTAGACGACCAGATTAAGATCCGGGGTTTTCGCGTCGAGTTAGGTGAGATTGAGCACAAACTCAATGCGCTGGAGCAGGTTGAGCAGGCCTTAGTCGTGGCTCGTAAAGACCTCAGTAATAACGCCATGATAGTGGCCTATGTGGAACCTGCGGTTCAGCTGCCTGAGGACCAGACACTGGGTCACTGGTTAAGTGAGGCACTGGGCGATAGTTTACCGACCTACATGGTGCCAGGTGCGTTTGTAGCAATGACGCAGTGGCCACTCAATGCCAATGGCAAAATTGATAAACGCGCGCTGCCAGAACCCGATATGGCAGCAGGGCAGGGGCATTATGAAGCGCCCGAAACGGATACGGAAATTCTGCTCAGTGACATCTGGTCACAATTACTCGGGATTGAAGCAAGCAATATTAGCCGCACGGCGAACTTCTTTGAACTGGGCGGACACTCACTGCTGGTGATGAAGATCCATGCCCGGCTTAAGCAAGCCGGGTTTACGGCAGAAGCGGCGGCTATTTTTAAGGCCCAGACCCTGGCTGAGATGGCCACCACTGTGACTAAGCTGGACGAAGAAGCGCTGAGCTGGCAAGTGCCCGCGAATGGGATAACGGCTGATGCTACTGTTATCACGCCACAAATGCTGCCATTGATTGCGCTGACCCAAAATGAAATCGATTCAGTCTGTGCGCAGATCCCCGGTGGTGTGCAGAACATTCAGGATATTTATCCGCTGGCGCCACTGCAAGAAGGCATTTTATTTGCGCACTCTCTACAGCAGGAATTCGACCCCTATGTGATTTCTGCGGCACTGACCTTTGCTGATGACGATAAGTTTGGACGCTTCGTTACTGCATTGGAGCAGGTTGTCGCGCGCCATGATATCTTGCGTAGCGTGATCCTCTGGCGCGGCCGGGACAAAGCGATTCAGGTGGTGCAAAGAGAGGTAGGCAGTCTGGTTGAGTGGCTGGACTTTGGTGCTGAGCAAGATGTACTGGCCGCATTTAATGACTTTGTTGAACACGGCAATCATAAAATTGATGTCGAGCAGGCCCCGCTGGTACGCATGCAGGTTGTTCGGGACGAGGCCAGTGGCAAAGTCCATGCTTTGTTTAAGCATCATCACCTGATCACCGACCATGTGTCGGTTGAATTGATCCTGGAAGAACTCGCCATGTGTGTGGCGGGTGAGCAGGAAAGCTTGCCACCTCAGGTGCCTTATCGCGAGTTTGTTGCCAAATCACAGCACATTGCCAAAACCCTCGACAGCGCAGCATTTTTCTCAGCCCGTCTGGGGGAAGTCGATACGCCAACTCTACCTTTTGGCCTGGCAGATACGCTGGGTGACGGGTCGAATTCGCAGGAGCTTAGCTATGCACTGGCACCTGAGCTGGGTGAGCGTATTCGTCAGTTGTCGCGGCAGTTACAAATGGGTCCGGCGGTGCTGTTCCATGCCGCCTGGGCACAGGTGCTGAGCCACTGCTGTAATATGCAGGATGTGGTGTTTGGTACTGTCCTCTCCGGACGCATGAGTGCTGAGGCTGGTGTAGATCGTATGCTGGGTATGCTGATCAATACCCTGCCGGTGCGTGTCCAGCTGGCCAATGTGGATGCCAGAACCTTGCTGACTCAGGTGCACGAGCAGCTGCAAGGTTTGATCCCTTACGAGCAGGTGGCACTGGCCGAGGCCCAGCGTCATTCGCAGGTGGATCCCAGTTCGCCATTGTTTAGTACCACGCTGAACTTCCGTCACTCTGAAAACCTTGATGAGCAACAAAGCAGCCTGTACGACATTGCAGCAGTGCGTGAGCGCAGTAACTATCCATTGGACCTGTCAGTCAATGATTTTGGTGATGCGTTCACCCTCGACTTTCAGGCTGATGCGCGTGTGCCGCTGGCGCTGGTGGCAGATCTGATGAATACCGCCATCGACAACTTGTTACATCATGCCATGCGCGATTCCGAGGAATCACCGGCTCAGTGGACAGCCTATTCTGCCGAGCAGCGTCAGGCATTACTGAGTGCGCAGCAGGGGCCGGTTGTGGCCTTAGCGCAAGCCTCGGTACATCAGTTGTTTGAGCAGCAGGCCGTTAAAACGATGGACAGAGTGGCCGTCAGCTATGGCGATGACATCCTGACCTACCACTTACTCAACGAGCGCGCCAACCAGCTGGCGCATTATTTACGTGCTGAACATCAGGTGGGCCCGAATACCTTGGTCGGCCTGTGTGTCGGTCGCTCGCTGGAAATGATGGTGGCGGTGCTGGCCATCCTCAAAGCCGGTGGTGCCTATGTGCCGCTGGATCCGGATTACCCGCAGGAACGTCTGGCGTATATGGTCGAGGACACCGGTCTGTCTGTGGTGCTGACCCAGCAAAAAGTGGCTGCCATGCTGAGCGATTTTAACGTCACACCAGTGCTGCTGGATGATGCCAGCCAGTTCGCAGGCTACCCAATCAGTAACCCGGATGTGGCGCTAAGCCCTGAGAGCCTGGCCTATGTGATGTACACCTCGGGCTCAACCGGTAACCCCAAGGGCGTGATGATAAGCCATCACAACCTTATCAATTTTGCCGCGAACTGTGAGCAGCGCTACGAAATCACCGAAGCCGACAACGTGTTGCAGTTCTCGACCATGAACTTCGATATTTTCGTCGAAGAATGGCTGGCGACGCTGACTCAGGGCGCCACTTTGGTGCTGCGCGATGAAGAGGTGTCGCTGAGCCGCGAGGCCTTCATCGCCTTCTGTGACAGCCATGCTATCAGTGTGGCCAGCTTACCAACGGCATTCTGGCATATGCTGGCGCTGAGCGACGCGGAGCTTGAGTCTCTGGCGCTGCGACTGGTGATTGTCGGCGGTGAGGCGCTGGATAAACAGTCGGTGGCCGCGCTTAAACCGGGTTTTGTGCTACTGAATACCTATGGTCCGACCGAGACTACCGTCACGGCATCGGGCTATGCCATCAGCGGCGGGTACGATGCGCCCCGCGCTGTGCCCATAGGTCGTGCCAACGTGAATACCGCGACCCTGGTGCTCAGCGAGCAGCTGACCTTATGCCCGCCGAGTGTGGTGGGAGAGTTGTATATCAGTGGTCAGTGTCTGGCCAGTGGCTACTTACATCAAAGCGAACTCACCGCCGAGCGCTTTATTGACAATCCTTACTTTGACCCGGCCAACCCTGCGCTGAGCGCCCGTTTATACAAAACCGGCGACCTGGTACGCATGGGCGCAGACGGCGAAATCGAGTTTGTCGGACGCAGCGATGATCAGGTCAAGATCCGTGGTTTCCGGGTCGAGCTGGGGGAGATAGAAAGCCAGCTGATGAGCCATGAGCTGGTGGAGTCGGCGGTGGTACTGGCCGAATCTGGCGCTCTTGATGGTACGAACAGGGGCGGCAAGGTGCTGCGTGCTTTCATTCAAAGTGCGCAAGACAGCAGCCTGATTGATGCACTGCAACAGCACCTGAGCGGTAATCTGCCGGATTACATGGTGCCCTCGGCCTACAGCTTTGTGGACCAGTGGCCGCTGACCGCCAATGGCAAGCTGGACAAGCGCGCATTGCTGGCCCTGCCGACTAAAACAGTAGAGCAGCCTTATCTGGCACCACACACCGACGCCGAAAAAATGGTGGTCGAGATTGTCGCCTCCCTGTTGTCGCTCGACGCCGATAAGGTGGGTGTCCACGCTAATTTCTTCGCGCTCGGCGGCCACTCCTTGCTGATTATGCAGCTGGTCAGTCAGCTGCGCGCACGTCAGTATCAGGCTGATGTGCAGGCCCTGTTCAGGGCACACACGCTACAGGACATGGCACGCCAGGTTCGGGCACTTGGGAATGAGGAATCAAGCTGTGTGCCCGCCAATTTAATTCCGGCGGACTGTAGCAAAATCACCCCGGAGATGGTGACGCTCACTGAGCTGGATGAACAACAGTTGGCCGATATTGCGGCAACCATCTCCGGTGGCATGGCCAATATTCAGGACATCTACCCGCTGGCACCGCTGCAAGAAGGCGTGCTGTTTGTGCACACCATGAGTGAAGGGCAGGACCCGTATGTTACCAGCACCACCTTTGAATTCGACAGCCACGAGTCGCTCGAACGCTTTAAGTGGGCACTCAATGCCCTCATTGCCCGCCACGATGTACTGCGCACCGCCATTTTATGGCGCAACCGCACTACCGCACTTCAGGTGGTACAGCGCGAGGTAACGTTGCCTGTAACTGAGCTGGACTTCAGTGAGGCAAACGATGTCTGGAGCGCGTTCAGTGCTTATGTGGCCGGGCAGCCGCTGTGGATTGAGCTTGAAAACGCGCCGCTTTTACAACTGAGCGTGTGTGAAGACGCCGCGCAGGGCAAGCACTATGCGCTGCTGTGCGAGCATCACCTGATCTCAGATCACGTGTCACTGGAAATTCTGGTCCATGAATTAACGGCGCTGCTGAATGGCAATGAAACCAGCCTGGGTGAGCCGGTACCTTATCGTGAATTTGTCGGTCGCACCCTGGCACGTACCGCGAGCCTGGACACCGAAGCCTTCTTCACGAAGATGCTGGGGGATGTCAGCGAACCCACCTTGCCTTATGGTCTGACCGATGTGCTCAATGACGGCTCAGGCATTGAAACCGTGCATGTCACCCTGGATGAGGCACAGGCGCAGCGTATTCGCCGCCTGACCCGCCAGTATCACAGCAGTCCGGCGGCGTTGTTCCATCTGGTGTGGGCCAAAGTGCTGGGCGTATGCAGCGGCCAGTCGGAGGTGGTATTTGGTACTGTGTTATCGGGCCGAATGAGCGACGATGGCCTGAGCAGCCAGCTGATGGGGATGATGATCAATACCCTGCCGCTGCGCGTGTCGCTGAGCGGGCAGGATGCGATGAGCCTGCTGGCGCAAATCAATGATGACCTGCGTGCCCTGATGCCGTACGAGCAGGTGTCACTGGCCGAGGCGCAGCGCTGTAGCGGCGTGAGTGGCCAGCTGCCCCTGTTCAGCGCGATGCTAAACTACCGTCACTCTGCAACGGAGGAGTCGCTGCTGGAACAGGAGGCCGGATTCAAGGTGATTGCCAGTGAAGAGCGCACCAACTATCCGTTTAATCTGTCGGTGGATGATTTCGGCGATGGCTTTGGGTTTGAGCTGCAGGTAGATAAACGTGCCCCGGCGGCGCGCATAGCACAGTACCTGCAAGTGACCCTGACTCAGGTGCTGGATTTACTGGACAGCCAGAGCCATACAGCGGTGCAAAGCCTGTGTGTACTGGACGAGGCGGAGCGCCAGCAACAATTGCATAGCTGGAATGACACAGCGCTGGATTATCCGCGTGAGCTGTGTATCCACGAGCTGTTTGAGCACCAGGCGGCGGCCACGCCGGAGCAGATTGCGCTGCGCTTTGGTGAGCAGACCCTGAGTTATGGCGAACTCAATGCCAGAGCCAACCAATTGGCCCATTATCTGCGCGCAGAGCACAAGGTCGGGCCGGATTCGTTAGTGGGCTTATGTGTTGAGCGCTCGCTGGACATGGTGATCGGCATTTGGGGTATTCTCAAAGCCGGTGGCGCTTATGTGCCGCTGGATCCCAACTACCCACAATCGCGCCTGGCCTACCTGATTGAGGATGCCAGTCTAAATGTTGTATTAAGTCAACAGAATGTTGCAGAAGAGGTAACGCTGGGGTATGCTAACGTCGTTTTACTGGACGCACCAGAGTCTCATAATCACGACATATTTTCTGCTTATCCTGCACACGATTTGACGCGAGCAGAAACGGGTGTGTGTGCCCAGAGCTTGGCTTATCTGATCTACACCTCAGGGTCGACGGGTAAACCAAAAGGCGTGATGATTGAGCATTGCAATACTGTGGCTATGTTGCAGTGGGCGAAACAAGCCTACAGCGATGCTGAGCTGGATAAAGTGCTGGCATCGACGTCACTGAACTTTGATTTGTCGATTTATGAGCTGTTCTTGCCGCTGTGCTTTGGTTATCAAAGCGTGATAGTAAACAATGCCATGGCACTGGCCGAGCAGCAGCTTGATATCAGCATGATCAATACCGTGCCGTCGGCAATGAAAGCCTTACTGGAAGTGGGTGCGGTGCCGCAAGGGGTTAAAGTGATTAACCTGGCGGGTGAGCCACTGACAGCGCAACAGGTGAATCAGATATTAGAAGCGTGTCCGGGGGTTGCCGTATGCAACCTCTATGGTCCGTCGGAAGATACTACTTATTCGACGGCGGCGCGTTTTACGTCTGCCTTGAGCCAGGTGCCGGATATTGGTCGGGTGATTGCAAACAGTCAGGCGTATGTGCTTGGCAGCGCACAAGAGCTGTTACCGACGGGCAGTGTGGGTGAGCTTTATCTGGGTGGTGCCGGTGTCGCGCGGGGGTATTTGAACCGTCCTGAATTGACGGCCGAGCGCTTTATCGACAACCCTTACTATGAAGCGGCGGGAGTTAATAACAGCAGGCGTTTGTATCGCACCGGCGATTTGGTCCGTTATTGCGAAGATGGCCGTATAGAATTCATTGGCCGGATAGATGATCAGGTCAAGATCCGGGGCTTCCGGATTGAGTTGGGTGAAATTGAACACCGACTTAATAACCATCCTGACGTGGTGACGTCTTTAGTGATGGCCCGGGAGCACACAGGTGGCGGACAATATTTGGTCGCGTATCTGCAACCTTGTATCACGCGTGATACAAAAGAGGAAACACAGCAACAAGCCTGGTTGAGTGATGTTAAGCATGCGCTGGAAGGTGAATTACCGGCACATATGATCCCGGGCCAGTTCGTGTTGATAGACGAATGGCCTCTGACGCCAAACGGAAAAATAGATAAAAAAGCCCTGCCGGCGCCGCAAGGTATGTTGGCAGGACAAGAGTACATTGCACCACAAAACGATACAGAACATGCCCTGGTGGCAATTTGGAGTGAGTTGCTTGGACTGGAATCTGAGCAGATCAGTACCTGCGCTAACTTCTTCGAGTTGGGCGGCCATTCCCTGTATCTAATCAAGCTGGCCGGTGCGATTAAAACCCAGTTCGAAATCGAGCTGACATTACGGGAAATTTACGACGCTGCAGAATTAGCGGTCCTTTCACAGGTAATTGAGAGCAAGCAGGCCCAAAAATATCTCGAAGACAAAAAAGCCAATGAATCGGTAATGATGAGTGGAACACTATAATGATTGCACAATTAGTTAAATCGGCAGCAGACCAAGGCGTTTATCTGTATGCCAAAGAGGGCGCGTTACATTTTGACCTGACGGTGGCCGAATTTCCGGCCACGCTGAAGCAGGACATCATAGCAAACAAGGCCGAAATCATCGCATTTCTGTCTCATGCACAAAGCGCAGACAGCGAGTCGCAAAGGCCGCAACCCGGACACTATCCGGATGGCTGCGTCCTCTCTTATACTCAGCAGCGCTTCTGGCTGCTGGAGCAAATGCAATCAGGTCAAAGTCAATACAATATGCCTGTTGCGCTGAATGTTGAAGGCGCACTGGAACTGACTTTGGTTGAAAAGGTGCTCAGCACTATCGTGGCACGCCATCAGATCCTGCGCACCGTTTATCGTGAGCAGGATGATGAAGTGCGTCAGCATGTTTTGCAAAACAGTGATGTTACTCTGAGCTTTGTCGATCTCAGTGACTGTGAAGGTGAGCAACAGCAGGCGCAGCTGTCTCAGTGTCTGCTTGAAGAGGCGCAGCGTCCATTTGATTTGACCCAACAACTTTCGATCCGCGGTCAGTATCTCAAGCTTCAGGGAACCGGCCATACTCAGCAAGGCGTGTTGTTGCTGACGCTGCACCACATTGCTTCTGACGGCTGGTCTATGGATGTATTGATCAATGAGTTTGTGACTCTGTATCGGGCCTATTCAGCTGAGCAGGTAAACCCGTTACCTGAACTGGCACTGCAATACGCCGACTTTGCCGTGTGGCAAAGAGACAAAATGCAGGGCGGCGAATTTGAGAAGCAACTGACATACTGGCAGCAGGCGCTGGAAGATGCACCGCTGGCACACAGCCTGCCGACCCAGCATCATCGCCCGGAAGTAAAACAAACACAGGGGGCACATGTCACTGCCACCTTGCCTGCGTATGTAGCACAGCAACTGGGCGAGGTAGCCAGACAGGCTCATCTGAGCCCGTTTATGTTGATGCACGCTGTTTTGGGTGTGGTACTTAGCCGTCACAGCAACCAGTCAGATATTGTCATTGGCACGCCGGTAGCAAACCGCGCCGATGAGGCTCTGAGCCCGTTGATTGGTTGTTTTGTCAATACCCTGGCACTGCGCCTGAACACCTGTCACAGCACTCTGGCCGAGTACTTTGCTCATGTTCGTCAGGTGCATATGAACGCCCAGGTCAATCAGGACGTGCCTTTTGAGCAGCTCATTGATGCCTTGAATCTGCCACGTACTTCGTCTTATACGCCTTTGGTGCAGATCATGCTGACCACCAATGACAAGTTTACCGACGGCGCCGATGAATCATCTTTACTGAATCTGCCAGACTTGAGCCTGTCTCCGCTTCAGGGCAGTCATCCGGCCATCAAATTCGATATGGAAATTGCGCTGAATATCAGCGATAAGCAGATTGAGACCATCTGGAACTACGACGTGGCCTTGTTCGACGCTGAATTTGTAGAGCAGCTAAGTGAACACTTTAACAATGCCCTGATAGCTCTGGCAGATATGTCTGCTCAGACACGTAGCACCTTGCCTTTGAATCGTCTGTCTATTCTGGGTGACAAGCTCGAATCCTATCTGATCGATGGTCTGAATAACAATGCTGCTGATTATCCTCTCGAGCAGTGTATTCATGAGATATTTGAGCAGCAGGCGATGCAGACGCCTGATCAGATTGCCGTTAAGTTTGGCAGTAAACAGCTGACCTATCGTGAGCTTAATGAGCGTGCCAACCAGCTCGCCCATTTCCTGACTCGTGAATATCAGGTTACCCGGATACCTTTATTGGCTTGTGTGTTGAGCGCTCGCTGGAAATGATCATAGGTACTCTGGCTATCCTCAAAGCCGGTGCGGCATACGTACCACTGGATCCGGCCTATCCGCGTCAGCGTGTCACCTATATGATGGAAAATTCCGGTGTTAAAATCATCCTTTCAACGCACTTTATTATCGAACAACTGGATTTAACCGATTACCACAGCATTTGTATTGACGGACTTGGTAATGCACAAGTGGTTCAGACCTTTGTTGATTACCCCACCTATAATCCAAGTGAGTTGGTAAAGGGGCTGACGTCGTCAAATCTGGCCTATGCCATTTACACCTCGGGCTCGACGGGTAAGCCGAAGGGCGTGCTGCTTGAGCATAAGGGGATAGTGAATATTGCGTTTAACCACCGTCACTACCTGAAAGTAGATGAGCAAAGCAAGGTCTTACATTTTGCTTCTATGAGCTTTGATGCAGGGACCTGGGAATATGTGATGGCGTTGTTGAGTGGCGCCACTTTGGTCATTGCTGACAGTGTTCAGCGTTTGTCTCCGGAGAGTATTACTCAGTTACTTCACAGCGAAGCCATTACCCATGTGCTGTTGCCTCCGGCATTTCTGGCCATGATGGAGTTTCGTGATGACTTAGCACTTAAAGCGCTGGCTGTGGGTGGAGAAGCCTGTGATCAGGAAGTGGTTGAGCAGTGGGGGGGCTCCTACCGGATGGTCAATGCCTACGGCCCGACTGAGATCTCTATCTGTGCAACCTGGGCTGAATTGCGTCCCGGGCAGAAAGTCACCATAGGTAAGCCCCTGAAAAATACCAGTGCCTTTGTGCTGGACAGTAATCAGGCCTTGTTGTCACCGGGGGTAGTCGGTGAGCTGTACATCAGTGGTGTTGGTCTGGCGCGGGGTTATCACCAGTTACCTGAGCAAACCGCTGAGCGATTTGTGCCGAATCCTTATTTCGATGGCCACAATAAATGTGTAACCGAAACCTTGTATAAAACAGGGGACCTGGTCCGATATTTACCCGATGGCGAGCTGGAATATCTGGGGCGTATCGACCAGCAGGTCAAGATCCGGGGCTTCAGAATCGAAATCAGTGAAATAGAAGGTTTACTGAGTGAGTGTCTTGATGTGGATGCCGCGGTGGTCACTGTTGTGACCAGTGCAACGGGAGCCAAACACTTAGTGGCCTATGTGCAGCTTAGCAACCAAATCGCTGTTAATACGGCCTCTGGCCATGAAAATATTAATGACAGTCAGGCTGCAATCCAGCGGATCAAAACAGAACTGGCAGACAGACTCCCTGATTACATGGTACCCGGGATGTTTGTGCCAGTATCACAGTGGCCTTTGACCAGTAATGGCAAGATTGATAAGCGCGCACTGCCTGAGCCGGACATGACCGCGATTGAAGGGGAGTACATAGCGCCCGAAACCAGCAGCGAAAAGCGTTTGGTGGTTATCTGGGCGCAGTTACTGCATTTGCAGGAAAGTGAAATCAGTACCTCAGCCAATTTCTTTGCGCTGGGTGGTCACTCCCTGCTGGTTAGTAAGCTGGTCAGAGCTATCACGTCGGACCCGGAATTACAGCTACAACAGATAGACATGCAGGACATTTTTACGGCGCAGTCGCTGGCCCAGCTGGCCCAGCACATTGACTTGCTGCGAATGCAACAGCTCAATGCGCAGGCGGCAGACAGTATCTGCGATCAGGATTTAGTTGAGGATGGTGAGATTTAATGAATGTACATCAGGCTTTCGAGTTAGCGATATCACAGGGCGTTCATCTGTATGTCGAGCAGGGCAAACTCAAGTTTAAAGCAGCAAAAGGCAGTATGACTGATGAGCTGAGAAGCGCACTCAAGGAAAACAAAACTCAGCTTATTGAGCTGTTGAGCCAGCAGGCAGAAAAAGCAACTGTGTTAACTCAGTCTACAGGCAATATTCCTGCTCTGGGGCTAACACACAGCGTGTTGTCTTTTTCACAGCAGCGCCTGTGGTTCTTAGAGCAACTACGAGGGCCTTCAGCCGAGTATAATATCCCCCTTGCACTGGATGTGCAGGGTCGAGTGGATTTAGCGGCTGTGGAAGATGCATTCAACGACATAATGGCGCGCCACACTATTTTGCGCTCCGGTTACTATGACTCTGAAGATGGACCAAGACAGACGATACGCGAGGATGTGGCGCTTAATATCCACCAAATTGATTTGAGTAATAGCGACGAGCAGGCGACAGAGCTGGCTGCACACATAGAGCGCGATACCCTCAAGCCGTTTGATTTGACTAAAGATGTGCTGTTCAGAGTGACCTACCTGTGTACTCACCAGTACAATGATGGCACCCAGCAGGGCGTGTTACTGCTCAATATGCATCATATTGTATCGGATGGCTGGTCGATGGAAATTCTGACCGGTGAGTTCATTCAGGCGTATCAGGCCAGAGTCAGCGGACAGCTTCCCAGCTGGACGCCATTGCCGCTGCAATATGCGGATTACGCACACTGGCAGCGTGAGACCCTGACCCAGCAAGCGCTTGCTGAGCAGCTGTCATACTGGCAGCAAAGTTTAGCCGACGCACCTGCGGTACACGGGATCATACCGGACTTTGAACGACCTGCCACTAAGCAACTGCACGGTGATCTGGTGCGTAGTGAGCTGGGAGCCACTGAAGCACAAGCGCTGCAAAACTTAGCCCGACAGCACCAGTTAACGCCCTTTATGCTCATCCACAGTGCACTGGCCTATGTATTATCACGGCACAGCAACAGCAATGATATTGTCATCGGCACCCCGATCGCCAACCGGGGACACGCAGAGTTAGAGGGCTTGATTGGTTACTTTGCTAATACCCTGGTGCTGCGAGTCAATACCGGGCAGTCCAGTATTGGCGATTATTTTGCTCATGTTAAATCGGTGCATCTGGGCGCTCAGGCCAATCAGGATGTGCCTTTTGAGCAGCTGGTCGAAAAGCTTAACGTTCCTCGCAGCGGCGCCCATGCGCCGCTGTTTCAGATCATGCTGACCACCAATTCTGATTATGGTGTCAGAGATCAGCAATTGGCACTGGATGGTTTACAAATCGCGCAGCGCCCTGCCAGCAGTGTGACGACTAAGTTTGATTTGGAAATTGAAGTCTCGCTAAACGAGCAGGGCGTGGCGATAGAAATCACCTATGATACAGCCTTGTATCGTGCACACCGTGTGGCCGCCATCGCCCAGCACCTGAGTACGGTGTTGACACAGCTGGCCAGGCTGACACCAGCTGACGTGTCTGGAAAGCTAAGCGCATTATCATTGCTGTCTGACGCCGAACGTAAGCAGCAACTTGCTGACTGGAATGATACACAGCGTGCCTACCCTCGCCAGTTGTGTGTCCATGAATTATTTGAACAGCAAGCCAAAGCCACGCCGGATGCTATCGCCTTGCGTTTTGACGGACTTACCATGAGCTATGAGTCACTCAATACCAAAGCGAATCAGCTGGCGCATTATCTGCGTACTGAGCATAACATCGGCCCTGATACTCTGGTTGGCTTGTGCACCGAGCGCTCATTTGAGATGGTGATTGGCATCTGGGGCATTCTCAAGGCTGGCGGTGCGTATGTGCCACTGGACCCTGAATTGCCATCTGGTCGGCTGAATTATTTGATTGAAGATGCCAGCGCTAATGTGGTGTTAAGTACACAAGAGGTGATTGAGCGGGTATCGCTCGGCGATGCGACGGTCATTGCACTGGACGGCTTCGACTTTGCTGCATACTCGGGTTCGAATATTGCGGTGAGCGACATCGGCCTGACAGCCAATCATCTTGCCTATGCCATTTATACCTCGGGCTCCACCGGTCAACCCAAGGGCGTGTTGCTGGAACATCAGGCGCTGCATAACCGCATCGACTGGATGGACAATGAATACGGGTGTGAGCCACAGGATAAAATCTTACAAAAAACGCCCTACAGTTTTGATGTTTCGGTATGGGAATTCGTCTGGCCTATGCTCAAAGGGGCCGAGCTGGTTATCGCTAAACCGGGCGGACACAAAGACCCCGCTTATCTGAGCGAGCTGATTGAGAAAACGGGTGTAACTAAATTGCACTTTGTTCCCTCTATGCTGGGTGTGATGCTGGAGCATGGCGACCTGGCCAGGTGCAGTACTATCAGGCAGGTGTTCTGTAGTGGAGAGGCCCTGCAGGTAAGCCATGTAGAGCAGTTTAAAGTCCGGCTGCCTGAGGCGCAGCTGCACAACCTCTATGGTCCGACGGAAGCAGCCATCGATGTCAGCTACTGGGATTGTGCTTTGCCCCACGGCAGCAGCATTCCTATCGGTAAGCCCATCCAGAATATTCAGCTATACATACTGGACGATGGGCTTAATCTATTGCCACAAGGCGCCTGCGGCGAGTTACACATTGGTGGTGATGGCCTGGCAAGGGGCTATCATAACCGCCCTGAGTTGACCGAAGAGCGCTTTATCGCCAATCCATTTTATCCGCAAAGCCCCGGTAAACGTCTGTATAAAACCGGCGACCTGGTGCGTTTTCGTGAAGACGGCAACATTGAATATATGGGGCGGCTGGACCATCAGGTCAAGATCCGGGGTCAGCGCATTGAGCTGGGTGAAATCGAATACCACATTGGTGAGCACGCACAGGTCGATTCAGCCCTGGTCCTGGCAATGAAGGATGATAAAGGTAATCAGAGACTGGTTGCCTACGTTAAGCCGTCTGCTGAATTGACTGAAGAGACACAGCAGGCGCTGATTGCCTCTGTACAGGAACAGCTGGGTGAGTCGCTGGCCGATTATATGATCCCGGCAAATTTCGTATTGTTAAACGAGTGGCCACAAACGCCCAACGGTAAAATTGATCGTAAAGCGCTGCCAGTGCCGCAAAGTCTCGGCTATGAAGTGGCATATGTGGCCCCAATCACCGAGCAGGAAAAGGTGTTGGCCGAGTTATGTGCTGAGCTGTTAACCCTTGAGCTTGACGAAGTCAGCATGGCCGCCAACTTCTTTGAGTTAGGCGGGCATTCACTGATGGTGATGGAGTTGGTCAGCCGGTTGAAAAAGCAAGGCTGGAGCACCTCGGTACAGGCGCTGTTTAATGCCCGGGTGTTGGGCGAAATGGCCAAAACCATCACTGATGGCTCACCGCAGAGCGCCCCTGAACTGCCGCAAAATGGCATCCCGGCGCAATGTACACGGATCACCCCGGACATGGTAACGCTGGCCTCGATGACTCAGAGCGAGCTGGATTCGCTGGCACAGCGCATTCCCGGCGGGGCTGCAAACATCGCGGATATCTATCCGCTGGCTCCTTTGCAGGAGAGTATTTTCCTGGTTCATAGTGCAACGGAAAAAACCGACCCTTATGTGACTACCATCACACTGGAGTTTGGCTGCAAAGATGAAATTGACCGGTTTGTCACACGTTTCAATCAGATCATTGCACGCTATGATGTGCTGCGTACATTGGTCGCGTGGCGCGAGCGTCAAGCCCCTTTACAGCTGGTGTTGCGCCATTGTGAATTGCTGCCAACCTGGTTGTCTTTCTCTGGTCAGCAAGATGCCAGACAAAAACTAGACGCTTACGTGGCACAAGGCATACATCGTATGGATCTGGAGCTGGCGCCTTTGGTGCAACTGGAGCTGGCCCACGACCCCGTCACAGATAAATACTGTGGCGTGCTTAAAGAGCACCACATTTTGCTCGATCATATCTCAGTTGAAATGATTATGACTGAGCTGGCAATGGATGAGCAAGCCTTCCGGCAATTGCCAGAACCTCTGGCGTATCGACAATTTATTGCTCAAACACTGCACAATGCCGAGCACCTGAATACCCGTGACTATTTTACCGAGCAACTGGGTGATATCGACACGCCCTGCCATCCGTTTGGGCTGGACAGCACCCAAGCCGATGAGCTGCATTGTAACGATTTGCATGTTGAGCTGACTCTGGAGCAATCGCAACAGATCCGCACCCAGATGCAACAGCGAGGCATGAGCCCGGCGGCATTTTTCCACCTGGCCTGGGCCATGGTAGTGTCGGCCTGTAGTCAGAGCCGGGATGTGGTATTTGGTACTGTGTTGTCGGGCAGAATGAGTGGCCAGCAGGGTATTGAGCAGATGATGGGGATGATGATCAATACCCTGCCTCTGCGTGTTAATCTGGCTGATAAACCGGCAGCAGTGCTGTTAGAGCAGGTCGACAAGTCTCTGCTCGGGTTAATGCCTTACGAGCAGGCATCGCTGACTGAAGCGCAGGCATGCAGTGGTGTCAGCACACAAACACCGTTATTCAGCGCCATTTTCAATTATCGTCACTCCCGTCTGGCTGAAGCGTCAGCGCAAGACGGCGCACAGGCCACAGCCGCCAGAGAGCGCACTAACTATCCATTTAACTTATGTGTAGATGACTGGGGTGAGGGTTTTTCTTTCAACCTGCAGGTTGAGCGCTCTGTTGATATTAACGCGGTGTGTGACTATGTTGCTTGCGCCATCGAACAGTTACTGAGTGCACTGAATAAAGAGTCAGACACACCTGTGGCACAGCTGGCGGTACTGACTGAGGCACAGCAGGATGCCCTGATGCTGGCGAATGTCGGCGAAGTGGTAAGCATAGATAGCGTGAGCAGTATTCAGGCCCGATTCGAGCGTCAGGTGGCCAGAGTTGGCGAGCGCACTGCACTGGTGTACCAACAAGAGTCGCTGACCTATCATGAACTGAACGCGCGGGCGAACGCACTGGCACACTACCTGATTGACGCACACGATATCCGCTCGGATACTCTGGTAGGCCTGTGTGTGGGTCGCGGCGTTAATATGATTGTGGGCATACTGGCAATACTTAAAGCCGGTGGTGCTTATGTGCCGCTTGATCCAAATTACCCGCAAGAGCGTCTCGATTTTATCTGTCAGGATGCTGGTGTGGTACTGGTGCTGAGTGAAGATCAGGTAGCTGATGCGTTAGCGATACAAGACACGCCTGTTATCGACCTTAATCAGCTGCCACTAACCGGCTACAGCACCGATAATGTGCAGCTGGCAGCGCATACATCAGACAACCTGGCTTATGTCATTTACACCTCAGGCTCCACGGGCAAACCAAAAGGGGTGCTGCAAACCCACCGTAATGTGGGCCGTTTGTTTGATGTGACTCAGCCCGATTTTAACTTCAGTGAAGACGATTGCTGGTGTGTGTTCCACTCCTTTGCCTTCGATTTCAGTGTCTGGGAGATCTGGGGCGCCTTGTTGTTTGGCGGCAAACTGCTGATGCCGAGCCTGGATGAAGTCAAAGACAGTCAGTTGTTTGTAGAACTGTGTCAGCGCAACGCACTGACCATTCTTAACCAGACGCCGAGTGCCTTTAAACAGCTCACCGAATATCTGGTTGCGACCCGGCAGGCGCTGCCCTCATTGCGTAGCATCGTATTTGGTGGGGAAGGGCTTACGCCAAGTCACGTTACCCAATGGTGGACGCACTTTGCGAGTCAGCCAACTGAGCTGATTAATATGTACGGGATCACAGAAACCACAGTACATGTGACCTATAAACGCATTGAGCCGGGTGCGCAAATCAATATCGGCAGACCGCTGCGCGACCAGCATATTGTATTGCTGGACGACGCGTTAAAGCTGGTACCTAAAGGGTGTGCGGGCGAAATCTATGTCGGCGGGGCTGGCCTGGCACTGGGCTACCTGAACCGCGAAGCACTCAGTGCTGAACGTTTTATTGACAACCCATTCGACAGGGGACGCTATCCCTGGCTGGGTGAACGCTTGTATCGTGCTGGTGATTTAGCGCGTTATGACGAGCAGGGCGAGCTGCATTATCTGGGCCGTCAGGATGACCAGGTGAAAATTCGCGGTCACCGCATTGAACTGGGCGAAGTTGAAAACCGTATCGCCGAGCTGACCATGGTTGACTCAGCCCTGGTACTGGCTGTACCTGCTGTGGATGGCACACTGCAACTGGTTGCCTATGTCAAAAGTGCGCAGGACAGTGCTGATGAGCACTGGCTAAGCCATTTAAAAGAGGCGCTTGGTGAGCAGTTACCGGCATACATGCTACCAGGCGCTATCGTCACTGTGCAGCAATGGCCGCTGACAGCCAATGGCAAGGTCGACAGGCGCGCCTTGCCTGCGCCAGATAGCGGACTTGCTCAGCAAGCGTATGTTGCCCCGCGTAATGATACCGAGTACACCCTGGTTGGGATCTGGGCCGAGTTGCTTAAGCTTGAGCACAGTCAGGTTAGCGTCGAGGCGAATTTCTTCGAGCTTGGCGGGCATTCTTTACTCCTTATGAAGCTGCTTGCGGGGATCCGCGAGCAACTCAACTGTGAGCTGAGCGTGAAGGATATCTTTGCGGCCACCACCATTGCACAGCAAGCGCTGCGGGTCGCGCAGCAGGCTAATACTGTGGTGCAGCCACCCATTGTTGCGCAACCTCGTGAGGCAAATGCCCACCTGCCATTATCGTTTGCTCAGCAGCGTCTGTGGTTTATCGATAAACTCAATGGCAGCAGTGCCGAGTACAATATGCCGGTGGCATTTGATGTTGATGGCGAGTTAGACCTGGATGCGGCACAAGCCGCGTTAAATTGCCTGATTGCCCGGCATGAAGCGTTACGTACAGTATATCTGGAACAGGATGCGGAGCCTGTCCAACTGATCCGCAGTAAGGTGCAGCTGACGCTGACTCTGCATGACCTAAGCGACCTGAATGAGCACACCAAAGCAGACCGGCTCAGTCAGTTGCTCAAAGAAGATGCGTTAACGCCATTTAAGCTGGATAGCGACCTGATGCTGCGTGCTCAGTATATCCTGCTGAATTATGCCGCTCAGGGTGAGGCGCAGCGTGGTGTGCTGGCGTTCAATATGCACCATATTGCCTCGGATGGCTGGTCAGTTGAGCTGATGTCGAACGAGTTTATGGCGCTGTACCAAGCTGCCACTCAGGGCACCGAGGCTTCCTTGTTGCCTTTAGCTATCCAGTATGCCGATTATGCCTTGTGGCAACGCGACTGGCTGAGTCAGGAGCAAGGAGGGGCAAAAGCGCTGGAAACACAGCTCAATTACTGGCGTGAAACATTGGCTGATGCGCCGGCGGTGCATAGTCTGCAACTGGATAAAGCCCGTCCGGAAGAAAAAGCATTCAATGCCAATGGCTTCACCAGTCTATTGCCAGGCTCGCTGAGTCAGGGTCTCAAAGCGTTTGCCGAAGCGGCGCGGATCACGCCATTTATGCTGGTACACAGTGCGCTGGCCTATGTTTTGTCGCGGCACAGTAATCAGCAGGATATTGTGATTGGCACGCCGGTGGCGAATCGTGCCCAGCCAGAAGTGGCTGGTCTTATCGGATACTTTGCCAATACTCTGGTACTGCGTGTGAACACCCATCATTCTAGTCTGGGTGACTATCTTGCTCATGTGAAAGACGCTCATATTGGTGCACAATCGCATCAGGATGTGCCGTTTGAACAGCTGGTTGATGCGTTACAGATCCCGCGTTCAACGGCTTACAGTCCGGTGTTCCAGATAATGCTGACAACCAACTCAGAATTTGCCCTGGCAGAGCAACCAGAGCAGGGACTGGCAGGACTGACGTTTACCCCAAGACTGCCACAGGCCTGTTCGACCAAGTTTGATATTGAAATTAATATCGACCTGGATGAGGCCGGACTGACCGTCAACTGGTTGTATGATTGTGCTCTGTTCACGGAGCAACACATCGCAGCGCTGGATAAACATCTGCAAGGCGTACTCAGATATCTGGCGCGACTGACTCAGGCTCAGCTAGCCAACCCGATGGATACACTCCCGCTGCTATCTGAACAGGAACGTTATGAACAGTTACACCAATGGAATGATACGGTGCGGGAATATGATCAAGCGCTGTGTGTCCACGAATTGTTTGAGCAGCAGGTTGTAAAATCGCCCAATCAGACAGCTTTACGTTTTGGCGCTCAGACCATGAGCTATCGTGAACTTAATACCAGAGCGAACCAGCTTGCAGATTATCTGCGCAATGAACACGGCGTTGGACCAGACACTTTAGTGGGGCTGTGTGTAGAACGCTCATTTGAAATGGTCATTGGGATCTGGGGGATTTTGAAAGCCGGCGGAGCTTATGTGCCGCTGGATCCTGAGTTACCCAGCGCCAGGCTGAACTATCTGGTTGCCGATGCCAGTGCCCGGGTCGTGCTCAGCACGCAAGAGGTCGCTGCGCGTGTTATGCTGGGCGAGGCCTGTGTTATTGAGCTTGATGGCTTTAATTATCACGCCTACAGCGATGCCGATATTGCACCGAGCGACATTGGCCTGAGCGCCCGCAACCTGGCCTATACCATTTACACCTCAGGCTCTACGGGTATGCCCAAAGGCGTGCTGCTTGAGCACCAGGCGCTGCATAACCGCATCGACTGGATGGACAATGAATATCATTGCGGACCCGACGACAAGATACTACAGAAAACGCCTTACAGCTTTGATGTGTCGGTGTGGGAGTTTGTCTGGCCGATGCTCAAAGGTGCAGAGCTGGTGATTGCTAAGCCGGGCGGCCACAAAGACCCGGGCTACCTGAGCGACCTGATTGTTGAGACAGGCATCACCAAATTGCACTTTGTGCCGTCTATGCTGGGCGTCATGCTGGAGCATGGTGACTTGAGCCGTTGTACGTCAATCCAGCAGGTCTTCTGTAGTGGTGAAGCCTTGCAGATCAGCCATGTTGAGCAGTTCCAAACCATGCTGCCAGCGGCGCAGCTTCATAACCTCTATGGCCCGACCGAAGCGGCCATTGACGTCAGCTATTGGGACTGCGCGCAGCCTCATGGCAGCAGCGTGCCTATTGGTCGGCCAATCCAGAATATCCAGCTATACATCCTTGATGAGGCGCTGAACTTGTTGCCAAAAGGCGCCTGTGGCGAGTTACACATAGGCGGTGATGGTCTGGCACGTGGATATCACAATCGCGCAGACCTGACAGAGGAGCGCTTTATCGCCAACCCGTTTTACGATGACAGCCAGCCAGGCAGCAGTCAGCGCCTGTATAAAACCGGCGATCTGGTTCGTTACCGTGCTGATGGCATTATTGAATACATGGGGCGTATTGACCATCAGGTGAAGATCCGCGGGTTGCGCATTGAGCTTGGCGAGATTGAGTATCACATCGGTGAGCATTGCGAAGTCGACTCCGCACTGGTGATGGCACTGGGTGACCAACAGGGTAATCAGCACCTGGTCGGCTATGTTAAACCGCACTCGCTGGGTACAGACGATACCCGGCAAGCACTTATTGATTCTATCAAAGCACAACTGGGTGAGTCTCTTGCTGAGTATATGATCCCGGCCAGTTTTGTGCTGCTGGAAGAATGGCCACAAACGCCCAACGGCAAAATTGACCGTAAAGCCCTGCCTGCTCCGGAGCACGCCGGGCTCGGTGGTGAATACGTTGCGCCTGACAGCGACACCGAGCGGACTCTGGTGACTATCTGGTCGCAGGTACTTGGCCTGGATGAAGCGCATATCAGCACGCAGGCGAGTTTCTTCTCACTGGGTGGTCAGTCTTTGCTGGTCGTCAAACTGATGAAAGAAATAGAGGCCAAGTTTGACTGCGCGCTGACCATCAAACAGTTATTTAAGTACACCTCGGTGGCTGAACAAGCCTTGCAGTTAGACGAGCTGCACGCTGCTCAGGCTCTGAAAGACAAGTTAGAACAATCAGATAATGTAGAAAGGATTGTGTTTTAATGAAACCGCAACAGTTAGTCAGTCTGCTTCAGGAAAAGTTGATTTTGGTGAGTGTCTCTGACGGGTCACTTGTAGTCGAAGCTGAAAAGGGCGCAGTCACAGCAGAGATTGCGCAACTGATCAGAGAGAATAAAACACAATTACTAGATTATTTAAGCGACAGCGAAACACAGCCCAAGCGCCAGGCTATTACGCCGCGTACTGAGCAGTACCAGACGTTTGCACCACTGTCTTTTTCACAGCGCCGGTTGTGGTTTATCGACCAGCTGCAACAGGGAGCAGCCCAGTATAATATGCCCGCTTTGCTGACGGTTACGGGTAAGCTGGATCTGGCGGTGGCCGAGCGCGCCTGTCAGGCCATCATCCGTCGCCATGAAATACTGCGCACTGTGATAGTGGAAGGTGAAAACGGTGCACGGCAGCACATTCGTGATGATGTGGCGTTTGCGATTTCACAGAGCGATTTGAGCGCATTGGAAGCAAGCGCCCGTTCGACGCAGCTTGAAACCCTGATTGATGGAGAGCTCAGTACCCCGTTTGATCTGACCCGGGATGTGATGATGCGGGCGCGCTATATTCTGCTGGCCGACCCAGGCACTGCGCAACAAGCAGGGGTGTTGCTGTTCAATATGCATCATATTGCCTCCGATGGCTGGTCAATTGAATTGCTCAGTCAGGAGTTTCTGACTTTATATCGGGCGTTTGCACAGAATGCTGCCAATCCATTACCTGAGCTGACTATCCAGTACGCAGACTATGCGCTGTGGCAGCAAACCTGGTTACAGGAAAATGTACTGGAAACTCAGCTGGCATATTGGCAGGAAACCCTGGCCGATGCTCCTTCTGTCCACAGTCTGCCCTTAAAACAGCCTCGCCCGGAAGAAAAGCAAAGTGCTGCCGGGTGCCAGAGCTTTAACCTTGACAGTGCACTCAGTCCGCAGCTGAGCACAGTGGCACAGCGCCACCAGATGTCGCCATTTATGCTGGTACACAGTGCGCTGAGCTGGGTACTGGCCCAGCACAGCAACCAGCAGGATATTCTGATTGGTACGCCGGTTGCCAATCGATTGCAAAGTGAGCTGGAGCCGCTGATCGGTTTTTTTGTCAATAACCTGGTGCTCAGAACTCAGACCAGGCATGCCACGCTGGGAGACTATTTCGCGCATGTGCGCGATGTGCATCGCAATGCGCAGGCCAATCAGGATGTGCCGTTTGAGCAACTGGTTGAGCGTCTTAATGTGGAGCGCAGCCTGTCGCACGATCCGCTGTTTCAGATCATGCTGTCTATGGACAGTGAGTTTGGTGTCAGCGATCAGGCCGATGCTGGACTGGACGGACTGCACTTTGCTCAATATGAGCGCGAGATAGTGTCGCTGAAGTACGACATAGATATCGATATTACCCCACAGGATGAAGGCTACACACTGCGCTGGACCTACGATCTGGCGCTGTTTGAGCCAAATTATATAGAGACGTTAAATCGCCATTTGAATCGGGCACTACAACTGTTCTGTGACAGTGCCGCCAGCACCGCACTTGCTCAGTTGACCCTGATGGATAAGCAGGAGCAACAGGCGCACCTTACACAACTGTGTGGACCGGGCGTGTCCTTGCCGTCTACTCCGGTACATCAGCTGATTGAAGCGCGAGTGGCCCGAAGCGAATTCCGCACAGCGGTGACGTGTCGGGATGGTGCGCTCAGTTATCAGCAGTTGAACGAACGCGCCAACCAGCTGGCGCATTATTTACGTGCTGAACATCAGGTGGGCCCGAATACCTTGGTTGGCCTGTGTGTTGGTCGCTCGCTGGAAATGATGGTGGCGGTGCTGGCCATCCTCAAAGCAGGCGGGGCCTATGTGCCGCTGGACCCGGATTATCCGCAGGAGCGTCTGGCCTATATGGTCGAAGACACCGGCCTGTCTGTGGTGCTGACCCAGCAAAAAGTGGCTGCCATGCTGAGCGATTTTAACGTCACATCAGTGCTGCTGGATGATGCCAGCCAGTTTGCAGGCTACCCAATCTGCAACCCGGATGTGGCGCTAAGCCCTGAGAGCCTGGCCTATGTGATGTACACCTCGGGCTCAACCGGTAACCCCAAGGGCGTGATGATAAGCCATCACAACCTTATCAACTTTGCCGCGAACTGTGAGCAGCGCTACGAAATCACCGAAGCCGACAACGTATTGCAGTTCTCTACCATGAACTTCGATATTTTTGTTGAAGAATGGCTGGCGACGCTGACTCAGGGCGCCACTTTGGTGCTGCGCAACGACGATGTGTCGCTGAGCCGCGAGGCCTTTATCACTTTTTGTGACAGCCATGCCATCAGCGTGGCCAGCTTACCCACGGCGTTCTGGCATATGCTGGCGCTGAGCGAAGCGGAGCTTGAGTCTCTGGCATTGCGACAGGTGATTGTCGGCGGTGAAGCGCTGGATAAACAGTCGGTGGCGTCGCTTAAACCAGGCTTTGTGTTGCTTAATACCTATGGTCCGACCGAGACCACGGTCACCGCTTCCGGCTATGCCATCAGTGGCGGGTACGATGCGCCGCGCGCGGTGCCCATTGGCCGCGCCAACGTCAATACTGCGACTCTGGTACTCAGCGAGCAGCTGACGTTATGCCCGCCGGGTGTGGTCGGTGAGCTGTACATCAGTGGTCAGTGTCTGGCCAGTGGTTACTTACATCAAAGCGAACTCACCGCCGAGCGTTTTATTGATAACCCGTATTGTGACCCGGCCAACCCGGCGCTGAGCGCCCGTTTATACAAAACCGGCGACCTGGTGCGCATGGCCGCAGATGGCGAAATTGAGTTTGTCGGACGCAGTGATGATCAGGTCAAGATCCGTGGTTTCCGCGTCGAACTGGGTGAGATTGAAACTCAGTTGATGAGCCATGAGCAGGTAGAGTCGGCGGTGGTGTTGGCCGAAGCTGGTAGGCAAGGCGGCAAGGTACTTAGGGCTTTCATTCTTGCTGAGCAAGACATCAGCTTAATTGACGCACTGCAACAGCACCTGAGCGGCAATCTGCCGGATTACATGGTGCCGTCGGCTTACAGTTTCGTTGATCAGTGGCCGCTGACCGCCAATGGCAAGCTGGACAAACGGGCACTGCTGGCCCTGCCTGTGAAAACGGTGGAGCAGCCTTATCAGGCACCTCAAACCGACGCCGAGAAAATGGTGGTCGAGATTGTCGCTTCGCTGTTGTCGCTCGACGCTACTAAGGTGGGTGTCCACGCTAATTTCTTTGCGCTGGGCGGCCACTCCTTGCTGATTATGCAGCTGGTCAGTCAGCTGCGCGCACGTCAGTATCAGGCTGATGTGCAGGCCCTGTTCAGGGCACACACGCTACAGGACATGGCACGCCAGGTTCGGGCACTTGGGAATGAGGAACTAAGTTGTGTGCCCGCCAATTTAATTCCGGCAGATTGCACTCAAATCACCCCGGAGATGGTGACGCTCACTGAGCTGGATGAACAACAACTCGACGATATTGCGGCGGCTATCCCCGGTGGCATGGCCAATATTCAGGACATCTACCCGCTGGCACCTTTGCAAGAAGGCGTGCTGTTTGTACACACCATGAGTGAAGGGCAGGACCCATATGTTACCAGCACCACCTTTGAATTCGACAGTCGCGAGTCTCTTGAGCGCTTTAAGTGGGCACTGAATACGCTGATTGCCCGCCACGATGTGCTGCGCACCGCCATCCTGTGGCGCAACCGCACCACTGCACTTCAGGTGGTACAGCGTGAGGTAACGCTGCCCGTAACTGAGCTGGACTTCAGCGAGGAAGCGGATGTCTGGAGCGCGTTCAGTGCTTATGTGGCCGGGCAGCCGCTGTGGATTGAGCTTGAAAACGCGCCGCTTTTACAACTGAGCGTGTGTGAAGACGCCGCGCAGGGCAAGCATTATGCGCTGCTGTGTGAGCATCACCTGATCTCAGATCACGTGTCACTGGAAATTCTGGTCCATGAATTAACGGCGCTGCTGAATGGCAATGAAGCCAGTCTGGGTGAGCCGGTGCCCTATCGGGAATTTGTCGGCCGCACCCTGGCACGCACCGCGAGCCTGGACACCGAAGCCTTCTTCACGAAGATGCTGGGGGATGTCGGCGAACCCACCTTGCCTTATGGTCTGACGGACGTACTCAATGACGGCTCGGGCATTGAAACCGTGCATGTCACCCTGGATGAGGCACAGGCGCAGCGCATTCGCCGCCTGACCCGCCAGTATCACAGCAGTCCGGCGGCGTTGTTCCATCTGGTGTGGGCCAAAGTGCTGGGCGTATGCAGCGGTCAGTCGGAAGTGGTGTTCGGTACTGTATTATCGGGCCGAATGAGCGACGATGGCCTGAGCAGCCAGCTGATGGGGATGATGATCAACACGCTGCCGCTGCGCGTGTCGCTGAGCGGGCAGGATGCGATGAGCCTGCTGGCACAAATTAACGACGACCTGCGTGCCTTAATGCCGTATGAGCAGGTGTCGCTGGCCGAGGCGCAGCGCTGTAGCGGCGTGAGCGCTCAGCTGCCCCTGTTCAGCGCGATGCTGAACTACCGCCACTCGGCGGTGGAAGAACCGCAGCTGGAGCAGGATGCCGGATTCAAGGTGATTGCCAGTGAAGAGCGCACCAACTATCCGTTTAACCTCTCGGTGGATGATTTCGGCGATGGCTTTGGGTTTGAGCTGCAGGTAGATAAACGTGCCCCGGCGGCGCGCATAGCACAGTACCTGCAAGTGACCCTGACTCAGGTGCTGGATTTACTGGACAGCCAGAGCCATACAGCGGTGCAAAGCCTGTGTGTACTGGACGAGGCGGAGCGCCAGCAACAATTGCATAGCTGGAATGACACAGCGCTGGATTATCCGCGTGAGCTGTGTATCCACGAGCTGTTTGAGCAGCAGGCGGCGGCCACGCCGGAGCAGATTGCGCTGCGCTTTGGTGAGCAGACCCTGAGCTATGGTGAGCTCAATAGCAGAGCCAACCAATTGGCCCATTATCTGCGCGCGGAGCACAATATCGGACCGGATTCGTTAGTGGGCTTGTGTGTTGAGCGCTCGCTGGACATGGTGATCGGCATTTGGGGTATTCTCAAAGCCGGTGGCGCTTATGTGCCATTGGATCCCGAGTTGCCTCCGGCGCGTCTGAACCACCTGGTGGAGGATGCCAATACCGCAGTGGTACTGAGCACCGCTGTGGTTGCCGAGCGAGTGAGCCTTGGCGAAGCCTGCATTACCCGACTGGATGAGTTTGATTTTAGCGCTTATCCGGATACCAATATTGCGGTGAGCGATATCGGTCTTAACGCCCGAAACCTGGCCTATACCATTTACACTTCGGGCTCCACCGGGTTACCAAAAGGCGTACTGGTTGAGCATCAGGCGCTGCATAACCGCATCGACTGGATGGACAACGAATACGGCTGCGGGCCGGACGACCGAATTTTGCAGAAGACCCCTTACAGTTTTGATGTCTCCGTGTGGGAATTCGTCTGGCCCATGCTCAAAGGCGCGGAGCTGGTGATTGCAAAACCGGGTGGTCATAAAGAGCCGGAATACCTCAGTGAGCTGATTGTCACTACCGGGATCACCAAATTGCATTTTGTCCCCTCTATGCTGGGTGTGATGCTGGAGCATGGCGACCTGGCTCGTTGCACGTCCATCAACCAGGTTTTCTGTAGTGGTGAAGCGCTGCAAATAAGTCATGTTGAACAATTCAGAGCTAGTTTGCCAAAAGCACAACTGCACAACTTATATGGGCCGACGGAAGCGGCCATCGATGTCAGTTACTGGGATTGCACTCAGCCATACGGCAGCAGCGTGCCGATTGGTAAACCGATTCAGAACATTCAGCTAGTGATCTTGGACGAAGCGCTCAACTTGCTGCCACAAGGAGCCTGCGGTGAGCTGCACATTGGCGGCGAAGGTCTGGCGCGAGGCTACCATAATCGCCCTGAGCTGACGGCCGAGCGCTTTATCCACAACCCGTTTAAAGATGAGTTGCCAAGTGCACGACTTTATAAAACCGGCGATCTGGTGCGTTTTCGTGACGATGGCAGCATAGAATATATGGGCCGGATGGATCATCAGGTGAAAATTCGCGGCCTGCGTATCGAGTTGGGTGAGATTGAATATCATATTGGTGAGCACACTGAAGTGGATTCGGCACTGGTAATGGCCTTGTCTGATCCGCAGGGCAACCAACGCCTGGTGGCCTACGTTAAGCCGCTTACCGAACAACCGGATACGACAAAGCAGGCATTGGCTGACTCGATTGTTACCGAACTGAGCCAGTCACTGGCCGAGTATATGATACCGACTAGTTTTGTCGTGATTGATGAATGGCCACAGACACCCAATGGCAAAATTGACCGCAAGGCGCTGCCTGCACCGGCGCAGGCCGATTTAAACGGCGACTATGCGCCGCCGCAGAGCGACACAGAGCGCACGTTGGCGGCAATTTGGGCCGACGTACTCACTCTTCCTGTTGAACAAATCAGTCGCGATGCGAATTTCTTCGCACTGGGCGGCCACTCTTTGTTGGTGATGCAGCTGCTGACCCGGGTGAAACAGCTAGGCTATCAATGCCAGGCACAGGCCCTGTTTAAAGCCAGCAGTCTGAGTGCGATGGCCGCGCATCTCGACACACAACCACAGGCTCAGTTTGAGTTCAGTGTGCCGCAAAACCGTATTCCAGCGCAGGCAGGCACTATCTCGCCTGAGATGCTGCCCCTGATTGAGCTAACACAAGACAGCATTGATGCCATCATTACCCTGGTGCCTGGTGGTGCAGCTAATGTGCAGGATATGTACCCGCTGGCGCCACTGCAAGAAGGGGTGCTGTTTGTTCATACCATGAACCAGCAACATGACCCGTATGTCAGTACTATGGCGTTTGAGCTCGATGGCGAACAACAGCTGGCTCAGCTCATCGAAGAACTGAATTTTGTGATTAAGCGCCATGATGTGCTGCGTACCGCCATCTTCTGGCGCGGCCGCGAGCAGGCTGTGCAGGTGGTATTGCGTGAAGCCGAGTTGCCTGTGACGCTGCTGTCATTTGAGCCAGCAAGGGTGAAAGTACAATTTGAAGAGTATGTGGCAAATGCATCTCATGGCTTTGACCTCGAGTCTGCGCCGCTGATCCAGTTAATGGTTGCATCGCAGGATGAACAGGACAAAGTCTACGCATTGCTGAAGTTTCACCACCTGATCACTGACCATGTGTCACTGGAAATACTGTTGGCAGAGCTCAGTGCCGAGAACAAGGCTGATTTGCCCGCTCCTTTGCCTTATCGTGAGTTTATTGCCCGCTCCATGGCGCAAAGCGCTAAGCTGAACACTGCGGAGTTTTTCTCTGCGCAGCTTGGTGATATCGATACGCCAACCCTGCCATTTGGCCTGGCTCAGGTGACCGGCAATGGAAACGCGGTGGTAGAGTACGCTACGGAGCTAAGCCCGGCGTTGTCACAACAGATCCGCGCTTTGTCCAGACGTCTGCAATGCAGTCCGGCAGCGTTGTTCCACCTGGCCTGGGCACAGGTGTTGAGCGCCAGTACGGGCCGCGATGAGGTGGTATTTGGTACTGTGATGTCGGGGCGGATGAACGGTATGCCGGGCATTGAGCGTATGATGGGTATGCTGATCAATACCTTACCGCTAAAAGTTAAGCTGGGACAGCAATCGGCACAGGTGGCGCTCCATGAAGTCAACGAGGCGCTCCAGTCGTTACTGCCTTACGAACAAGTCTCGCTGGCCGAAGCGCAAAGTCATAGTGCCATCAGTGGTAACACGCCTTTATTCAGTGCCATTCTCAATTATCGCCATACTGAGCAGTCCCAGCCGTCTCCAGAGGGAGGCGCCAACCTGTTGAGTACCCGTGAGAGAACCAACTATCCGTTTGACTTGTCTGTCAATGATCTGGGCGAGCAGGCCAGTTTTACGCTGGATTTGCAGATTGACCAAAGTATTGAAGCAACCCGAATTGCGGCATTAATGGATACAGCGCTGAAGGCGCTGGTCGAGGCATTAGAAAGCGATAGTACACAGCCTGTTGCCACGCTGGCCGTGTTACCGGCAACTGAGCAAGCGCTGCAAAATGCATGGCAAAGTAACGCAGCAAACTATCCGCGAGCGGCGTGTATCCATGAGTTGTTTGAACAACAAGCCGCGGAAAATCCACAGCAGATTGCCGTGCAACTCAACGAGCAGGTCCTCAGCTATGGTGAGTTAAACGCGCAAGCCAACCAGCTGGCCGGATATCTGCGTGACCAATACCAGATAGGTACCGGTTCCTTAGTTGGGTTGTGTCTGGGTCGCTCTCTCGATTTACTGGTGGCAACCCTGGCTATTTTAAAAGCGGGTGGGGCATACGTACCGCTGGACCCGAGTTATCCTGAATCACGTCTGGCATATATGCTTGAAGATACCCAGCTGCCAGTTGTGCTGACAGGCAAAGCTGAGCGCGACGTGCTGGCGTTTAGCCCGGTTGCTAAAGTTACTCTGGATGAGAGCCGTGCGCTCTGGTCTGCTCTGAGCCCCCAAAATCTGACTCGCCCTGCAGGGTTAACGGCACAGTCACTGGCCTATGTTATTTATACGTCGGGCTCCACCGGTACGCCCAAAGGGGTTATGACCCCGCACCGGGCAGTCAATCGCCTGGTGTGTGACCCGAACTTTATGACGCTCAATTCAGAGACGGTCTTTTTGCAAAGCGCCAATATTGCCTTTGATGCGGCAACTCTGGAAATTTGGGGGCCATTGCTCAACGGCGGACGCTGTGTGCTCTATCCGGAAGCTTATCTCTCACTGGCTGGGATCAACACAGTGTTGGCAACGCAGGGAATTACGGCTATGTGGTTAACCTCGGGGTTGTTCACCGAATGGAGCAAGGCTTGTATTGAACTCAATACCGAGCCGCTGGCGCTACAGAATGTGCTGGCCGGGGGCGATGTGCTTAACCCGCAGGCAGTGATGGCTGTGCAGGCGGCACTACCGAATGTGACTGTGATCAATGGCTACGGCCCGACCGAAAACACCACCTTTACTTGCTGCTATCCGGTGCCTGCAAAGCAAGATATCAGTGCAGGTGTGCCTATCGGGCGCGGCGTTCAGGGAGATCAGATTTTGATCCTGAGTCCGCAGGGGCGCAAAGTGTCAAACACTGTCGTCGGTGAGTTATGTGTTGGCGGCGATGGTCTGGCGCTGGGCTACCTCAATCAGCCTGAGCTGAGCAAAGCGCGGTTTATCGATAACCCGTATGCGGCAGAACCGGGTCAGCCTGCACACTTATATCTGACTGGCGATTTGGTGCGCTTTAACACAGAAGGGCTGATTGAATATGTCGGGCGGGTTGATGATCAAATTAAGATCCGTGGTTTTCGGGTGGAGCTGGGCGAAATCGAAAACGCCCTGAATGCAGATGAGCGGGTCGCGCAATCTCTGGTGACTGTTAACAAAGAAAAAGGCGTTATTGTGGCCTATGTTGAGCCTGTTTCTGAGGCGCATCAAGACACGTTAACTGCGCAATTAATGGCAAGCTTATCTGCAACTCTGCCTCCATACATGGTGCCCTCAGCCTGGAAACTGGTAGACACCTGGCCACTTACCGCGAACGGCAAAATTGACAGAAAGGCATTACCAGAAGTTGAGCTGACAGCTCTGGCCGCTGAGTACGTTGCACCGCAAAACGAGCTTGAGCAACAGCTGGTCGAAATAGTGGCACGTTTGCTGGGCGTAGACGCGGGTGATATCAGTATGTCAGCCAACTTCTTTGACCTTGGGGGACATTCCTTACTGATGATGCGACTGTTGAGTGAGGTGAACACACACTGGCAGATTGAGCTGAGCGTGGGGGATGTCTTTGAATGTCAGTATCTTGGTCAGGTTGCAGAGCTTATTCAGAGCGAAGTCGCCTTACTATCGGCCTTTGACGATAGTGATATTGACGAGGATGAAGAAGTCCTTGAGATCTGAGCCCATAAAAGCAACTCGATAGCACAGTTTCGGGTTGCTTTTATTTTTACATTGTTGTGAATTTTTTGTTTTTTAAGCTGCGGTTAACTTGCCAGTCATATCCTGATGCAGGTGTTTATAAGGTGCCTGTGTCACGCGCTTGTCATATTTTGGTTCTATCTTTCTGAAAAAGTTTTAATATTTGATTAGAAAGGTTTTTTGTGAGGTTTCTATGAGCCGGATGAAGTGTGTGACAGGGCTGTCATTCAGCTTACAAAATTAAACAATTGTGCACATTTGCCAACCTTGGCGAAGGTAATGAGTATGTTAATATTTGCGCGTAAACAACATAGTTAAACACAGATAAGCAACACCGTCGGGTACCGCCGCAGGTTAGGGCCATGACACTTATGATTTGTTTCAGGCCCAATGACGCCTGACAGAGTGACTTTTATTGTATGGATTTATGGAGATGATTATGAACTATGGTAACAAGGGATTAGGGTTTGCGTTAGTGCTGGGTTTATCAGCGGCCCTGACAGGATGTGGTGAAAGTAGTGAAGAGCTAAAAGAGCAATTGAACCACGACGCGAAGATGTCTTTTATTAATTCACTGGACTACATGGCGGATTTTCATGCTAAAAAGCGCTCTATCAGCTCTGGGTACAGTGGCCTGTTTGATAGCAGTAGTGTGGTGTCGGCAGATGTACCCGCAAAAGAAGTCGGCCAGACATATAGCTACAGCTATAAAGCCATCAACAATATGATCAACCTGGGTGTTAAGGACAGCAACAGCGGCGAGAAACAGGACCGCATGAACACCACGTTAAAAGACGGTGCCAGTCTTTGGGTGATTGCCTGGGAAGCGAACGGGGAGCGTGCTTTATCTGTGGTAGGCAAAAAGCCAGACAATAAAGCAGATGTTTTTAACGTACGTTTGTTTGCCAACGGCAGTTACGATGTAATGGTAGATGGCAGCAAAGTAGCCACAACCGAAAAAGGCAAAGTAACCGACTACTACGCGGTAGGTAGCTGTGCTGAAGGTCTGCAGGTTGCAGGCAATGCGATTGACCTGTGCAATGGTGATTTTGGTAAGTCTTATTTGCTGGTCGTGGATGCCAATGGTAAGCGTGTTATGGCGGCAGAATAATACTTAAAACGCGCAGTGACCAAAGTCATTGCGCGTTCTTAATAAGGGTAAATCGGCGGCTTATGCCAGTTTACCTTTTACCAACGGCTGAGACGCCAGCACCTTATGGTCGATACTGAATTTCCCTGCACCGTACGCAGCCAAAGCCAGGAAGCCACCCGCCATTGCCACGTTTTTAAAGAACATAATAAACTGCATCTGATCCGCCAGGTCGAAGTGGAACAATAGCGCGCTTACCAGGCTAAACCCAGCAAATGCAATGGCCGTCAGGCGAGTCAACAGACCACTGAGTATCATCAGGCCACCAATGAGTTCAAATGCGATGACCAGAGGGAGTAACTCACCCGGCAAACCACTTGATGCCATATACTGGGCATTGCCTTCAAAGTACTGAATTTTGTTCAGTGCAGCCAGAATAAAAATGGCTGACAGGCCAACACGCGCTAGCAGCGCTGCGAGATGTGATAAAGATGTGTTTTGGTCAAATGGTTGAACGAGTTGAATTAGTTTAGACATTACCGTTTCCTCAAGTTTGTAAAATCAAAGCCTGGGCTTGTGGGAAACGCCCTTAGTTGTTTTCCCCTCAGCCGATATGAAACAGTATAAATTCGTTTTTGTATTTTAAAATTTCTAAAAATCGTACTATTCGTTCTTTAAAAAAGAATTTAACTCATAAACAAAGATTCCGAAAGTAGAAAGTCAATCACGGCACGAGTGCGCTGAGGTACCTGTTTTCTTGAGGGGTACACTAAAGAGAAGACCAGAGGCTCACTTTGCAGTTGCTCAAAAATGCGTACCAGTGTGCCCTGTTCAACTTCCTGTCGTACGGTTGAAGGCAGTAAAGTAGCCACGCCAAGCCCGCAGGCGACCATTTGCTGTAACAGGTAGGGTGAGTTACAGCTGTGGTGTCGCTGTGGGTGGAGGAGCACTGGTTCATCATTGCAATACAGTATCTGCGCTCCTTGTTCAGCCGTTTGCTTTAGTTCTAGCCAGGGGATGGCCTCTAATTCTTTGAGGTTGTCGGGCATACCGTGCTGCGCCAGTAGCGCTGGACTTGCGAACAAAGCAAAACGCTCCTGATGTAAAATACGGGCAACCAGAGATTCATCCCGGACAAAGCCAATACGAATGGCCAGGTCAATCTGCTGTTCAATCAAATCGAGCGGATCATCATCGACAATGAGATCCAGGCTTATTTGCGGATAGCGCTGCGCCAGTTTATCCAGCTTGGGCAAGATGAATTTATGGGCAATGTCATGATTCATGGTAAGCCTAACCCGCCCGCTGGGTTCGGGATCTGTCAGCTGGGCTTCAATATGTTGCAAAATGCCGGTGAGCTGTCGGGCATGTTGCAGTACTTTTTCACCTTCCTGCGTTAGTTTTAACTGCCGGGTACTGCGTTGTAACAGGCGCACATTTAATTGCGCTTCTAACTGCGAAACCTGCTCACTGATGCGGGAGCGACTGGAGTGCAGGCGCCTTGCGGCCGCCGCAAAACTACCACTGTCTATTACGGTGGCGAAGATAGCTAAAAGTTTCAGAGAGTTATGATTTATTGTAATCATTTATAGAACGCTCTATTTTGAAATGACCGCCTTATGATAACAGTGATTATGCCAGACAATAAGCCCATCGACAGTAATCACACTAAGTGGAGATATAATATGATTGCAGTAACAGGAGCCAATGGGCAGTTAGGTCGTCTGGTAATCGACGCATTATTAAAGCGTGTCGCGGCTTCGCAGATTGTTGCCTTAGTGCGCACACCAGAGCAGGCGGATGAACTGGAACAGTTGGGGGTTGAACTCAGACATGCTGACTATGATAAACCAGAAACCATAAAGAGTGCGCTTGAAGGGGTAAGTAAGCTATTACTTATATCGGGTAATATGATTGGTGAGCGGGTACGACAGCATAAAGCCGTTATCACCGCTGCACGACAAGCAGGTGTCACCTTGTTGGCTTATACCAGTATTTTACATGCAGATAAGTCGCCTTTGCAGCTCAGTGAAGAGCATAAAGCCACCGAACAGCTAATCACACAGTCGGGTTTGCCCTATGTGCTGCTGCGCAACGGTTGGTACAACGAAAACTACAGCAGTGGGATTACCGGTAGCCTTGCCGCCGGAGCCATCACTGGTGCCATGCATGAGGGGCGCATTGCCAGTGCAGCCCGCGCAGATTATGCAGAAGCGGCAGCTGTGGTTCTGACTGAGTCCGGTCATGTGGGTAAGATATATGAATTGGCGGGTGATCAGAGCTTTTCGTTACAGACGCTGGCCGAGCAGGTGACAGAAATCAGTGGCAAAACCCTGCTAACCAACTATGTCTCTGAACTGCAGTATGCAGAGTTTCTGACTCAGGTAGGTGTACCAGCCGGTTTCGCTGCACTGCTCGCTGATGCAGAAATCCAGGCCAATGGCGGCTGGCTGAACGACCAAAGTGGCACACTGAGCACCTTAATTGGCCGGCCAACCACGCCTATGCGCGATAGCCTGACACAGCAGCTCACTGCCTGATAAGCTTGTTAAGGATGCTCTTCTAATAAACTGAGCGACATGCTGGCGACTTTAACGCAGTTTCGTCCAGCATGTTTAGCATCGTACAGAGCACTGTCGGCCTGGTTTTGGGTGGTTTCGAACCCTTGCTGACTGATCTCCCGGCTACAGGCTATACCAACACTGATGGTTAATGGCGTGTCGCCTAGCTCAAGAGTCAGGCTTTGCTGCGCAAATGCGAGCTGCAACTTATTGGCACAAGCGACAGCCATGTCTGGTTGCATATCAAACAGTACCAGGCAAAACTCTTCGCCACCCCAGCGAGCTAACAGATCGGCGCTGCGAAACTGCTTTTTAAGTACCTCGGCAATACAGCTAATGGCACGGTCGCCACTGTGATGACCGTACAGATCATTGACGCGTTTAAAATGGTCCAGATCTATCATCATGACGGTGAGGGAGTCGCACTTTCTTTTACTCAGTGGTAATAGTTCATTTAATTGCCTGGCTAGTCCACGACGATTCAGCAGGCCTGTCAGTAGGTCGTGATTGGCTGCAAACTCCAGTTGCTTTACGAAGCGTCCGGCACTGAGTAACAGCAAAATAGGGGCACCTGCCAGGATCCCCAGCAGTGCTGCAACCCAAGTGTATCCGGCTACCCAGTTAAAAGCCTCGCCAATCTGTGGCAGGTTGCCCAGTGCACCTTGTAGCGTGTATAACACAGTAAATGATACTTCCAGCAATACCACACCTGCGGTGATTTGAGCTGCCAGAAACTCGTTTTTGTCTTGCCGCGCATGTTTGTAAAGTACCCAGGCGTAATGACACCGTACAGCTATCAGCCAGACCCCAATGAGCGTAATGCGCAGTTCTCGCTCGGGGTAAACGGTGGCTGTCAGCCAGGAGGCGAGCAAAACAGGCAAGACAAGCGCAGCAATTTTTCGCTTTGACGGGGTGCGCTGAACAAATTGCCAGGTGCCTATCAGCCAGGCGGAATGACCTAAAATGAGAAAACTATTGAAGGTTAAAACTCGCCACTGGACGTCGAGGTTTTGCATACTCAGCTGAGCCAAATAAGCGCATGAAAGTAGCAACATGGCCAGTGACCAGAGCCGGGTTCCGGATATGGTCTGAGTCATTTTAGAAATTACAAACAACACGGTTGCACCAGCAAGCGATGCAATCCATAGCGACAACATCAATGTAAGATCATGAACCTGCATTAAATCGACCTATTATTCTTCTACTAGCTGCCCGTGCCTTTGCGGTTAGGTTGGTAGCCCGAGCTGGGGATCTTTAAGCTTCAAGCATAGCATTGTCATACTCAGATGAGCAGGTATTGTGCGTATTTCAGCCTTTTATCAATATATTGAGGCTATCTTCACACTGGGTAATGTAAACAAAGGTAAATAGTGTTTCTCTTTTAACATATTGATATTAGATTATTTATATCTTGGGTGAGTGCAGATGGATAGTGTCTCAATTAATCTCACTTGATAAAAACCGGCGGAGCAATTAATGTTCCCATAAGTACTTCATTTGTTAATTTATTGATATGTTGAAAGTGTTCACTTACATATTGATGGGCGTCTTTACGTGGTCGTCACTCGCTTTATTGCTGTTTTATGGCAATGTAAGTGCGTATTTCAGTGCGCAAGAGGCATCTGGCGAGCAGGTGAGTGCCTCTTTTAATGTATCTGAGTTGCAGCACGCTATGACTCATGAACCGGAGTTAATGGTTTCGGGTCCGCAAAATAGCCCCGTCAGGCTGCCACAGCATGAATTACAAAGTACCTATTACACTATCAACAAGGAGTCTCAAAACGCCAGGGCCTTCTTTCAATCTGGTACTACGGTGCCTTATGAGTTACACAACGAAGCTTACCTTGAGTTAGATGTAAAAAGTATTCGTCAGTTAGGTATGGGCGATAGTTTTGAGTTTCTGATCCCGCAGACACAGGAAAAAGTGTGTGCTGAAATCGTTGAGATCACACTAACCGAGCGAGAAAAGCGTCTGATCGGGCAGATTAGTAAGCAGCCGGACGACCACTATCAGGTGCATCTGACCCTGACCGATGACGTTATCTATGGCCAGATCCAGCTGCCCAGTGGCAATTATGTTTTTGAATCGTATGAGAAGTATGCCTGGGTGGCCGCAAAACGAAATATTCACTCGACGCCGGCTCGGGTAAAAGGGTACGCAGCCCAAAGCCAGACTCCCGAAATAAGTGGTACTGACAACATTTCGAAACCACTAAAGCCGAAAACTATTCCTACCAGTTTATGATCCGGATTACACCTTGTTGCTAAAATGTTTATTAACATGAAAAGTTTGCGTTAATAAAAATGTAATCTAGAGTATGTATTCTTGCCTCGAATTTAACGACGGGAGTATGTATGAAGTTATCAAGGTTGACTCATATCACAGCTAAAGCGGTTGCAGTTGCAGCCATTGCATGGTCTGTTGGTGCACAGGCGTTGCCACAATGTCCAGATCCAAGCTGGATTGAGCAAAATTATGCTAAACCTGAGGTACCCAGTGCCGGGTATCGCAATGGTCTTAATCGATTCATTACCTGGCTGCCAAGCTTTCATATGGTCCACGACGAGGTTGTGGCAGAGGGCAATAGTGTAAAAGTGACAGCAAAGTTTGACTACGGTGCGATTGCACACAAAGATCTGGAATTTGAAACTGTGCGTTTTTACCTGCGCGGACAACAAGACAGTGACTGGCATTATCTGGGTGATGCCGTGACCAACAGCGATGGCAAAGCCAGTGTCACTTTACCGGCTATGAATGCAGGTCAGTACCGTATCTATGCTGCGGTGCCCGCGGATGGAACCGGCGCAGAAGGGTTCGTGACCGTGATTCAGCCAAACACACCCGCTGTACTGTTTGATATTGACGGCACCTTGACCGAATCAGACGCGGAGCAAATAGGCGACTACACCGGCATTGATCGTGCTGATCAAAAAGAAGGTGCTTACAGCCTGGTACGTCGTTATCTGGATCTGGGATATCAGCCTGTCTATCTGACTGCTCGTGTATACTGGTATGCCAAAGGAACACGCGACTGGCTAAATTGGATGGGCCTGCCACGAGGTTTCCTGCGTACCTCTTTGAGCAATGAAACCAGCCTGTTCAGAACGGCAGAGTACAAAATTGAGCAGATCCAGCAGCTGCAATCGCAGGGCCTGAATATTGTGCGTGCTTATGGTAATGCAAAAACCGACGCCGAAGCCTTTATCCGTGCCGGACTGGGTGCCCAAAATAGCTTCACCATAGGCCCGGATGCCGGACATTACGGCACCACGGCGATTACCAACAATAGTTACTTTGAGCATATTACCGATCAGGTAGATACCTACCCGGCGGCGCAGTGTGAGTAACATATAAGTTGTGGGGGCTTATGTGAGGATAAGCCCTCAACACTTTATAATTGAGTTATATCATTCCCAGTCAGACTGCTTTTTATACATCTATTGCTATGTTTCTGTACTTCTTAAATCAAATATCTATAATGCGCGCATCTATATTGGGGTCAATATGGACTCTGTAGTCAATATTTGTTTGAGATAGAAGTATAAGGAAGACAATGAAGCAGTTATCTCTTGTGGCTGGAATAGTCACACTTCTGGCAGGTGCACCTGCCGCCGCTCACACCATTAACTTTGACAAAGTAGAAGTTGGTTACAAACGTTTTGAAGTTGATGACAAAGATCTAGAGCCATTCGGTGATTTGACCGGTATCAATCTGGCATTGAGCAAGCGCTTTGACAACCTGTATATAGAAGGCCGCTACTACAATGTGAGTGATGATCTTCACATAAGCGAAAACAACCCATTAACGCTGGCTGCAAATCAAAAGTTCCTTACTTTGGATACAGAATTTGAAATTCAGCAATATACAGTGGGTGCGGGTTATATCCACACACTGGACGAGACTTCTATTTTTGATGTGAGCCTGCATATTGGTCGAGTTGACTTGTCAGTGGATAGTACGCTGACATTTGGTTATCAGGACGGGAGCGTGTCGGTCAAGCCATCGGGCGCATCTGGTGAGGACGATGCCACTATCTACCGTTTACGTGGTCAATATCAGACACGCGTACTGGAAAATATTGAATTAAAAGCAGGACTTGGCTACGAAAAAACCAGTGGTGAAGACGGCGATAGTGACCCGCTTTTCTTTGTTGGTGCAGGCTACCACTTTAACAACATGTTCTCGGTAAATACAGAATACCGCAAAGTTGACGACTACAACACGCTGGACATCAACTTTAGATACAGCTTCTAATCGCGTATTGAGTATAAGCAAAAGGCCGGTCATTTGACTGGCCTCACAGCAACCTATTTCGACTGTCCCCAACAATTTCCCCAATCTGTATACATTGCCAGATGACACGTCTATAATCCCGCGCGATTTTGCGCGCTAACAGGTAACCATGATCATCTGATGGCGCGACTAATTTTTAAGGTACATATTTAAAAGGATAAATATGAAGCAGTTACCTTTTATGGCGAGTGCGCTCTGTGTACTTCTTGGCGCGCCGACCATGGCTCAAACTATCAACTTTGATAAGCTGGAAGTAGGTTATAAGCGCTTAAGCAATAAGACTGGTTATCATGACACGCTTACAGGTGTTGAGCTGGCAGCTAGTAAGCGTTTTGACAATTACTATGTTGAAGGGCGTTACTACAGCGCAAAAGATTCACATAGTAAGCCAGTTAGCTTTACTGACGATGCTGATAATCTTTACACTTATATCGAAAGTAGAGAGCTAGATGTTAACCAGTTTACACTTGGTGCAGGTTACATTCATGAATTGGATGAGACTTCATTGTTTGATGTGAGTGTGCATATTGGACGCTTTGATCAGAAAAGCAAACACGACCTCACGCTTACCGTGCCTATACCAGCCACTATGCATAATCGCTCCAGTTCTTATGATGAAGACATCTATCGCTTGCGTGGTCAATATCAGACTCGCGTGCTGGAAGATATTGAATTAAAAGCAGGACTTGGCTACGAAAAAACCAGTGGTGAAGACGGCGATAGTGACCCGTTTTTCTTTGTTGGTGCAGGCTACCACTTTAACAACATGTTCTCGGTAAATACTGAATACCGCAAAGTTGACGACTACAACACGCTGGACATCAACTTTAGATACAGCTTCTAATCGCGTATTGAGTATAAGCAGAAGGCCGGTCATTTGACTGGCCTCACAGCAACTTATTTCAACTTCTCAGTCATTTCCCCAATCTGTATACATTGCCAGATAACACGTTTATAATCCCGCCGCTTTTGCGCACTCATAGATTGTGATGATCATCTGATGGCGCGACTAATTTTTAAGGTACATATTTAAAAAGGATAAATATGAAGCAGTTACCTATTGTGGCAGGTATGATCTCTGCGCTTGTAGGCGCACCAGCCATGGCACACAGCATCAATTTCGATAAAGTTGAAGTGGGTTATAAACGCTTTAGCATCGACGGTAGTGCTGCGGAAAGTTATGATACATTTACCGGTGTAAATCTGGCAGCAAGTAAACGCTTTGAGAACTATTATGTTGAGGGGCGTTACTACAGTGTAAGTGAATCAGATAACTACAGTCGTCAATACGGGGACTATCGCTCTGTTAAATCTAGCTTCGAGCTGGATATTAGCCAGTTTACATTTGGCCTGGGTTACGTCCACGAATTGGACGAGGTCTCATTGGTTGATGTGAGCTTTCACCTTGGCCAGGTGGATCTGAAAAGTAAGCTCCACGTCACGGATTCATACCGAACAAGCGAATATCAGCACAGTAGCTCTGATTCTGATGATGTCACCATTTATCGCTTGCGTGGTCAGTATCAGACACGTGTGCTGGAAAATATTGAATTAAAAGCAGGACTTGGCTACGAAAAAACCGACGAAGAAGGCAGTGATAGTGAGCCGCTTTTCTTTGTTGGTGCAGGCTACCACTTTAGCGACATGTTCTCGGTAAATGCAGAATACCGCGATGTTGATGACTACAATACGCTGGACATTAACTTTAGATACAGTTTCTAAGCGCGTATTAAAGTATAAGCAGAAGGCCGGTCATTTGACTGGCCTTTTTTGATCCTCATAATAAAACGCTGAGCCTTGTTTTAATTGCACCCGCTAACTTATTCCACTAATATTGGAAGAAATCCGGAAACTTTTTGGAATAATTATGGCAGACAGTAAAAAAACTGAAGTACGCTTTTCCGTCGATGCAGACTATTTAGCTCAGCTACAGCAGCGTTTAGGGTTAAAAAAATCCAGCGATCTGACAAAAGTTGCCCTGACTTTATTAGACTGGGCCTCGGATGAGGTGGTTCATGACAGAGCCATTTTATCTGCAGATAAGCAAGGAAAAGATGTACATAGGTTAGTGATGCCTGAACTCAATAACATCAGCAAATCAAAACCGAGCGCACAACATTAGGTAAACAGGATGACCGGTAACGCACAGGACAGCGACCAAAACAACACTCAGGCACCATGGCAAAACCTGGACTTAAGCACAGCCCGGGACTCATCGCCTATGGAAGCCCCGGTATCCGATCCAGAACCACTCACAGGCAAAGAAAAAGCCGGTGTAAACCTTACCTGGGGATCATCGCAGTCTTAATTGGTTTTTTGCTCATCATTCTTAGCATTTTTGTCTGGGGCGAAATCCGCTTTTTTAACGCCATCACAGCTAACCCAAACAACACATTAACCGCCGAACAAATGCAGGCCAAACTTGAGCTGCTCACCAACCAGCGCGCCACCTTCCGCGCCTTCTGGTTCGACACTCTCCAGTTGATCATTCTCAACGTACTCTTCCCAACCCTTACCGCATTACTGGGGTACGTATTCGGCACCAGCAGGAACAATGGGGGTAAGGAACGGTCCGAATCCTTGGTTAATATGTCTACCAATATCTATCTTTTATTGCTAAAAAACCTGAGAAAGTGAAATGGAGCGCTAGCCCTTAGTTCTCATAAAAACCCTGGGAGGTTAGCGCTCTTATATGTTCTTTAAAAATAAGGATATTTTTACAGCTGCTTAGTTTAGTGGTGGTTTGGTATGCCATTTCCACAGAGGTTAGCGCAAAACCTGCACTTTTGTTAAGCTGGATGCGCCTTAGCGATAAGGCTGTCGCGTCCTGCACGGACGCGTGGATTGAAACGCATCAACTGAACTAGCGCGGGGCAATTCATCCATGAAGCATCGCTCCTTCGGTCATCCATGACCTCACCTCAGCAAGCTGCGAAACGGTGCTTCGGTCTTGCTTCGCCCTTCACGGGTCCGTGGTTTGGTTTAACAGCAGGCTCAACGGTGTTGCTGTTCATATAACTAATGCATTGATAGGCATGAAGTATTTTTTGTTAAATCGTTCTGCGACAGAGGAGGGATCTGGCTTGCAATGTGATTTGCGATACGACATAGTGCGGCCCGGAAAGATGAATAATAACAATATTAAGGATAGTAGAATGAAAAAGAGTGCGTTGGTATTGGCTGTGTCGGCGGCGTTGGTGGTGTTGGGTGGTTGTGCTCATTACGTGAGCTCAAGTGGTAACAGTGAGTACTCTCAGGTGCAGCACAGCCTTAAGTCCGGGGTTGAGTTACAAAACTTTAATATGAGCGTCAGGCCACAGGACGACTTTTATCAGCACGTTAATGGTAAGTGGTTAAACACGACAGAAATTCCGGCAGAGCGCTCGTCTTGGGGCAGTTTTGACAGGCTGCGTTACGAGTCGGATGAAGCAGTTAAAGCTTTGATCCAGCAAGCGCAGCAACATCCGGGTGAACACGGCAGTAGTGAGCAAAAAATTGGTGACTTTTATGCCAGTTTTATGGATACACAACGCGTGCAACAGCTCGGGCTTAAACCACTCAGTCCCCTGTTGGCCGAAATAGATGCTGCGCAGAGCTATGATCAGTTAAGCACGTTAATTGGCAAGCTGACAATGCTTAGGGTAACAACACCACTGCGGCCGTTTGCAGTCCCGGATGCCAAAAACTCGTCTCAGACTGTGTTGTATCTTATGCAAAATGGCACCGGCATGCCCGCCATAGAATATTATCTTGATGGGGATGAAAAAACGGCTCAGACGCGCCATCAGTATCTGCAATTTGTCGCAGAGCTGTTGCATCTCAGTGGTGAGCCTAAGCCATATGCACGTGCTCAGGCACTACTTGAGCTAGAGACCAAACTGGCCGAGGTGATGTTAAGTCGTTCTCAGTCGCGTCAGCTCAGTCTTGTTTACAATCCGCGTTCGCTTGATCAGTTACGCACTACTTTTGGAAAATTTAACTGGGAAAATGCAGCCCAGGCAATGGCGTTACCAGAAATGGATAAAGTGATCCTGATGCAACCCGATTTCTTCACTGGGCTGGGAGCGTTGTTTGGCAAGGTGTCGGTGCAGGATTGGCAGACTTACCTCAGGTTTCACACGCTAAATCACTTTGCAGCACAACTGAGCGAGCCATTTGTCGCAGCACACTTCAATTTTTACAAGCACACGTTGCGCGGTGTTAAAAAGATGGAGCCTCGCTGGCAGCGAGGGGTAGCTCTGATCAGCGAAACTTTGGGTGAAGAGGTGGGCAAGCTGTATGTCGACGCACATTTTTCGCCCCAGGCGAAAGCAAAAATGGAGGAGATGGTCCGTAACCTCATAGCTGCCTATAGTGACAGCATTAATGAATTGAGCTGGATGAGTGACGAAACTAAAGCCGCTGCACAGGAAAAGCTGGCCAAAATTCGTTATAAAATCGGTTATCCTGATGTCTGGCGCAGTTACAACTTTGAGATCCGCCGGGATGATCTGATTGGTAACGTTATGCGGGCTAATCAGCACAATTTTAAATACGAAATGGCTCAAATCAATCAGCCGGTTGACGAACATAAATGGGAAATGACACCGCAAACGGTCAATGCCTACTACCATCCGCTGAAAAATGAGATTGTTTTCCCTGCCGCAAGGTTACAGCCACCGTCGTTCGATTTATCGGCCGATGATGCTGTGAATTATGGGGCAATTGGCGCGGTTATTGGTCATGAGTTGAGTCATGGGTTTGATGATCAGGGGGCGCAGTTTGATGGTGACGGGAACATTCGCAACTGGTGGGCGGAGCCCGACCTGGCGGAGTTCAAAGCCCGTGGCGATGCGCTGGTTGCACAGTTCAATCGTTATCGCCCTTTTGAGGATGTGGCTATTGATGGTCGTTTGACGCTGGGCGAAAACATTGGAGACTTGGGGGGCGTCACATTGGCATATAAGGCTTATATGCTGTCTCTGGCGGGCAAAGAAAAAACCGTGCTGGATGGATATACGCCTGAGCAACGCTTTTTTATTGGCTTTGCGCAAAACTGGCGTACTAAAAAACACGAAGCGGCGTTGCGTCAGCGCTTAGTCACAGATGTACATGCCCCGGAAGCGTTCCGTGCCAATGGCCCATTGTCTAACTTTACGCCTTTCTATGAGGCGTTTTCTGTGAAAGAGGGCGATAAGCTTTATCGGCCACCCAGTGAGCGCGTTAAGATCTGGTAACACAGCACTCTACAGCATCAATCGACACAACAACCGCAGGCTGTTCTGCGGTTGTTGCTTCAAGGAACCTGGCATCACATGAGGTGTGCATAGCCCAGGAATATACCCTGTACTTACCTTATGCCAAGATAACAGTAAATTCAGTCATACCCAGAACCGACTATTCCATACATTACTTAAATCAGTAATATGGTTTTTATAAGCACTACGAGGTACGTATATGGAAAAGGAATTAGAGCGAAAGCTAACAGGGCTGCCAGATAAAGTCACAAAGCTTGAGGGTGACGATGCAATCTTGTTGTGGCTAAAAGGCAAAGACGCCTGGAATAAATGGATGGAAGAACACCCAGGTTCTAGCATTACGTTTACAGATATAGATTTTAGCCCTGAGTTTATTAAGGCGCGATTAGCCAGTTACAATCAGTTGCCAGAGTTACTTGAATGGTCCAAGAGCAAGCAATTAATTTCATTTGAGGAGTATCAGTTCCATGGAAATGTATACTTCGACAATGTCAAATTTTACAGTGATGTAAGCTTTGAGGGGGCAATTTTTCGAGATGAGTTAATATTTTTTGACTCGAAATTCTACTCTGATGTCGACTTCTCAAGAGCTGTATTCTGTGGGTCGCATACTTTGTTTCATAATGTAGAGTTTCTCAAAGATGCCAAATTTGTATTCTCGCGTTTTGAGAGCTTGACTGATTTTTTGAATGTAAAATTTAGTACAGCAAGTTTTTTTAGTGCTACTTTCGAAGGGAATTCTGCATTTCAAGAAATTGAAATTAAAGGAAAAGCTGTATTTACAGATGCTTTTTTCGAGAGAAAGGTTGATTTTAGATTGAGGAGTTTTCTTGGAGAGCTTTTATTCAACAATGCAACTTTTGAAGGTGCTTGTTCTATTTCCTCAAGTTGTGATAATAAGGCTCTTCTTACAAGCACAAGAAGATTGACCTTTCAAGGTGCCGATTTTAGAAGGTGGCTGAAAATTGATGGTTATTTCACCTGCATTCCTGATATGAGGGCAACAAAAACTGGCCACCATGTGGATTTGAGCGGGTTGAGGGTAATGTTAAGGCGAGGTTTTGTTCAAGAAGGTTGGGGGGTTGAAAAAGCAATTGATCCTGCCGATTCAGAGCGATTGTGTCGGCTGAAAGAGCTTGCTGAGTCAAATAAGGATCATAAACGAGCATTGGAGTTCCATGCTGCTGAAAGTACTGCTCGGAGGTGGGGGATCTAAGTCCATTACAGTCAATGCTGGATATTGTTTATTCACTCACAAGTAATTATGGACAGAGTATCGCGAGACCTTTCTCTTACTTACTATTATCAATAGTACTATTTGCTATATTTAGCATCAAACAACCTGAATGTATCCATAAAGACGAAGGTGCATTCATAACTGCACTAACAGTTTCTATCGCTACTGTCACGCCATTCATCTCAATATCTAAAACAGAGCGCGAAGCAGGTATCAAAAAGCTATATGGTGATAAGACTCCGGAAGATTATGGCCTCTACAGCTATGCTCACGCAGGAGGATCATTTATCTTCATATTCTTAACCGGCCTTGGCCTGAGAAACCGATTCAGAATTTAACTTACATTCTGAAACTAAACAAACCTCGCAACAGCGGGGTTTTTTTATGTCTAAGCAAAGGAGGCCAGTTCGCTTTCCCTTTCTTTTTTGTAACATTTTTTCTGTCTGATTTTTTCAAATCATTGATATTAAATAAAAAAGATATTGGAGAGTATGCGTGTGTACATGCCGAAACATCTTTGGCTTGTGTATTTTGCGCTGCTGGGTGATATTTTTGCCCGCTAACACACAATAATAAGAGGGAAACGCATGAAAAAAACAGCATTAGTGATTGCTTTGACAGCTGCACTGGCAGCTCTGGGTGGGTGTTCATCACAAGGTGAACGCGGTACTCAGGTCGTCGCCCCGCAGAAGGCGCAGGCGCTTAAATCGGGTATTGAGCAAAGCCATTTTGATACGAGTGTCAGGCCGCAGGATGACTTTTTCCAGTATGTAAATGGTAGCTGGCTTGCGAATACAGATATTCCGGCGGATAAGGCGTCCTGGGGTAGTTTCGACCGTTTGCGGTTTGAGTCGGATGAAGCGGTAAAAACGCTGATCCACGAAGCGCAGCAACAGTCGGGCAAAGCAGGCAGTAGCGAGCAGAAAATCGGTGATTTGTACGCCAGCTTTATGAATGAGCAGGCGCTTGAGCAACTTGGGCATAAACCGTTGCAGCCGCTGCTGGCAGACATTGCCGCGATTGACTCATACGATCAGCTGAGTACGCTGATGGGCAAACTGCAAAGGCATCAGGTTACTACGCCTTTAGGTGTATTTGTGGTACCAGATGGCAAAGATGCACGCTTCAATGCCTTGTATGCGGCGCAAGATGGCATAGGTATGCCAGACAAAGACTATTACAGTAAAGACGATGATAAATCTGTGCAGCTGAGGGCCGACTATCAGAACATGGTGGTGACCATGTTGCGTTTGATTGGGGAGCCAAACCCCGAAGCACAGGCCAGGGCGGTGCTTGCGGTTGAAACTAAGCTGGCTGATATTATGTGGAGCCGCACCAAAAGCCGCGAAATCAGCCTGATCTACAACCCCCATGGTACTGCTGAGTTTGAGGCAAAACTGGGTAAACTTAACTGGGATAACGTATCAGCCGGGCTGGGCCTGCCGGCGCAAGACAAAATCATTGTTATGCAGCCAAGCTACTTCGAAGAGTTGGGCACATTATTCGATCAAATCTCCCTAGCGGATTGGCAAACCTATCTGAAGTTTCACACAGTCAACAGCTTTGCAGAGTTGCTGAGCTCGCCCTTTGCTGATGCCCGGTTTGCTTTTTATAGTAAATCATTGCGAGGGGTGACTGAGCAGCAGCCAAGATGGCAACGTGGTGTGGTTATGACCAATGCAATGTTGGGCGAAGAAGTCGGCAAGCTGTATGTGGCCAGACACTTTTCGCCTGCGGCAAAGGCCCGCATGGAGACTCTGGTACAGAACCTGATTGCAGCGTACCGAATGAGTATCGATAACCTGGACTGGATGACTGACGAAACCAAAGCTGCGGCGCAGGATAAGCTCACCAAAGTCAGTTATAAAATAGGGTATCCCGATCACTGGCGTTCCTACGATTTTGAGATCAAAGCCGACGATCTGGTTGGCAATGTGATCCGCGCCAGAGGACATGAGACAGACTTCCAACTGGGTCAGGTTGGTCAGCCGGTTGATCAGACTAAGTGGGAAATGACACCGCAAACAGTGAATGCCTACTATCACCCGCTGAAGAACGAAATTGTGTTTCCTGCCGCGATATTGCAGCCGCCGTTTTTTGATATGAGCGTGGATGATGCCGTCAATTACGGCGCCATAGGTGCCGTGATAGGGCATGAACTGGGACACGGGTTTGATGATCAGGGGGCGCAGTTTGATGGTGATGGTAATATACGTAACTGGTGGCAGGACGCCGATCTGGACCAGTTTAAACAACGTACCGATGCACTGGTTGCACAGTACGATAGCTATAAACCGTTTGCAGATGCCGCAGTAAATGGTCGCATGACACTGGGCGAGAACATTGGTGATTTAGGTGGCCTGACTGTGGCTTACAAAGCTTACTTGCTGTCACTATCGGGTAAGGACAAAGAAATCATTGACGGCTATACGCCAGAGCAACGCTTTTTTATTGGCTTTGCGCAAAGCTGGAGAACCAAAAAGCGTGAAGCGGCGGCGCGTCAGCGTTTGATCACGGATGTACACTCTCCGGCGCAGTATCGGGCAAATGGTCCTTTATCTAACTTTACGCCTTTCTACGAGGCATTTGCTGTGAAAGAAGGCGATAAGCTTTTCCGACCACAAAGCGAACGCGTTAAGATCTGGTAGTCTCTAGTCTGGCTTAGACTATTTCCTCAGGCGGCACAGTCGTGTTCGCCTGAGTGATACCGCCTCCTTCACACTTGTACAAATTCTTCACTGCCTTGGTCGGGCACAAAGCACGACGAGCAACCCGGCATAATAAAATCAGCAAAATAAGTTATTTAATTGAAAGCTTTTTGTTACTGTGTTTTTATGCTCATTGTGGGTAAAACATCAATCAGGGTAGGGAAATAATGCATAATAAAAAAAGGTTTTTAGTTTTGGCTGTCGCCGCTGGCGTGCTGAGCGCTTGCTCTTTTAATCAAAACCCCGAAGGGTCTTATTCTGGGGATGATAGGGTTAATTTAGGGGGCGCTTCCCAGCTGTTGCCAGCAGGCGGTTTCGTTGCGGTTGATTTACCAGCATTAATTGCAGACAAAACACGTAGCGAGTTAACCGCAGAGCTATATGAAAAGTTAGAAAAAAACACAATAGCCAAAGATGGTGAAACAAAACAGTTGAATTCCGAAATGCTCGGTTATCTCGAAGCCAATGATTACTGTAGTGCAGACACAGATGCAGATGAAGACGCCTGTATTGCTGAACGCGAAATGCTCAGCTTTGCTGTGCAGCAATATGCCTCTTATGGAACGGATAAACAACTGGCGATCAGAAATCGGGTACAGGATAGAATTTTATCTGCCTCTACCCAGCGTTGTAACTTATACAAGGTCTATCTGAAGCGTATTGAATCCCGAAACAACTTCTGGCTGGGAACGGTGACTACGGTGTTTGGCGGTGCGGGGGCTGTGTTTACCAGTGAAAGCGCTTCCAGGATCCTGGCCGGACTGGCGGGTGTAACGAGCGGGGTGAGGGCTGAATTCAATCAAGCCTACCTGGCCAATCAGGCGACGGAACTGATTGCCAAAGGGATCGACCTGAAAAGGCGTGGTATTAAGGCTGAAATTACACTGAGGCAGCAAGAGACAGATGTCCAGAAATACTCTTTATTTGGCGCAGTCAGCGATGCACTTGAATACCATGGCGCGTGTAATATTCTGACCGGGCTTGAAGTTGCCAGCAAAGCCGTTGATAACCTGGAAGACCCTGATTTCAGTGTGCTCACCAAAAACCTCTATCGTAGTAAACATCTTGAAGAAGTGATGGATGGTACATTACCGGCAAACTTCAGATATGCTGAGCTGGCGAATGAAACACTGGCGGCGGTGCCAGAGAAAACCCCCAGTGATGAATTCAAACGGTTATTCCACTCGGTGCTGATACCAGACACAGACACGCCGATCACAACACAAGTAAACGGTGTGCTTGGTAAGTTAGTCACAGATAGCAAGATAAATGCGGCACGGCAGGCAAGTATCATGGCATTAACAGACGCCGGCGGTCAGCCCTGGCTGCCTCAGCTGGATACGCGCTTAACCCAGTATAGGGCTGCTCAATTAGACCGCTTTATGGCGCTGGAACGCAGCTTACTCTTACCCGATGATGGCAAGCTGCACAGTGCTCAGATGCTGAATAAAGAAATTAAGCAAATGGTGCAAGAAGTGCAGCTGATGAATGAGAAGCTGCAAGCAGGCTTAACACTGCTGGGAGATGCACAATTTGATATTAACGACAATAACAAGATTGCTGAGGTTTATCAGTGGATAAACGACGCTATCCCTGACTAATCGTTTAAGCAGCATAAACAAAAACAGGGCGCTACTTCACGGGCGCCCTGTTTTTTATCTCGCGTATTGCTGATGCAGGGTTTACGTCAGTTCAGCTTCTGCCAACTGACATAGCTCATGCAGTACTTTGACATAAGCGTGTGCCAGCCCTTCAATGGTCTCCCGACGGTGAATGGCATGACTGAAAGACCAGTGGAAGCTGATCTGTCCCTGGTTCACAAAACAGTCGATCCCCAGCAAGGCAGAGCGATGGGCTTTCGGGCTGTGTAGCGGCCCGATGGCGTCATCGCTTATCACCATCTTAGGCGATGCATTGCCCTGACTGACAAACTGGCCAAGATAGTTAAACTCTATCTGTGGCTTAGGCAAGTGCTGCAGCTGCTCAGCCTGATCACTGGCATAATTCAGTACCCCGTAGCCCATCCCTTTGTTCGGCACTGCGTCCAGCTGCGACTGAATGCTTTGCAGGCCGCTCACCAGATCCGCATGCTGGTCAAGCTGCAATACCACTGGGTAGATTTTAGTAAACCAACCCAGAGTGCGGCTGATGTCGACACTGTCCACGCCGGGCAGTTCATCCCGTCCGTGACCTTCAAGGCTCACGGCAAGGTGGTCGGCGCCATGCCACTGGGCTATTACCCGATGCAAAGCAGTCAGTAACAGTGCATTGATCTGGGTTGAAAACGCCTGTGGAATGGTCCGCAATAACGTATCGGTGCGGGTTTCATCCAGCGCAACTGAGACCACTTCGGCACACGCTTCGGTGTTGTCCTGCACCGCAAAATCCTGAGGCAGGGCCGGCACTTTGTCGAAGGGCAGGCTGCGCCAGTAATTCAGCTCATCTCGGTACACACCGGCATGTTCTGCCAGGTGATGACCCCACTCAATGTACGATAAGGTCGTGGGCAGCAATGTCTCGGCTTGTGGCTCGGCACTTTCAATCAGCTGATACAGGTCCTCAAAAATGGCGCGCCAGCCCATCATATCAATCGCCAGGTGGTGCATAATAAACACCAGCTTTTGAGGTCGGTGCTGTCCACAATCGAATAATAAGACCTTGCTGATCGGCCCCAGTTGCAGATCCAGGCTGGCCTGAGCATCTCCGGCTATGAGCTGAAGCTGCTCTGCCATCAGGCTGTCGTCATGCTGGCTTAAATCATGATACTCAAGCATCAGACCTGCGTCTGTCTGGTCTATCCTTTGTTGCCATTGTCCTTCCTGACGCTCAAAGCGCAGGCGGAAGATCTCATGATGCTTGTCCAGCTGTGTGACTACCTCAGCAATAAAGTCTGGCGACTGAGGCTGTAACAAAGTGAAGGCAAAAGCCTGATTCCAGTGGTGTTGCTCGGCAAATCCTTGCTCGAAGAAACGTGCCTGAATAGGCACCAGCGGGCCAGACAGGCGGGCTTCAACCGGCGCCTGTTCACAGCCGGTGAGTGCCGTACAGCAGGCCGCCACCTGGCTCAGGGTTTGCTGTGCCAGCAGATCCTTCACCTGCAGACGCCAGCCGTCGCGTTTCAGACGAGCACCAAGCTGAATGGCAATCAGTGAATCGCCACCCAAAGAGAAGTAGTTATCGGCAAGCGAAATTTGCGTTGTTTCCAGGCTCAGTAACTCGGCCAATGCCACTACCAGTGCGTGTTCTGCGTCACTTTGCGGTGCGACGCGCTGTGCTTCACCTGTTTTTATCAGGTTGAGCTCGGGCAGCTTCTTACGGTCTACCTTAAGACTTGGCAGGCGCGGCAGCGCCGTGAGTTGCTGATATACGCCAGGTCTGTGGGTTTGCGGTAAATGGGCCTCTGCATGGGCTCTGAGTGCGCTTTGCAGATCATCGTCTGTGTCTTCGCGCGCCACCCAGTAGGCGACCAGCACTGGCTTGTTGTTTTGTGTGGCCAAGGGTTTGACTGCCACACACAGCTCTTTTACGCCAGCCAGAGTTGCCAGTTGGTTTTCAATCTCTTCTGGCTCCAGACGCACCCCGTTCAGTTTCACCTGATGGTCGCGGCGTCCTGCATAAAGGTATTCACCCTGTTGATCCCGCCAGACCAAATCACCACTGCGATAGTAGCGCTGGCCGTTCAGGGTAACAAAGGCGCGGCGGGTTAACTCGCTGTCGTTGCAGTAGCCCTGTGCCAGTTTGAGCCCGCTGAGCAGCAGTTCGCCAGTGACGCCATCGGGAACCGGATTGAGGTTGTGATCGACCACCACGGCGGCGATTGGTCCGGCCGGGTTGCCTATTTTGACTGCTTGTTCAGGGTCAAAGGTTCGCGGCGCGCGCCAAAACAGACTGTCGACACAACATTCGGTCGGGCCATACAGGTTAATTAGCTCGCTGCCGGGCAGGGCCTGATAAAATGCCGTGACGGTTGACGCCTTGAGGGCTTCACCGCCGGCTTTGACATATCTCAGGCTATCCAGGGTGGCAAACTCGGGCTGTTGCAACAAAATGTCCAGCATACTGGGGACCAGGTGCAACTGACTGATATGGTTATCTCTGAGCAGGGCTATCAGTCGGTCCGGTTCATTGTGCACGTCGGCCGGGGCCAGATACAAACTGCTGCCACAGGCCATAAAGGGCAACAAGGCATTGATTGAGGCGTCGAACACCACTGGTGTGATCAACAAACAGCTATCCTGAGGCTGCAAGTCAAATTCACTGACATGCCAGCGAATATGCTCAGCCAGCGCCTGGTGGCTGATCTCAACCCCTTTAGGCTGACCCGTTGACCCCGAAGTAAAGAGTATATAGGCCAACGCACTGGGCCCGGGTAACTCGCACGCCGGGTGAATTGTGCTGGCAAGGGCCGTAGGCGTGTCGATGTGGCATTGTGGCACGGTGAGTGCCTGGCAGCTGTCCAGTAAGGATTCCTCACAGATCAGGATTTTAGCCTTGACCTTATTGGCGATGTACTCGATACGTTCTGCCGGGAAGCCCGGGTCTGCAGGCACATAGACACCACCTGCATACCAGATGGCCAACAGTGCGCGTATTAAGTCCACCGAACGAGGCAGCGCCAGAACTACGGCATCGCCCGGACAACAACCCTGTGCAATCAGGCCGTGTGCCAGCGCTTTTGCATTGGCTTCCAGCTCAGCAAAGCTGACGTCCTGTGTACCATCGGTCAGGGCCGTTGCCTGTGCTCTGAGTGCAACCTGCTGGCTGAACTCATCCAGCAAGGTGGTGTTTTGCGCGGCGTTCACAGGTGCTGCGCAGACCAATGCCGTTTCAGACAGTTGCAGCGGCTGGTGTGCGTCTTCAACCAGTCGGTTCAGATTGGCGCACAGGCTGTCGAGCAATGTCTGGATCCCTGCACGGTTGTACCTGGCTGTTTTATAGCCCAGGTTAAGGCTGAACGTGTCGCCCGGGCAAACGCTCAGGGTCAGGCCAAAGGCGGTATTTTCTCTCGCGTGTAAATCACAGATAGCCAGACCGTCACCGCGCATCATGTCTTCGTCAACCGGGTAGTTTTCAAACACCAGTATGCTCTCGTACAGGTCGTCTTCGGCGTCAATCTGTGCCCATTTCTTGATCTCCTGAGCAGAGCTGAATTGCCAGGTCATCAGGGCGCTTTGACAGTCGCTGATCTGCTGAACCAGCTCGCTACCCGTTTGTCGAGGCTGACAGTCTACTATCATAGGCAGGGTATTGATAAACAGGCCTGTCATATCCAATATGCCGGTCATGTCGGTGGGACGGCCAGAAACCGTTACGCCAAAGACTACCTGATTACTATGGCATACAGTGCTGAGAGTCAGTGCCCAGGCAGCCTGTACCAGGTTGTTTAATGTGGTGCCTTGTTGTTCTGCATGCTCACGCAGCTTGGCAAACTGCTCATCGCTCAGCGTCTCGCTCAGCATAGCGAAATTCTGCGCTTCATCTGATGTGGATGGCGCCAGCAATAATTTACGCTGCTCAGGCAAGGCCGCTAAATAGGCTTGCCAGAACTGCTGCTGAGCTTGTTTATCTCGCCCGGCAACCAAATCAACATACTCGCGATAAGGCGTCAGAGCGCGCATTTGGGTGCCCGGCTTTAATGCCGCAGATAACTGTTGCAACAGATTAGCCTGAGACCAGCCATCGAGGATGATATGGTGATAGGTCCAGCAAAACAGGGTGCGTTGCTCGCTTAGGCGGATCAGTTGCAGACGAAATTGCCCTGGCTGTGCCAGGTTGAATTCCTGATAGCGGCTGCTCGTGAGTGCCTGATCTATTTGTTCAGCCTGTTGCACTGAGCCGGTGAGATCGAGGTGCTCTAGCGGCGGGGCCATTTGCGTATGGACCACCTGAGCGTGTTCGCCCGAAGATAAGAAGTGGAAACTGGTACGCAAAATCGGGTTGTGGTCTATCAGAGTTTGCCACGCACCTATGAAGGCTTCCTCATCCAGCGTCTCGGTAAAGGTCCAGTAAAGCTGGCAAATGTACACGCCCTTGCCCGGATCAGCCAGAGTATCAAACGCAATACCTTGCTGCACCGGCGTCAGCGGATAAACATCGGCTACGTTATTCAGTGTCAGTTGCTGCTCGGTCAGGGCCTGTGTTAGCTCACCCATGGCTTCCTGGTTGAGCCGGTTGGCAGAGAAGTCGCTCGGCCACAGGTTTACGTCATCGCTGTTTTGCGGTGTTTCTAATGCCTGCCACAGAGTATTTGCCAGTGTATTTAAAGGACCCGCCAGCAAATCCGGGTTAACGATTAAGCGGCTGTGTAGCTGTCCCTGATCGAGCCAGAAAATCACCTCCAGCAAATAAGGACGGTTATTTTCCGGTGCCGCGTTGTCACCCAGTGGCAGGTGATGTAACGGTGCACTCAACAGCGCGTCTAGCGTATCCTCAGCGCTAAAGTCACCGAGGAAATTAAAGCTTAGCCAGGCCTTTGGCAGCGCACTTAATTGCTCGCGCAGGGCTGAATCAAAACTCAAGTAGCGCGCCAGATTGTAGCTTAACCCTTGCTCGGGCACGGCGCGGAGCTGTTCTTTGATACAGCCAACCAGATCCGTTTGCTGTGCTTTGCCCTGAAGCAGAACCGGATAAATGCTGGTAAACCAACCTGCTGTGGCCGAAACATCCAGCTGTTCGTCATAACTGTGGCGGCCATGGCTTTCTAAGTCCAGAACCAGCGCATCTGTTTTCAACAACCCGGTCAGTGACTGATACAGCCGGGCAATCAGGTACTCCTCCAGCGTACACCGCATGCGCTGACATGCTTTATGCAGTGCCTGAGTTGCTGCGCTGCTCAGGGTGTGTTTCACGGTGGTGGCATCACCATACAGGTTCTCTTCATAGTCGCTTTGCAAGGCCTTATCGACCCCGCTGAGTTGCCATTTGGGTGACAACCAGTAGGTGTTGATCTCACTGATGACTTCCGGCTTTTGAGCCTGCTCGACCAGGTGCTCTGCCCACTGCCGGTAACCGGATTGTGGCGCGGTTAGTTTGGCGTCAGGGTTTGCCAGTACATCGGCCAGATCTTTCATCAGCAGACGCCAGGAAACACCGTCAATTAATAAGTGGTGACATGCCACCAACAGGTATTGCTGCGGTTGTTCATTGTGCGTTGCGCAGATGCGGGCAAAGACCAGGTTGCAACCTTGCCAGGGGTCGACCATTTGATGCACCTGATTGGCAAATTCATGCAATACCTGAGTCCGGGTTTCTTCATCCTGCCAGTGTAGTTCAGCGTCAATCACCTGATAGAGCGGCGCGTGGCTTTGCTGCTTGTCATACAGCCACTGCATGTGCTGACCCTGTTGCTCACTAAATCGGGTATGGAACAGGTCGTATACCTCAGCCAGTCTGGCCACCGCGGCATTCAACTCGCTTTGCCCGATACTCAAATCCAGCGCAAAGATGGCACTTTGGTCCCAGCCTGCGGGGGTGGCAAATTGCTGAGCAAAAAACCACTGCTGGATTGGCGTCAGCGGCACCTGTCCGTAATTTTGTACCGCCTGGTTGTGGCGGGTGACCAGTTGATCGCTTAATGGCGCCAGAGCCGCCAGCGTTGGGTTGCTCATAAATTGTTTGGCAGTGAGTTTAATGCCCTGTTTGGCAGCAGCGGCAACCACTTCCAGCGCTGAGATGGAATCACCACCGAGTGTGAAAAAGTTGTCTGTGTCACTAAAATCGTTGCGTTTTAGCACTCTGGCCCAGATAGTTCTCAGCGGACTGAGGGCATCAGGTACTGCTTTGCTATGATGTACGGATATGGCATTTGGTGCCGGACGCGCCAGTTTGTCCTGCAACTGTTGTAGCAGGGCTTTTTTGTCGGCTTTGCCGTTACTGGTGAGCGGAAAGTCATTCACCGCATGCAAATACGCTGGGATCATATAAGCAGGTAAGCGGCCCTGTACCTTAGCCTTGAAAGCCGCTTCGTCTATATTGGCATCGGCGGTAGCTGCCATTTTCAGGCAGGCAACAATGCAGGGGTCGCCTGCATCTCGTTGCCATACCATAGCTTCACAGGCTTCGACCTGTGGCAAAGCGGAAAACGCCGCCTCAATCTCACCCAGCTCGATACGAAAACCGCGGATCTTCACCTGATTGTCTTTGCGTCCGCGATAGACCAGCTCGCCACTGGGGTGCCATTTGGCAACGTCGCCACTACGGTAAAGGCGTTGTTCGCGCCCATCCAGCTGTTTTGTCACAAAGCGCTCCGCGTTAAGTTCTGGCCGGTGTAAATAGCCCAGCGTAACGCCGTCACCACCAACAAACATTTCACCATATACCCCCAGCGGTTGCGGTTCACCTTGTTCGTTCAGTACCCAGATAGACAGGTCATCGAATTGACGACCGATCACATTACCCACGCCTGAGGTTAAGTCTGCGGCTGTGATCTCCCGATAGGTGTTATGAACTGTGGTTTCTGTGATGCCATACATATTGATCAGGCGGTGCTGTCGCTCGGGATAGCGCTCAAACCACGGTTGCAGCTGCATGATATCTAGTTTTTCACCGGCAAAAATCACATAGCGAAGTGCGTCATATCGGAACTGATTATGACTCAGGTGCGCGCGCATCAGCGCCAGGAACGCCGTGGGTGTCTGGCTTAATATAGTGACCTGCTGATCGTGAATAAAGCGGTCAAACTGCTCTGGTGCACGACACACCCATTGTGGCACCAGGGCAATGCGGCCGCCATATAACAGCGCTCCCCACATTTCCCAGACCGATACATCAAATCCGTAGGAGTGGAACAGGCTGAACACATCCTGCTCGCTGAAGTGATAGTTTTGTTCATTGGACTTGAGCAGACGTACCACGTTCCTATGATTGACCATCACGCCTTTGGGGCGTCCGGTTGAGCCAGAAGTAAATATGACATAACAGGGTAGTTCGGGGTCACGCCGCGCCAGTATCTCTGCCCGGTCATAGTCAGTGGCTTCGCCTTTTTGCAGCTCACTCAGTGCCAGCCAGGGCGCACCACTGGCGGCGACTATCTCGCTGGGTGTCTGATCGACAATAAAGGCGGCAACACTGACGTCCTCTAGTATGGTAGCGATCCTGTCTTGCGGTACATGGGTATCGAGCGGGATATAGGCCGCGCCCAGCTTGAGCACCGCGATGATGGAGGCGATTAAATCCAGTGAGCGCTCGACGTTAATGGCAACAAAGTCTCCGGCAGCAATATTCAATGCCAGTAAAGACGCAGACACTTGCTCAGCACGCAGGTTGAGTTCGCGATAGCTCAATGCTTCGCCCTCATAATTGACGGCAATGCGGTCACCAAAACGCGCTGCTGTTTGTTCAAAAGCAGTCGCCAAGTCGGTCACCGGGTATTGGGTTTGCGCCGCACTGAACCGGGCAATCTGCGCCTGCTCCTGGGGCGCCACCACAGATACCTCGGCCAGTGCGCTATGCTCCAGCAGCTGAGTCATGACGCCTTGCAGGTTGGCGCCAAAGCGCGCTATGGTGCCGCGCTCAAAGCGTTGCGTGTTGTATTCAATGGCCAGCCCCAGTCCCTGGTCATCTTCAACCAGGGTAAAGGTGGCGTCAAATTTAGCGCTATGCATGTCCAGCGGTAACGCCCTGAACACGCTGCCATGTTGCTCGGTATTGGCTTCAATACCATGCATCTGGCTGTCGAATACCACTCGTACTAAGGGGGTTTCGCCCTCGACACGTTCGACGCCCAGTGCATCGACAATACGGTCAAAGGGGGCGTGCTGGTATTGTATGGCAGATGTAAAGCGCTGACTGATCTGTGCCAGCAGTTGCGCGGTGTTGTCTGCCTCATCCAGGTCGACTACGAAGGGCAACATGTTGACAAAAAAACCTATCTGCGACTGGCTTTGTGGTACCTGACGGTTTGCGAACGGTGTGCCAATAATGACTTTGTCACTGTTGTTGTAGCGCCCCAGTAACAAGGCCATGGCAGCCAGGCCGAACTGGTAAGGCGTAGTGCTGTATTGCTTACAGCAGGTGTTGATTGCCTCACTGAGCTTGCTATCTAAGCTCAGTCGGAAGATTTCTCCCTGATTGAGATTCTCGCCGCTCTCTTCATAGTCGTAGGGCAATACAGAGTGCTTTGGCTCGCTGCCGATTAAAGTTTGCCAGTATGAAACGGCGTCATTCACCGCGCTTTGGTTGCTGTCATGGCGCTCCCAGTAGGCAAGATCTTTCACCTGCAAAGGTAAAGTGGCTAACGTCGCCTGGGTCGCCCGACAATGGCTTTCATATAGCTCAGCCAGCTCCTGTTGTAGTATCCGTACTGACCAGCCGTCAGCAATAACATGGTGAAAGTTAAATAACAGTATCTGACGTTCTTCGGCGCAATTTAGCAGGGTAACCCGAAACAGCGGAAGCTGGCTCAGATCAAACGGTGTCCGTGCCAGGTGACGCAGTGTCAGAGTGAGCTCATCGTCACTGTGTGTTCGGCAATCCTGCTCTTCAATGGCGACTGTAAAGGGGCTTAACACCTGCTGCACCGGCCGACCTGCCAGGCGTTTAAACACGGTACGCAGGCTACAGTGACGCACGACCAAATCGCTCAATGCGGCGCTGAAGGCGGTTTTATCGAAGCTGCCGTGGATTTCTAAAGCAAAGGGGATGTTATAGCCCGGATCCTGGCTTTGTAGTTGGTTGATAACCCATAATCTTTCCTGCGCATAACTGAGAGGATAGCAGTCTTGCGGATCAAAATGGACTGACAGCGCCTGGCTGCTTTGCTGAGTGGCCTCTGAGGCAATAGCGGTTAAAAAGTCACCCAGTTTAGGGTTGGCAAATAAGGTTGCAACCGGGATCGAAAGTTCGAGTGCCTGATTAATTTGATGCAATAAACGCATAGCCAGGATGGACTGACCGCCGAGTGCAAAGAAGTCGCTATTGCGGTCGGCCTGTGGCACGCCCAGTAGCTGCTGCCAGTGAGAGACCACGATGTTTTCCCAGTCATCAAACGGACGCTCGTCAAGCAGAACAGAATCGTCGCTTGCCTTTATTTGCGGCTCAGTCAGCGCCCGATAGTCGAGCTTACCATTGGCGGTCATCGGCAGCTCTGAAAGGCATTCGTATACCCCGGGCTGCGCATAGGCCGGGAGTTCACCTGCCAGCTCTGCGGTGACCTGTGACAGGTCAATGTCAGTGTTGGGTTCGGCGACCAGATAAGCCGCCAGATACAATTCGCCCTGACGGTCATTAAACGCGCGTACCGCAGCGTTGGCTACGTTCGGGCAATTACGCAAACAGGCCTCAACTTCTGCCGGCTCGACCCGAAACCCTCGGATCTTGAGCTGATTGTCCAGTCTGCCGCCAAATTCCAGATTGCCGTCTGGCAGGTAACGCACCCGGTCGCCACTGGCGTACAAACGTTCAGTGCCGACTTCTGGCAGCGTCAGTTCAGTAAACTTCTCGGCATTGAGTTGTACACTGTCGAGGTACCCTGAGGTTAGTCCCATACCGGCAATATACAGCTGGCCCCAGCTGCCGTCAGCCACGACCTGTAATTGCTCATCCAGTACGTACAAGCGCGTATTATTCAGCGCCTTACCCAGAGGTGCATGTGCGGTGTGATAACGGGTTGCCGTAAAGTCGCCATGATTGGCCGGGCAATAGCTGCTGACATAGAAGGTTGATTCCGTGGGTCCGTAGCCATTCACAATCTGTAGTGGTTGATGACAGGCATCCAGCACTGCGTGCATCAGTTTGAGGTCACCAGCCTGGCCTCCGGTGAGCAGGGTTTGCAGACCGTCAAATACCTCTGGGCATTGACGTGCTAATTCATGGAACAAGGCCGTCGTCAGGAACATATGGCTGATCCCGCGTGCACTGATGTACTGGCGCAGCGTATCCGGCGCCATTGCCGCCTCGCGTGGCACCACGGTCAGTTCACCACCGTGTAGCCAGGCACCCCAGAGTTCAAACAGGGCGGCATCAAAGGAGATATTCGCTATTTGTGAGATCACCGACTGACAGCTCAGGTCGGTATAGTTGTTGTTACAAACCGTACGCAGTATGGCGCCATGAGAGACAGGCACTGCTTTTGGCAAACCGGTTGACCCTGAGGTGAATAATACACACAGCGGATCCGTTAAGGTGCGGTCACACTCTGGCAAAGTAACGTCTTTGGGTGTTGGGGTTTCATTTAAATTCAGGCACGGACAGGGAAGTTCAGCATCCAGTACCTCCTTTACATCACTCAGTAACACTTTTGCGTCACTGGCCTTTAGCAGGTGTTTGATGCGTGACAGAGGATAATCCACAGAAACGGGCACATACACGGCACCCAAGCGTACTGTGGCCAAAATTGCGATAAGCCCCTGGCTGCCTTGCTGATAGCACAGCGCGACTTTATCGCCTGCGATGATGCCCCGCTGGTGCAACTGCTGTGCTATCTGCTCTGTTTGCTGCTGTAGTGAGTCATAATCCAGGCTTTGCTTGTCGCAGCTTAAGGCGGTGCGCTCACCGTGAAGCTGCACCTGCTCACGAAAGTAACTATAAACATTCCTGGTCTTTGGCAGCGCCAATTCAGTGTTATTGCGCTCGCACAGGATCTCGGTGCGCTTTTGCTCAGATACGCAGTTTAGTTTGCCTACGCGCTTGCTGCTGTCCTTCACCAGATCTTCGCACAGAGTGAGCCAGTTATCGATAAAGTCGTCGGCATAGACTGAGTCCATCGCTTTAAGTGCGTACTCAAAGCACAGCTCAACCCGGTCATTGCTGGCCAGTACATTCATAGTCAGCGGGAATTTTGCTTGCTGTGCATCCACGGCAAACGGTGCCATATCGAGTCCGGGCAACTGAATGTCAGGCTGAGCCTGCACCCAGGAAAACAATACCTGCACCAGGTCGCGTTTAGCGCCGGTCGCTGCGCCTTCGCTGCTTTGCAGGATATGATGATAGGGCAGTTCGGCGTGCTCCAGTACACTCAGACAGTGCTCTTTTACCTGCCCGGCCAGCGCTGTGAAGCTTTGCTGCGGGTCAACTTCGGCCAGCAGCGGCAAGGTATTAATGAAAAAACCAAGCGTATATTGTTGTGCTTCTTTGCGCTCCGACGCAGGCAGGCCAATGACAAACCGTGACTGGCGGCTGTAATGCCATAAAAGCACCTGAAAACTGGCCAGATACAGCATGTTTTCAGACACCTGTAAGCGCACAGCCAGTTGTTTCATAGCCGTGCTCAGCGGGGTTGGAATTTCACGGCGCACTGTGCCAGCCTTATCGCCCGCATCTATCACTCCCGCGACGGGAAACGCCAGTGCCTGTGCTTCATTTAAGTAGTCGTGCCAGAAGGTTTGCTGTCTTGCACAGGCCGGACTTTGCAGCCATGCGTGCTGCATTCTGGCATAGTCGCTGTAACGACCTGCCTGCGGCCAGTGGGTTGTTTGCAGATCAGATTGCTGCCACAGCTCGGTGAGTTCGCGTAAAAATAAGGCGCCAGAGCTGGCATCTGCAACAATATGGTGAAACACCAGCGCCAGCACATGATCCTCGTTGCCCAACTCAATGAGCGCACAGCGTAATAGTGGTGGCTGAGACAGATCGAAGCAGGTCGTCAGTAATTGCGACTGATACACATCAGCAGCAGCTTTCAGTCTTTGGGTCTCATCATCGTACTCAGTTACGCACAAATGCTCGACTTGCAGTTTTGGTGGAGTAACCAGATGGGTGGTTAGCTCACCTTCTTCTATGCGAAAAGCGGTATGCAAGATCTCATGACGAGCTGCAACCTGGTTCAGACAGGCGGTGAGTTTCTCGCTGTCCAGTGTGCCCTGAATGCGTAATGCAATGGGAATATTATAGCGGGCGTGTGCGCCCTCGTGTTGCTCGACAAACCATAAGCGCTCGGCACTGAGTGACGGCCGGGCAAAGCGCTGAGCGTCAGTGGTGGGTGCGGACCAGCTGCTGGATTCCGGCTGGCCGGGTTGTGCCAGTAGCAGCGTGGTTTGCTGAGCTATGCTGGTGGCCTGATAAAAGTCTTTAATGCCGGCCACACTATTGAGTGCCTGACAAGCCTGACGATGCGCCTGGCTCAGTTGCAGCGAGTCAACTCCGAGTTCAAACAGATTGGTATCAAGTGCGACGGGGTGACCCAGCAGCGCCTGCCAGATTGCCTGTATGGTGTGCTCTTGCTCGCTTCCTGCTCTGTCGGCAATCTGTGGCTGAGACACCTCAGCCTGTACGGATTCGCTCAGGCGTTGCTTATCAATTTTGCCGCTGACATTGAGTGGTAATACTTCTCGCTCGCTCCAGCGGGTTGGCACCATGTAATAGGGGAGTCGCTTAGCCAGATAAGATTGCAGTGTTTGTGCGCTTATTTCACAATCGGGCTCGGCCACATAACAGGCATGCAGGTAAGTTTTCCCGGACTGTTGCAGCGCCAGAATACACGACTGCCTGACCTGAGGATGGAGCGTGAGATGCTGGGCGATTTCCTCGGGCTCAATGCGAAAACCGCGTACTTTAACCTGCTGATCAATACGACCGGCAATTTCCAGTTCACCGTTGGGCAGCAAGCGAGCTTTGTCACCCGTTCTGTAGTAGCGCAGGGTGGGCTCATCCGGATGTTCAATAAAAGCGTTGGCTGTGGCTTCGGGCTGACCAATATACCCCAGTGCCAGGCCCGCTGCGCTGACACACAGCTCGCCCCAGCACATGTCGGGTACTTGTCTGCCCAAAGGCGTGAGGATCTGCACCTGCATCCCCGCGATGGGCTTACCAATATTATTGCTGTGTAACGCTTCGGGCTTTGCCAGCTGCGCCGAGGTGATGACTTTGGCCGACACGCATACGGTACATTCAGTCGGGCCGTAGGCATTCACAAATCTCAGATGCTGAGGCCACAGTTGGAGCAGTTTTTTCGGACAGGCTTCACCTGCACTGACCAAGGTTTTCAGTTGTGGAACCTGGCAGGGCTGTAACAGCTGGATCAGGCTCGGCGGCAAAGTCACTGAAGTGATAGCCAGATCGTTGAGCAGTCCTAACAGCGTCTGATGAGAGAAGGTGTCGGCTTGTTTAGCCATGACCAGGGTCGCACCGGCGGCCAGCGTTACCACGATTTCCGAAATAGCGGCATCAAAGGACAAAGAAGCAAACTGTAACACCCTGTCGTCAGGGGAGACGTTGAATAACGTTTGCTGGGCGCGGGCCAGCGGCATCAGTCCTGCATGGCTGACCAGTACGCCTTTGGGTTTACCTGAGGTGCCCGAAGTGAAGATCACATAGGCAGCAGCTGTGGCATCGAGTTCCTCTATTGATGTGGTCAGCGCCTGTTGCGGTGCGCTCAGTTGTGCGGGCAGCAAAGTGCGACAAGGTACATCTACACTGGTTTCCTGACTGAGTAGCAACAAGGTCAACCCAGGCTGATCCAGGCATGCCAGCAGTCGTTCTTTCGGCCAGGCGATGTCGCAATGTAAAGACACGGCCTCCAGGCGCCACAGGGCTAAAATCGTGACCAGGCTGTCGAGAGATTTATCGAGACAGACGGCAACCCGCATGCCCTTGCAGACACCTTGTTCGCTGAGCTGGGCGGCGCGCCGTTCCAGTGCCTGCATCAATTCAGTGTAGCTCAGTGCAGTGTGCTCATCTTCAACTGCGCATAACGTCCCTTGCTGCTGTGTCAGCTGGTGGAGGTGTTGCAAAATATGCGTGTGTGGCTGTTCGGGTAAAGAGACAAACCCCCTGTCAGATGTTAAAAGGTTCGCAATGGCTTGCGGCTGGGTTGGAGTCAGTGTTGTCAGGGCGCAGCTAAACAATTTGGCCAGATGGGCCAGCTCCTGCTGATCGAAATAATTCGCCCGGCCAATCAGTTTAGTGTGCAGTGCATCATTCACTTCAAACAAAGTCAGTTCCAAATCAACCTGAGCGATGGCACTGTCTTGCGCGTCACTCAAACACAGCCCGTGACATTGCGCCTGGCCGTTTGCGAGGCTTAACGGGGTGGATTGTACGCCCGATAATAATCCCATCAGACCCGTGCGAAAGCCACGGATCTTGAGCTGTGGCAGGTAGTTACAGATCACATTATGTTTGTGCCCTTGCGGATCGGCCGCCGGTGAGCGCAATGCGGTCATGGTCTGTTGCTCAAGCTTTCCCAGCAACTCCTGAATACTGAGGCTGTCGATGGCGGTGATACTGACAGGTTGCAGGTCGACAAAATGGCCCAGATGATAGCGGTTTTTACGGCTGCGCCTGGCTACCGGAATACTGATAGTCAGATCTGTCTGACCGCTGTGGCGATATAAGGCCAGGAACCAGCATGCCAGTAATACGGAGAAGCGGCTTACCCCATATTCGCCGGCCAACTCAGCCAGTCGTGTGTACTCATCGTTGAGGGTGTCGAACTCACCTAATCCGCTGAACTTATTGTGTGTCTGTTGCAGTCCGGTATCGTTAAAGTCCAGGGCGTGATCAGGCTGGTACAGGGGCTCATCATCGGTGCTTTGTTCACTGACCGAGGTATAATCAAGCGGCTCTGAGGTCGCATCTTTGTGTTCCAACATGGATTCTAAAGACGCGAGGAAGTCATTCACCAATACCTGCAAAGACCATTGATCACAGATCACATGATGAAGCTTAAACAGCACCAGATATCCCGCTTCACAAGCCTTGATCCGACAGTCGTACAGTTTGCCCTCCAGGCTGATGGCGCTAGCTACTTGCGCCCGGCACCAGCCTCGCAGGTCTTCGCTTAACTCGGGATCGTAGGTGAATAGTTCACCAGGCTCATGAGCGTCTGTGCAGGTAACCAGGTTGTCGCTGCCTGCTTGCCAGCGACAATTGAGAATCGGATGGCGCAATAACAGCTGGCGTCCGGCCTCCTGCAATTGTTGACTCGTCAGGCCCTTAACCAAAAAGCCCGTGTATACGTTATACACTGGGCTTAGCGGATGCAGCTGTTGATCTTGGAGTAAATGAACTTGTCTAGGTGAGAGCTCGATAACCAGGTTGGTTTGTTGATTACGCGTATTCACTGGGACTTCCTGTTATTTTATTCGTTATTTTAAACACTGCAAAGGCGCGCCCGGGACAACCCCGGGGCCGGATAAAGCTTGGGTAACACTGCTCAGGCACGACAGCTGAAGCCGCCGTCTACATATAAGGTACTGCCTGTGCTCCAACGGTTTTGCTGTAATAAGTACAGCACAGCATCGCTGATATCCCCGGGTTGGCCAAAGCCGAGCGGGTGTTTGTTCTCGATTGCACTGATGGCCTCTGCGGCGACTTCGGCATAGCCGTTATTGAGCGGGGTTTTGATCATTCCGGCGGCGATACAATTGACCAGCACTTGATCTTTTGCCAGTTCCAGTGCGGCACTACGACATAGCGCAGCCATCGCAGCTTTACTTGCGGCGTAGCCAGACACGGCTGGCTCAGCCTGAGACTGGCTCACAGAAGACAGCAACACCACAGAGGTCGGCGCACCTGCTGCGCGTACTTTTTTACGAGTAAATGCTTTTAGCAACGCCAGGGCACCGCCGGTATTGATACGAAACATGCGCTCAAAGTCGGCGTAGCAGGTGGACCGCAACGGCGTCATCTGATGCACGCCGGCGCATTGCACTGCACCCTGAAAAGGACCATGGGCTATGGCGTTGGCAATGATGTGCTCGGTCAGGCTATCTGGTTCGTTAAGATCGACCTGCGCGACCTGGTGTTCCCCGGGTAAGGTGCCGAGGATCTGTTCCAGTAGTGCCAGATTACGCCCCAATAACAGCAGGCTGTAGCCGTTGTTGCTCAACCGCTGACAAATATCCTGGCCCAGCTCTGAGCTGGCACCACAGACAACAACCCGGGGTGGGGTGACTGCCTGATTGTCGTTACCTTGCTTAAACTCCATGATTAACTCCTTGCAAAGTGTCTTGATTAAGGCGCTGGCCCGTTTGTGCAAAAACCGCGGAAATATCGTGGTTGATTTGCGTACATACCTCGGCGCTGTGTTCTTCAAGGTAAAAGTGCCGCCCCGCATATTGGTGGCTGCACAGGGGAAAGTGAGAAAAGTCCTGCCAGGGATGCAGCTCTGATGTGTTAACAATTTCATCGTCAGTGGCACTGAAGACACTGAGGGCACAAGTGAGCGGTCTGGGCTTGCACAGAGGTGCACATTCGGCGAGATAAAAGTCGTCGCGTACCTGTGCCAGCAGACGTTGCCTGACTTCAGGGTGCGTGAGTCTCTTGGCTGGGAACTGTTGCAAACGCTGCAGCTGCTCGGCCAGTGGTTCATCCGCCAGTGTGTGGACCTGGGTTCTACTGGGCAGTGAGGGTGCCCGGCAAGCGGACACACCCAGCCACAGTGGCAAAGGCTGGCCCGACTTTTGAAGTGCCAGAGCCAGCTCAAAAGCGACTCTGGCTCCCAGACTGTGTCCGAAAAAAGCAAACGGAGTCTGGCATTGGCCTATCTCACTAAGCAACTGCGCTGTAAGTTCTGACCAGTCACGACAGCCTGCCATTGCCAGTTTGTCGCCACGACCGGGCAAGTCAGGACAAATCACCTGCCAGTGCGTGGGCAGTAACTGCGACCAGGCACGAAAATAGCGCCCCGAACCACCGGCATGGTGAAAGCAAAACAAGGTGAACGGTTTCACAACATCGCTCATAGCTTAATATCCATAGCCGGACGCAGCGCCAGAGTCTGGCCATTTTGCCAGCCCGGATCACTGGCCTGACGCCAGATCTCGGCCAGCACTTGCTCGCGCAGCATGACCGCAGGTTTAGCACCGTATACTGAATTGCGCATGGCCCGCTTTAGTGCCTTGCGTTCGGTGTCATCACTGGCGCACAGCGGCAATGCCAGGCTATTTACCCGCACAGGGTAGCCACACCATTCTTTGGCCAGGCTTTTTTGTAATGCATCTATGCCATAGCAGGTGATGCTGTCGTGGCCGTGCAGGCAACCTTGTTCCTGAACATAAGCATAGGCGTCCGACAGTAACGGGTAACACAGACTGCCTTCAAATTCGCGCAATACACCACAACAATATTTGGCGGTGAGAAACGCCGCTTCGATGTGCGCCTGGCTGACCGTTGGATCGGCCGCTGCAGCGCTATCTGCAACGCCGCCGATGGCATGCAGCACAACCAGACCGGTGTCAGTGTCTTTGCTTTGTGCGCTGAGTTGTTGAAACAGCACCGCGTCTGGTTCATCGGCTTGTGCCAGCGCGTCTATTGGCAGGGTTGCTAAAGCCGGAAAGTGCGCGACTATCTCAGCTGTTGGCGCGAGCAATAGTGGTGACTCGCCCTGAGCTTGCAAATAGTCGAGCAGTGCCCGGTCCCAGTCGCTGTGAGCAAACGCGTAGATGACTCTGCTCATAGTAAAAACCCTCCGTCCAGTTTGATCACCTGACCGTTGCAGTATCCTGCTCGTGGGGTGGCAAGAAACAGCACCCAATTTGCCACTTCAGACACTTGCCCGACCCGGCCAAGCGATGTATGTGCAAGCACGGGTCTGGCTTTGTTTTGTGGCATGACATCAGCCATTTCTGTGGCAATCAGTGCAGGCGCCAGTGCATTGCAATAAATGCCTGACTCACCATAACGTCGCGCCAGCATGCGGGTCATGCCAATCACGGCCCCCTTGGAGGCCGCATAGTTGGCCTGGCCTTCTCGTCCTGATACACCGCTGAGCGATACCAGATTGACGATCCGTCCCTGACCTGCGTGCTGCATATGAGGTAGCACGGCCTGGCACAGGGTAAAAGTGCCGATAAAATTCACCCGCATCACGGCGTTAAAGTCGTCCCGGCTCATGGTCTGTAACAGGTTGTCCCGGGTTATCCCGGCATTATTGACCAGCACATCAATACGCTGATGCTGGGCAATAATCCTGGCTACTGTTTCCTCGACGAATTCAGGGTCGTCCACTGAGCCGCTGAACTGAGCGTAGTTTGGCTGCGCTAATTCCTCAGCCACATCTTTACTACGACACAGCCCGAAGACCTTGGCACCCTGTGCCAGAAAAGCCTGCGCCAGTCCCAGCCCTATTCCGCGGGACGTGCCGGTGATAAGGACCACCTTATCTTGTAATTGCAGATCCATATCAGGCCTCCGCTGACGACACAGGCTGACTGAAATGGATAGATACCTTGGCCCGGGCGACTTCCTCCTCGCCGACATAAGCGATGGCCTGAAAGAGCGCCATGTCCTCCAGACGAGTTAATAACTGCGATTTAATCACCAGGATATCGCCAGGCACGACGGGGCGCAGAAACTTGGCTTTGTCGATACTCGACAACACACCTGCGCTGTATTCGCTAAAACACAGGCCACTGATCTGTGCCATTGTCTCGATGATCAGCACCCCGGGAAAGATTGGCTGGTCGGGAAAGTGGCCCTGCAAGCTTGGTTCGTTGTGGCTAATAAACTTGTGCCCTTCGATGTATTCGCCCGCCTCAAGACGCACTATGCGGTCGGCAAATTTAAACGGTGCCCTGTGGGGCAAGCGTTCACTCAAAGTGTTTAGGTTGCCTGTCAGCTCAGTATTGCTCATCCGTTGTCTCCCCAGTCAAAGCTCAGATAAATAGCGATAAACAACACCACTGAGGTGCCTGCCAGTATCGTTAGTTGTGGAGCAACTTGCTGTAATCCGGCGGCTTCGTTGGCTACCAGACGGAAGGCATCCAGAAAAGCGGTGGACGGTAGCCACTGCACAAAGGCTTCAAAAACGTCCGGGAAATAACTGGTTTGGAAATAAATGCCGGACAAGAACATCAGCGGAAAATACAGCATATTGGCGATACCGGTAGAAACTTCGACCCGGGTGCTGCGAGCGCCGATCAAGACGCCTAACAGGCACAGACAGGCAGATCCACAAAACAGCACGACGGCGATATTGGCCCAGTTGCCGGGCGGCTTAAAGTCGAACATAAAGTAGAAAATAGCCAGCAACAATAACAGCTGAAAGCTCAGTAAAAACAGCCGAGCCAGCACCACGCCCATAATGTAATCCGACTTTTTAAAGGGTGATAACTTGAGGCGTTTAAAAAAGCCCTGCTGGCGATCTGAGACCAGGCCATTGGAGATGGAGAACAGCGCCAGACCAAGGATCTGTAGCACGATTATCCGGGGATCAACCAGTCGACATAGCGATAGCCGACGATGCTGAGCTGCTGGCTACTCAGGGGGCTGCCCGATAAGCCGCTTTTCAGCTGCATCAGGTAGTTGATTGCCTTATCGTTAAATTGATCAGAGTCCCCGGTGGTATAGATTTGCCCCTGATTTAAAATTAACAGGGAGTCATACTGGGCCAGTAAATTTTGCAGCGGACCGGAGGGGTGGATCTCTTGTTGCGCATCGGCCAAAGAGGCCAGAAGCTGTTCGGTTTGCTCCTGACTAAGCGTGATCAGGTTGACCTGCAGGTCGTCTCGCATCAACTCACGCCAGCGCTTATCTGGTGCCTCATTGTAGGTCACTGCAACATTGATTTCCTGCAACTGGGCGCTGCCGGAAAAGGCTTTGACCATTAACAGTGCAATCAACACCGGCAATGCAAAGGTCCATAGCATGGCCGCCGGCTCACGAAAAAAGGGTCTGACATTGAGGAGCATTAATTGCCAGAATGGGTAAAGCTTAGGGCTGATTGTGTGGCTCATGCCATGCCTCCCGAAAGGTCAAATCCGGTTAATTTTAAAAACACGTCGTTCAGGGTCGCCTTGCGCGGCTCTTTGATGACCGGCTCGGCAAAAGTGCGATGGATAATGTCCTGGGGTGAACCCGACTCGATAATGGTGCCCTTGTCGATGATCGCCAGGGTATCGCATAAAAACTCCACTTCATCCATATAATGAGAAGTCAGTATCAGGGTGACACCATCGGCTTTAAGCTTGTTGAGGATCTCCCAGAACTCCTGGCGGCTGGTGGGATCCAGTCCGGTGGTGGGCTCATCAAGAAAGATGATCTCGGGTTTGCCAACCACAGCCATGGCCAAAAAGACCCGCTGACGTTGTCCGCCACTGAGCTCGCACAGCCAGTTGTTGCGCTGTGGTGTAAGGTTAAACTGCTCCAGCACCTCGTCGATGGCCTGATAGTCCGGGTAAAAGCTGGCGAACAACCTGACGGCTTCCACTACCTTCAGGCGCGCATACATCTCATTTTCCTGCAGCACACCGGCAATGCGACGGCGGAGTTTTTTCTCGTTGCCCTGCCATGGCATGCCAAACAGCTCTATGCTACCGGCGGAGGGCTTTTTCAGGCCCTGTAACATTTCCAGTGTGGTGGACTTGCCCGCCCCGTTAGGCCCGATAAAGCCAAAACACTGGCCGCGTTCAACCTCAAAGGATACGCCCGCAACAGCCGTTTTTTGTGTTCTGTCATAGACCTTTTTCAGATCTTTGACGGCAATAACCTGTTCCATCCTTAACTCCTTGGTGCCGATGCGACACTATGTAACACACAGCCATGCATTATCTGCTCGGCATTAACAGACACCACCAGCACACGGCACAATGGTGCTTCGCTTTTCTGACTGGACATTTCATCAAGCCCCTGAATAAGCGCTTTTAAACCTTGACTTGCAATGCACAAATGATTGTCGACCAACGGGGTGATACTTTGTGCTTGCGGGCATAATTCACTGAGCAGTTGCCGGACATGCTGTAACTCATGTTGGCGAGTTGCTGCAACGACCACATGGTCTACTTCTTCTAAGCTGACCATTTCGGGCAATCGCTTCCCTTGTGCTGCGCAAAGGGTAAAACACGCCACCACTTCGGCCAGTGGATGGGTATTTGCCGCGAGCCCGGATTCATTGACCATGACCAGTGCCGCGGCATTCGCTTGTTGGGTATTCGCTGCATCCACCGCCTGGGCTTGCCAGATCTGTTTACTGCTGTTGCTGCTGTCTTCGCCGGCCACCACCAGTGCCCGTTCAACTCTGTCGGCACGCAGGTCGTAAAAGGCCTGCCATAAGGCTTGCAAACCCTCGTTACCACAGTCGCTGAAGTTTGCTGCTGTACCACGGATCGTGTGGGCAATTGCCAGACTCCCCAAAGAGGCATTCAGTACGGTATCGGTAAACAGAGTGCTCTTGATATTGTTAGCCCCCAGCTTTGCCAGATCATCGTAGTTGCGCTCTTGTACTTCACTGCAACCCAATGCCGTGGCGAAATAGCCACCACAGCGAGTCGGGTCGTTTGTGTCACGCTCTAACCCACTGGCCGCCAGCGCAAACTCGGTAGCGCCAATGGCATATTGGGACAAGCAGCTCATTCGGCGTCGGTACAGGGCAGGGAAATGCGCCTTGAGACTAAAGCCGGCCTCGTCAAGCTCGGTACTCGTGGCTGTTTTGTCAGCCGTTGTGCGGATCTGGCTATCGATTCGGGTATGTGCCGCAATAAAAACGCGCTGGTGGGGTGCTGGTTTCTTTGGCGCGAGTGCAACCTCTCCACTGGCCAGCACTAAGCTGGTGTTATGACCTCCAAACGCCGAGTTGGTACTGGCAAACCAGTCAACTTGTTGTTCTGCCAGGCGCTCTCGGATCAGAGCATATCCCTGACAATCTTCACGCACGTCGTTGACACCCAGAGTCGCTGGCAGACAACCATGACGTTGTGCAGCCAGTACAGAGATTAGCTCCAGTGCACCAGCAGCGCCCAGAGCGTGGCCGAAATAGGATTTGGAACTCGACACCTGCGCTGTCATTGGCTGCTCACCATTGAGGGCTCTGCGGATCCCCTGTAACTCGGCGCCGTCATTGGCCGGTGTCCCGGTACCGTGGCTATTCACATAGTCTATCTGCGTGCCTGATATGCCCGCATCTGTCAGCGCCATACTGAGTGACCGCGATACGCCCCGGCCTTCTGGTTCTGGTGCTGTGGCATGATAGGCATCCAGACTGGAGCCGCTGCCGCGTAGCTGCGCAAGTATGTTTGCTGCGCGCTGCTGTGCAGCTTCTGCCGTTTCCATCACCACAAAACCTGCGCCTTCTCCCAGGCTCAATCCGGTATCTACACCATAGGGCGAACAGACGCCAGCAGAGACTGAGCGCAGCGAATGAAAACCGGCATACACCAGTCTGGCCAGCGAGTCGCTGCCTCCGGCGAGCACTATGTCGGCCTTGTTATCGCGTAATAATTCGCGGCCAAAGCTGATAGCGCTGCTACTGGCGGTACACGCCGAGGTAAAACAAAACAGTGGACCGTTAAGGTTGAAATGACTGTGTACATTGGCGGCCTGACGATAAGCCGGGTATTGTTTGATTTTTTCGTTGTCTTGCTGCGCCATCCCTTCAAGCAAAATGTCGGTACCGGAATTGGCATTCCCAAAACACAGCGCAACACGTTTATCGGCCAGCTTTTCAAGGCTTAACCCAGCATCTGCCAACGCTTGTTCCACTGCCGAAATGGCAAACAGCGTAGCAAAGTCGAACTGGTCAGCGAGTGCTTTACGGTTGCTTCTAAACTCGTTGAGTAAGGCGGCATGATGGCTTTCTAGTTGCATCTGAGCAAAATCTGCTTGCGCTTTGACGCCTGAATGTCCAGCAGCCATGCTGGCAAACAAGGTTTGGTTGTTGCCAATGGCAGATTCCAGGCCGTAGCCGGTGATCACCGCCATGACGTTGTCATTATGGTTATTGCTTTGCATGAGTTACTTCCAATAGTGAGCTAAGGGTCGTTTTTCCCATTTGATTGAGCGGAAAAGACGGTAGCAGGGCGATATTGGGTACAGGGTAGTCGCGAAAGGCGTCCCTGAGTGCCTGCTCGCACGGGGGCTGCTGGCTTTGGGTTTCGACAAAAGCCAGTAACTGTCCACCGCGTTTGTCATTGTCGTCTTCGACAAAAAACAGTTTTAATGGCGCCGTGCCAAAAAACACCTGCAAACGTTGTTTTGCCTCTTCCAGTGACAAACGTTTTCCTTTGTATTTAAAGACTTTGTCTTTGCGTCCCAAGTGACGTATGCGACCATCGCCGAGCAAGGCTATCCTATCCATCATGACGAACTCTGAGTGGTCGCTCAGCAGATAGGGTGAGCGCAATATGGCCGTTCCCTCGTCATCCAGTCGCAGTTGGACTTCGGAAAATAAAGTGAAGGTAGCGATACTATCCTGGGCGATTGCCCGAAACCCGATCCCACCCGTTTCGGTACTACCAAGGACTTCAATACCACTCAATTGAGGGATTGTTTTCTGTAGCGTGGCAAATTCAGCTTCGCGCCTTGCACCGAAAGGTGCGCCAGAGCTGACCACCGCACTGCCCGAAGTGAGGTCTTCATGGGCCAGTAAATCCCAGACACTGGGGACCAGGACATTCAACATGCTGAGCTCGCCACAGGGCGAGGCATCGATATATTGGGCGTCCTGATAGAAAACCGGCTTGTTTAATCGTATCGGTATCAACCAGGTCCAGATAAACCCATACATGTGCTGGGGACTGATCAGGGCATTGATGAGCGCATAGCCAGAAAGATCCAGGCTCTGACAAATCCCTTCAGCTTCGGACCACATGCTGTGCAGTGATTTGAAAAACAAACTCGGCTTCCCGGTACTGCCTGAGGTGAGAAAACCCACTCTGGCGTTACCTAGCCGGTGCATCAGACTGGCATCTAATCCTGTGCAGTGTGGGGTGGCCGGTTCATCGCTATCGGTCCCGGCACACAATTGCTGCCAGCTCAGTCCGTCGTTACCACCAAGCACCGGTGTGCGGCCACTTAGTAGCAAACTGAAGACCGTTAGCATCTGCGCAATGGCATTTTGCTGTGCTACCTGCACTTCCTCTGTTTTACTCTGACGAGCTAACTCTGGGCTGAAACTGAGCACCCGATTGAGCAGGTCAACCAGCCCGGCTTCGTCATAATGGCAGCCATCGCTTGCCATAAAACGGTGTAAGTGCCGCTGCGTCGTCTGTGTTTGTCCCAGTTGTGAGATGATCAGAGTAGCCAGATCGGCAACGCAATTACGTAACGTATGGCGCTGCGGATAAAGCTTGATGCAGTAGTGGCGCTCGCAATCCGCGATAAGCTGCAACATATCAATAGAGTCTAGAAACAAAGGTGCACCAAGCAGATCGGCCTGATTATCCAGCTCTGCCAGCTCGCTTACTTCTATTTCCAATGAGTGCTGCATCAGCACGCGGATCTGCGCGACAACTTGCTGATGTCTCATACCTAGGGCTCCTGTGCAGTTTCTGTGTTATCTAAGCTGCGTAAACGCTCGGCAAGCCGTTTTTTGCTTGCCGCTTTGGGCGGTAAAACCATGGCCTTACCATCACTGACCAATTCACCTCGCTGATTGTGCCAGCTGAGTGCTAATTCAACCTGGCGGGTGTCTGCGAATTTGGCACTGACTTCGGCTTTGGCAAAAATGGTGTCGCCGATATAAATAGGCGCGTGAAATCCTATCTCCATCGACAGCACCATAGAGCCAACCCCGGGCAGCTTCATGCCAATAACCGGTGCTATCATGGCGGGCGCCAATCCGGCATGTGCTATGCGTCCTTGCAAGCCGAAGGAGTGTGCAAACACCTCATCAACATGCACCGGATTGAAATCTCCCGTGATGCCCGCGAAGCTATACACATCCGTTTCGGCAATGGTCTTGCTGTGCCCGGCCTGCTCACCTATGGTCAGCTCTCTGAAGGTTTTACCTAGCGTGTACACAATGACGACCTCAGGCTCTGGCTTCTTCGCTGACAAATTGTGCCAGGGCATTGATTGATGCCATTTTTTCCTTGATCACTTCATTGCCGTAGTTACTAAACTTCATGCCATACTTTTTCTCGATTGAGACCACAAGCTCAAGCACTTCAATACTGTCCAGTTCCAGGCCGTCGCTTACCAGTCCCTGTTCGTCGTCCAGTTCGTCGATGGAATCCACCACCTCCAGGTTATCTACGATGATGTCCTGTTTGATAAAAGTTCTGATCTGGTCGAAATCAGCCATGTGAAAACTCCTTATTTTATTAGTTATGTAATTGATATTCCGGGAACAGCTTCTTAACCATATTGTCGATGTCACGGTCCATCGGGCGGTCCTGGATCACTGGGGTGAAGTAGTCGCGTAGTTGCTCAAAGAAACGCATGGATTCAGTATTGAGCTTGTCAGCACTACCGTCTTTATCGAGTACGTAAAAGGCCTGGCGGATTGCCATGGCGTGAATGGCTATCACAGGTTTCACCAAAGAGAGAATGTGTTTTAAGTCGCGGGCCGCAATAGTACCCATGCTGACGATATCCTGGTTAAGTGCTTCGGTGGTGCGTGAGAATACGCTCATCGGTGACGCATTCTTCAGCGCTTCAGCGGTCAGTGCCGAGGCGGTGATTTGTACAGCCTTAAAGCCATGGTTGATCCAGGATTCATCCCCTAAGTCGTCAATGGCGACCAGGTTGTTTGGGATCCCGCCGTTTAGTCTGTCATCAACTAAAATGCCCAACTCGCGCTCCAAAAGGGCGGCGAGGTTAGCCAGCTGTGGTTTTAGAGCGTCGCAGACAGCAGCAACATGCCCACCATAAAAGTGTCCGGCGTTGAGGATCAGATCTTTTTGGTTGTCGAACAACGGGTTGTCATTTACAGAGTTAATCTCAGTGGTGATCACCCGTTTGGCCCAGTCAAGCGTATCCAGCAGTGGCCCTATGACCTGAGGAGAGCAACGAATGGAGTAGCTGTCCTGTAATCTGAATTGCTCTTTTTTTCCTGCCCCAAATTCATCGTCACTGCGCAGGCGGCGCCCCAGACGTTGCTCCGGGTTTGATAAGCGTTCGTAGATCATCGCAGCGCATTTGATCTGGCCCGGATGTGGCTTGAGGTTATGGACCTGAGGGTGAAAAGGCGAAGCACGACCGTCAATCAGCTCAACAAACAGCGCAACTTGTTTACAGCTTAGTTCGATAGCGCGTTCTATTTCCAAAAATGACATGACGGCAATACCACACATCACCGATGTACCATTCATGATGGCTAACCCTTCTTTGGGCTTAAGGCGATATGGGGTGATATCTAACTCAGCAAATACCTCACTGGTAGGGCGGATCTCTCCACGATAATAGACGTGACGCTTACCGGCCAGTGCAGCACCTATGTATGACAATGGCGTTAAATCGCCACTTGCACCAACCGACCCCATAGCCGGGATTGCTGGGAAAATTCGGTGATTTAACAAACATTCCATTTGTTTCAGCAGCTCCCAACTTACGCCAGAAAAGCCTTTGGCATTACAGTTGAGGCGGATCAGTAAGGTCGCTGCACAGATTTGTTCAGGCAGGTAATCCCCGACACCACATCCATGGTAGGCGATTAAGTTTTCTTGTAGACTGGCGGCAAGTTCGGGCGATATACGGTTGCTGGCAGAGTTGCCAAATCCAGTAGTAACACCATATATATCTTCACGATTTTCTATTTTATCATCAAGATATTCGCGATTTTCTCTAATGATCTTTTCTAATGCGGTATTCAAAGATATATCCACATTAGGATTAGTTACAAAAGAACCTACGTCATCGATAAGTAATTCATAATCCCCTCCAATTTCAAGAGTTAGATGGTCTGAATTTCTGCTCGTTGATTTTGATACCAAGTCTTTGTCAAATATGTTTTCCATAGTTTATACGCCAATATAATTATTAAGATTACCCATGATGCCTGCTTTATCTGATAAATCCGTTTTCAGGTTTTATGCACGCCGAAATAAACTCTCCTTATTAAAAAGAGAGGTTGTTTAACTAAAGGGGTGTTTTAAGACGCTTCCTTTTCTTTTACCAATTACTCAAAATACGATAATTCAAAGTTTTATTTAAAAGCGCCCACTCATGTGGACGCTAAAAAAGCGACTTATTGACAAAGGTCAGTGCGGATTGAGCTTGCAAAGCTCTGACTGACATTGTATTGAGTCGTTGCGCCAAGGTGCAGGCTAGTGCCGAAAGACATGTAACCAGATACCTGATTGGCGTGACATAGTTCGGCGTGGCTGCCGAATTCCAGGCTGAGATCGACACTGTCAACGACAAAGTTGCCGTCTCTGGCTGTGAAGTTACCACCCTGAAGCAAAGCCAGGTTCAAACGCTCAGTTTGACCTGCGAGGCTAATGTCGGTGCCAACCGTACCTGTAACTGAAACTTGAGACGAATTCACTGCGCAGGATGCAACATCCAGCTTTACGCCAACATAGTTTTCAAAGTTTGAGATAGGTTGATTGGTGTAGATGGCAAGTGATAAGCGGTTGTCTTTGTTCCACCATTCACGCTCGCTATAAGCTTCGTTGCTGACTCTGAGTTCACCGTTTTGAGATGTCAGTTCAAGCACATCAAGTACATGACTTTGTGCTGTCGCTACTACCTTTGGCTCGTTACCACAGTAAACGGTTGCTTCGATGCCTTTTTTCAGGTTGAGTTGATCGAACGCCGCTACATTGAATGATTCTTCAGCAGAATGTGCTAAAGAAGCACCCAGTACGCCTGTCGCTAATATCAGGCCATTTATTGCCGTTTTCATTTAAAACTCCGTCTATGAGTAATAAAAAATTAAATCCGTTTATTTGACTTAAACAATAAATTATTACTATCTGAACAACAGATACAGCGTAATATACAACATACAGCAAAACCAAATAAATATATAAATATCCAATTTATTGCATGCAAAAAACAACACAACATTCCAAGGAATTAAATAACGCGTTGTGTCGGCGAACATATTACCCATAAAAAATACAGGGTCAAGCCATTGCTTAACAAAGCTTTAACTGGTTTGAAGCAAGGAATTAGCGAATGATAACGATAAAAAATTAAAAAACAATTACAAAAACGGTATTTTGATTAGCCCGCAACACTGGATTAAAATCCAATATTGGTTAAACGGCAATAATACCATTTCCAGTAGAGTAAAAGCTTTATTTTTAGTTGGGAGGTTATACTGAGTTGAACTTGTGTGCTATTTAGCGACAAATGTCGGGTAGTTGTGTAAAAAACGTCCCTAAAATGAATTGTTCCAAATGACACTGTTCAGTAGCGCACAAGTGCTGAAATTTCCTTGCGGTTGCCAGACCCATTTCTATCGCTGCACTATGCACAATAAAAAAACGAAGCAAAAAAAGAGAAAAAAATTTCGCAGGCGTGTGAATTAAGTTACTCAGCCAGCATAAAAAGGTCGTGATAAAGAACGCTCCCCCCGGTTGGGGGGGAGCGTCATTGGTATGGCCAGGAACAGATTGGTGACTTAGATTCAAAATACCTCAAACTGTAATTTATTGTTTACTAAAAATGGCAATGTATCGATACTGAAATTGTCGAGAAACCCCGAAAAAACGCAAACATGGCGGGTAACACAGCAGTTTCCTCGTAGGGAACATATACAGTGAAGTGGTTAGAAAATGGGTAAATAACTGATTTTGGTAAATCCAATTGGTAACGTTGACTTTCATGTTCATCAGCCTCGCTCTTTTTTGGCCAGCAGGCATTGACGTAAACCACATTATGCGCCAGCAGTGTTCGTTTAAATTGCATTAGTTTTCACTGATCGCTTGCTGAAACATCCAATAGCTCTGGAATCATTCGGGGAAAGTTGAGCATCTAAACAACAGCTTTGAGGGGGTTTAGGTTGTCAGCCAGAGGCAAATCTCGATAGCGGTGTACTGTGGTCTGCATTAGGCTGGAAGCATGACGGGTACAGTCTATTCTCCAACACCCTGATTGAGGTATGTCGATATCGGGTTTACCTAATTCTTTTTACCAAGCTTGGGGGCAGCCAAGAGGGATTGAAGTTTGCCGGGCGAGTGCGGTTGGTAACGGCTTAGTGCTAATAAAACCAACCGACTGCACCAGAGCAAGCTATAGAAATAGTATTACAGGCCGCTTATTTTATTAAGATGAGTTGCCAGTGTAAGATGCACCTCACTGCCTGGTGTCTGAACTTTGATCAGGGCGTCTTCAAAATCGCCTTTACTAAAGGTGTCATAAATATTATTCGACAGAGCGTAGGGCTCACTGGGCATACCTAAAAAAGGAAATACCATTCGATCCAGTCCACCGTCTTTATCTTCGTCATGCACGACATTGATTGCGTAACGGCCCGAGGGGATCCCCTCAAAGGTGACGGTTGTTCTCGGCATATTGGGTGTAACCACCTGGCTGCGGAAGTATCTGCTGTCTTTGTCGTTGATGTTATCGTCGGAATGAAAGCTCTCGCTGTTATCGTGTAAGGTCACGATCAGCTGCCCTTGTTCGCTGGTGACATTGTCTATTACAACGGTCAAGCTGGCGGGCGTGGCATCGGCTGAATTAATACTCTGCGGGCTGGTCGACTGGCATCCGGACAACACCAAAGTGAATGCGGCGGCTAAATAAAGTGGTTTCATAGCAAATCCTGGCTGTAATTTTTCACGAATAGTACCTAAATATGTTTTCAAAAATATTAACACTGGTTAACACTAATTGCAGTTGTTATTTTTCTAGGAACGGCGACTCTTTTGCTGAGGTCCATGTTTGTACTCGTTGCCCGGACCTGGTGGAGTTTCTTTTATATGTCGTAAGGTTGGTTTGATACAACAGCAGGCGCAAACCCTGCTGTTGTATGTTGCAGCGTTATCTGAGGTCTATCTGAACTTCTATCCAGGCATCCGGCGTACCGGGTGTACCGCCTTTTTGGGTGGGTGTAATGGTAAATCCGCCCCAATGATCGGTATAGCTTTTGCCAATGACCAGCTCTGAGTCAGTCTGGTCATCACCCCACCAGCCAGGTGTTTTCGAACCCGGGGTCATATCCAGCAAATAGGAGGTGGTTTTCCAAAAACGTTCATCGCTTTCATTTTCAAAATAGCCTTGCAGGTTAATAAGTACACCGTTTTGCGTATTCGTGTAGCGATCGTGAGAGGTACGATATTCCAGCCAGTATGTATATTTACCGTCACCAGACTTTAATCTAAGGCCAATGTAGCCGCGGTTATTCGCACCTTGGTCAAAGGCGTAAATTCGATAGGTACCTGAGGCGTTGATGACGGGTACTTCACTGTCGTTTAGCCAGCCAAAATAATGTTTATACAAGAGGTTATAGGCCTGTAAAGAGTGTGCGCCCATGCCCATCATGCTGTACACATTGCCATAATTCAGGCTTTCTGTGTCGTAATCACCGACACCAATCACTTTGCCCGGACCTGCTTCAACGGCTTTTGCGTGACGTAGCCCCAGTGCATGCCCCAGCTCATGAGCCACTACCCCAGTTGTGTGGTGGTATAGAGAAATGCTTGGTGGCGCGGCGCTGGAGTTAAAGTTTCCGACCTGAGGGGCAACCATCATTACAACTTGCGCATTGCCTGGTGCGTCCGGATCAATTCCCAGGGCCCGGATCTTACTTTTCCACATGGCAGTCCAGCCATGAAAGTCGTTATCGTACGTGCTTTTTGGTTGGTTAATATTTATGACAGGAGTGCTGGTGTCATAGGTGACATTGAAACGTCCATAGGACTGCTGATCGTAGTAAGTAGTCACCCCCTGCATATCGCTTTCCATGGTAGGCCACTCCAATGGAGTGTCGCTAAACTGAAAGCGATACACCTGAATATTGACATGATCATACGGATATCCGTCGTTACCGCCTGGTGGCTCCGTTGGAGGCTCAGTGGTATCAGCAGTGCGACAGGATGTGGCACCTAAGTCGACCACAATAGAGCTGCCGCTGTGGTTGCCATCCAGTGTAATGTAGCCCCAATAAGATGCAGGGCGACTTAATACGATACACTGAGCATTACCGGGTTCTGTGGAGCTGGGATCGCTACCGTCCAGTCTTGGCCAGCCGCCGCTTCTGGCGTACAAGTTCAAATCACCTGTGCCATAACCTGTGCTGATTGCCACGCTATCATAACGATTGATATTTGCCACGCTCAGGTAACTGCGTGAGCCTGCTGGCACACAGACCGTCTCTCCATCTTGCAAGGTTCTGCCTGTAAAAGGGGCCGATGAGGCGCATTTGTCTTCAAGCTGAGCCGCGAGGACCGGACCATTAAGTAAGGCAAGCAGTGGTATGCACCAACTGTGCTTAATCAGATTCATAGTTGTTTCCTTTACATATGTTGTATTAACGCTCGTGCGAGCTAGGGTGTCTTTGCTCGTCTACGGTGGGATGCAATTCATACTTATCTTATATAAAACAGATGGATAAATGCTTTGAATGCAACATCCTGTGGTATTCGAGTCGAGTGCGTCTGTATTAAAAATAACCAGAAGAAACTTTAATTTAATATATTTTATACAATATTCAAGTGTCATTGGTGATTTATTGACCCAGGTAGATTCTGTGAGAAATAAATTTAAAAAAGTGCTTTACCATAACCTAACTTGAGGTTTTATCTTGGCTGCACATCATTAGAAGGAGCCAGGTTATGCCAATGTCCACATATACCACCACGTCGTTTACGGCGAAGCTATTACGTATTTTCAATGCCACCATGAGTCAGAAATAAGGAGACGTTTTATGTATCTTGAACATGTAAATTTAGTTGTCGATGACATCGAACAGGCTCTGCACTTTTATCAGGCTGCATTCCCCCATTGGCGTGTGCGCAGTGAGGGGCAAGGAAGCTGGCATGGTAAGCCCAGAAACTGGCTGCACTTTGGCGACGATTACCATTACATTGCTTTTAGTGACCACGGTGAGGGCGTCAATCGAGAATTATCGGGTCATTCAGTGGGGCTGGCGCATTTTGCTTATGTGGTGCAATCAATTGACACGGTTATTACTCGACTGAACCAGGCTGGGTACCCCGTTGATAAAGACGGTGCTCAGCATCCCCATCGAAAGAATGTTTATTTTATCGACCCTGCCGGGTTTGAGGTGGAGTTTGTTGAATATCTGAGTGATTTGCCCGCTGAACGAAATAGCGATGCATAGAAGGGGAAATCGGTACGAGACTTCACAAAAAGTTTACTTTATTATTTGTTCCCAGAGAGGGCTTTTTCAGAGGCTGCCGGGATGGCGACAGTCAACATTATTGCTAAACCAGATTGGGTTATAAATCATCAGCATCAGCAGTTGTACAGCGGTCAGCGGGTCGTCTCACTGGACGATAAACAGTATGCACTGCTGATGTTACTGATGAACAATGCCAATATGGATGTGACTAAAGAACAGATCTTTACCACTTTATGGCCGGGCAGAGTGGTCAGTGAAGATGCTATCTATGTCACCGTCACTGGCCTGCGCAAACTATTGGGCGATAACGTTAAACAGCCCAGCTATATTAAAACCATTACGGGTGTTGGTTATCGCTGGGTCGGCCCACAAATAGGCGCAGATAAGCCCATTTTTTCAGGTTCTCTGTTGCTGTGTAGCGCAATCTTATTGCTGGGGACCGCTTTGCTTGGCAGTCAGTTTAGCGTGCTCTCTGATCCCGTTCCTATGTCACCTGAGCAATCTGAAAACTTTCAAAAGGCCCGCTACTTATTGAATCATCAGCCAGATGCGATTGGGCAGAGTATTGCTTTATTGCAGCAATTAACGCTTGTCCGCTCAGATTTGGCTGGCTGATGCGTATTTACGTCAGCTGCAGGAAGACCCGAGCAGCAGTGCACATCATCGCAACCGAGCCCACACACTGCTAAAGTCCGTTTTGGCCAAAGCACCGGAGCACCTAAACGCCAATCTGTTGATGGCGCAACTAACCCTGTTGATTGACTTTGAGCCGCAGGCTGCTCGGCGCTATTTTAAGGCAGCCTTGGGGCATGCTGAGGGACATCACTGGTACGGTCAGTTTTTACTGGCGACGGGGGATTTTCAGGGCGCACTTGACCATATTGAACAATACAGATTATTGGATCCGAATGGTTACTCCAGCGAGAGTGTCGCCTGGGTATATACTATGAGTCAGCGCCATGAAGCAGCGCTTGATGCTTTGCTTAAGTTACAGCCGTACAGCGACACCAGCCGTTTTTATCATACCTGTTTGCGCACGGTTTATGAGCAGCTGGGCGAAGTCAATAAAGCATTTACCCAGATGCTGTGGGTGATGCAGGATGCGGGTTACAGCCCATCACTGATGGCGCAGGTTGAGTCTGCATTTGCCCGCGATGGCTTATCCGGTGTTTATCGTTGGCTGTTACATGAAGATCCATTACGCGCAGATATTGGCCATTATACACCCCCTATGTCGCTGGCGCGTTATGCGGTTATGGCGGGTGAACATGACTTGGCCGTTGCGTATCTTGAGCAGGCGTTAGACCGGCGTCAGCAGGCTGTGTTGTGGTCGGCGGTGGACCCGGTTTTTACCCCTTTGTACCAGTATCCGTCTTATCAACATTTTGTTCGAAGGTTGGATATTATTACCCGGTAAAACTAAAAAGGCGCCTTTTTGCGCCTTTTTACATAGTCTGAACCGAGTTAACGCACCCGTCTGAAACGATTGCGCTTTGGCAACAGCAGCGTCATTGCCATCAGTAGCCAGGCCATGCTACCGCCTGACCCACCATCGTTTTTGGCGGTGTTACTGGTGTTGGTTGTGCTCTTTGTGTTGCCCGTGTTTGAACTTGTATTACCATTGGTTGTCGTCTCTGTATCTCCACCGTTACTACTATCCTGTGCGCCAAGGTCAGGTTCTTTTTCAGAGTCAGAATTAGAGTTGCCTGTTTGTTTTGAAACGTCAAATTTCAGCACATGGGTGGCTACGGCGCCATGCACATTGACTGCACTGAAAGGAAGTTGATATAAGCCGGGTTCATAGAAAGTTATTGTGATTGTTGAGCCTGACAAGGTCATGTCTCCTTCAGCGTGATTGACCGTCACAGCCAATGCATCTTCAACCAGTGTTTTCAGGTCTACCGTGTAAGATTCATTCTGAGTCATCTCAATAAGCAGGCTGTCTTTGGGTTCGGGACCTGGCATAAAGGTATTATGCACTGAAAAGGTTGCAGTTCGCTGATGACCATCGAGCACATTAACCGTGATATTGGTGTCATACGTTACTGTGCCGTCAAAGCGCATCAGGCCTTGTGCCGACAGGGTGAGACCGGCTGGTAAATTTTCTGCTGAAAATGTTAGCTTGCCATGTAAAGAGGCGTTAAACAGCTCGTTGAGGTCAAACTCCGCTTTAACCCCTTGCAAGGTGGTGATGTCCAGTGTGTCGGCAATGGGTTGCAGGATTTTACTGACAAAGACACTGCCCTGGCCATAAAAATGCAGTAGTTGACCCTTTGGTGTATAACTGCCCTTGTAACCGTTGTAGTCACCCAATTCAATCAGGGAGTCATCAACTGATGAGTCAAACACAAAGATCTTGTCGTCACCCTGGTCAGTTAAAAGCACCATCTGTGTTCCACTGAGCGCGTGCGGCGGCGCAAGCAATGTGCCCGGCAAACTGGCTTCTTCAATGAGGGTGTTGTTTTCGATTCTGAATATTTTGGTCGCCCGGATGTACTGGTAACCGCGCTGAGTTTCAACAATCAGGCGATCATTGAGCATATAAGTCGACAAGTTTCTGTCGAAGATATCTCCGGAGTCGAGTGGACCAAAAGGAATGGCCGTGTCGTATGTGAGCTCATCGCCTGTGTAGTTATAGCGCACCAGTTGCTTGTTGTCTCTGTCGAACAAATTCAACTGGTTATTTTGGTATAAAAAGTCGACGTCGGTATAGCCGTAATAATCAAACTCAATATCAATGTTTTGAGTGAATTTATGGGCAAACCCTGTCTGGGTTTTAGTAAAGACAGACAGGGAATTGCCGTCAGTCAGCATGAATTCTGTCTCGTTCAATGCAATGGCTTTGTACCAATTACCAAGAGGGGTGCTGTCAGTTAAAGTGAGTATGCCACTGAGTGTGGCTAGGGTGTCTTCTTCACCGCTCACACTGTAGCGAGTAAACTGGTCGCCATGTAATGCCACCACTTCTTTCCCCACGGCTAGCCATGCCTTGCACCTGTATCCGCATTCGGGGATGCTTGCTTGTTCGAGCGCTCTGTCAGATACAAAGGTTTGGCCTTGCTCAGGCGTTAAATGGCTGTGGGTGAGTAAGGTGCCATTGTAACTTAGGCTGCTGTGTTCCCCCAAAGGAAGATTCATTTGGCTGTTACCCGGTGATTTGATGCGCCCCTGCTCTAGCGGCCGGGTTATCCTTTTAATATCATTAATATTTGTAATATCAACGACATTAAGACCCCTGTTAGGCATAAGTAACTTGCTACCGTCCGCGCTGATATCACTGATATTGTAGACCGATGGATTACATTCCAATTCTGTAGCGGTATAGGTATTGGTGTCGTTTAAGCTTAGTGTATGTAAGCAGCCCAGAGTCTGAGCGATTAAACGATCCGCTGTCTGGTGTAAATTATGCACAGTGATGTCAAGCCCAAACAAAGACTCATGGGGCAGTGTAGTGACTGCTGTGACGCTGTTGTTTGTGTCCAGCTCTAACGTGATGGTTTCTTTCCAGTAATGTACCAATAAACGGTGATTGATGGTGTCCAATTTGGTTACAATACGGTTATGGCTGAAAAACTCAAAACCCTGTTCCAGCTTAAGTTCAAACCCCTGGCCACTTTCCTGATACAGGTAGAGTGTTTCTGGAGAGACTGCGACCATCAGCCCCTGTTCTGGGTAGCTGTGAAATTCAAGCTCATGAGACGGGGTTGTGTTATTGAACGTTAAACGGCTGTGCTGTGAAAAGCGATTGTTAGCTTGATCCCAGGCAAATACTTTGCGGACAAAGGTGCCATCTTCTCTCTGGCCGTACAAAATATAATGACCATCCTGAAAGGCTTCGTCGACAAATCTCATTTCCTCAGGCGGCTTGTTAAAGCCAATCTCAGATAATAACTCTAACGAAAAGTCGGCATTGATCTGCCAGATTTTTGCAATTTCATTGGCTTTGTCAATCGAGAGCAGCTTTTTACCATCGTCAGATAGCTCGTACTCCACAATAATGTTTGTCGGTTCAACAAAATGCGACTTAGGATACTGGCGTTTAAAAGTGATGCCCTGGCTATCAACATGATAGAGGGTGTTGCCTTCTCTGCCTTCCCTAAATAGGGTGTTCCCTGCAATTTTAGATACCCGCCCGAGGCCTCATAATTTATATATTCATGCTCAGCAACTTTGTAGACGCTGAGCTGGCTGACATCTACTTGTGCTTGGGCCTGCTTCATTACACCCATTATAAAAAGCATGCCAATAATCAGATACTGCATTCAAATTCTCCATGAAAAATCCGGCGACATTCTACAGGATGACGAAAAAGCACTCAACAAAATAGGTACAGGGTGTACTGTCCGCGGACTGTCCGGTGTCCGTCCGGTTGGATTAGGTTTGTTTTTATCTTATTGATTGTTATCGGTTTATTTTTGGCATGCAAACTGCTCTGTATATGAGAGTGACCGCAAAACAATAATCATAGCGCAAAGGATACAGATATGAACTTCAATACTTCTTACTTCTCGAGTCAGGCATTTAAACCCAACAGCAAAACATCAACCGGCTGGCTTAAGCGCTTGCTTGGAACATCACTGGCAGGTGCCCTAATGGTGCTTTGTGGAACACAAGCTGCAAAGGCTGATGAAACACTCGGGCATTTCTCTGCAGTGCACAGTGCAGAAGCAATTCAGGCCGACATCAATCAGTGGGTTCACTGGGTTCATACCACGCACCCGGATCTGACACACAGTATCAAGGATATTGACGGATTCTATGGACGAATTGATACATTGCGTGACAGGCTGAATAAACCGATGACTAGTGAGCAGGTATGGCGTGAGTTTGCCATCCTCAACAGCATTATGGCGGACGGGCACCTGAGTATTGATGATGGTTCTAATGCTCAGTGGCGAAAGTGGGTAGAGCAGGGCGCTAAATTATTTCCTTTTGAGGTTGCCTTGAGCGATCAGGGACTCAAAGTGGTGAGTGAGTTGGGTGGCGCACCGTCTGTACATGACGGTAAATATATTACTGAGATCAATAGCGTACCTGTAACTGAGGTGGTTGCGACTTTGCTGCAGCGCACAGAGGGCGACAATGTTGCTTTTCGAAGCGCATTACTGACTCGCCGCTTTGCCATGACTTATCGTTTGATGTACGGCGCAACAAATGCTTTTACGCTAAAGTTCCATACTGATGAAGTCGGTGAATCTGTGCGTGTTTCAGCGCTTAACAAGGCACCAGTCAGCATTAAACAACGCACCTTCGACGATAATTTTAATCTTAAGTTGCTCGACAATCAGCAGGCTCTGCTGACCATCAAGCAGTTTGGCTGGAATGAACCAGATGCATATTTTCAGTTTATGGCTGAAACATTCGAACGACTGAATAAAGCACAGATCAAACATCTGATGATTGATATCTCTGACAATACCGGCGGAGATGATGTTTACTGGAAGCAGGGCATTTTAAAGTATATTGCTACTGCGCCTTATCGTCATGGCTCGACTTACCAGGTTCGGATATTGGAAAAATACCGCGATCCGGGTGAGGTAGTCGGCTCAGTATTATCAGGAGAGCTGACTAAAATGACTGAGCCTGAAACGGATCTCAGCTTGCTGTTTAAAGGTAAGGTCAGTGTATTGACCGGCCCCCTGACTTATTCATCTTCAGTGTTGTTTGCCAATACCATTCAGGATTATGGTTTTGCGACACTAGTGGGCACACCAACAGGTGGCCGTAGCTCGCAAAGTGGGGGGATCCAGTTTCTGACGCTCAAACACACAGGGATCCGTGCCGTTACACCTCGTTTTATTCTTGACCGCCCATCTGGTAAGCGGCAAATGACACCGGTACAGCCAGACATTGCAGTCAGTCAGCAAGGCGTGAACAAAGCAGAATTTATTGCCAAAGCACTGAGTGCAACTTACTCACTGTAAAGCGGTTGATTATACTGAGATACTCCCAACCAGTGCGGCTTTGATAGCCGCATTTTTGTACCTGAAAGTATTATTGTTTGAACAACCTTGCGCGATGATATGATGAAGTCAGGTGTAAAAAAGACAAGGTTAAGCTTGACCTGAACTTAACTTGAGGAATTAGTCTGGTCACCACAAAAAGAACGATAATAGGGAAAAGTATGGATATAAGTAGTTTACCAACTCAGCTATCGCGATTCACGCCACTGGTCTGGGTAATGCTGTTCGGCAATTTCTTTGTACGGGCCAGTTATTATATGGTGTGGCCGTTTCTGGCAGTGATGTTGTACGAAAGCTATGGATTGAGTGCCACTGAAGTTGGGTTGTTGCTGACTGGTTCAGCGACTTTGGCGGTTTTTTTAGGGTTTTACACGGGCAATCTGGCCGATCGCTTTGGCCGTACCAAGATGCTTTATATTGCTGTGGTTGTTGGGGTGATTTCCTTTGCGATGCTGGCGTTGGCCAATTCATTGTGGTTATTCTCTGTGGCGGTGTTTCTGGCTTGTCTGCCTCGCACCTTGTGGGAAGCACCCAGCAAAGCCTTGTTAACCGAAGAGCTGGCGAACCCTAAAGATCGGGAGCTGGCGCTACATTTACTTTATTTTCTGGTCAATGTAGGCGCAGCACTGGGGCCGCTTTATGGTCTATGGGCCGGACTCAATGGAGAGCAGTTTAGCTTTATTTATACCGCGATATCATATCTGGGCTTGTTGGTGGCACTGCTGTATTTCAGGCCCTCAAAGCAAGTATCCGCGACGACACCACAATCAGTTCCTAACTTTTCAAACTGGCTGAAAATACTCAATAAAGATCGGGCTTTTCTGGTAGTGCTGGTGGCAACAACCTTAGTGTACTTTGTGTACGCGCAATGTGATACCAGCCTGGTGCAGTATCTTACCCGAGCAGCAGTCCCGGAACTTGCCTGGTTGATCTCTGCCGTGATCATTACCAATTCCACTGTGATTATTGTCTGTCAGTTTCCGCTGCTGCACATCATGAGAAACTGGTGCCTGGAGCATCGCCTATATCTGGGGGGCGCCATCTTGGTGGTATCACAAATTATGATGGCCTTTAATGATGTCCACAATACCTGGGGATGGATAACGGCAATGATAGTGCTAAGCCTGAGCGAGGCGATTATGTTCAGCAATATCAATGTGTATATAGACAGATTGGCACCCGATAATCTTAAAGCCAGTTATTTCGGAGCAGCAGGTCTGTGCTCACTAGGCTACGCATTTGCGCCCATTTTAGGCGGCCTGGTACTGGATTTGTCGAGCGGTATGATGCTGTTTTTGCTGACCACACTGACATCGTTCGCGGCCCTGGCCTTTTATAAGATTGCCGAGGTTCAGCTGAAAGGCTCCCCTCGCACAATATCTGAAGTATGAGGGGCTGAGCGGTTTACAGGTGTGGCCGCTTTTTTACAAGCATGTATAGCAATAACTTCATATTACTTTTTAAAACCACAATAGCAGATTTGAATAGCAACGCTGATTAAACACGCTAGCGCAAGTTGATTGTTTAAACTGAGTAAGCTGCGTATGATTTATATAAGCGTAATGCTATGTAATATAAAATAAAAAAAGGAATGAAATATGAAAGTACCAGGTAATAAGCTACTTGTCTCGGCGGCACTTGCATCTGTGTTCACAGCCCAAGCGGGCATCGCAATTGGTGATAATGCGATACTCGAATTTGACCGAGTTTTAGATGGCCAGCTCATTGAGCTTGAAACAGACGACTATGTTTTTTCGGGAAAGCCGAGCCATTTTATAGCTGAAAAATCATCGCATGTTGTGTCCGGCAACGTTTCGACTCAGGAAAAGCTGATTCACTGGACAGCGACAGACAAGGTTACGAGTGAGATTCGCTATTTTACCGGGGCGTTAGTCAGTGACAGGCAATATGCCGGAGTGTGGTTTTCGAACACAGGAGAAAAAGGGGACTGGCAGCTTAAGTCGAGTACGCCGGGATTATATGCGTCCTGCAATGAAATCCTTAAAGCCGGAGTCAGTAATGGCGATGGTGTTTATGACATACTTAGCAGTGGCGAAACGATTTCTGTTTATTGTGATATGACGACCGATGGGGGTGGCTGGACCTTACTTGGTGCCTATGCCAAAAACTCTCCGGGGGGCAAAGCGCATATTTCTGAATATTCTCCCGGACCGGACACAGAAGCGGTTGACCCACAGTCTACCTGGCTGTTTCAGGGGGATTTAAGCCCATTTTCTGATGTTAGAGAACAAGTTGCCTGTAACACTGTCGGGTGTGCTGAAGGTAAAAGTGCTTATGGCAGCAGTATGACAGCTTTGGAACTTGAAAATATTCGTTATTCATGGGGTTACGAAGATCGAGGAAGCTATATGCCTACCTATAATGACGTGCCGGATTGCAGGCGCAGCTATGCCTCTGATGAGATAGTCGAAGGATGCATGGGGCTCGACAAACTCACCAGTGCAACCACGAAAACGGTTGTAGGCTGGCAAACTGATATTCATGGCACCATAGATTGTTGGGTGGCCCGTGGTAACTACGCTTCGAGCGCGCTCGGTTCGGCACGTTGTTTCCACCGTGGTGGACCTGATGGCAGCCGCTGGGCGTTGCTCTGGATGAGATAAACAGGCTAAACAGCACAAATCACCTCAGCAGGCATCAATCCGGCAGGCTTGCTGAGGATTCAAAGTTACATATTACTCCAGTTGCTGGCGCTCATTGCTACTGCCAATCCATAAGCAAGTCGTCAATTTATAAAAATAAAAGTAATTTAATGAGTACTTTAAGGATCTTTAAGAAGGTTTCAGAGTGCTTTCAGGACTTTCGTACGTGTTGTGTTCCAGTGTGACTGCAAACCACATAAGGAGAACACCATGAACTCAGTAAAAACACTTCAACAATTTGGACTGGCCAGTTTACTACTTGCCGGGCTCAGCCATGATGTCGCTCAGACTGCACTTGCTGTCAGTGGCGATTATCTGTTTAGTTATCAGGTGCAAGGAGAAAACTGGGGAGGTATTACGTTGCGCGACCATACCGCATATTTTGGCAGTGATGATGGCAACCTTTATGCGCTGAATATTGACCGACCCAAACTCGCCTGGTCGTTCAAAACAGGTGGCCTGGTGCGTTCCAAGCCAACCATAAAAAATCATCAGATCTTTGTAAGCAGCGACGATGGTTATCTTTATGCCCTCAATCGCTGGCAGGGGAAGCTATTATGGCGCACCAGCTTGAATGATGCTGATGTACAACGTATTTTACCAGCCAATCATGCTCCGTGGGAGTTTGACTATACCAAATCCAGCGCGCTGGTCCACGGCGACAAAGTCTTTATCGGTAGTGGTGACGGTAAGCTTTATGCACTCTCTCGTTTTTCCGGCGAGGTACTTTGGCACTTTAAAACCCAGGGGAAAATTCGCACTACGCCTGCACACTACAATGGCTTAGTGTTTGTCAGCAGCTGGGATGGCTCGGTGTATGCCCTGAACGTACAAAGTGGTGAACTGGTTTGGCAGTATGAAACCAAAGGAGCACTGACTTCCAGCCCACTGGTGGTGGACGATGTGCTGGTGATTGGCTCCCGGGACACTCATCTGTATGGACTGGAGCCAAACAGTGGTGCATTGCTATGGCAGCAAGCGTACCCGGGTGGCTCATGGGTTGAGTCTTCAGCAACAGCCGCCGCAGACGGTGAGCACTTTTATATCGGCAGCTCGGATTCTAATTTACTCAATAAATTCCATGCCCGAAGTGGCAATCTGGTCTGGCAATTAGAAACAGGTGGTTGGAGCTGGGGGCAGCCGGTTGTGAGCAATGGCACTGTGTATATTGGAGCAACGGGCCATGATGAACCTGGTTGGTATGAGACCAAGCGCGGCTTCTTTGCTGTAGATGGTCAGACCGGTCAACAGCAATGGCAATATCAACCTAAAGCCATTGACGGGTTTGTACACGGTGGCGTATATGGTGCACCGGCTGTCGGGTATGGCAAAGTGATTGTGCCGGACCTGGATGGTTATGTGCATGTTTTTGAAGAGTAACGGCGTCACTCTTCATTGTTGATAAAAACCGGATTGTTTTTGGATTAGGTAAATCTAAAAATAGCTGAACATTTCTCTGTCAGACAGCACTTATCTTGTGCTGTCATATTTATTTACTACTAAAGTCTATTTTACTGGTTCTCTAAGTGCGTGGAATGGTGGATAAATCTTTCCTTTAATTTCAGCTTGATAACTGTATTCTCAAGTCTTGTACCTACTTTATTTAATTGTGCTTAGAACCATACTTTTGTCATATTTTTGCCGATTTGTCATTTAATATATTGCATGCAATATACATTGAGGGTAGCGTAAGTATGGTACTGGGGACAAATTATTGAACTAGATAGTTGCTTCACCGGGAAAAATAATAATTGATACACGTAGGAGTACAGTGATGCGTCACAATGGGAATGCAAGTCGGGCTTTTGTCATGAATATGGTTGCTTTGGCAGTCGCGTCTGCCAGTGGGCATGCGTTTGCTGCAGCAAATGATGAAAGTGGGGCGAATGAGCCTGAGCGGATAGAGGTTACGGGTTCGCGGATCCAAAGAACAGATATGGAAACAGCGAGACCCGTCTCGGTTATTACCAAAGCAGATATAACGGCAACTGGACTGAACGACATAGCCAGTGTGTTAGCTGAAAGTATTTTTAATTCAGCCGGTACTTCGATTGCTCATTCAAACAACTCGGCGGGCAACTTTGCTTCGTCTAACCTGAGAGGACTGGGCTCCAACCGGACTCTGACGCTGGTAAATGGCCGTCGTGTTGCGACGTCTGCTTCAAACTATGGCTCAAGCACAAACGTTAATCTGATACCCATTGAAGTAGTAGAAAGAATAGAGATCTTGCGGGATGGCGCGTCATCAATATATGGCTCTGATGCAATGGGTGGGGTTATCAACATTATTACCAAGAAAGACTATGAAGGTATGCAGCTTTCCGTGAATGCGTCACATGCAACTCGTGGTGGAGCAGGGCAGCAAGGTGGTGCACTGACCTATGGCACCAGCAATGATAAAAGCTCGATACTCGTTGTGCTGGAGCACCAGACAAATGATAGCCTGCGCGGCGGCGACCGCCCTCATTTAGATGCAGAGCATAATGAAAAACGCTGGAGTTCTCGCTATTCTCCGTGGGGGTCATACAGCTATGAAAATGAAGATGGGGAGCGGATTTATAGCCCGGGCCCGGACTGCCCGGCAGAAAATATTCGAGACCGCGAAGAGAATATGGGCAAGCAATGTGGGTACGATGTCTTCGATGGAAAGTACTACTTGCCAAAGGTTGAAAAAACATCAATCTTCACCAATTTTACCTATGAAATTAATGATGATGTTGAGTTTTATAACTCCATTTTGCACACACGCGATAAGAACTTCACATCGGCTACTCCTATGTGGGCCAGTGGTACGCTTGCAGCAGATCACGTAAATAACCCGACAGCCGGCACTGCCGACGCACGTGATATTACTTATTATCACTACATGGAAGGCGCATTACCCAGGGAGTTTACATTTAGAACAGAGTTACTGGATATCAACACCGGTATTAACTGGGACACTGATGAAGGTCGTTTGTCAGTTAACCTGGCACATAGTAAAGATAGCTTTGTGCAGGAGTCAAACTACTACTATTTCGTAGATAAGTTTGATGAAGCGGTTGAAGAGGGCCTCTATAACCCCCTTGCGTATGGTGGTGGTGATAAAGCGACAGAAGAGGTGCTGGATAGTTTCCGTCATAGCCAACACAGACTGGGTAAAAGTACGACCAAGGCCGTAACGATTGACTGGTCAAGTACGCTCCCATTTGAGCTCGATGGTGGGGCAATTGGCTATGCTATCGGGGCCGAATACCGTTCACTCGAATTGTTTGATGAGCAAGATGCACAGTCAAACTCAGGAAACGTCAAAGGCGCCTATGGTGGCGATGTTGTGGGTAGCCGCAATTATCGGGCGGCTTATTTAGAGGTTGAAGCGCCGATACTTGATACATTGACCGTCTCTGCTGCAACTCGCTATGACTCATATAGCTTGCCTGATCAGGGGCAGTTATCGAGTAGCCTGTCTGTCAGATATGAAGTGACAGAAGATTTGGTTGTTCGAGGCTCTTTCAGTCAGGGTTTTCGTGTGGCAGATCTGAATGAAGCCATTGGGGAGGAAAGTATTGGCTACTATGGGTTATGGGATCCTAAGTATTGCAACCCAGTTCCAAAAGCGCAACGCGCTACATCAGACTTATGTGACAATCAAAGCGTGCCAGTCCGCTCGTTTTCAAACCCTGATCTGGAGCCAGAAGAATCAGAGCAGGTGTCTTTTGGTTTTGCCTATAATCTAACAGAAGATTTTGATATGACGTTAGATTATTGGAATATTGAGATCACCAATGAGATCAAAGACATTAGCGGGCGCACGGTACTTGATGAAGAATACTTAGGTAACTTGGGCAATTACAGTGGCCTGTATGTAAAGCGTGACACATCATTGCCTCGTGAAGATGAAGTGGTTGAGATTGGCTCTACCGTGACCAACTATCTTGGTCTGGATACATCGGGTATAGATGCCTCATTTGCTGCCAGAGTTGATCTTGAAGACATGGGGGATTTGAAATTCAACTTAGAACTGAGCAAAGTACTTAAGTATGAATTCCAGAAGACCAATTCGGATCCTGTTTATGAGCATGTTGGTTTTATTAACAGGCCTGAGTATCGGGCTAGTTTCAAAACCAATTATCGCTATGGTGATTTCGAAGGTTTCGCAACCGTTCGATACATAGGTTCGTTCGATGGTGAATCACCAGAAGATATTGAAATTGGCAAAGAATGGCAGGACTTCCCCTCTATGACCACCGTCAATCTGGGCGCAGGGTATAACTTTGATGAGTATGGCCTAGTGAAGCTGATTGTAACCAATGCATTTGATAAATTGCCGCCGGTCAATGATGAATACACTCGAGGGTACACTACGCGTGTTCATAACATCATAGGTCGTACCATTCAGCTCAAGTATACCTATTCATTTTAAATGAAACCGTGACGGGCATGTGCATCCGTATATGCCCGTGTATGGCAATTGATAATTTCACTTGAACAGCCCCGCTGGGCTGAAACCCAGTATTTCTCCCGCCTACCCGAATCACTTTAGTACGGTGGGCTTTTTTGGTTTAGGAGACCGTCTTATGTTACAGCGCACACTGGCACTATTAGTCAGCTTAAGCCTGATACTGACAGCCTGTCAGAGCCTTCCCGTCGGGAAATCAAAGGCAGAGCAACAAAGAGATAGTCAGAAGCTCTATTTACGGGCTGAACAATTTTTGCCGCAAAATCTCACCCCTTTAGTCAAAAACGATAAATTGACCGCAAACTGGCTGGATGAGGGGAATCGTTTTTGGTTTGTTCAGCAGCACGGCCATGATCACCGCTTTGTGCTGGTTGACCCGAGTAAGAACACACAGTTTGCGGCGTTTGACCATCAGAAAATTGCAGATGTGTTGCGCACAGAGGGGCTGACAGAGGTGTCAGCAGCGCGATTACCGTTCAAGCAAATTACGCTCAGCGGGTCTCAGTTGGCGTTTAATATTGAACAGACGCAATGGTCCTGCACTCTGCCTGCTTATACCTGTGATCATCAGGTACTTGCACAGGCCGAAGAACCAGAACAAGGTGTCTCTGCGAATGGACTTTGGCAGGTGATCGTTGAAAACCACAATCTGATATTAGTCAATCGGCAGTCAAAAGAGCGGACTGTACTTACCCGGGATGGCACTGAGGAGAACCCCTATGCTGCGACTCATCCGAATCCGGCTCGTAGCTTTAAGGCGGGCACAGACTATCAGCGTGAAGGTGTTTCACTGGCGTGGTCCAAAGACAGTCGCTATCTAATCACCTATCAGCTGGATCGTAGTGGCACAGACTTATATACCCTGGTTCAGTCTGATCATGAGGCGAGCCTGAGGCCGAAAGCGGTGCATTATTATTACCCATCGGCAGGGCAGGAGACATTGCCACAAGCCAGCCTGGTGCTGGTGGATATTGCGAAAAAGCGAGCGACAAAGCTGGATACGCCGCCGGTGATGCAGACCTATTATGGTAGTGCGCTGTGGGGCTGGTGGCAGGAAAACGGTCGCTATGTTTACCATGATCGTCGACGAGGGAATCGTCAGTATTTTATGCGGGAAATTGACCCACAAACAGCTCAGGTGCGCACTTTGGTTGAGGAGCGTGATGATAAATATGTCGATCCCTGGGTACAGACTTATCGGGCGCTGCCTGAGCTGGACGCTTTTATCTGGAGCTCTCAGCGTAACGGCTTTCAGCATTTGTATTTATATCAGGCCAGTAGTGGTAAATTGCTCAACCCCATTACACAGGGAAAGATGACGGTTCGGGTGATCCGTGGGGTGGACATCAAACGCAGGCAGATCTATTTTGAAGCGTCAGGGCGAGAACCAAACAGAGACCCTTATTTTCGGCATTTATACCGAGTTAATCTCGACGGCAGTGGACTGACTTTGCTCACTCCTGAAGCAGCAGAGCATGATACGCGCTTATCTCCTGACTTTAATTTTGTCATTGATACCTATTCAACTGCGACCCAGGCACCAGTCACTGTGTTACGCGATAGTCACACGGGCGACATTTTGCAAGAGATTCAGCGTGCTGATATCAGTGCGCTGATGGCAACTGGCTGGCGTCCACCAAAACCTTTCGAAGCACTTGCAGCAGATGGTAAGACGACTGTTTATGGTTTGATGTATTTACCTTCAGACTTCGATCCCGGCAAACGCTATCCCGTAATTGACGACATATATACCGGACCACATAACTTTTTTACACCTAAATCTTTTAACACTTACTCGCGTCAGGCGAATGCACTGGCTGAACTGGGTTTTGTGGTGATAAAAATGGATGGACGAGGCACCAACAAGCGGGGCCGGACATTCCATGAATATTCATTTAAAAACCTCGGCGGTGGTGCTGATGATCATGTTGCTGCTATCCGTCAGCTTGCAAAGCGATATACCTTCATAGATATAGATCGGGTTGGGATCTTTGGCTTTAGCGCTGGTGGCTATGATACAGCTCATGCTTTGTTTAAATATCCAGACTTCTTCAAGGTTGGAGTCGCGGCTTCGGGCAACCATGATTTTCGAGTTGACAAGGCGGGCTGGAACGAAATCTGGATGGGGTACCCGGTAACACCTGAGTGGGACAAACAGTCTAATCTGCATTGGGCTAAACACCTCAAAGGCAAATTATTGCTGGCACACGGCGAGCTGGATACCAATGTTCATCCTGCCGCAACCATGCAACTGGTGTCTGCATTGATCAAGGCAGACAAGCACTTTGACTTGATGATCTATCCCAATATGGGCCATGTGCTCGACGAACATCCTCATTTCGTGCGGCTCAGGTGGGATTATTTTCTGCGTCATCTGAAGTAACTGAGATCAGGTTGCAGCCGGGTCGCGCTCAATACTTGTTTCTCTGCGTGCCCGGTGAATCAAATTGTTGATTAAATCAACGCTGGACCTATTTGGGGTTTTCTTTATAATCGATTTAATTGTAGAAAATAGAATTCGCAGAGGATGCAATATGAGTGTGAGTGTTTTCAGGACAATAGTACTAATGAGTTGGTTGACCTTGGTTATTACCCTCCTTCATGCAGTTTTTAGTCCACCAGATTTACCTCCATTGCTAGCCGAATATGAGGCGCATACTCAGCAAACAGCATTGACGGCACTGGACTGGGTTATCGGTATTCTATCCATTGCGGGATTAGCTGCTAGTGTGTCTTTACTTACCTTTTCTAACATTGGACGTTGGGTTTACGCTGTGAGTATGCCCGCAGTCTACTTACTCGGGTTCTTTGGTTCAGACTTTTTTGTGTCCTCCAGTGCTCAGGATGCACTATTTGCGGTTGAAGGCATGCTGACAGGCATTATCCTGAGTCTATGTTTTTTCTCTGATGTAAGCCAAAATTTTACCCGCAGTGCTTAAATTATGTTAATAAGTAAACAGGTGAGGTGAGTACACAAGGCAGTAATATGGATATTTTAATTGCACATGAAATAGCGTTACACCAGTATGAAACAAGGCAAAACCGCACCGCCATAGAGCGCTTGCTACATGTCGATTTTTCTGAGGTGGGTATGTCGGGCACCTGCTACAACTTTGATTCTATTGTTGCCATGATGGGCAACGAAACGCCGTCAAAATTGAGCGTACATTCGCAAAATTATCACTGCAATGAATTGGCTCCGGGCGTCCATTTATTACGTTACCAATCTGCGCTGGTCGATAAAGAGGGTAAGGCGTCTGATTTTGCGCAGCGTTGTTCGGTCTGGGTGTTAGAGGGTGATAAATGGCAGCTGAAATACCATCAGGGCACAGCCTGTGCGCCCTTTGAGTTGGTTTAGCTGAATACATGTAGCTAAATAAGTCTTAACTTGAACTGTCAGGTTTGACTAATAAAGCTTAATCAAATGTGACAGTCTTGTAAGTGCTAAACGCGGACATTCAGTTATCACTCGTTTATGCCCCAAAGTGGTTAGTACAGATGAAAGACCGAGTGGCGGAGAGATGTATTTGCGATACATGAACTAATAAAGGGGACAAAACGCAAGATCAGGCTCCATTAATTGCTAGTTTACTTTGGGCCGTACTTGAGGAAGAGCAGGAACACTCCATGCTTCAGCAAAGTTAGCATCGGTTGAAGCTGGCCCTGGTACGGCTTCATCAATCGTCAGTCGAACTGGGATGTTAAATGCTGAACCAAAGCCAACAGCATCGCCTCTAGGTAAACCTGAAATTTCACTCAATACATTTTCGTTTCCATTCTCCATAGCATGCCTTAATGCATTGAGATCTCGCTCGTTGGTTAACCTCAATGAAACCCTGTTAGAGCACATGGCTAAAACGGTTGAGGACAATTCTGATGGTCTCTGTGTGCTAACAAGTAAGGAACAACCGAATTTACGACCTTCTTTGGCTAGCCTTTCATAGGCTTTTAGTTGGTTTGCATCCTCAGCATAAGGGTCTCTTAAGTATTGATGAGCCTCTTCCAACAACAACAGGGTTGGATAACTATTGTTTTGTCCTCGTTTGAAAAGCACTTCAGCGTACATTTCTAACAATGCACCTAAAACCAGTGGAGATAGGTCATCAGCTAGGCTCTTCAAGTTGATTATGTGTACGTTCCAGTCTTGTGGGCTTCCCTTAGGTTTACCAAATATATAGTCAACTTCCTCTTCAAGCGGCTTTTGCCAAGGTTCTGCCCAGTTAATTAATTGACCGCCTGAAGTATCTAATACCTCTATAAAGCGGGAGTCTTCTGACAACTGTTGAATAATTTTGATGAGCGGCAGAACATTTCCATAATTAAAAGCATTTCTCTCCGTCTTTCCCGCATTTCGGCTAGCGGCAACGCAGCCAAACTCTGCGACTAAGTTAGCTAATCCTCGGAAAGGTGGCCAATGTAGTTGCTGTCGCACATTCAGCTTTTGTAGGACACTAAGCCAAGAACCTAAAAAATCTTGGTTCAGGGGGTTACAGTCATCTACAAGGGAGAAGCTGTTTGTCATACCTGTAGCTGAATCATGCTGTTCTACAAGCATTTCAAATTGATTCAACGGGTTTGTTTTTATATAAGGCAACGAGCGTAGTGCATTTCTTAATGCTGGCAGCTGTGTTTTATCACTAGGTCGAAGCAGTTTGATTAAGCCAGCCCAACCTAGAGCTTGATAAGGTATACGATGATAGTTAACGTGCTCCTTGGAAAACAATCCATCAGACTCGACATTTTTGCCTATTCCTAAGACAGTTTGTTTCACATTTATTAAACCTTCAAACGCTTGAGCATACTCTCCGTTGACATCGAAGATTACTATTCTCGCACTAGGGAAGTTTTCTGCAATTTGTCTCGTTAGCAGCGCGTTAAAATTTGACTTGCCATAACCAGTACCTCCTAACACAGCTAAGTGCCTACTTAAAAGCCTGTTAATACCTGCTCTAATTTCTACGGTATGAGTTCTTGAGTCACTACCAAGCCTTAATGAGAATTTTTGTTCTTCTTCTGGTATTCCAAAAACGATTTTCAATAGTTCTTTGTCTAATGGAACCGCTTTAGCCCCTAATGGAGGGAGCATCCAATTCTCTGAAATAAAATGTAACTTATCTTTGGTCGATTTAATGTGGCCAATAGCATGACAAACTAATTGTCTTAGTGGTATATCTGATACATTCATCGTACCAAACTTTGTAGCGTGAGCTTTTTCAGGCTCAACAAAAGACATATCTGTAACACGTGCTATAACTAGATGCCTGCCAGCCTCAAACCCTATGAGATCTCCTGGTTGAGAAACTGAGTTTACACCTCCCCTATGTGAGGCAAGCTGTCCTTTGTGGCTATCCAAAAGGTTTACGCGAACTCTAGTTCCTTCAAGAGATACTACGTAGCCAATTTGGGATATATCACTATAAATCATAACTAATTCCCCGCATTGCCTGAGCTGATATCTCTAAGGGCTTCTGCAATTACAGTCGCGGCATCGTTTTTTGGAAATAAAACAGGTTTTGGAACTAGATCAACAAAATTGTCAAAGTATGCATCAACGCCGCCAATGATAGTGACTTGGTTCAACTGCATTTTCCTGATTTTATCAACACATTGCTGAGCTTGGCTTAAACCGTTTTCAAGCTGACAGTCAGCGCAAAGTTCGGCCAACTCTGGATAACAAATGACTATATGGAGAGAGGGGTTAAGTAGCGCACCAAGTATAATTCTATTAATGTGATAGTCCCCAAAACCATAGCCATTCACGAATAAGACAGTTTGAGGTTTAGTTAAAAACTCACTAAATCGACGAAACATTTCACCATACACAAAACCGATCGTATGATGGTATTTGTTGGCTCCTGGGTAAATCAGACGCTGGCTATTACTGAAACTACTAGTTTCTGTTAGCGGACGAATAAAATTTTGGTAAGCCTTCGATGAAGTGCACTCTATTACTTCGCCAGCTTCATCTTGATACCAAGTTAACGAACCATGCAGCTTGTATAAGTACATGTTGTAATGCCCAAAACGAGCTTCACCTACAGCATTTATATTACGGAAACCCAAATCGAAGGATTGGGGTTGGAAAGTTCTAGAATGTATACCTGAAAACCCATTTACTAAGTTAATCCCCGATTCTTCTGCTGACCACTCAATGGCTAAGTCGTAATTGGTTGTAAAGACAGATGGGGCTGATTGACCTGGCTGCCTGTTCGAAAGAAGTTTTTCTAACAAGTTTCTGTGCTTTTCGAATTTTTCACGTTTTCCAATATGAAGATTCTGAAAATCAGCGCCAACTAACAGAGCTGCTTTCGTTACTGAGCTATACAAACCAACCAAAATACTTTGGAGCGATGAAGAATCGCTTTGCCAGGTATCAAGTACATTTTTGTTTTTTAGTACTTCATCGATCAGAAGCTCAACATTGACTGAATCATTATCAATGTCTTCTTGGCTAATTAGTTTGTAAGTATCTCGCAGCAACGGTATCGCTTCTTCATTGGTTGCCTTAAAGTCCAACCAGATTTCTTTCATAACCATGCCGCCAGCGCTTTTGGATGACCCAGCTCCAAGTAATACACCTACATTTTCAAGTTGGCATAACGAGGACAAGTGGCTTTCTAAATCTCTACGATCTATTTCACTGCCACCCTGAAAAAACAATTCAGTCATATACTAGCATCCAAAAATCAAATTTGATGTGAATTGTAGCATATTTGGTCAGTAAGCTAATTTGAAGTCATATTCAGATTAACACTCACCTGAATAAAGTTCTGGACTAGCGGTACTGAGCATAGCATTGAGTTCATTTACTTTTGCCATACCCGTAGTAATTCATAAGTTACTAAATTAGAAAAATAACTAAACTCAGGTTTGTCCATAGGCTTGCTGATGGGGCATGAAACATCAAAATGCCCCTTTTCTACATAGCGCCTCTACATACTCACACCCGTTATATGGATTTCCCTAATAAATTTTTTATATTTTCTATTTGTGATAGCCACTCTCCCAAGAGAGTGACATGGACTTGTCGCGTACAGTGCGACAAATTCCCTGGATAGGTGCGCTGAGAATTGCTGACATTAGTGATGTGTAACTACCAGTTATATAAGGAATATGTTAAAATGACCTTATGTTAATCTGTCAGTAGAGTTTCCTATGTCTACTCAAGCTAAAATTGAAAACCGAATCAAGCACATACAAAAAGGGCTCCCTTTTTCAATAGACAGCTTTTATGAAGTAGGGAGTAAGGCTTCAGTGCAACAGTCATTTAGCCGCTTAGCAAAGAAAGGTGCTATAGCTCGCGTTGGAAGAGGAATCTATTGCAGACCAAAGCCATTAAAAAGCATCCCTTCCATCAAGACAGTGGCGAGTGCTGAAGATGTTGCGCACCTTTGGGCCCGTCAGAATCGCTACAAACTCCTAGCTCAAGGGCAAGAAGAAGCATATAAGCTCGGGCTTCAGACACAAGCTCCGATTATTAAGTTATTCTGGACTAATGGTCCAAGCCGAGAGTTTATAGTAGGTAAACAACGAGTAAAGGTGGTACACGTCAATAGCGAATTACTATCATGGGGAAACGCACCCGAAGGAAGGTTACTTCGTGCTTTGTCAGTGTTCAAAAATTATGAGCTACCAGCTGAAAAGTTAAGAATTGCTTTCTCAAGATTAAAAATTAGTAACTTAGAAGGTAAGCAACTACTTTGCAAACTAACTAATCGCTTTCACAACAATAACGTGTTGCCAAGTTTGAATTTATAGGAATGAATGGATATGGATATATTTGATTTCTATCGTGACAAGACAAAACGAAGCGATTTAAAGGATATTTTCAAAGATGCATCGCAAAAGCATCCTGATGGTCTTGGTGAAGTATTCATCGAGAAAGATATTTGGGTCACTGAGTTACTTAGGTTACTGTTCGATGAAGGGTTGTTGGAAGGGAAAGCTGTTGCGTTTAAAGGAGGCACAGCTTTATCCAAACGCTGGAAAGCTATCGAACGTTTCTCTGAAGACATCGACCTTTCTATTCATTGGCATGACATGCTAAATGGTGATAAGCCTGAAGCGGAAGCTTGGGCTGAAACAACGATGTCTAATAGTCAGAACAAAAAGTTTCGCGAAGCTCAAACTAAACGGCTAGAAGAGTGGACACTTGGTTTTTTTGAAAGATTAAAAGCTAGACTTGATGCGTATGGCATTGAAGGGTTACAGGCAAATTATCTTAACAGTGAGAAAGTAGAAGTTTATTATCCAATTGTTGCTGAACAAACAGGTAGTCACTATCACTTGGGGCCTGTTTTGCTGGAGTTTGGCGCTCGTAATCGAGGTAAGCCGACAGAACCAAGCCAGCTAACGACATACCTATCTGAAATCGAAGAATACGAAGAAGCTTTATCCTTGCCTGTTGCGGAGGATGTTTTGGTGTTTGACCCGAGTTACATAATTTGGGAGAAACTGACAGCATTACACCAATTTTGTACATCAGAGAAATCTCCAAAAGCAGCTCGCTTAGCAAGACATTGGTATGATGTCGATTGTATGATGTGCAAAGAGATTGTTGATCCGCTAGGTAACCATCAGGCTATAAATGATGTGGTGGAGATGAAATCCGCAAGATGGAGTGTAAAAGGAGTTGATTTTAGTCTCGCTTCAACAGGGAAACTATGCTTAATACCAGATGAACCTTTAAGAACAGAAATTGCTCAAGACTTTGTTGAAATGGTAGAAGGTGGTATGTATTTTGGCAAGCCAGATGATTTTTCTACCATACTAGATCGCCTAAGTAGTACTGAGAAAATGATAAACGAGTCGCTATTCCTTCTAAGTAATACCAAAACTTAAATAAATTTGTGGCACTTTCTTTAGCAAATGAGCTACTAAATTGATTTAGTGCAATGGATGGGTGAGTTTGGACACTAAATTAAAGGTTTTCCTATACTAAAAGTAATCCGTTAAATGCTAATTTAGCAAAATCTATAACTCATTTCTGTCCAAAAAAAGTCAGAGCGGTCGTCCGTTGTTCGCCCATTACTGCCTGTAAGGTGAAGTCTAAACTCCCTTATCTAGGCTGTAAGATCAGGTATGGGCTATTGCAGTTTAGCTGAACCCTCCAAAAGAGCGCTGTCTGCTAAATCACAGACAGCGTCATATTGCTATCTTCCTTCTTCTATCCAGCCCTTGACCCAGGTGCCTGCCTCTTTAAGCTGGCTGTCGACAAAATTCTGAGTGTTACATGTTCCCTTTTTCCATACTGCGCCACTGCGAAAATCATCGGAATAGTTCCAGTTGGTCCAGCTGATCTTTTTGCGCTTCATCAGGTCTATGTACTTTTGTGAGCTGACGGGGTCGTTCGGGCCGTCACCATCGTAGTTTTGAGTGCCCCATTCACTGACAAAAACCGGCAACACATCGGATGCCTGATCTAACACGGAGCGGTGATAGTCTTTATGTGATGCCGCGTAAAAGTGGAAAGTGTACATGATGTTGTCGAATGGCACTGGATCATTAATTACATCCTGTACGCTCCCTCCAGTTGAAGCGCCAAAGGTTGACCAACCATGCGTCCCTATCAGGATCAGTGCATCGGGCTGAATGGCGCGGATCACCGGGATTATTTGCTCACTGTAATGGCGAACCTCAGGCCAGCTGACGTCATTGGGCTCATTGGCGATATCGTAAATCACATTATTCCGGTTTTTGTTGGCACTGACGATGTCGGTGAAGAACTGCTTGGCCAGCGCCAGGTTATAGTTAGGGTCGCCCGGGTTGAGTTGATGCCAGTCAACCAGTACATATAAGCCGCGCTGGCTGGCCATATCAATCAGGGTATTCATTTGCTGAGTGAATCCAACCGGGTCAGTTTCATAGCCGCCTTCTTGTACGTACAAGCTGAGGCGCACGATATCTGCCTGCCAGTCTTGTGCCAGTACATCCAGTGAGGCATCGGTCAGGCACTTATTAAGCCCATACCATTGCAGACCATGACTGCTCATGCCACGCAGCTGGATCTTTTCTTGCTGTTCACTACACAGTCCGGTCCCACAGACGCTCAGCTTGCCATATCGTTCAACGGGCGTAACGCGATTACCCGTATCACAGCGGCCGAGATATTGCCAGGCAGAGCTGGTGCCCGGCTCTGAGCGGGTCCACCAGTTTGCACGATAGAGCTTGTTCTGATGCTGCATTTTGTCGTTGGTATTGGCATGGCTGGGGTTGCCTTGCCAGTCTGTTTGCGTCCAGTCTGGGTAGGTGTTAACGCCCTGACAGCTTGCTGCATGTGCCTGGCTGAATGCCAAGCCCGCTGTGAGTGAAACTGCGATCAAATGTCGATAATTCATAATAGTGCTCCTTTACATGTTGTGGGCCTGTTGGGATTTTCCATGCAGTCTAAAATTGCTGCAGGTATTAAATCGTCAACGGACCTTATCCAACATAACCGAGATTGACAGCACTGAGATTAGACTTTGGTCTAGGTTTGATCGTTAAGTATTGCAATTAGATAGATGTGTGTTAATTGGCCACCCTATACTCAGCGCTATCGGCAATCTGAGCATTGGTCCCGTGGCAGAATCAGCAAGGCGATGTTTTGACATTAATTGATGGACCTCTATAGGGTATGGCTATAATCTTATATCCTCCTCGCTGAAAAAATTAAATCAAAAAGGGAATGTCGTGAAGTTATATGGTCGTACTACCTCATTTAATGTTCAAAAAGTGCTCTGGCTTCTTGATGAGTTAGAGTTGGAATATACACATTTTGAGCTTGGCGGTCGCTTCGGCGGCTTGGATGAACCTGCTTTTACTCAGCACAATCCGATGAAAAAAGTGCCGGTACTCATTGATAAAGACAAGGTTGTCTGGGAGTCGCATACCATATTGCGCTATCTGGCAGCCAGTTATGGAGCAGAGACCTGGTATCCAGCGTGTCCGTATCAACGCTCCCTGTACGAGCGCTGGATGGACTGGTCGCAATGTGTATTGCAACCCGCTTTTATGGCGACCTTCTGGGGGTACTACAGAAAGCCTCCAGAAAGGCGCGATATGATTGCCGTGGAGCAGGCACTGAATACTTGTCGCGAATGTTTGAATATTCTTGAATCGCAGCTGACAGACAGCAACTATTTGACAGGTGACACGCTGAACCTGGCTGATGTCACCGCAGGCGCTGTGCTTTACAGACTGACGTCACAAGGGCTCCACATTGAGCTGCCTCAGCGAGTGAGTAGGTGGTATAAAGTCCTTCAACAGCGCGCCGGTTATCAGAAGTGGGTCATGAGTGATTTTACTGAGTTAAAGGCCCGAGAAGACTATTAAAGACAATGGGGTGGTGCGGATGTACAGATATCGAGTGGAGCAGGCAGTGAACCGGGTCATTATTAAGCGCAATATTGCGCTATATATCAGCCTTTTCTTGATGACGATTCTTCTGGGGCTTCTTTCTCGTGCTTCATTTGTTGAGTTGCCCAGCCTGCTTGCACTTTATGCAGGAGATGTATTGTGGGCCATGATGGTGTTCTGGTTATTCTGCTGTGTTCAGCCCGCGGCGCGCACCCGAGTCATTGTCTGCCTGGCTTTAGCATTTTCTTTTTCCATTGAATTCTCGCAGCTATATCAGGCGCAATGGCTCAATGATATCCGCCATACCCGATTTGGTGCTCTGGTGCTGGGTTTCGGCTTTAAACTCAGTGATCTGGTGTGTTACTCGGTGGGCATTTTTAGTGCTGCGGGCTTGGATTGGTGGTGCTTTCGCAGGCAAGTACCAGCGACCTGAAACTAAGCCGCTTTTCCTGCTTAAGGTTTGCTAATTAACGGACTGATACTGCCCGAGCGCTCGGGTTTTCTGTACCGTTACGGTGACTGATAGTCACAAATGGTAATCTGCTTATGCTGATGAAAGTAAAGGCAGATTAAAAGTTGCCACATTGTGCTTATATCGGCATGAATTTTGGATTTTCCTCTTTCTCATTTAATCATTTCTTCACTTTTTCTGATATAGTTTTGCGCTTACGATAGAGCCAAGACCGATTCAAAAAGGCAAATTTAAATGAATGAAGCTCAATATGACTACCTGATTGTTGGTGCAGGCCTGTTTGGTGCTGTATTTGCAAGAGAAGCAACTGATCAGGGTAAGAAAGTTCTGGTGATTGATAAGCGTGATCACACTGGCGGAAACATCTACTGCGAACAGGTAGAAGGGATCAATGTACATAAGTATGGTGCGCATATCTTTCATACCAGTAACCAGCAGGTATGGGATTATGTTAATCGTTTTGTGTCGTTTAATCATTACGTCAACTCGCCTGTCGCAAGACACGAAGATAAGCTCTATAACCTGCCTTTTAATATGAACACGTTTTACCAGTTGTGGGGTGTAACCACGCCACAGCAGGCAAAAGAAAAAATTGCTCAGGAGCGTGCGCCTTATGCCGGTTTGTCGCCTAAAAACCTGGAAGAGCAGGCGTTGTTTTTAGGCGGTCGTGACCTCTATGAAAAACTGATCAAAGGCTATACAGAAAAGCAATGGGGCCGCCCGGCAACGGAGATACCTGCTTTTATTATTAAGCGACTTCCTTTTAGGTTCACATTCGACAACAACTATTTCAACGACCGCTATCAGGGGATCCCGATTGGGGGCTACAATGCTCTGACTGATGCGCTGCTAGATGGGGTCGAAGTTAAAACGGGTGTTAATTACTTTGAAGATGCCGAGAAATATAACCAAATGGCAGATAAAGTGCTGTACACAGGTAAAATTGATGAGTTCTTTGCGTGTCAGTTTGGCAAACTAGAATATCGTAGTTTGCATTTCGAAACAGAAGTACTGGACGAAGAAAACTACCAGGGCAATGCAGTAGTCAACTACACTGAGCGCGACGTGCCTTACACGCGTATTCTGGAGCACAAGCACTTTGAATTTGGTGCTCAGGAAAAAACCGTTGTTACCAAAGAATATCCGCATGAGTTCAGCAAAGACAATGAACCTTACTACCCAATCAACGACGAAACCAATAATGCCCTGTTAGCTCGTTATCAGGAACTGGCAAAGACTGCGCCTTATGCAGACAAGTTTATTTTCGGTGGTCGTCTTGCTGATTACAAATATTATGATATGGATGACACCATTGAGGCGGCATTAGCCTTAACCAGTAAGGAATTGGCATAACATCATGAGTCGCAAAGTTTATATCGCAAGAAACTATCGTTCTAAGTTTGATGCCGCAGGTAAAGCCAAGATGGATTGCGAAACCATCCTGGAGAACAATGGTTGGCAAAACATTGGTTTCAAACAAACCTGGATTGCAAATTCGGTGCTGGGTACCTTGATCAGTGCGCTGGGTGTCAGCTGGGCCTTGTTAAGGCTGAAATCGGGTAGTACCGTGTGCCTTCAGTATCCGTTTAACAAGTTCTATGGCTATTGTTTGTGGGGCGCTAAGCTTAAAAACAGCAAAGTGCTAACGCTGGTACACGATGTGCGCAGCCTCAAAGGTAAGTATGGTCACTCTGAAAAAGAGATCAATATGCTCAATAAATCGGATCAGCTGATTGTGCATAACGACAAGATGCGTGCCTGGTTTGAAGAGCAGAATATTCAGGGCGAGATCACCAATATCGAAGCATTTGATTATCTGCATACGGATAATCCGAATGCTCAGCGCACACCTACTGACTATGACAAAATCCGCGTAGTTTTTGCCGGTAATATGGGGCCGTTTGTCTATGAACTGGATGCCCTGGAGCGTGGTAACTTTAAGTTCGATCTGTACGGTGTTGGTTATGATGAGAAGAAAGTTAAAAACATCAACAATACCATGCTGGACTACAAGGGATGTTTCCCATCAGATAAAGTGATCGATCATATTGATGGAGACTTTGGTCTGGTTTGGTATGGCAACACACTGGATACCTGTGACGGTGTGACGGGTCAGTACCTTAAGTACAATAACCCGCATAAACTGTCGCTGTATTTGCTGTGTGAAATGCCGATCATCATCTGGGATAAAGCGGCTATGGCCGATTTTGTGGAAGAGCAAGGGATAGGCTTCAAAGTGAGTTCACTGCGTGACATTAAAACCCGTCTTGCAGAGCTGACGCCGGAGCAAATTGACCAGATGAAGCAAAATGTGCAGAGAGTTAAAGCGGATGTACAGTCCGGGCAATATCTAACGCGTGCCCTGGAAAGGCTGTCCTAAGCAGGGCTTGCTCATATGAATAATGGCCAGAGCATTTTATGCTGCTGGCCATTTCTTTGATTAACGGCGGCGCCTTCTGCCGAATAATAACAGGGCACTTAGTATCGCCCAGGGGCCGAATGAGCCTGAATCGTCATCGTCTTTGTCACCCCCGCCGTTGTCCGGATTGGGGTTGTCTTTTACTGTCACCGTAACGGTCGCAAAATCGCTGCCACCTTGTCCATCCTCAATATCGTATCGGAAGGTCTCGGCGCCTGAAAAACCGACAGCCGGGGTATATACCAAGGCATTGCCACTGATAGTCACCTGACCTTTACCCCGATAGTCGACTTTGCTGATCTTCAGCGCATCGCCATCCACATCCTGGTCGTTGTCCAGTACTGCCAGCGAATTATTCTTAGAATCAAAGTCAAGGGTATAGGTATCGTTTTGCGCTTCAGGTGCATCGTTGACAGGTGTTACCGTGACCTTGAGTGCAAATGACGCGCTGACTAACGAACCACTGGAGACTGTTACTGGCACATTCAGTTCGCCATGAAAATTGCTCGCTGGCGTAATGGTTGTACCCGTTACCAGATAGTTTTGCCCGCCGGATAAAGTGAGGGTATCTAATGTCATAGCCCGGGCTAATATCAGGTCGTCGGGTTTTATTTGTATGCTGCTGTCTTCTGTGAGGCTCAGGGGCTTCTGTCCTGTGATCACAGGTGCAACATCGCCAGATGAGTCGGCATTGACGCTAAAGTTGCCCGTATTGACCGCAAAAAAGATATTGTCGTGGCATTTTACCTGAATTCGCGCCTGCTCAGTGCTGATGTTGCTAAGCTTTACCTCAGACTGGCCAGAGTTGGGAATACGTGTGGCCAGTTCAATGTCAAATGTCTTACCGCCGTCTTTGGAAAGCAATATATCGACATTTTCACAGGAAACGGGCACACGCTCAGTACCTGCTGTGTGCCACTTTACCAGTTGCGTATTACCGCGCCACTGACTTGAGCTGTCAGGTAAGGTGACGGCAAAGCCTTGTTCATTGCCAACTACAGAAACTTGCATTGCGTCATCACCGACACCTCCCTGACCATCTCTGACAACCAGGCGAAAGTCGAGTTTGCGGGTTGTGGTTGCATAGGCTTCGCCAAAGCTCGGCTGGCCAGACAGTATGTCTGCCATTTTTGGCAATGTGCGTTGTGGTGCGCTGTGCGGATTAAAGGCTCTGAACAGAGGACGTTTACCATCATCAACACTGTCGTCTGCTTTACTGGCTGACGCTCCGCCCAGGTTAAACTGTTGCCAGCTGTAGCTGAGTGTGTCCTGTGTGTTGCTTGTTGCGCTGCCGGTGAGGGTAAAGGATGTGCGGGCCGGAATGGTGTAGTCGGCACCCGCGTTCACTTCGGGGCGTGAATTGCCGCGCTCCGTATGCACACCACAGCTTTTACCTGATGAGATCCTGGCGTAACGATTCATCTGATCCAGAGAGTGAATATGGAAATAGGGGTCTGAATTGGGCTGGAGATCTTGTTCGTCGCAAATGCCGGTATAGCCCATAATGGTAGAGCCACTACCAGGTTCATAGGCACTGTTTTCAGCCCGATTACCACCGCATGCACCGGCTTCGCCATTGAAGGTATGATCTGCGCCCAACTGGTGACCTATCTCATGGGCAACATAATCTATATGAAAGGCATCGTTGGTCGGCGCTTCGCTACCTGTTATTCCCTCGGCCTTCAGTTCAGTACAGACCACTTCGAACCCAGCAAGACCGCCACCGCCCGTGCCTACCAGGTGGCCTATGTCATAGTTGTCTGCACCAATTCGGGTATTAATTTGTTCACTGATCTTATCAATATCCTCATCCGTGTTAGCAAATGGATCTGTATCGGGGTCGAGAAAAAGCAACTTGTCATTGTCTGCAACCAGCTCAAACTTAATGGCCAGGTCGCGTTCATAAACATCATTGATACGGTTGAGCATAGTGACCACGGCAGCCAGCGTTTTTTCTTTGCTGCCGCCATGAAAGCGAGCGTATTCGCCAGTTGTAGCAACGGCTATGCGGTAAGTGATCTGTGTGTTTGGTATGGCTTGTGGTGTGTTGTTCAGGGCGGCTTGTTCGAGCAGATTGCGCTGATGCAAGTCACTCTTGTGTTTTCTGGGTGCGTGCTGTTTGAACGTTTTTTTGTTCAGAGCCTGACTGTTGTCATGATAGCTGCGGTAATGGTGTTCGCCCGATTGGGGTTGAGGGTCCAGATACACCTGCTGCCCCTTATGGTTAAAGACACCATAGAAGCCGTGTGGTCCGAAATCGAAACGACCAGAATGGGCCGGATTACCTTTCTCATGTCCACGGAAAGTTTTAATCCCCGGATACTTACCAGCCAGTTCCGGTGCCATAACCTGACTTGGTCTTATAATAAACTCAACCAGTTCACCGTTGGGTAAAGGGAGCATCAGCTCAATCGTCTGTGCTTGAGTGAGCTTTTCAAGCTGCGATGAAAGTGCATGATGATCCAACTGATAGTGACGCTGGGCGCTTTGTGTCTTTGTCCGCTGCTGATCCAGAGTGTGCCACATAGCGGGTGAGGCCAATACCGAAGTACACATAAATTGTGACAAGGCCAGTGCAATAAGGTGTTTTTTCATAATTGTATCCCATTGATATGCTTCAATAGAACTGTAACTTGTTGCATGGAGTTGCTGGGTATCAGATTGTCTGGCTTTTGTAACAGTGCCGATACATAGTGAACTGCGCTACCCGTTTTCTTGCTGGTTAATCTGAAAGGGTGCATCAGAGTAGAAACTGCTTGGCGCAGGTACTGGGGTTTTTTAACGTTTGGCGCGGCAGGGATATTAACTAAACGAATTTGATGGAAAAATACAGGACTGAGAGCGAAGGCTGCTTTTCGTGTTGAAAAGCAGCCCGTTAAGTCATTGGAGCGAATAGTGATACTGAGTTATCAGCTAAGTTAACTTACTCCAAATTAATATCGGTTGAGTTTAGTAAACAGTTACATAGTTCACGTTGACTGCGCCTTCGTGGAACAGCTGGTTGAACTGGTGGTAGTCTACGTCAATCTTGACCATGGCATAGTCTGTTTCCAGTGAGTAATCTCCGCCTACTGAACGAGAGTAAGTGCATTCAGTTTGTGCGTAGAAGTAAACGGGCGAAGCGGGTTGTACAAAGTAGTTGATCACATGCTGATTACACCCTTGCAGACGGTATCCTGATTCCAGTAGTTGAGCTTTAATCTCCTGATACTGACGGCCATATTCAATCACTTCGTCAACACTGGCATATCCCGCTCTGACAGGTGTGTGCTCCGCTGGTGCGACTGCGGCAATTGCTGTTGTGCTTGCAAGTGATAGTAATGTAACAAGTAACGCGTTTTTCATGGTTAAATTTCCTTTTTGATAGATATAAATCAACCCGTTTCCTGTGCGTCATTCGCTCATACGCACAATGAAACAGCCTGATACAAGTCACTATAGTCAGGCAGGCATCTGTTTTTATCTTGCCCTACCACAGCTGTAGAAAATCAATGGGGGGTGCCCCTGTGTCTTTCTTAGGACCAATGTTGGTACATTATCATGAAACTTATGTTTCGATAAATAGACGAATTAAAGAAAGTTTTATTTATATAATTTTATTTTAGTGCAAAAATCATTCAATTTAACCTTGATTATTGACTTTAATAGTTTGTATGTGTGTACTTACTTATGGTGTAGGTTCGCTTAATGAATATTTTCATATTTAAACTTGGTTTGCCTTATGCAAATAACTTCAATACCCAATGTTTGTATTACATTTTATTTATAAAATTTTGCCTAAGCGCGTTGCTTAACTAAGCTTAAGATCTGTATAACCGCAAAATTAAACGTCTACTTATATGCTTATTTCTAAACCTTTGGGTTTGCTCGTTTGAGCACGTTATAATGCGTGAAAAACCCCTAAAGCTTGTGCGCTGCGTGTTAGTGGTGCTGGTCTTATTGTCGGCAAGTGTCCAGGCTGAGCGTTTCTCCGTTCTGGTCTATCATGGTGCAAACCCACCTTATAATTATCTCGAAAAGGGAGAGCAGGCAGGGATCTTTAAAGATATTTTTGATCGAATCGGCGAATTAACCGGCCATGAGTTTGAGTTCGTTCTGCTATCCGTTGCCCGGGGACATAAATCATTTGAATCTGGTGAAATTGATATTGAACCAGGAGTGAACCCTAGCTGGCGGCAAAGCTCCAGAGTGCCTGGTATTTACAGTATTGATTATGCCTTCTCCCGCGAGGTTGTATTAGGCCGTAAAGAGGCGAGCCTTACACAACAACCCAAGTCATTTTATGGCAAGGTTATGGGGCGCGTGCGAGGCTATCGCTATGGATCATTTGAGCGGCATTTTGGCCCCGGAAAAATTGCGGTATATGACAATATCTCGGAAAGAGAATTGTTAGTTCAGTTGGCACATACCCGCCTTGATTATATCATGATCGGCGATGTTACTGCCGCTTACTACATCGCAAACTACCCTGCTTATGGTGGGTTTAAGGAAGTCTATGAAATAAGCAAACTACCTGTGTCTATGCGTATTCAACCAAAAAGGGCAGAACTAAAAAGAGAAATTGATCAGGCATTAAGGCACATGCTTGAACAAGGTGATATAACTCAGATTTACCACAAATACGGTATTACTATGCCTCCTCTTTGACTCACGTCTGCCCGCCAAAGATTGCAGCTCCTGGTTTGCTTAGCTATTTCTGAGAGGTTTTTCTTTCAGTTAAGGGCGGTTTAAGTGCTTGTAAATTAAAACGTTCCAAAACTTTTAACTGTCATTTCGAAGAAATTATTGTGCAATCTATTCTACGTAACACTGTAAAATTCTTGTTACATTTAAGTGTTTAAAATACAAACTAATGATCCTTCAGTAACTAAATTTTCCACTGGTCGTGCCAGTTGTTTTTTTCATCATGATTATTGATTTTTATGTGTATCTCAGATTATTTCTAGATTGCTTTTTGAGCAATAACCTTACAAGGATACAACATGAAAATTACAATTTTGGCCGCAGCAGTCATGTCACTGTCAGCGGGCTATGTCTCTGCAAATACGCAACAATCGGGCTTAACTGATATTACTCCATCTGTCGTTGGAGGAATTGAAACCCCAGCTTATTCAAGACCATACCAGGTTGCTTTGTTGATGAATGGGCGTCAGGGATGTGGTGGTACGTTGTTGAGCGAAAACTGGGTGCTTACTGCTGCACATTGTTTAGATAATGCTTCTACGGCTAGCCTGACGGTACGTGTTGGTGCCCATTCAATCAGTCGTGGAGATGGTGACACCCTGAGAGTATCTCAGATTATCATGCATGAGAATTGGCGCGGTGCGAACGGGATCCGCTCGGGCTATGATATTGCTGTATTACGCTTGGCTACTCCGGCGGCAAGCAAGTATACCCCAGCTAAACTCCCTACTCAGTCCATTGCCGATCAGTATGCCGGCATTGGTGATTATCCAACGGTTTCTGGTTGGGGGCTGACCTCAAACCGTGGCCGTCCGAGTGATGTGCTTCGCGAAGCGCAGCTGCCAGTGATTTCTAATGCCAGCTGCAGTAGCCAGCTGAACTTTAATATCCCGGGCTCAGTTATTTGTGGCGGAGGTGAAGGCGGTCGTTCAGCGTGTAACGGCGACAGCGGTGGTCCTTATGCTGTGCGTGTCGGGAATGATTTCTACAGTATCGGTACTGTCAGCTGGGGTATTGCTTGCTCAGGTGCGACTGCGTTCACCAGAACGACCAGTTATCTCAACTGGATCGAGCAAAAAACTGGCCTTACACCGGATAACCCGACAGATGCCAAACCGGTTGCTGATTTCAGCTCATCGGTATCAGGTATGACGGTGAGCTTTGCCAACCGCGCAACCGATGACAACGGGATCACAGCGTATGACTGGAACTTCGGTGATGGTAACCGTTCCAACGCTGCTAACCCAAGCCATACTTACGCGGCAGATGGCGATTACAATGTTACTTTAACTGTGACAGATACTGCACAGCAGACAGCCAGCGTATCGAAAGTCGTCTCTGTTGGTGAGCCACCGGTATGCGATGTTGAAGCATGGGACCGTTCAGTGTCATACGCGTTAGGCGATAAGGTATCTTATCAGGGCAGCATCTACGAGGCTATCTGGTGGTCTGCGGGTGCACAGCCCGATTTGTATCCTAATGTCTGGAAGAAGTTAGATAACTGCAACGGGACGGGCGATCCTGCTCCTGTGGCTGGCTTTACTGTAGCTCAGTCAGGCCTGACAGTCATCCTGACGAATACCAGTACTGACAACGGCCAGATAGTGTCTAGCCAGTGGCAATTTGGGGATGGTCAGAGTGCGACTCAACCTTCTGTGACTCATACTTATGGCGCAGCAGGACGCTACACCATTCGTCTGACTGTAACCGATGATCAGGGCCAAAGCAGTACTTTGGCTAAAGAAGTGGTTGTTGGTGGGGACGATAATTGTCAGGGCCTGCCTGCCTGGGATGCGAGCAAGGTATACAACACTGGCGACCGAGTCGCTAAAAACGGCGTAGTGTACGAGGCGCAATGGTGGGTGCAGGGTGAAGATCCGGCTCAGTCAGGTCCTTGGGGTCCATGGAAATCTGTAGGCAGCTGTAACTAGTCGCTTTTTTACTCAGTCCTAGGTAATCTATCAAAAATGAGACGTAAATTAGAAGACCATGGGACTGAGTAACCAGGCACACAGTGAACTACGCAGATTAGGTGAGCGCGTCAAAAAAGTGCTCACCGCTATCATGCGGGCATTACCCCCACAAGCACAGACCATTGGCGGTTTTGCTCGCCACATAGGGTGTCACCGTTCAACCAGTCAGCGTTTATTTAATGCCAACAAAGCCAAGTCTGGTGAGCAAGTACTTTACCATTTACCCGGGCTCCAGGCTTTGAATGCGCTGGGCAGTCAGCTACAAGGGCACATTCCTGATAATTTGGTAGTTCAGTGGTGTCAGGTCAGTCAGCGTTTTGCTGCTACCATGCCTCAGTACGCCAGAAGTCATGCCGAACTAAAACGCTTACTGGCAGGTGATCAAGAGAACAAAGCGAACACACCGGGTGGCAATGTGTCAGGTCAGGATAAGCGTGCCCAACTCTACTATGCAGCCAAATCGTTGCTGGGTATGAGCATGGATGAAATCTTTTGCGCTTATGTATTAACCCGTGGACGAGGTCGGGAAGGGTTTTTACAAGAAGTGGCTATGATCAGCAAATCGCAAGTGATGCGAGAAACCGGCGCAGCGCCTTTTGTGCAGTTTTACACCCATCCTCACAGCGATGATTTCATCGCGCCGCTGGACATTAATGTGCATAGCCGGGTCGACGCCAAGCGATTTAGTATTGGTATAGCGCAAGAGTTATCGACACCTGGTTTACTGAACGCTTTTGCCAGCTACTCTCCTGGAAACAGCGGGTTGGTGTTTGATCCTATCCCAGGCCATGAACACTTTGATGCAACATTCATTTTCAATAATCCGGATGAACTGGTTGACCCTTTGAGTCATGCCAGCAAATGCAGCTCCACCAGTATTTCAATTAAAAACCCGGCCAAAAAATTGCGGTTACTGGTATTGATCGAAAAACAGTTAGATCGCCACAGCTGTGTCAATGTCGGCTGTTATCACGGTAATCAGAAAGTAGAGGAAGGTAAGCTCAGTGTCGAAGATATGTGGACTGAGCGATTACCAGAATTTCCGGAGCTGCGTTTAATTGATTTAGCTGCGGGTGCTCAGGCCTTGCATGGCGATGCTACGCAACAGCAAAAGCTTGATTACTTGTTCCGTTACGCAGCGCTGGACCCCACTAACTATAGCTGTTATTTGATGGAAGTTGATTACCCTATTTGGTCGACCACGTATCGCATTTACTTCGAGCACCAGTGAGTGACTTTGAACAATGTTGCCGCGCAATCTATAGTTTCAGGAGGTAGGTAATCGCGGATCTGACGATGTTGAAAGCAATTATAGGGCTGTGGATGATGCTGGTACCGCTGACTATATGGGCTGCGACACCGTCACAGATCATAGACAAACTGCAAGAAGCAGAAGACTACCTGACTGTTGACCCAGCCACGACTCTTTCATTACTCGAGCAGATTGACCAGGCAGAAGACCTGCCCACTTCTTTGTTTTTACGCTGGCATCTGATCCGTTTACGAGCAGCCGTACCGACCCATCAAATGGAGTTGATGGAGTATTCGCTGGAGGCCATTTTTACGCATCATAGCCACCCCTACTTTATCGAAAAATTGCCCACGGCCATGAGTGCACTGGGGATCTGGTTACGCCGTCATGACTATCTGAATGATGCCAGGCTTAGTCTGGAGTGTGCCTACCAACATGCGCAGTCAGATCAGCAGAGGCTGATCCTGACAAACAGCCTGGCGCTGGTGTCGCGTCAATTGGGTGATTATGAACACGCCCGTCGTCTGTATGGAAGGGCAAACAGTATTGCCGATAAAGCGGGTATTACCTCTAAAAATGGCATCATCGCCAATAATTTGGGGATTATTGCGCTGGAACTCGGCAATGTGGCTGAGGCAGAGCGCCAGTTTCGCAAAGCACTGGCCAGTTATCAAGAGATAGATAAGCGCTCCGGGCAGATCTCAGCGGGGGTCAATTTACTGTTCGCCTTTATTATTCAGGAACAACTGTTGAACTATCAGCGCTTGTACGGACCTACATCCAGGCTAACCGAATCTTTCCCTAATGAGACCAAGCAAGCAATGCTACTGTGGGTCAATGCTCGCTTTATGCAGCTGGAAGGTTACCCCGTTAGTCAGCAGACTAAAGCCGGTCTCAAGCTGGCATATATGCAGCTTCAGGATGATAATGTTCGAAGGCTGGTCTTTCAGCATCTGGCAAAACCGCTGGGCGTTGATGTTCAGCTACCCAAACCTGTGATAGTCAGACAATTCGAACGCAGTTGGTACAAAGCAGTCAAAACCTGTGACTGGCCAAAAGCCAGTTAGTATTCTGTGGCGTATTTGTAGCCCACGCCATACACCGACTCAATGAGACTTTTATTAGGCGCGTATTTTGTCAAAATGTGCCGATAACAGGTCGATAAAATGTCGCACCTTGGGAGAGAGGTGGCGGCGACTTGGATAAACCACATAGACGTTGACGTCTGGCTGCGGGAAGTCAGGGAACAGGGGCACCAGTTGCTGTTGCGCCAGTAAGGTGTCGACATAAAAGGCGGGCAGGCGTGCAATACCGATCCCGTCGCGTGCCATCGCGGTTTGCATATGACCATTGTTACACAAGATCCGTTGTCGAACCTCAACATGAAAAATACCGCCCTGCTTATCTTTAAACTCCCAGCGGTCCGGCGTTTTGAGATTGCTATAGCAAATACTATGATGCTTTTGCAGCTCCTTTGGATGATGTGGTTGCCCGAAACGATCGAGGTATTGCGGGCTGGCAACAATGTATGTTTTGCAATGATAAACCCGTTTGCAGATCAGACTGGATTCTTCCAGTTGCGGGGTTGCCCGTACAGCCAAGTCGTAGCCGTCAGCAATGACGTCAACGGCTTTGTCTTCCAGATCCCACTCCAGTGAAACATTCGGGTAGCGGTTCAGATACTCAGCTAATACCGGTTGTAAATAATCGGCGCTAAAAGCCACCGGACAGGTGATCTTAAGGGTGCCCCTTGGAATATCGTCGGTCACATTCAGGCGTTGTTGTGCTGCCTGAGCATCCTGGATCAGTTGGGCACAGTTTTGGTAATACGATTCTCCTTCTGGCGTCAGTGCCAGAGTTCGTGTGGTTCTGTTCAACAATCTAACACCCAGACGTTCTTCCAGCTTGGCAATCACTTTGCTGACATGTGACGGAGAGTGCCCCAGCTTCTGGGCTGTAGCAATAAAGCTTTTGTTTTCGACGACCTCGGCAAAGATCTCAATGCCCTCAAAAAGATTGTTATTCATTTGGAAATAGTTACTTTACTTTTACCATATTAATTATTATTAAAACCTAATATACACTGGTTGTCATCAGCTTGAGGTGAATACAAATTAAGTCATCACCCTAAGTAAACACCATTTTTGATTTATTTTGAGAGGGTAATACCATGAAAGTTTTAGTATTTGCAGCCAGTAACAGCCGTCAGTCAATTAACCAGCAATTAGCCAGCTATGCGGCTTCATTGATCCCCAATGCTGAGGTAGAAGTACTTGACCTGAATGAGTATGAAATGCCGATTTACAGCATTGAGCGTGAAACTGAGGGCGGCATTCCAGACGAAGCGCAGCGTTTTTACGCAAAGATTGGAGCCGCGGATGCGATTATTGTGTCATTTGCTGAACACAATGGCAGCTATTCAGCCGCCTATAAGAACCTGTTTGACTGGACTTCTCGCATCGATATGAAGGTATATCAGAATACACCTATGCTCATGATGGCAACATCACCGGGCCCTGGTGGTGCTCAAAGTGTGCTGGGAGCCGCGGTGGCTTCTGCGCCTTATTTCGCTGCGGATGTTAAAGCGAGCCTGTCAGTGCCAAGTTTCTTCGATAACTTTGACCTCGAAGCGGGTGAGCTGACTAACCCTGATATCAAACAAGCGCTGGAAGCGGCACTTAAATTGCTCCACTAAACGGTGCAAAGTAACAAGGTAAATTTTCAGCAGGCACGTGTATCAACGTACATGTGCCTGTTCGATTTTTACCCTAACGGATTCATTACTATAAAAAAGTGACTTTTGGGGGTTTTCAAAGGTAGAAAAATCTTCTAGTATCTTTGTCGTCGATTTGGGGCTATAGCTCAGCTGGGAGAGCGCTTGCATGGCATGCAAGAGGTCGGCGGTTCGATCCCGCCTAGCTCCACCAAATCTCTTTTCTGCTATCCTTTTCTCATTCGTTCTTGTTTACTCCTGGACTCTCTGCTTTAGAATTTATCCTCAATACGTGAAACTTTCCGTGTGATATTCAATTGATGGGTGAATAATGAACAACTTACTCTCTAACCTTCCCGCTGATCTCAGCGAAGAAGTATTTCAGACGTTACTGTCCCATGACCAGCTCAGGATTGAGCGCATTGTCTCTCAAGGGCATACTTCGCCACCGCAAGGCTGGTACGATCAGGATGAACATGAATGGGTGTTGGTTTTACAAGGGACAGGTGAACTGACGTTTGAGGATGGTCGGGTGACACGTCTGTCAGCCGGAGACTATTTGAATATTCCCGCACATTGTAAGCATAAAGTCAGCTGGACCGATCCCCAGCAGGAAACGGTCTGGTTAGCCATTTTTTACCGCTAACCATTTGTCCAGCACAGATTTGAGTTGCTCCAGCGCAATGGGTTTACTGATGTAATCGTCCATCCCCGCAGCGAAACAAGCTTCGATGTCTTTGATAAGGACATTGGCAGTCAACGCGATAATCGTCAGCTGCATGTGCTGAGGCATACCACGAATGGCCTTGGTAGCTTCTATGCCATCCATATTGGGCATGTGCATGTCCATCAGAACCAAATCATAGTGTTCTTTCTCGAGCTGTTGTAAAGCCTGTTCTCCATCAGTGACTATGGTGACACTCAAACCCAGTTTCTCTAAAATGGCCTTAGTCACAACCTGGTTTACTGCATTGTCCTCCGCCAGCAGAATATGGCCATGTAGCTCTCCAAATGTAACCTGATCGCTGTCCTCAGAATAGATCAGGCAGCAGGGCGCCACAGGCCAGTTAAAGTCAAACTCGCTGCCTTCTCCTTGTACTGACTGGCAATTAAGATGACCCCCACATAATTCAATGATCTGCTGACAGATACACAGGCCCAGGCCGGAGCCGCCATAGCGCCGGGTGGTACTTTCATCTTCCTGATAGAAAGGATTAAAGATGTGGGGAAGTTTTTCCTCGGCAATCCCAATGCCACTGTCAGAGACGGCAAACCTGAGCATTACTTGCTCCATATCACCGATATTCTGAATTTCTAGCCGAATAAAGCCTTCATGGGTAAACTTAATGGCGTTGTTCAGCAGGTTAAGCAGTACTTGTTGTAGCCGATGTTTGTCACTGACGACCTCTTTTGGCACGGTGTCACCAATAACCAGTTGAAAACGCAGCCGCTTTTCTATGACTTTTTCGCTAAACAATTGTTCCAGGTGATGCAAAACAGCGTACAAATCAAAAGGCTCAAAATACAGTGATACTTCACCCTGATCGAGTTTAGAAATATCGAGAATATCATTGAGCAGGGTAAGCAGATTTTGTCCTGATTCGTTGGCAACCCGGATAAGGGTTTGTTGCTCTTCACTGAAGTTGTTCTGTTGATTGAGCAGCTGCAGGGTGCCCAGAATACCATTCATGGGTGTACGTATCTCGTGGCTCATATTGGCCAGGAAACGACTTTTTGCGCTGGCGGCTTCTTCTGCTGCAAGCTTGGCCAGCTCCAGTGCCTGGGTGCGCTCTTCGACTCTATGTTCCAGCTCTGACTCTCGCTGATACACTTTGTCGCGCATCTGTGCGAATGCACGGCTGAGTTTAGCCATTTCATCTTTGCCACGGGTCGACAGTGACACGCTAAAATTACCCTGTGTTAAAGCTTGTGCGGCCTTGGTCAGCTTAGCGATAGGCTGATAAATACCGTATGAAAAGCGCCACACGACCAGCAACGAAATGACCACTGCAAACCCAAGAATAATCAGCAATTGCTGACGCAATGCATATACAGGTGCAAAGACAACATGCTCGGGTAAGGTCAGCGCAATGCTGTAACCTGCGGATTTTACCGGTGCATAAAAAATATAAGACCTGGGTTCAGTGGCGGTTTTGTCCAACTGAGCATAGCCATTAAAACCCGCAATCATTTTCAGGCCAATTTCTTGTAGTTGTGGGTTGGCTTCTTCGGTGACCTTTAAACGAATAGCAATCTTTTCGCCAATGTCATTCACGACAAACTTGCCCTGCTCACGTTTTAGCTGAATTATTTTGTCTGGCAGCCAGTGATACATATAAATGCCTTCCTTAGACACCAGCATAAAACGTGCATTGTCATAAAACTGATGGACAACCTGCTGTGATACCTCCTGAACCAGGCGATCTATTTCTCGCCAGGGAATGCTGCCACCAAGCAGGCCCGCTACTTTGCCGTCGTTTGCGAGTATCGTTGCGGCGACCACTATCTGCTTGACTCCCGTGGTGTAAGAGATCATGGGTTCAGAAACATAGATTTCAGCGCTTTGATTAACGTTACGGCCAATGGTTTCCTGCCAGTAATCGCGGCGGGTAATGGTTCTCTTGCGGGCTTGCGGCGAAGTGTCATCAAATGTTCTGAGCATATTCTGAAAAGGGTTGCCGCCCTCGGTATTGTGAAAGCTCCCGTCGGGGCGCCCGAGAATGAACTTTTCATAGGTTTGCTGGTGGAATGTTTTTTCGCCTGCCAAAATGGGGGCTATCTGAGTGAAGTCCATGGTTTTAAAGGTGGGCTGGCGCGCCAGCGCAGCAACCTCGCTCTTGCGTTTAGCAAAGTAGCGGTCGAAAATCGCGGCTGCGTTGTAGACTTTTGCCTGGGCTGCGGAAATGCTCAGACGCTTTGCCTGCTCGGTACTGTGTAACATAGCCAACGAAAAAATCACCAGCATGGGAGCCAGTGCGGTTAAACCCAGTATGACTGTCAGGCGCGTTTTTAATTGCATAGGGTTGATTAAAAAGCTTCTTATCTCACAAGTTTAGACAAAATTTGGCATTGCACCTCCCGTTGTCAGAATTTTATTGTTGTGCCTGCTCGGTCCTGCTGGACTTTTTATAGGTGCATACAAGCCTGCGTTAGCTGCGACTGAGATCACGGTTTCTTTATTCCATATCAAGTCAGGTATCGTTAATAAGTGCTACCTTAGCAAGGTGTTTAGTTACTAAGAGTGGTACTAAAGCGTGATGTTGAGGTCTTTGATTTGGGTACTTGCTATTGGCTCGGCCTGTGTGGTCGCTGAGCCGATATTACCTTTGCAAAGTGTCGCCACCGATGCGCGCAAAGTTGCACTGGGCAGACAGTTGTTTTTTGATACTCGACTGTCACGCACCAACGATGTTAGCTGTGCTTCTTGTCATCAGCTATCGAGTCATGGGGCCGACAATGCAGCCCGTTCTAAGGGGGCATACGAGCGGCTTGGAGAGATTCGTGCGCCTACAGTATACAACTCGGTGTTCAATATTCGTCAGGCCTGGGACGGCAAAGCCATTGATTTAAAAGCGCAGGTCACGCTGCCAGTAGAAAATCCCAAAGAGTTTGCAACCACCTGGCCTGAGCTAATCGCGACACTCAATCAGGATCAAGCGTTCAAAACAGCGTTTACTCATGTATATCGAGCAGGGCTGTCGAGCGATTCAATCAGTGACGCCATCGCCCATTACGAGCGCAGCCTCATCACTCTAAATGCCCCGTTTGATTTATGGTTGCAAGGTAAAGCCACTTTGTCTGAACAAGCACAAGAGGGATATCGTTTGTTCAAATATTATGGCTGTATCAATTGTCATCAGGGGAAAAATGTCGGTGGCAACATGTTCGCGAAAATGGGCACTTTTGGTGATTACTTTGGCGATCGTGGGACGGCCATTGAGCCCGCTGATTATGGTCGATATAACGTCACGGGTCGCGAAGAGGACAAGTTTACCTTTAAAGTGCCGGGTCTAAGAATGGCCGCCAGACAAACGTATTTTTTCCATGATGGCAGTGAGCAAAGCCTGACCGGGGCGATTAACACTATGGCACGTTATCAGCTCGGGCGCTCGCTCAGCGAAGCCGAGTTGGCAGCAATTGCCGCTTTTCTGGAAAGTTTAGTCGGACATCACCAGGAAATGGATCAATGAAGCACAAAGTAAAAATCAACCTCCCCGTTATTGGTCAATGCTTGCTGATGTGCGTGCTTACGGCCTTGATGGTGTATTTTTTCCGCGCCCACATTACCACAGGTGAGCGACAACACGAGCAGGTAACACATTTGTTCGATGCCAAGTCTATTGATGCCAAACTGGACAAGTTTGCCCTGGCACTGAGTGTAGGCAGTTTGCGTCATTTTGATGAGTTGCAGCAACTGGACAAAGCTTTGCGTCATTTGACCGACAGACAGCAAAGCGGCCAGGTTGGCGCCGAGTATCAGGCGTATCTGAAGTTACTGAGCCATAAAATGGCGCTGATGGAGCAGTTAAAAACACAAGCGGTGGGTATGCGAAATGGTTTGACCTACCTGCCTCTGGTTTTGGATGAAATGATTGCGATACAGCATCCGCAGGCGCTACTTGCCAGTACCATATTGGCAAGCCTGGTAACGTCTGGTCAGCCGCTCGACGAGGTGCTGCTGGACACCCGGATCCGGATGCTGGCCGAGACATCTGGCAGTGATGAGCGTATTGCGTTACTGAGTCGCCGATTCGTCAATCATATTCAGGTTGCCGTGCATTATTACCGCCAGGTGCACAAAACTCGTCAGCAGTATCTGGCTATCGACAGTAAAGCCGCATTTGCCAGCTTGTATCGGGCGCAAATGGACTTACATGCTATGCAGTTGCAGCAAACAGGCACGCTGAGTGAGCAATTGTTTGGCCTGGCCGTGGTGCTTTTGCTGATGTTACTGTTTATTTTACAGCGGCTCAATAAAGCAAAAAATCACGCCCTGCAAGCAAGTCAGTTACTTCACGATGCCATTGAGCGGTTGCAAGAAGGGTTTGCGCTCTACGACAGCGAAGGCACACTGACACTGACCAATCAATGCTGGCTGCGGCATTACGGCGTGTTATCTAAAGCCCAGTTTCCGCAAACTCTGGATGACTGGCATTTACGTAAATCCGAATTTGTCCATGAGCAAAGCGAGACGCCGCAGCGGTTGCAAAAAACCACACAGGGGCGTTGGCTGCAAATCCGCCATGCCCGAACGGCAGAAGGCGGGTATGTGTACATAAGCGTTGATGTCACCGAGTTTAAAGAAGTAGAGGCAGAACTAAAAACCGCAGCGGCTGTGTATCAGGCAACGCAGGAAGGGATCATGACAACCAATGCTGATCTTGAAATCACCGCGGTAAACCCGGCTTTTACCCGCATCACGGGGTATCAGGAGCATGAAGTACTTGGGAAAAAGCCAAACTTGCTCAGTTCAGGTCGTCACGATACACGATTTTACGAGCATATGTGGCAGACGCTCGAAACCAAAGGTGAGTGGGCCGCCGAGATTTGGAACCGCCGAAAAGACGGCACCATTTACCCGGAGTGGCTTGCGATCAGTGCTGTTCAGGACGAACAGGGTCAGGTGCAGCAGTATATTGCTGTGCTGTCAGATATGACAGAGCGCAAAGAGCAGGAAGCTAAAATTGCCTATCAGGCCATGTATGATGCATTGACAGGGCTGCCAAATCGACGCTTATTGCTGGACAGGATCTCTCAGGATCTGAAACAAATTGAACGACAGCCGCATTTGAGTGCGTTGCTGTTTATCGACCTGGATCGCTTTAAGCGCATTAATGATGCAATGGGGCATGACGCAGGTGATAATTTGCTGCTCGAAGTTGCTAATCGGCTCAATCATCTGGTGCGTCGTACAGACACGCTGGCGCGCTTTGGGGGCGATGAGTTTGTGCTGTTGCTCAGTCAGATCAGCGATGTTGAGGACGCAGCAAAAGTGGCTGAGAAAATACTCACATCATTAGCACAACCGTTTACCATTAACGGATTTGAGGTGATCAGTGGCGCCAGTATCGGTATTGCCATTATGCCCGATGATGCCCGCGAGCAGCAGGAGATATTGCGCCGGGCAGATTTGGCGATGTACAAAGCCAAAGAAAGTGGCCGCAATCAGTATCACTATTTTGCGCCTTCCATGCAGCAACAGGTTAATCGTCGTGTAGAGCTGGAGCAACTGCTTCGCAAGGCCATTGCCAATAATGAGCTGGCGGTATTTTATCAACCGATCATCGAGCTTAAGTCGGGTCAGCTCTATGGATTTGAGGCACTGACGCGCTGGCCCCATGAGGGGCAATACATAACCCCTGATGAGTTTATTCCGGTTGCAGAAGAAAGCGGCTTGATCTCTGAGCTGGGTGAGTGGATGCTGACCCAGGCTACCTCAGACATTGAGAGGTTGAATCGCTCACTAAACCTCAACTGCAGTTTGTCGGCAAACATATCCAGTCAACAGTACCGACTGGGTTTTAATGCCACAACCTTACGCCATATTTTGCGCCAGACCGGATTTTCACCCGGCAATCTCGCACTTGAGATCACAGAAAGCATTTTACTGGATGATGATGAAGCTATTCTGGCCTGGCTTGAAGGACTCAGGGCCACTGGTGCACAGCTGTCTATCGATGATTTTGGTACGGGCTACTCTTCGCTGAGTTATTTACGCCGCTTTCCGATCAACACTATCAAGATCGATAAAAGCTTTATCCATGAGTTTGCACATGCTCCGGATTCGCAAAATCTGGTGCGCGCTATTTTGTCGATGGCCGCCAGCCTGGGGTTATCTGTAATTGCTGAAGGGGTGGAGCATGTTGCGCAACTGGAGGGCCTTAAAGAGATGGATTGTGATCTGGTACAGGGTTATGTGTATGCAAAACCAATGTCGCTGACGGAATTGCAGGTGTGGTGTGAGGAGTTTTGCCAGGAACAGGCTAAAAATCTCGCTTAGCATTTTAGGTGCTTGAGTTCAGAATGGCTTCGTTAAAAGCAGGAGGTTTTCTATAAGTGAGGCGCGCCTCGAAAGTGGCGGGTAGCTGCGAGTATTGCTGCGGGTTGTGCGTGTTGTATAGCCAGATCTGCCCCCTTTTACAAAGTAATAAGCTTTTTGGCGGCACACCCTGGCCAGTTGGGTTGCTTTGTTTTGTGAGCTGTTGAGCAGTACACTTAGCTCGCGATAACCGAGATCGGGGCTGCAGCCCCACATAAGGTGCATGTTGTAGCCTTTGCGCTTAAGTTCCTGATATATGAGTCGCTGGTATCGGCTGTTATCGGCATAACTCTTGTTCACACCATCTGGGTTCCATAAACTGATAATTGCCCCATTGGATGACAGAGGGAGTGTGCCGCATGGGCGGAACCAGACGCCCAAGTATAGTTGCCAAAGACTTTCGTCAATCTGGTTTTGCACACCTATATCCCGACTTTTTTCACAGTGGCTTCACAGTATCAGCGTTACGGTGAGTCTGTCCAAACAAAGGAGACTCAATGATGAAAAGAAAACTGATAGTTGCATCCATATGGTCACTGATGAGTACCACTTTGCTGAGCACAGCTTATGCTGCAGAGCAGCCACATGTGTTGATGGTATTAAGTAGTTACGGTAAGCAGGTTGATGGTAAAACCACTCAGCCCGGCTTTGAGTTTGATGAATTAAGCAAAGCATATCAGGTTTTTAACGACAACGGGATTAAGATCACACTGGCCTCACCTGCTGGAGGTCAGCCGCTTGCAGATAAATATAATAAAGAAAAGTCATATAACCAGGCATTCTTAAATGATTCTAAGGCAATGAATGCCCTGACCGATACGGTTAAACTGGAGAGTCTGCAAGGTCAGTCATTTGACGGGGTATTTATCGTTGGTGGTAAAGGCCCAATGTTTGATTTACATAAAGACGCTGAGTTGCAGCGCCTGATCCGGGAAATTTATGAGCAGCAAGGCGTGGTGGGGGCGGTCTGTCATGGTCCGGCTGCACTGGTGGATGTCACGTTAAGCAATGGCGAGTACCTGGTTGATGGTAAAAGAGTCAATGGTTTTACCAATCTGGAAGAAGACGCCTTTGGCAAAAAGTGGCGGCCCCAGTTTGAGTTTTTACTGGAAGACAAACTAAAAGAGCGTGGAGGTCAGTTTGAACAGGATGGCTTAATGCTTAATCAGGTAACCATAGATGGTCGCTTGATCACAGGTCAAAACCCGTTTTCAACAGCAGATACAGCCGCTGCTATGGCCAGAGCAATGGGAGTAGACGACGTCAATGAACCTGTCTATAAAGACGATCAGAGTGTTAAGCTGGCGGAGTTAATGTTCACGGATAAAGCCGCTGCAATCGCTAAATTTAAACAATCACCGCAGCGCTATGATGTGCAAATGCTCGCCATGATAGGTGTCTATCAGGCGAAATTTGCTAAAACGCAGTTGCAACTGCACAACGCCATTGAATTAATGACATTTGCCCAGTCTCAGTTTAATCATCCCATGATTGAACTTACTATTGCACAGTCCTATGTTCGGCAAAACGATTTTGCTCAGGCAAAGTCAAGCTTGTTAAAAGCACAGAAAGCCTATCCGGAGAATGACAAAATCAAAGCTATGCTCGCAACACTATAATCCAGTAAAACGACCACAAAAACAGGGTGAACGCGGCAGCGTTTGCCCTCACGTCTACAATTATGAAATTTACTAATAGCTGAATGACCGGTTACTTTATGCGCATTGTCACTAATAACGGTATAAAGGCTGGGAAATAAAATGCCCAGCGCAGGCATATACCCTAAATTGTATCTTTTTTGTTTTATATTTGTGTTTTAGTTGATCTATGTGAACAAATCCTTGCAGTGTGCTTACTATAACCTATCATTTTTTCTATTAACAAAAGTCATGTACTTTCATCGCAAATTGGATTTTAAAAAGCCCCTTCAGACGCTACACTAACCTTGCTTGATAACTCAAAACGTCAAAGGAAGTGTGTCTATCATCATGAAGTTAAATGATAATTATGATGCTGACTTTAGCCGTGCAGTATTTGGGCCCTATGAGCTTCACAAAAGGAAAAGGTTGTTAACATATTGTGGTGAAAGCGTGCGGCTGGAACCTCTTATCTATGACTTATTAGAATATTTTATCTGTCATAGAGATCGAGTGATTGGCCGGGATGAATTGTGCCGGGAGATCTGGCAACAAGAGTATGTCGACAACAATGCCATTAACCGGGCTGTTTCCGAGTTACGGCGATGTGTTTCCAAGCACAAGCTTGGAGTGGACGTGATCAGAACGCATTATCGCAAGGGCTATAGCTTCAACCTGATGGTTGAACTGGATCCCAGACCAAACCCGTTCCGTTGGATAGCTAAGTGGTTTCATCAGGCTGTGCCATGCAAAGAACAGTGATCAGTCAAAATCTGGCTTTTGTTGTAAAAAGCCTTGTGAGCCTGCGTCGCTCACGCTGGTCGTGCTTAATACCTAAATGCTTTGCATTGGGTTGGTGGATTTATAACTAAACCAATGTTAAATCAACAATGCGTGCTGGTGGCGGGTTAATTTTATCGATTTGCCTGCCCACATTAAGCCGCTTAGTATGTTATTACTTTTCCTCTCTTTCTGTCTGATTCATCTGGGTACGCAACAGGTATTCCTCTTCTGGCGTTTACTATTTATCTGATTAGATTCTTCGGTGACAAGCTTGTCATTAGCTGTTTGATGGTTTAAAACTGGGCGGTTAATTCGATAGGAACCAATCCAATGTTTAAGATATCAGGTACATCATATACCTGCCGCGAAGCCAGGCAACAAGATATTGCCAGAATGAGTGAGATCCGTTTACTGGTTACTGAGAATAAGCTGACCGACCCCGGTAAGATCACACCGCAAATGTACCTGGAACACATAACGGGACAAGGTAAGAGCTGGGTGTGTGAACTGAATGGCCAGATAGTTGGGTTCTCATCAGCGGCCAGTGAGGACGGGTCTATCTGGGCGTTGTTTATTTTGCCTCAGTTTGAAGGGCTGGGTATTGGTAAAGCATTGTTATCATTTGCTTGTGACTGGTTGTTTAGTCGCACACATGAGGAGATCCGTTTGTATACGGAGATCAATACGCGTGCAGATGGCTTTTATCAGGCACTGGGTTGGTCACGGGGCGCTGAAGATGACCTGGGCGATGTGTCTTTTACACTGCACAGCCACACTTTTTACGATAAATCCAGGGTGTGGTAAACTGGGCAAAACCAAAGGACTACTCAGGTAACGCTATGGCACCGCCACTTCAACAACTTACTCACTGGTTTTGTGCTTTGCCGCAGGGCCACAGACAAGTGCTGACTGACACATTAAGCGGGGTCTTTACGGAATTAAATGACTGCCCGATACCTGTGAAAGAACAGCGCCTGATTGAGTTGTTGACCCAGCAGACAAACAATGTAAATTTGTTTGCCCTGATCCTTAATCTGCGTACACACATCGAGCATGTGTTTACATCGCAAACCGACCCACTCCCCAGGCTGATGACAGCGCAGGATCTGCTCTTTTATAGTCGGGCACAGGATGCGGACATGCTGCGAAAAATTGCCGATGAACAATGGCATTGGCAGCAATCACGCGATTCCTGGTTGAAACTGAAACAAGAGTATTTGTCTTTGCAGTATGTGCGTCGCTGGTTGCACACAAACTGATCTGATTTTCACATCGCTTTCACGAATTTCGCGTTAGCCTTTAGTTATATTCCGACGAACTTGGTGGCCTGCATGGCGCAAATAAAAGTACTGCTGATTGAAGACAATCAGGATCTGAGCCTGAATATAGGTGAATATTTTGAGTCGCAGGGCGCGGTCATCGACTTTGCCTGCACCGGTGAGCTAGGTGTGCAACTTGCTTTGGAACAATTTTACGATTGTGTGGTCCTAGATGTGATGCTACCCAAAATGGATGGATTGGCTGTCTGCCAGCAACTCAGAGCAGAAGCCAATCGCCATATTCCTATCATTATGCTCACTGCCCGCGATACGCTTGATGACAAACTCAACGGTTTTTCTTTGGGGGTAGACGACTATCTGACCAAGCCATTTGCCCTTGAAGAGTTATGGGTGCGTTGCAATGCCCTGGCAAAAAGACACTTGCTAAATAGTGAGCACACACTATCTTTGGGGCGTGATGAAAAAGCGGTATCACTTAATAGTCAGACTCAGCACATTGAACGCGCCGGGTGTGAGATAACGCTTCAGCCTATTCCATTCAAAATTTTGCGTTTACTGATGGAGCATCATCCTCGCGCGCTGAGCCGCAGCGAGTTATGTGACAGGATCTGGGGAGATGAGCCGACAGATTCTGATGCATTACGCTCGCATATTTATCAGCTTCGCAAAGCGATAGACAAGCCATTTAGCAGTCCGATCATCAAAACAATACATGGCATAGGGTTCGCTCTGGATATAGAAGGGTAATGCTGCATGAAAGCTACTCAGTTACGTAACCGGATTGTCGCTTTTTTTGTCGGTATTGCGTTATTTATAAGTGCTCTGTTTGGGGCGGCAAGCTTTTTGTTTGCGTACAGCATAGAAGACAGGTTTTTTATTTATTTGCTGGATGATGAGGCGCAGACCGTTGCTGCGCAACTTGAATCAGGCCTTGAAGCCAGGCCCAGACTCGACTTTATTCGCTACTATCCAGAAAAACATGAATTACCGGCAATTATCCGGGAAGTGCTTGATGAAGAGCCTAATCGGATCGAGTTTAGTGGCGAAAACGACAGCCATTACCATCTTAAGCAAATTCCCACTGGCTATTTACTGGCCGAAGTCAGTGAGCAGCTGGTGGTGCGTAAGATCAAAGGTGGCATGCTGAAGTTTATTTTGGTTTTGTTTGGCGGCGTTCTTGTGCTGGCGTTGATATTGGCGTTTACTTCCCTGATGATGGCAAAGCGCTTGATCAAACCGCTGGATACTTTGGTTAAAATTGTAGAAGACGCGCCGGTGGAGCGCCTGCCGCAGAATTTCTCAGGGCAGTTTGTCAATGATGAAATTGGTGCATTCGCCAGAACTTTGGAGCAGGCGCTGTCTCGTATTCGGCATTTTATCAGCCGTGAGCAGGCATTCACCCGAGATGTTTCCCATGAATTAAGAACGCCAGTGGCAATTACCCAAAGCTCGTTGACGTTACTCAGACAAACACAACTAACCGACAAGCAAGCAGAGCTGGTGGGTCGGATTGCCGATGCTCAGCATCAAATCACACAAAGCCTGGAAGTCTTACTGGCATTGGCCCGGGAAGAAACTTTAGCTGATGCAAATACCCGCGTATTACCTGTGGTTGAGCAGGTTATCTTAAGCCAGGCAGAAAAAATTGCTGGTAAAGACATAGAGGTAGAAGTCGACATCGCAGCAAAGCTGGAGTTGCCCATTGCCCCCAGTGCATTACGGCTGTTGCTGAATAATCTGATCGGCAATGCATTTACCCATATTCGTAGCGGCGTAGTCACTATAGAAGGACGCACACAGTCAATTATGGTATCGGATACAGGGGAGGGGATTACCCCTGAACTGTTGAAAACGCTGTTTGAACCCGGCGCAAAAGGCCCCGAAAGTGAGGGAATGGGCATGGGGCTTTCCATGGTTAAGCGTCTGTGTGAAAAACTAGACATTGAGCTGAGTGTTTCCAGCTCAGATTCGGGCAGTACGTTTTGTCTGAAGTTTCCTGATGGTGTCTGAAGTTTCCTGATGGAGATAACCAGATCAACCAATAGCTGAGTCTTTATTCACTCACAAGGTTACACAGGGGGTCTAGCAAACCACTCAGTCACTTCCAAACAACTCCGTGGCCTTCAGAAAACTCAGTGACTTCCAAACAACCCCGTCATCCCGGACGCTTGCGAGCCGGGATCTGCTTAAACACCACACAGCACCGTCCTATTTCAGACGGACCTCACAAACAACCCCGTTACTTCCAAGCAGCCCCGTCACCCCAAACGCTTGCGAGCCGGGAACTGCTTAAACACCACACAGCACCGTCCTATTTCAGACGGACCTCACAAACAACTCCGTCATCCCGGACGCTTGCGAGCCGGGAACTACCTAAACACTATGCTGCAGTGCCTAATTGCAGACGCGCCTGATAAACCGCTCCGTTACCACCAAACAACCTCATCACTTCCAAACAACCCCGTCATCCCGGACGCTTGCGAGCCGGGATCTGCTTAAACACCACGCAACAGTGCCGTATTGCAGACGCGCCTGATAAACCACTCCGTGACCACCAAACAACCTCATCACTTCCAAACAACCCCGTCATCCCGGACGCTTGCGAGCCGGGATCTGCTTAAACACCACGCAACAGTGCCGTATTGCAGACGCGCCTGATAAACCACTCCGTCATCCGGCAAGCAGAGTCATAAGGTGTTTTACCCAGCGTTATCTGTCGCCAAACCATTCAGAAGAAAGATACCGGCCACTATAGATTTATGATTGAGTGACTATAAAAACTCCGAGACTAGATTAGTTCAATGATTTAGGAAACAACGCCCAGCATGAATAGAAAAGGTAATTTCATGAGCATTCCAACTAGCAAAAGTAATGCTGTGTGTAAAGACAGTGTTTGGACTGTTGTCCTATAACATTATTGCGTTCTAATTTGTCCAAATTTCACATAGCTGTGACTTTGGCTGTTGCAACAGGTTGTTTACTTTGAGTTTATTCCGTGGGACCATGAGGTAATGTAATACGATCCGTTTTGTCGGTTTATGTTCCGACATGTTGGGATAGAATAAATTGTTAAGTTTCCAAGGAAGTCATGAGCCAGAATATTGAAACCATAGATCTAGGTTTTTCGGTTGCTGATGCCGAAGATATTGCTTTCAAATTTGACGGTTCTGATCTCGTATTAGAATTCAATGATTGGCAAGAAAACCATATCACTATCAAGTGCGAGAATACGTTAGGTTTTAAATTTCAAACTGCGGAATACGAGATGTCAGAGTCTGAGCGCTTTGATTCTTGTCACATTGTAAATGACTCTGAGTGGGTAAAAGAGCATCTCAAGCAAGGTGAGGCTTGGGAGAGTGAAAGTTGGTTTCACTATAAATTAAACTTTAATGCGGCTGGTGTGGTTGAGGTTCTATGTTCCAAACTAGCCAAAACTTAACAAGACCAAGCACAATCGCCCCTTTGGGGCTGGACCTCCGCACTGCGTGCTCCGGCCTGTGTTGGCGGCGTTATATTACTAATTAAAAATGGAATCACTTTGAAGTATTGTTTGGTTATTGGTCTGCTATTGTTACCGTTTAGTACAACGGCCTGCTTTGTTCCACCGGAAGGTTTGATCGAATCACACAATCGACAATTCGACTTGCTAATTCTTTTTTCCATAGCGATAGCTGTCCTTACCTTGGTAATAAGGTTTTTCCATCAAAAATCGAGGTTGTGGGTACCTACAATTGCAATTTTAGGGTTTGGCTATATACCGTTTATTCTGTTTAACCTTGAAAGCTATGGTTTCATCGGCCCAGGTGGTGTATGCGGCAGGCCTGGTATGGTGCTAGTTGGTAAAATTTGTTTAGGTGGTTACCTAATTATCTTAACTTACGAGTTATTTAAGTTTTTAAAAAACAGGCGTAAGTCGTAATATAACAAGACAATCATGTGTGGGACGTCTAGAGCTTGGCTTGCGCTCATTCGCCGCTAATCTTGGCTCGGTGTACTACGCCAGTGAAACGCTGTAAGGGTAAATAGGTTGGGATGATTCGAAATACATTTTACATTTTTATCATTTTTTGCAGCGGGCTTGTGGCAGCGGAAACTTTAGTGTCAGCAGAGCCAGACGCTAATAAGTTTTATCAAGGTTTTCGGCAACTGGTTCTTGCCGGTGATCGAGAAAAGGTGTCTGAACTAATCCACTACCCACTTTCCGGTGCTATCCAAACCAAAGCGGATCTCCTTGCCTCATATGAAGCTGTTTTTACAGAACATCTTGTATCGTTAATCGCCTGCACTGAAACTGTTGAAGAAGTTGGTTGGAGAGGTCATATGCTCCCAGAAGGGGCGCTTTGGATCAGCAGTTTTTATTATGGGCATATTAAACCAGACAAAAGCTCGCCAACATACGTTGATGACTTTAAGGCCCGAATCGCTGATACTGAGAACTGGTATATGCGGGTTATAGGAATTAATAAAGGCGTTGGTAAATGTATAAAAGCCAATGGTTAATCCGTTAAGAGATTTCCACTTAATTTGGTTAGCTACATTGCTAATACCAGATGTCGTGATATTAGTGCGCGCTTCATGTACATAGAGTCAATCTTAATAAAGGTATTTCGTGAGAAAATTTCTGCCAATACTCTTATTCGTAATCACTATATCTGTTCATGCTGAATCGGAGACTACAGTTTCATATGAACAGCTAGTTGTACTAATAAAAAAGTGGAATGATGAAAAAGAAGCTATGTGGTATTACAAAGGTTCAGGTATCGCGTTCCACTATTTTCACTACAGCGGTCTCGGTGTTGAAACGACATATAAAGTCGCTCGTAATGGCATAGCCGTTGAAGATGAATTCCTATTAACATCGGATAAGAGCATGTGGCATAAGCTACCTTTGGAGACTGGGGCTGATTCTTTTGTTAAGTGGAGCACTGTTATTCAGATTCTTAACTCAGGCCATGTTGTCAAAATTTTTCAGAGTCATAGTAATACAGTAACGCTCTACCTCAATGATGGAACATCAGTAAAAGCTCAACCCCCTCAGCTAGATGATATTCTTAAAGAAATTAGCAAGTGTGGTGTTCGGTGTGAAAATATCGAGCGTATGCTTGAGTAGGAGGTTACAGAACAACCTTCTAAAACTGTCAAAATAAGATGTTCAGTAGGGCACATGATTCGCAAGCGGGGCCTGGCCGAACCGTTCTGATAGGTACAACAACGGCAAATAGTAAGCTGACCTTTATGCATGGCGGTATAGCCAAGCAGCCGGTCCAAACGTTTGATATTGCGCTTAGCAGCGACTAGGCCCTTCATATTACGATCCGGCTTAGTAAGAGAAAGTTGATTGCTATCAAGTAAAGCTTCAGCTGCCAGAACTAATGAACCAAGACGCCTGGCATGAATTTGGGGGCAGTTTTTTCTGAGCATATCGTGTAGGATGAAGGAATCACCTATAGTGTTGTTATCTATTTGTTTTTTGAGAAACAAATTAGGTCAAACAATGCTGTGCGTGTCCATCAAATTGATTTTAATTATGATTATCTGGGGATTCTTCAGAGCTTAGCGTTAGGTGTAATTTGAATTATGCGAAATCATTTAGTTATTTTATCTATATTTATTTTCTCTCTATACGCACCTTTATCAAAATGTGCTCCCAATGACCTTATAGGAATATGGATAATTAACCATAACAGTGAGCATGTGGACTATAGTTTCATTGAGTATCAGGCCAATGGCGACAAGTGTGAAATTGAATTTTCATTAGTTAATTCTCTAGATGTAACTCTTTATTGGAACAAATGGCGATTGGAAAACGGTGTCATACATTCTTCCATATACAATACCACCTCATTTATTGAATATGGTTTTGAGATTGGAGACAAAATAAATACTTTAAACGAAAATGAGCTTTTTGTGGATATGGTTATCCCTGAGGGTGATTATGAAACGGAATATCATTACAAAAAACATGGTGCTAAGTCAGGTCAAATCTGCGATACAGTGAGAAAGTTTTTTAAAAATAAAAGTAATGAACCTACTAAATAGCTTACACCTAAAAATTGCCTAAATATTGTGCGAAAAAAAGCAGGCTTGCGCTCCGCCGTCGCTAATTTTAGCCTGCTATTTCGCGTCGGTTAGGCAAGCATTGGGTACAATGGAGGCGTTTGTGATTTTGAACTCTGGAGGATCCCCTCATAATTGAGGCCTCCCGAGCAGATGTATCAAGCGCACCTATTCGCGTATAGCCCAGCGCAGTTGTTTTACTGTCATAACATAATCGCTTCGTCGCTTAACCTCTTTGCCAAGCCTAATTGTCGACAGCACAGCACGGTCTTTTATTGTATTTGCCTGGAACTTTCGTTGCCAGTTTGAGTGTTGGGCATACAGGCTGATCCACCAGAGAATAATGGTCGCCAGCAAAGCGAGTAATAACAGAATATCGAGCTTTACTATGCCGCAGACCCATCCCGTATTGGAGGCTTTTCAGGTCTCGAAAGCTTTCTTCGATTTGCATTGCGGTGTTGCCAAGCAGTCGGTCCATACGTTTAATGTTGTGCTTGGCAGCGACAGGGCCCTTCATATTTCGACCCTGTTTGCCAATGGAAAGTCAGAAAGAGAAAGTAGGTTGCTATCGAGCAAAGTCTCAGTTGCCAGCATTAATGAGTCAAGGCGCCGGGCATGAATTTGGGGCAGTTTTTTCTGAGCATATCGTGTAGGATAGTGGTATCACGCATGGTGTTGTTATCTATTTGGTTTTTGGCGAAATAAATTAGTTCAAACAATGCCGTGCGTGTCCATCACATTGATTTTAAATATGATTATCTGGGGATTCCTCAGTTTTGAACTTAATCTATTTTGTTTTGTCGCTATTTTTTACCTTTCTTGTATATGAAAGCTTACCGCGAAATGGATGCCATTCTAATGGTGTTTGCATAGATTTTGATTCTTTTGAGTTAGCGGGTATCTTGTACTTCTTTTTGGCTTTGTTCTTTGCAGTTTTGTGCTTAAAAAGGCTTTTTAATAAGGCAACGTATAAAGAGCTAAATGATTACAGCGCAAAAGATGTAAGTGATATTGATGGTTAATTGCATATAACAAACGCTTTAACCAAAAGGACGCAAAAAAGCAGGCTTATGCTCATTTTCCGCAGATCTTGGCTCGGTGTACCATGCCAGTGAAGCGCAGGAAAGCTAGCGTATCTTGGAAGTATAGTTGTTATGGAAGCACTTACTATTTTTGAAGCTCCTGTTTCTGGAGCTTTAGGTGTATATAGATATTTTCTATTGACCGGGGTTGTTACTTCGGGTTATGTACTGATTCAGCACTTTTTATATAAAGAAAGAGCGCTGAAGTTAACCATTTTTTATTCATTCTGCCTTTTTACTTTTTTCTATCTTGTTGCGAATTCACAACAAAAATTTTATAAGGCTGTGGTGAGAAACAACATCGTTATTCTATTTTACCCTTCGAATGAGGTGTATTTGGACATAAATGATGTAGAGAAAAGTCAGTTTAGATATAAAAACTATAGAAATTCCAGAGAGGTAACATGTCGGATTTCGCTTATTACGAACGACAAGCGATACAGTAGTGGAGAAAAAGACAGTGGCTGTAAGCAGACGTCGAAGCGTATTAATAAACTTCTTGAAAAGAGAGCTGCGCAAAGGAATTAGCCTTAGGGAATGGTTTTAATGTTATTCAGGATGGGAAGAACCAGATTATAGCTTGGCACCCCTGGTATGGAAAAAGTGCCTGGAAAGAGAAGTTTATCTCATTTTTTATGTAATCAGAGAGCAGGATATGGATTTATTGAATTACTTTGGTTTTGAAGGTTTTATAGGCGCAATACTCGATGTGGGGTTATTTTTCTTATTGGTTCTAGTATATAGAAAAGTACGAGCTATAATACAAGAGAATTCAGAAGTTTGGGTGCAGGAATTTAAGCGCTTTCTTGAAATGCTCATTGCAACTATTGTGATACCTGTGTTTACAGGTTGGGCATCTTTGTTTGTTTTGGAGGATTTAGTTGAGAAATATGCAGGTATTATTTTTATTCTTTCTTTTTATCCTCCATTGATAGCTGCTTTGTATTACCTTTATAAGCTCACTTGTAGCGCTCAGAAAAATGCATAGCGTGGGTTAAATTTTCTTCAGCTGAAAAAACACCGCTGAAGCTGAGACTGGTTAGATATAGCTACCTCAGCGCATTTACCACGCAAAATACATCTTTGGAGTTAACTTGCTTAAGGTATTAATACTCGTTTTATCTATTGGAATAATAGGTTGTAGTACCTACCAACCCATCTCAGGATATCCCGAGAATGGTGCCAATGGGTATTCTGAAAAAGTGCTCAGTGAAAACAGTTTTCTTGTTCGTGTGGACGGCAGAGATACCGAATCATATGGCAGTTTAAGGATGAAGCTGGTGCGCAGAGCCGCCGAGCTATGCCCGGGTTCATTTGAACTGACAGACTACACAATGAAACAGGGCTTTGTGATTCACGCAAAAAGAGTTCACTGGCCATACGTAACAGCACATTTGATTTGTACAGAACTGCCAATAGATAAGTCCGTATTGTTTTCAGGCGGCATATAATAAACGCCTCATAATCGGCGCTTTGGAGAGCTTTGCTGTATAAAAACGCAGTGGTGCGGTGCACATAGCGAACGATATGCCCAGCCTGACTATTAAAGTTCGTGACAGTAGCTGAACTATCATAAGCCCGAAGCAACCAGGCTTCGGGCTTTTACTATCTGCTAGTACTGCAGCTGTCCACCATTTTGAATAAATTGTACGTAGTCCTGCCAGGCTTGCTCTACGCCAATGCCCAGTATATCGTTGAAGACACGGTCGAATGACCAGGTGTAGTTGGTGTAATCCACTGCTGACTGGTTAAACTTGCGGATAAACAGCGGGTCTTTTTCCTGTTTGATGTAATGCAGGAAGAAGCCGGTGGTGGTGTATCCGCCCAGCCACTTTTTAGGGTTGTTGATATCCGGTTGTCTGGTTTTATGAAAACCCGCGCCAATTCGCACGGCATCTGCCAGACCTTCGGTATAGGCCCAGTAAGGACCGCCGTCACCATAGCCATCGTGCGTTATCGGAGAGTTGTTATAGCCATGAGTAACCTCATGGAATAAGATGCCGTCAATTTCGTCGCGGATCGCGTTGTCGTCATTGTTTCCTTCCCGGTAGACTTTTTCCAGATGTTTTGTGCTGACGGCAATGGTCATTTCGCCGGATCCATCCTGGCCGAGTTTATAGGCCACAAAGTCGTTGCCCCAGGCATCTTTTTCTCTGAGTTCAAAGCGCAGGTGTCTGAAGCGTTGCGATTCCTTTGGATCGGTATAGAGCACCTGAGCTACGTCCACGCAGCGGTTTGCCATATGACCAGCAGGGTCGTTGATGATGCGCTTCACCAGTTGCGAACCCGCCGTTTCTGGGTTCATATCAACAAAATCGACCACCGGCTTATCCCAGTTACCGCCGCCATTGTCGCTTTCTTCTTTTATATTGATGGTGTAACTGGTGGCTGACCAGCCATAGACAGAGACATACAGGTTGCTGCCCTGAGCCTGACAGGATTCCGCAGCTGTGGGCGAGGTGCTGGCACACCGGTAATTGTTGGTGGTTGGCTGGCTACCCAGGCCGATATACAGATCAGCATCACCGCTACCTGAGGTGGTTGCCAAGACCTTTCCCGCTACATTGAATGGTCCATAATGCTGCCAATTCCCCTTACTGAGCGATTTTCTGTGTGTGAGTGGCAGAGAATTTCCCGGTGGTGGTGTCACGCCACCCAGCAGTTCAATTTCTGCCAGCTGCAAAATTCCGGCACCCTGGTTGGCTGTGACATTCAGCTTGTAGTGGCGATAGGCCTGACTGTTAGTGACACTATACTGGCGAGTCTGATAGCGTGCAGAGAAGACCTGATTGGTTTGTGTATCAAGTTCGTACCAGGTATTGCCATCATTTGAGCCCAGTAATTGCCAGTCTTGTGGGTCACGGCTTGCCGCATCGTTGGCCGAAGTCAATGTGTAACCCGACACAACCTGAGGGGTATTTAATTGGTAAGCTATCCAGCCTGTGGGCGAGAAGGTCAGCCATTTGCTGTAATGAGAATCATCAAATGCCTTCGTTCGTCCTTCGGCTGTGCCGTTTTCCCCACTTGCGGTAATGACACCTCTGTCAGGCTGAGTCAGATCCGAGCTGGCAAAGCTAGCAGGTGCCATCAGGGCACTGCTCAGGCACAATGCAAGTGTACTTTTTCTGTAGTTGTGGTGTTTTTTCATCCTGTTGCTCTCTTTTACATGTTGTATCTTTATCGTATTTTATTTTTGTATCGTTCCAGTTTTTGATATTTAAATAACCTAAAGCCATCAAGTTTGAGTCATAAATACTAAGGTTGAATAGATTTGGAACGGTCTAAATATTAATCTTGTGAGATGGATTGTCAAATTTATGTAAATATTAAATTGTTTTAAACTTGTACAATTTGGTTATAAGACAGGCAAGCATTGGCGTGCAGCAGTTGCCGCGAAACATTCTGGACATTCCTGCCAGGTGAAGCCTATTGCTATGGATATGCCATGTGCCCAAATTGATTCCATATGGCTTGCTTATGATATTATCCGCCTTTAAAGGGAGCACTACGAAGTCTATCGTTGTAGAAAGTTCTTTTTCGTAGTCAATCACAATAAAAGCGAATTATTGATATGAAATATTTATTCGGTGCGGCGTTGATTCTGACATCCACATTGGCAAATGCAGATGTTAAATCGATATATTCTTCTTTATTGGCCGCTAAAATGTCTAATCAAGATGTTAAGATTGCCATTGCAGGTGATCGTTGTGGCACGTCCCCACTAGACTATGTGAGAAATAAGCCGCCTGTTTCTGGTATTGGCCTTTTCTAAAGATGAAATAGAGCCGAACTGAGGTGCACATTGCCTGAGCAAGTAGTTCTTACTGGGCAGGTTGTTTTCCTTGTGCCTCAATCGAGCAGAAGCGTTGAAGTGACTATAGCCCAAATGCGAGTATCAGCGGCAGAGTAATTTGTTTGACGGTATTGCGTACTTTTTTAAATCAAAGGCCTACAAAGTGTGTAGGCCTTTTTGTTTGCCTGCCTTTTTTAAGCAATGCTAATGGGTGTTTGCCAGTGCTTTGCTGTAAATGTAGTTTACATAGTTATGGCCATTGCTGCGGAGCCCTTCAGAAAGGTAGATAGCCCAGGATTGGTTAAATAAGCTAATGACACGCTCCACTTTATCAGCACTGTGATATGGTGTAATGAGTTTAGGAGAGGTGAAGCCCTCATAGATGGTTCCTTGTGTGCTGTTTAGTACACCATTTAGCTCTTGACCATAATAGATCTTGTTTGGGACTTGACTAAAGTGACTGAGCATTTCTTGTTTGCCGTCATTGTTTAAATCAGCTGCAATTAACATGTCACTTGTTGCGGAACCATTATAAAAATAACTACCAGCTCCAAATGCCGGGAGTGATCCTGAACTGGCTGGTCTGCTTTCATAAATGGTATTACTGGAAAAACGCTGATACATGCGCTGCTTAGGATCTGTGCTTCTGAGACGTCCCGGCTCCATGAGTGACAGCGTTTGCGTACCAGAATAGACCGTTTGATTTTTCCAGCTGGACGTTTGTGCATCCCAGTAAATACCAATAACCTTCTTATCATCAAGCGCCACATACAATTCTTGGTTGGCACTATATATTTCTCCAACACCAGACAAGTCAGCTGCCTGTAGCTTATTTACGGAGATATTGTTTGCGCCATGATATATTGCGTTACCGGAAACTGGGTTGCCGAGGGCATCAAAAGCGGAGCCAAGTAGTTCGCTACTTCCCGCCCAGTTTGTAATGAGTTGATCTGGCTCTGCACCTTTTAGTGACGCGATTTGACTCGCAACTAAGTTGTCCTGATTTGCATTATGAAAGGTCCAGCGTGTGCTTGCTATGTCGTTCAGTTGCCTGTGTTCTACTTCAGATCCAGTGAGAAACAGTCTTGCACCTGATAAATCAGTGCTGTTTTCCTGAAAGTAAATTTCATCTATGCCGTCACCATCCAAATCAGCGACTGCTTTGATATCCAACGCTTGATTTTCTGCGTTGATCCTTTCGTGGATCCCTGACTCGCCAATCAGAAATACATCCCCCTCTGTGTTATCTAGCTTAACCAGCAGGTGCGGGACATCATTACCATTTGAATCTTCCATGGTGATTGCTTTGGCCCATAATGGCTCCAAGTTGCTACGATATCCGTCAGCAACGGGATTGCCAATGCAGTCAATACAATCAGGTTTTCCACCCGTATACAGGGTTGTGCCCGCAGAGACTGAAATCAAAGGTGCATAACGTGAATCCTTGCGAGTGTGAAAATACACTTTCTGGCCAGGACCTTTGATGACATTCATACCTATACTGCGATCTCGGTGTCCCATACGTTGGCTTATAAAGACAGAGAGCTCTTCGCTGCCTTTGGTATTGTAAGCAACAGTGTTGTACGCAAAGTGATTAGTCCAGTAGTTATGCCCCTGACTGTCTTTCTGGGTTTGGCCTCCAGAGGTAGAAAAGAAAAAGTCTGGATAGACATTCGTGGGGTGTTTAAGCGGGTTGTAGAAGTTACCGATACTAGTGTCATCAGCTGGGTTGTATGGAACAATCGTGTTGTTCGCTATCGTATTAAAAGTACCTGATAACAATACTGATGTTCTGGGTATTAACTTAAAGGTATTAAACTGGATCCGTGTTTTGTATGCACCGGCCCGGGTCTGTTCAGCGAGTGGATCGGTCGGAAGCATACACTGAGTAGCGAAATCGAGACACGTTCTTCCACCAAGTTTAATGGCTGCACTTAAAATCATTTCAATTTTATTGTGCTCAATGATCGAAGGCTTCATGTTGCTTAGAATATAGATTGCATGATCTGCAATTTCTTTTATGGTGTTACCGGTAATCACCCATTCTTGCCCATTGCCGTTAACCCCTCTACAAAGTTTTGTATGGTGTTATTTTTGACATGTATTGGCCCGTAACTAAACTGCTGGGCAATGCCTGAATGAAAACCCATACCCGCAGAGTTGATATTGAGATGTGCGGACAGCGCGCCAGAAGCACTGAGTAGCTCAGATAGCATATTCTCGGTTTGGGCTATTGGAATACTGCCTTTGATTACTGAGTTTTGGATTGTGGCATTACCCACAATTGCAATACCAGCCCTTGCGGGATCCAAAATGGTCACATTATCGACTGTGACATCATTACTTCCGCCTGCCAGACCAATCATGATCATGCCTGACCACAGGCGGCGATCTCTGCCATTAAAATAAAGATTGTCATTATTTTCATGCAATGTATAAGCTGGGTTTTGGATATGGTTCCAGTGGTGATCTCCTTCAAATGACAAGTTTTTGATAATAATACCCTGCGCCTTACTTGGCACCATCAATACCACTCTTCCGTGATGTAGGCCATCAAAGCCTTTTCCTGAATAGTACAGCCTCGGAGTCGGCTGATTTGACATCCCTTCAATGGTGATATTGTCCGCTTTAATAAACAGCTTAGGTAAAAATGCGTTGTGGATACCATCAACAGGTGCATCTGGGTGGGCTTCGTATAATTCACTGAAGTTGTAATCGCAGGAGGCAACCATAATCTTAGTGCGTGCAGGTCTTGGCGTTATGTTATTGGCGACTCGCACGGCCCAGCGCAGCTGCTCGGCTCGATTTTTGTCGCTCATATCAACATTGTTTTTTAGTTTTGCTGGCATACCGGCAACAATGGTACTAACACTATCGCTATAAGCACCCAGGTTTTGCGTTTCCCAAAAAGAATTGCTTTGCAATATCAGTGTATTATTGCTGTCGACGCTGCTTGGCAGTGGTGACTCGCAATGATTACTCGCTTGAGCCTGATTAATACTTGATAAAAACACTAAGCAGGAAGCGAAAAACAGGAGCTTCGCTATTTTTTGTATCATGGTTTTAAGGTCCTTCCATTCAAGTTTGATGTGTTCAAAAGAACTGACAAAGCCGCAATATTCAACCGTTTTGATTGTCGCAGCTTTTCATCAGTCCCTGAAAAACTAGCCCATAGCTGGCTGTTGGGCTGTGTATTTTATACCTGAGTAACAGAAGTGGGTAAATATTCTATATTGTTTACTGGGATAATTAACGAGCAATACCAGGCGAGTCTATTTTTAATGTCATGCTGATAGACCCCATCATGTACAGATAGGAGTTCTGTTGATCACTGATTTTAATTTGCTAGCTTTGCCTGACTTTTTAATTAGTGGAACAAAAAGAGCGCTCGTCGAGCGCTCTCATTTCATTTGTCTGATAATAACGCAGGCTATTTGCTATTTCATGTTAGCAATGTCGTCTTTGGTTGCATTCACAGTTTTCCAGGCGTATGACTCGCCTTCAACACCAAAAGGATAGCCGTTTGCTGTCCAGTTAGGGTTTGAGAAGTAGTCATACTGTGTCGCACTACCAAAGACATGTGGGTATGCCATGATGCTGGTGAAGACATTATATACACCATGTCCCATACCATCTTTATATACACCACCTGATGTGTCACCCTGTCTGCGAGCGTGTGTTAAACCCTGGTTGTGGCCTAACTCATGCACAAAGGTGGTTGCACCACAGTCTACAGCAGTAATGGAGTACATCTTATTGACCTGAGATGAGTACAAGTTACCATTGCTACCCTGGCCAACCCAGGCAATACCACAGCTAATGAGATTGCTGCCTGCAGATGAACCAACACCCAATAATGCAACCATGTCAGCATTATTGGCATCACGATATTGTGCGATGGATGCGCTGTCCGTCAGTGCGTTTAACCAGTTTTCGTCAGCTGTTACCTGCGCACTACCGATAGAAGCTGAAGCAACCAGGTTAAGTCTTAAGTTAATTTCATTTTGGCTATAAACCTGATTAGAAAATGAGATCAGCTGGTTAATTTTCGTTTGGATATTCGACGTATTGGCTGCTGCTTCATCACTATACAGGATAGCAATGTCGATTGTATTCGCCTGAGTTAAACCTGAGGCTAAGGTGAGTGCCGTCGCTAAGATTGCTTTTTTCATATTGATTTTCCTTACTTCTTACTTGTTGTTTGAGTGTTGATAGGCGGGGAAAAGAGATCTTTAGCCCCTTCAGCAGGCGCACGCTCTTGAGGCGTGTGCTCCACATGATTCTTATATAGGTCGCGTTTTGCGGCTATCCAGCCATGTTTGCCATGGGATTCAAAAACATAATTGCCAGAAGGGACTGTGAATTGTCCGTAAATGGCATCATTTCCTACGGTCATCACTGAATTATGAAAGCGGTTATCCGAGCCGGTTACCTTTGCAAAAACACTTTTGTCACCATTTGGAAATACATCTACCTGAGTGACTTCCGCACGATGCATTTCGGTGGTCTGTGGAATGGTTAAATCAAAGGTATCCCCAACATCCAGTTGCTGCATGGCTGCCAGGTTGAATTCGACATAGGCTTCTTCACTTATATCTTTTACCAGCACGCCCGCTTCTATTAATACTGCTTGGGCGTCATCAGAGATTGATGCTATTTCTCCAATATCTTGCGGTAATCGTTCCACGTCCTGTGTTATTTCTTTTGTTGTATTTGGAGCAATTTCTATTTGTTGCTTGGGTGAACTTGAAACAACAAGGGGTTCAGCCTTAACTACGTTTTTATTCACTATTAACGCATCTTTTTGCACGCTTGGGGTTTGTGCAATTTCCGGGTTAGATCCGGAAAAAAACCAATATGATATAAATATACCTATTAAAATAAGTGAAAATGTTAGCTTATTCATTTTTTTATTCTTCGGTTGGCTGGGAGGAAAGTGAATATAATTAAAGTTAACAAATGTGTCAATTAGGTTGCAAAACTCTTTTTTTGTAATGTTTTTGTTATGATATAACGAATTATAATTGCTGATAATGAATAAGTATTAGTCAAAAAGTCTGTGTGAAAAGTGAGTTTCAGCGCTATTGAGTAAGCAATAAAAGTGCTTTGTTGCGTCAGGTGAAAATGGCTATGATTATGTATTTATTGCTTTTTTATTTATTTCAGGTAATGCCTGATGACACTGTTTATTTGTCTGCAACGATTTTGATGTCTGTTTTCAACGATCAGCAACTAAGCATTCTCTTACTGAGTGAAAAAATTTACTCTCATGTGAGATATTAATGTGACTTACAGGTAAGCTTTGAGGAATATATTATTCATTTTTATTATATCTATGATTAATGTAATTTGCCTCAACCACCGGCTGGCTGCCACTGATCATAACCCCATGACATAGTATTGATTCGAGATACTTTATTCTCAGACTGATCTCTTATCTTGATATAAGTATTAATTTTGGGAACTGCTTCTTACTCTTGATTGAAATCAAGGTTTTAAACGTCACAGCTTGTTAGAAATGTTGTGAAAATAATACTGGCTAGATTGTGGGTGCAAACATATTGCTACCTTTTGGTTTCATTTGTACCTGTGTCAGCTTGAATCTATAGGAGTAAGGAAATGAAAATAAAACACATAGCACAAGCTTTAATCATCGCTTCCACTGTTTTGTCGTCGGCAGGTGTGTTGGCAGAAGGACATACCAATTCACCTGTGCGGGTTGCCATTGACCATCAAGGTATACCTTATGTGCAAAAAGACGATTCATTTGGTGCCTGGCAGCAAATCGCCCTCCCATATGGGCAAAAAGCGGTTGCGGCTTCCGGTGGGTACTTTCATTACCACTTTGGTACTTCACCCAATGATCCTGGCTATGCATACTATGAAGGCGCGACATTCAGTGTGTCAGAAAGCGGTAATGCATTCAGGTATAAAGATAATAACTGGCAGCCTGTGACCGGCTGCTGGGGAGCAACGGATGTCAGTTCATTCACGGTAGATCATGTTTACTGTGTCAACGGGGATGGCACTTTAAAGAAATTTAATGACGCAACGGAAAATTTCGAGGGTAACTACCGAATCAATAACGAAGTCATTACTAAAATTGATGTTGCACTGGGTGGGGCAATTTGGGCGATCACCGAAAGTGACAAGTTATATAAGTTTAATGGGGTAAGCTGGGAGCAGCAATCAGTTGCCTGCCAAAAGTTATGCACACTTAAAGACATTGCGGTGGGTAGTGGTCAGGTTTATCTGGTTGCCAGCGTGTATGGCAGCAATGATGGCCCGCAGAGTGTATATACACTGAACGATGGCGAGCTGGTTAAGTTTGGCGCTTTTTACAATATTGATGTTGACAGAGAAGGGGTGATCTGGGCTATTTCAAACTACACCCGAACAGTGTTTTACAAGCGCCCGGGTATGAGCGAGTTTGCAGAAGATACACAAATGAGCCAGAGGGTCTCATCTAATATTGGTGGATGATAAGTCCGTCTCAGTGAAGATAAGTAAGGGTAAATGCAGAATTATTCAGCCTGTTTGAACTATTTTTGCAAATAACGCCTTTGCATACCTGTTCTGAAGAGGAAGGGGTGGTAATTACCACCCCTTTTCATGTTTAAAAGCTAAAGCTCACTTTGGCATAGTAAGTCATACCGTCAAAGCCATAGGGCAACGCACGCAATGGATAGCGCATCGCGCCATTGGTAATGAAGTTAAGTACTTCATCCTCGCCTAGCTCATCTGGCGTTTCATCGAACAGGTTATCAATGCCGGCAGACAGTGCAATGCTGTCGGTCAGCTGATAACCCGCGTTGATGTCAACCAGAACGGCTGACTCAACGACACTGGTTTGTTGCCAGCTGTTGGTTGGCGACAAGAAATCTGGCAGCACAATGTGCCCACCAGCAAAGTAGCTGACTTCAGTTTTACCAAAGTAATTAAAGCGCAGTAGCGCATTCCAGTCGTCCTGCTGGTAGTCAAAGGTTAGCGTGGCGCGTTCTCTTGGCTGACCATGAGTAAGGAATGAGCGTCTTTGTGCATCAAGCACAATGTTGTCAGGAATGCCCTGAGGCGCATTTACTTTGTCAATCTCGGTCTTATTTTTATTTGCTGCAAAGGTGATGTCCAACTCACCAGCTGCCAGAGCCAGTGAATAGGAAGCGATTAAATCAAACCCTTGGGTTGTCGAATCAAGCGAGTTTGAGAAAAAGTTACCCTGTACAGCCCCGGTGGCCGTTAATGCGGCGTTAGCTGCCGGGAAAGCGTCCAGCTCATCACTGTTGACGCCAATGAAGCTGCCAAGATTAATGCGGTCGTAAATCTTGATCTGATAGAAATCCAAAGTGACAGACAAATCGTTGCTAACATCCCAGGCCAGACCTAAGTTGTAGTTGTCAGAGGATTCCAGTTTCAGACCATCTACGCCAAGCGCAGCTGGGAAGGGAGAACCCGCAGTTGCGGTATAAGAGGTAGCCAGTGCGCCATCTCCACCCAGTGTTGTGGTAAAGGCGGTATAGCCCGATTGTTGCAATGACGGAGCTCTGAAGCCCGTTGAAGCTGCGGCACGCAGCGCGAGATCTTCCGTCAGTTCATAGCGGGTAGCCAGTTTCCAGATGGTGTCATCGTTTGAGTCAGACACATCTTCATAGCGCAGTGCTGCGCTAACCAGCCAGTCTTCATTGAGCAGGGTTTCTGCTTCAATGTATATGGCATGGCTGGAGCGATCGGCTTTATTGGCTGCATCCGGTCTGAGCCCCTGATAAGCCTGAAAGCCGCAATCGGCAAAAATTTCAGCATCAATCACAGATGGGAAAGAACGGTCAGAATTCGATACGCCACATGCATAAGACGCTACCTCACCCGGAACAATCTCATAATTTTCCTTACGGTATTCGGCACCTACAGACAGGTAAACCGGTTCGCCACCATCAATGTCAATAATGCCGCTGATATCCAGGTTGGTGGTCCACTGGTCGAATCTGAAGCCACCTGAATAACCGCCTCTGGGACCAGCATTGTTGGCAATGTCTTGGGCCGATGCGTTGGGGTTACTTGCCAGGTATTCAGCAGCATAAGACGAGTTGATTGTGTTGGATGACGAATAATCGTACTGGTTTTCTCCGTACACACTGGATACATCGAATGCCCAGTCTGGGTTGATATCGCCTTTCAGGCCAATTGCGAAGGACAGATCTTCAGCTTCGTTATCGATCCTCGGTAGAAAACCATCCGGATACACCTGGGGTACGTTGCGCTCTGCACGATTAAAGTCGCGGTAAAAGCCATTGCCTAAGGCTGTGCGGTTTGAAAAGCCGGCAAATGAATATAATTCTTTATCACCCACAGGCAGCGCTGCGTTGTAGAACACTGAGATAAACTCACTGTCAGAATTGCCCTGCTTCCAGCGTACATCATCGGATAAAGTGCCGGGGGCGGTGGTTGAGGAGCCACCTGTATCACGCTCGGCCCGGTTGGTACCATCGGCATCGCGATATTCTAAGGAGACATTGATAAAGCCGCCCTGGCTGCCCAAATCAAACCCTCGGTTCAGGCCCAGAGAATAGGTATCCCCATCGCCTTCGCCAGTCGAGCCAGCCTGTACAAAACCTGTCGTGACACCGGTGCTGTCGTTCAAAGAAAGGTTGATAACACCCGCTATGGCATCAGAGCCATAACGCGCTGCGGCGCCGTCTCTGAGTATCTCGACATTTTTCAGTGCCATCATAGGGATGGAGTTCATATCTGTGCCCGCGGCACCAGCTCCAACCGTTCCAGATAATCCAAAGATGGCCTGAGTATGGCGGCGTTTACCATTGACCAGAACCAGAGTTTGATCCGGCTGAAGGCCACGTAATGTTGCCGGTCGGAACAAGTCAGAGCCATCCGAAACCTGAGTCCGGCTAAAGTTAAATGATGGTGCTATGGATTGCAGGCTCTGACCTAATTCAGTAAAGCCGCCTTTGTTTAGTTGATCCGTGTCCAGTATGTCTATGGGAGAGGTTGACTCCGTGGCCGTCCGGTTGGATACCTTAGAACCCAGTACCGAGATGGTCTCTATGTTTTGTTTGTCGGCTTGTTCAGCCATCGCAGCGGAGCACGCAAAGAGTGCCAGTGCAACTGGCGAAAGTTTAATAGTCGTTGTCATCACTTCTACTACTCTGTTGATGTTATGTAATTATTCTGTGTTTGTTGAGCAGACGTTGACATAAATCAAATTTGAGTGCAATCGGATTGGACTAAAGTAGAAGATGAATTTTATTCATTTCGATGTGAGTAGCTCTCTTAAGTGGCTAAAAAGACTAGCCACTTGAGTGAGAAAATTACATGCTTATCTATGGCCCACACTGACTTAACCAGGGAGATGCCAGGCAAGTTTGGCGTAGCGTTTGAGCATCGCTGAGCGCTATCTGGGCGGCCTCAAACTGGGCTTCCAGTGCCGGTTTTTCGGCCTCACTGGCCACCGCTAAGAAGGCTTTGGTGCGCTCCAAGTGTCTGACAGCCTCACCATACTGATGTTCTGCCCAACGCCAGGTTGCTTCATACAGGGTATTACTCATCACAGACGCCCAGTCGGCGGCACCATAGTGGCCTGAATCCTGAAAACTTTTTACAACAAAGCTACGAGGCACTTTGTCTAAGTCGGCCAAATCCAACATGAGTCCATTGGGGTCGAAACTATATGCCACGAGTTTTTCCAAAGTTTGCAGGCAGGGTGTAATGTTACCCCCACGGCAATAGGTCGGTTGCTCGCTGAGTTGCTGCTGCAGTTTAGCTGGTAATGGTCCATTTGAGTTCACATCGACGCTGAACACGGCATTTTCTGCATACTTTTCGATTTCTTTGACCTTAGTGATGGTCTTTTTGAAAAACAGCAAACGTATCTTAATTTTAATTACGAAACGTTTATAATCTTCTTCGGTCCTAAAGTGTAGCCGCGTGTTGACGAACAGATCGCGGCCATAGTTGACCTGATAGACAAAGTGGCTACCGCAGTTTTTGAGATCCACACCGGCTTTTACCTGACGATCTTCTAAGGTGCTGTAGCCTTCATCAAACTTGAGATGAAGTTGCGATGTAAGTGTGCGTTGATCGGTGGCATTGCGATGTGTCATTGAGGTTGACACACTACCGGCAATAATGAACAGATTAACACCACCATGTACCTCGCCGAACGTACGACGTTTTATCAAGGTCTCGTCAACGCGTTGGAAATAATCCAGACTGCCGCTGAGTTCATTATGCAGCACTGATGTGCCTTGTAAGCAAGTATCACTCAGCTGATGCATGTTTGGGTCAAAAGCCCGGCCAAGGTCATTAGCACCGACTTTTTCACTGTAATAGACCTGGCTATGTGCGGCAAAAGAGCACGCCAGAGTCAGTAAAGGTAAAAACTTTTTCATATCCGCTCCCTGAAAAGAAATCGCAATGTGCTCCGGCACATTGCGATTAATTATGGCAGGTTATTGCGCAAACGCCGTACCGTATGTGGTCAGAGCGCCTTCACATAAACGCCAGTTCAGGATCCCACGGGCCGGAGCTGTGACGTCGATGAAAGTCGGAGCCCAGCGCATATTTCTGAAACGGGCGCTTTGCTCTTCAGTGACGATACCGGCACGCACGGCCTCTTGTCTTGCCAACTCACATTGCTTCCAATCTTGCTGATCGTTGCTTGGCAGTTGCAAGTCAGTCACATTGTAGGTGGCTGGGCAGTTTTTACCGCGTTGTACACAGGCGCTCTTCATTTCCTGCACCTTGTTTTCACACGCGTAACCAAACGGGTTGTCGCGGCAAAACTGTGCGGCATTGAAGAAGAACCAGGCATTGTCATAAGCCAGATCTTTGATCTGCTCCACGGCAAGACGCTGAGATGCTGGTAAATAGGCATAGTAGCTATTGAGCAGCTTATCGGCACGTTGTTCGTCCAAAATTGCCTGCTTGAAATCATCTTCAAGTTCACTGATCAGCCATTTTGTCGCATTTCTGACTACCTGATACTCTGGCACTAACGCACGCAACGCCAGTGAAGAGTTCTCATAACGCGTGGTGTAATAACGCACCACGTTATAGTCACTCAATGAGTTGAGCTGCGAGTTGAAACCAGACTTAGCATACTTGACGGCTTCATAGAACATATCAAAGCATGGCTCTGGGTTGTCCAGTGAACACGTGATGATGTTGTTGGGTATGATGGTTAACAGCTGCTTTGGATCGCCCCCTTGCTGAATCGCACGTACCGTGATCTTCACTGAAGATTTGGTTTCATCCTTCAGATACCTAAGTTGGCCGCCTACGTTGAATACACCCCCATATAAATCCACATCCAGATAACCACCAATATCTGATTTGTCCTTGTTACTACCGTAATCGATCTTAAGGTTTACCAGAACATTTGCGCCGTATTCAATACCCGTTACAAACTCATCACCAACCAGAGTTTGCAGTTTGGTCTGATGGTTGTTGGCCACATCACTACCTACTTGAGACAGGGTATAGCCCTGATTTTGATCTTTAGGTAAGAACAGGCGCTTTTTAGGTGTGCTTGAGGCACTAAATGTGTATGAACTAGAGTAAGTGCTGGAAGCCATTTCTTTAGCCAATGAAGCACCGGCCGATACTCGTACTACCGGGAAATTGACGTCGACATCTACACTACCGTTCAGGGTATTGAGCATATCATCGTAGCTCATATCAATGCCGGTTTTGAACTTGAGCTCGGTATTACCGAAGGTCTCATCAATCACACCCGCAACAGGCTGTACATTGAGAAAGCGTTTCTTTTGGCTGTCATACGCTGTACCCATGGCAACATGATCGTTGATCAGGCCTGAGATCACAGAGCCAGACAAGTTGGCGCTCGAAATGTTCGCCTCTTTTTCTTGTGCAGCAAGGCTTTGTCCTGTCATTGCCAATGCAAAAACAGATAAATAAATAGGTTTCATATCATCTTTCCTTAACGAACCGTTACAAGGTAGTCTTCGACTTCACCATATTGAACACGGGAGCAAGCGTTGTCAGAGCCACCACCCGCATCGGTTGCAATGCGCATCAATGTCGTGCCTTCGGGTACATCCGCCGGAATGTCCATGGTAAACTTGAACACCCCATCTGATGCAGATTTGTAGACCATTTCACTGTTGTCTAGCTGGCCATTGTGATCCCAGTCAACCCATACTCGAGCAACGACATACGAAGGAAAATCAGGCTCCAGATTACCCGGTGTGATAGACACCTTGACGCTTCGGTTTGCGGGCAAGGTAACCACTTTACCCGATACCATAGTGTGTGCTTTGGTACCCGATTGATGTTCGAAGTCTTCAATGGTGACTTTGGAGATCCATTCCCACTCGTTGTCAAAGCTGGCATTGTCGCAGTAATTATGTGACAGCACCGTGGTTTTCAATGCCACAGGCTGATACTCTGGCGGCATAAGTGTACATGCCTGATTGTCACTGGTGCCTGCAACCCAATCATAAGGGTTGCTGAAATCTTCATTAGCAAAGGTCACATATTGTGCTTTGCCCGCAGCAATTTTATCTGCCGACAGCCATAGCTCTTTGAGCTGGCGTAGCTTTTCTTCTTTGCTGACAATGTCACGGGTATCGAACATCTGCTCCCATAGTTCTACGAGTAAACCGTCGTAGCATTTTTGCATCCAGGCGAATCTGCCCTGAGCTTCTGTCACTGTTAGCATGTCACCCAGCTCGCTATAACGGGCGGCTTGTAGTTGGGCATCGCTGAGATCTTGTGCCTGTGCTGTAGCACCCAACAGGGGTAAAGCCAGGGCGGCAGACACAATCGATGTGCTTATAGAAAACTTTTTCATAATGGTATCCTTACTTTAATACGTCGCTGATAGCGCTGTAGTCGCGATAGTAAGCTAAGTTACCTGACTCATAGTCGAGGCAGTAATTTCCTTCAGGATTGCGTTCACAGTAGTCGACCATATCTGCAAACAAGTTGGCATTGGCGCGACTGGATGTTTCGATCTCCTGTAGTTGGTTCAGCTGCTCTGCGCTAAATTGTGCGGCATAGTAGCGCTGTAGGTTTTTCGCTCTGCGGTAAGTGAGTCGCTCTTCAATCCAGCGTGAAGTCAGCTCTTTAATAACGAGCTTGGTCAGGTAGTTGACTGGGGTGTAGCCCGCGTCAGGGATTAACAGTTGCAAGCCTGCGCCCGAATCCAGGTATTTTGCGACATAGCTATCAGTGATGTTGTAATCATCCAGTGAATTAAACTGGTTGATGTAATCCGATTTCAAATAGTTTACAGCAGCTTCGAACAGGTTGAAGCAAGGCTCCGGGTTTAGCAGCGTACAACGCATAATGCCATTGGGGATGATGTTCAGCAGTCGGTTTGGATCGCCGCCACTTTGATAGCCGCTGATGGAAATTTTAACTGACTGTCTTTTCTCTTCGTCAATTTTTTGTAGCTGGCCATCAACTTTGACCTTACCTATCCAGTCGACACTGAGGTAGCCACCAATCTGGCGTTTGTCTTCCTCATTGCGATAATCAATTTTCATGTTAATCACAACGTTGGAGCCATAGGCAAAACCCTGTACAAAGCCATCACCAAGGTTTGCTGCTTTGTTACCAGGATAAGCTTGCGCCAGCTCTGTGGCTGCCTGAGTTGGTTGATACCCTTGGTCTGAACTTGGCATTAAGATACGAGACTTAGGTTTGACCGACGAATACACGGTATAGGTACCTGTGTAACGGTCGGCACTGATATCTTTTGCATAGTTTGCGCCCGCATCAACGCGCACAGCCGGGAACTTGAAGCCGGCATCGACTTTACCGTCGATGAGTTTCAGCGCCTGTTCATATCTCAGATCAACGCCAACACGAAAGTCGATGCTGGTATTGCCCAGATGCTCAACGGCCATGCCTTGCACAGACTGAATGCCCAGTAAGACATCGCCTTTGCTTTGATGTGCTGTACCAAGCGGCACTAAATCTATGCTTTTTGCCTCTGCGGAAAGCGGGGCTAATTCGCTGAGTTTCTCTGGCGTTTTGGTTGCCTGCGCGAGGGCCTGGGATGTCGTTAGTGCCAGCGCAAGGCAAATGAATTGATTTTTATTCATTGTGTTCACTCCGTGAAGAGGCCCCCTTTAGAGGCCTCACTGGTTTGTTTCCTGCTTATTGAATGCTGTTTAGGTAATCTTTATGCCAAGCTTCAGGAATTCGATTCAGGACGTCTTGTGTTGTTTCCACTTCATCCTCAAATTCATTGTCACTTTGCATTGCCAGATCGCCCACCTGCAGGCCATTTGCAAACATTGAGAAAGTTTCACCGGTAATGTGCTTTGGATCCTCAGAGGTACGAGCTAGTTTGAGGTTGTAAACATTGTCCTCATATTTCACTTGCTCAATCTTTGTGACCAGCTCCAGGCCATTGGTGGTGTGAATACGGTCACCTTGCTGAACTTTATTGGCCCAAGCCGAGACACCCGATTGAGTGACAACCGGGTGCGACTCAGTAAGTAGCAGCTCTTTACCTGAATCTGTGGTGATCTTGATCATAGGCAAGGCTTCAACACCGATTGATACGTCTTTGATTTCAAGTGGCATGTGTGAGTTTGGAGCAAACTGACTTGCGCCAAGTACTAAGTCGCCAACCTGTAACTGCTCGATAGGTAGTTGCTTACCATTGGCCAGCATGATCATCGAGCCTTTTGCGAGACAGCTATACACCATCTGCATAGGTGGATGCTCAATGTCTGTCCAGGTTTGCTCTTCAGGCATGTCTGTGCTGCCCACAACGTAGGTGAAATTACGCAGACGTTTTCTGCCACGCATTTCTGCTCAACTTCAATCGATAAGTTCATGATCCAGTGCGCATCTGCGTAGCGGCCATAAAGGGTTGCGTCACCAAATACCCCTTTTGAGCGTGGGATATTCCATGAGATGCGAGTGTAGTCGTAGATGTTGTCACCGACTTGCTTTTTCAAATATTTCAGTGAAATGTGATCAGAGAAAAGGTGCTCTGAGCCCTGATAACCCCCTAACTTGGATGCACCACCGCCTTCTTTAGTCTGAATGAAAATTTCGGTGCCATGGTATAGACCCATAGGTTGGGTGCCCGCAGGTTTGATCGCATAGCTTGGGTTACCATTGGCGTCATAAGTGACATCTTTGGTGCTCCAGTCCGGGCGATAGATTTTGGTTACTTTACCCATGACATCACGATAGCCGGAAAACGGTACAAGCACTTTTAATTGGTCATTTGGTGTACCACTAGGGTAGACCGCGTCGTAATCACAGTCATTGTACATACGGTTCAGACAGATTTTGATACGGTCCAGTGTCGGATCAGCATTGATCTCTTTTTTATCAACCGGGTTAGTGACAGCGCTTTCCAGAATCGCACCTTGCTGGATGGTCGGCATAGATGACGAGGGCAGTGCTTCAGTCCACGCCTGAGTTGACGCAGTGGCCTGCTTTAGGTCTTGGCTGGCTGAAAGCGCGTTCTGATAGCCCAATTCTGCCAGCAGAGTTTCTTTAGAATATTCAACGATGGTGTTTTTGTCTTCAGCAACTTCGTTGCCATTTTCATCGATATACACCACGGTCACCCAGGCGTCAGCGAAAATTTGCTCTGCAGCAAGCAGTCTTGGCATGATATCGCTGAGTTTGCCAAGCGAAGCTATGTCCATACGCTTTTTAGAAATCCCTTCTCCATAGTACTCAGCAAAACGAGGTATGGTGATGTCCTGGCCATTTTCGTCTATCAGTGCAATGTCGATAAAAGTGTAGGTCGTTGATGCAACTTCACTATTGATAGCAGAGATCATCACATATTCAGTGCCTGACGCGTCTTTAACAGCTCTCAAACCCATGTGTTTGAAAAAAGAACATACTTTATCAGCGTTACAATTTGAGCTAATGCTATTGTTCAGACTGCTAAGTTGCTCTGTCTGAGCAGTTTTGAGCCCAAATTTTTTGGCCTGTTCGCGTTTGTCCAATAAATTGAACAGATGTGGACGGTTACTCTTATTAAGGCCATGCTTACTCAGTCGTTGTTGTACTTTTTCTGCACTGCTCAATGCCTGAAATTTTAAAGTAGACTTAGGTAAAGCGGTGCTATTTTCGGACAAAGGACTCGCGACAGTAGCAAGAGAAGCCCCTCCCAAAGCAGCGATGACTGCTAGGCTAACAAGTTTCATAAAGTTTCCTTTTTGAGTGGTTTTATGAGGTAGCTCGTAGGCAAAGTTGCCTTTGCCTACATTACTGCGAGCGGTTTTAGTTAATATCGGGTGACTCTGATTTTGAGATCTTCAATTTCACCGTAATTAAATCTGTTACAAGCATCTGACTTATAGTCATTGGCCGGACGCTCTTCTAATTTAGAGCGCAATACAAACCATTTCGACCAATCCCAGCTGCTGACATTGGGCAGTGTCAATGATTTTGTGGCGCTGATCCGGCAATATTCTGAACCGGAAACTGTGGTGCACTGGCTATTGTCTATCCAGTAGTTGTAGTTTGGATCGTTGTCTAACCCGGATTCAGAAGACTCGAAACCATCTTTACCATTTGCATCCAGCCAAATGGTGAAGCGCACATCACGATTACCATTTTGTAGCAAGTTTTCGGCAGTAGAGCGAGGCATCAGATTGGTCATGATTTCAACACTGATATAGGTTCTTCTCTTAATATCGGTGCCGCTTAGAGTGTTCAGGCTGTACCCTTCACGATTGAACCCTGCTGCGGATGGGACATTGGCAAGTAATGTTGAATAATTGAATAGCTTCATGTCGTCGATATAGATGACATCGGCATTGGCGCCATTACTGATCTTGGCTGGACATGCGTTTACAGGATCCAGTGAGATGCGGGTTTGTTTGGTATCTGTCTCACTTTGGTCGGCGTACTGTATTTGTAATGATACATCAAACTGACCACCGTCGGTTGGATAATCAATTATGCCGGGATCTCGTGCAGTGCTGGTACGATTATCAAAACCGAATTGCCAATAGAATTGTGGGTTTTTAGCATCATTGACCTGAGAAGTGTTAGTGAATTTAACCCGGTTGCCATCCAGGTACTGCACCTCAAAATCAGAGATCAGCGGTAGGTTGTCTGAGTCCACATCCATCATTACATCCACAACCTGAGCGTTGTCTGCAACACCACATGCATCTAGCAGAGAATAGTCAAACTCATTGTTAGTAATGGCGACGCGCAGCAGCCCAAGACCACGATTAGTCTGTTGATCAAGCGTGAACTTCACGCTACTCCCGGAGATGGTTTGACTTGACAACACAGCTTCATTCGATTCCATCAGTCCATTTCTGTTGCTATCAAAGTACACGGAAACACGTTTTCCACTGAGGTCCTGAGCAAAGCTCAGAGTGTGCTCTCTCGGTTTTGCGACAGGCCAGGGCGTATCTAGTTTTGCTCTGTATCCGGCGTTGAGTCCCGACAAAGTAAAGTTATTAATAGACAGAGTACTGGTGTGTAACACAGCATTGTTCATAAACGGCTCACAGCGCAATGCTGCAGGGCGGCTATAAAAATGGTTGTAAGCCGACTGAGTTGCCTGGTTCCCATTTTGATCCTCGGTGGTTACGTTGACAGAGAATCGGATCAGGGTGTCTTCAACAACCTGTTTAGTGCGTTGCAAGTAGGGGTAGATGGGTGTGCCACTGTCACGTTGCCAGCTTTCACTTTGGCCGTCACCCCAGTTCACGTCGATGCTGCGAATGGTATCTGGAGTGATACGACTCAAATCATAGCTGGCCTGATTGTAGTTAAGCCATGCATCGGCGTCCAAAGTAGACAGTCCAATACCAGTAGAAATACCGACACCAGCCAGGCTGTGTGATACATCTGCCTTGATTTGGTTCAGAGATTTGTTGCCGACTTGAATATGGGCGGTTTGATCAACCAGACAGAAGCCAAATTCATTTAAAGACATGCCAGAGAATACGCAGCCAGACGTGTTGGCGCGCAAAAATAAGCGATAGGCTTGTTGGATGGTCCAGCCCTGTGTTTTGACAAGCTCGTAAAACGCTTTTCTTAAAACACCACCATTATCATGGCCTGTTTTAGCAGTGGTAAAATCTTTAACGTGATCTATGCTTCGACCATCCCAGGAAGGTAATTCAAAGAAACGTGCTGCTTTATCCTGTGGGAACACATCCCAGCCATACCACCACTTACGATTCTTAGTGTACAACCCTGCTTGGTCAGTAAATTGGTCGGCAAATGCCTGAGACTGTGTGTAAGCGCCCGATGCGGTATGTTGATAATAGTCGAGTATTGCAATCGCAGAGATATCGGATAGCCCTTCGTTTATTGCACTGTCGACGCCTTCTCTGCTCAGCCCAGAATTCCACTCGGTAATGGCATGGGTAATTTCATGTGCAGCAATGCTCATCCCAGTCAGAGCAAAATACTCATATCCGCCGTTGCCCGAGCCATAGTTAACAAACTCACCATCCCACGAAGCGGAGTTAGTGCCAAAAATAGTGTTTCTGTTTACTTTCTGGGACAGTGGTTTAATACAATAGCCGTTGCTGTCGCAGTCAATACTTTGTTGCGGGTACAACGCCTTTAATTGTGTATGGAAGTATTGCATAACCAGGCCGGCGTTAAAGTGTGCTTCGTTTGCCGGGCTGTAGCTATAGTAGGCGTCAAATGTCTGGTCAATCTCGCGTTTGACAAAGTTTTCGTTATTCGTCTGACAGACATAAGATACCGGTGTCGTTTCGGAGACTGCTGCATCGTAAGTCACCACATATGGGTTATCTAAAATACAGTTGTTGTTTTCTTTTTTGACGATGAATGGGTAGCCATTAAATTCAGAAAAAATAGCGTTCTGGCTCAGGTCTTCAAATCTGAGCTCTGCACCTTTGGGGCTATTTCATCAAACTGGTAGCTGGTACAGTTTTGCATACTGTCGGGGCTGGGGAGTAACATATTGCGCCTAGCTTGTCGTTGCCACCTATACCTCCACCGGCAACATACCCCGCGTCTTTCAGTGATTCCTGAGAAAAAGCAAATGACATATTATAGGACTTAGAAACGACCGTGAGATCGTCACCATTGAGCAATATTCTTTCTTTTCTATCCTTAAATGTCGCCAATACCTCGATGACTGGGAGCAGGGTATCGCCCTTGATAAAAAAAGCTTTTTCGTAACTATATTTGGCAACATCAGTTAACTCGGGCAGTGCTTCAAGGTGCTGGCTGAGTTGAGTCTGTGCTATACCATGAAACTGAGCCTGCCCCTGAGGTGCAATTCCAGAGATTAAATTGCCCATCGCCTGGCGGATCTCACCATTGTTGTTGCGAACAATCACCAGGTTACTTGATAACACCGGATAGTTTCCGACATAAGCACGATAGTGTTCGTAGACTGTAGGAGTCCCAACTTTTTTTGTTAACTTATAGTGAATACTTTGCGCTTTTTTTTCTGTGGTTAGCTTGCCTGTCTCGAGTGTCGACGCTGTAAATGGCTGAGAATGACTTTCTGAAACAACCTGTTTCAGGTCATCCCACATAAATTGTTTGTTGTGCAGTGATTGAGACTTGACGTCAGCGAGTGCACTGGAAATGGGCAGCGCAGCAACACCTAAACCAAATAAGTACCCCAAATGTTTCATGCAGTTTGTCCTTAATGAGTGTCAATATATGGCCTTATATGACCTTGATTAGTTGGAAAACTCTAATGTCAATGTTGGATAGTATATAAATTAAATAAATTGTTGCAAATGTTTATTTTATGTTCAGTTTGTGTTTCTTTTGGGTTTATTTTCAAGTCTGCAATAATTTGATGGAAAGTGTCTTCCCATGTCATTGTTTTTGTTTCTACAGCGCAAGAAGTCGCTATTTGTGGGTTGCGAACAGTCGAATAAAAAATTTCTTATTTTTGTAATCTTATTGATTTGATAATTCTGTTAAGGGCAGTGGCGAAGGGGAGAGCTTGATCTACTTTCGTGGCAATGCGTAGATCAAGTTAATTTCTTTTGAAGGTGGGTAAGATGCTTAGGGTGCAGTGATTGCAAGCCATTGCGTGATACGCTCATACATGAAATCCCGAATGAGAGGTTGAGCTTTTTCGTTGGGGTGCAGGTTATCGTTTTGCATCAAACTGCGATCTGCAGCAATGGGCAGCATAAAGTAGTCCATTAAATAGGCGCCAGTTTGTTCTGCTACCTGAGGGTAGCTGTCTGCAAACAGTGTGCTGTAGCGCTTACCATAGTTGGGTGGGATATGGATTTGCATTAAAGCGACTTTAGCACCACTTGCCTGACTTTTATCGACCAGCTCGCGTAAATGTTTGCGGATCAGTTTAGGTGGAAACCCGCGCAGACCATCGTTTGCACCCAGCTCGATGAGTACGTGGCTGGGCTGATGGCTTTCAAGTTGTTTATCGATTGTCAGTAGCGCATTATCTGTGGTTTGTCCTGAGACACTGGTATTGACCAGAGTGATCGCTTTTTGCTCCGTCTCGTATTTATTTTGTAACAAATTAACCCAGGACGGTGCTTGTTTGAGACCATAACCGGCGCTTAAGCTATCACCAATGATCATAATTTTGGTATCGTTGGCGTTCGCTTTTGATATGAAAAGTGTGCCGAAGATCAATACCACCAGTTGTAGGAAAAATCGCATCATGTCAGTGCTTTCTCAGTTAAATATTATTCAGGTTAAGGAGTTGGGTAAAACCGTCAGTACCTTTGAAGGTGACCTCACTATCCTTAGCGATATCAATTTTTCTGTCAAGTCAGGGGAGTCAGTGGCAGTGGTTGGCACATCAGGCTCGGGGAAATCAACGTTACTCAGTTTGCTGGCTGGTTTGGATATTGCCAGTAAGGGAGAAGTCTACCTCGATGGTGAAGCGCTTCACCAACTTAATGAAGAGCAACGCGCACGTCTGAGGGCTGAAAAGGTTGGCTTTGTATTTCAGTCATTTATGCTAGTGCAAAGCCTGACTGCACTGGAAAACGTGATGCTACCTGCTGAACTGGCAGGCGAAAAAAATGCCAAAGAGCAGGCTCAGGCGTTGTTGGAAAAAGTCGGACTGGCACATCGGGTTGGTCACTACCCTTCGCAATTGTCGGGGGGAGAGCAACAACGAGTCGCCATTGCGCGCGCCTTTATCGGAACACCAAAAATTCTTTTTGCCGATGAGCCATCTGCAAATTTGGACTCAAAAAATGGCCAGCTAATCGAAAGCCTGTTGTTTGATTTAAACAAGCAGCACGGCACAACCTTAATTCTGGTAACACACGATGAAGATCTGGCAAAACAGTGTGACCGCATTATTCATATTGAGGGCGGTCAGCTGGCAAAGATCCGTGATGGCGAGGGAGTAGCAGCACATGTGGGCTAAACTGGCGCTAAGATTATTTTTTCGCGAGTTGCGCCGTGGTGAACTGACCATCATTTTCGCCGCTATTGCTTTGGCGGTGCTGACCGTCTTCAGCTTAAGCTCAGTCACAGAGCGGATCCGGCTCAATATTGAACAGAAATCTGCCGACTTCATTGCAGCAGACCGTCGCTTGGCCAGTAACCATGAGTTAGACGAGCGCTACCTCAAAGTCGCGCAAGACTTTGGGCTTGAAACAGCACAAAATATATTTTTGACTCCATGCTATTTGTGGATGATGAGTTAGTGCTTGGGTCGATTAAAGCTGTGAGCAATAGCCACCCGCTGCGCGGTAAGATCACACTTAAAGATACGTTGGAAGGGGAGCAATACGATATTGCTGCGGCGCCCGCTAAAGGAGAAGCCTGGCTCAGTGAAGGTTTGTTTTACACGCTTGGCCTGGAGGTAGGTGATCAGGTAGAAATTGGTGCGGGCATGTTTACTGTCTCGAAAGTGTTGGTACAGGAGCCTGATTCTGCCTTTTTCTCGTTAGCTGGTAATAAACGTGTGTTGCTAAATATTGCTGATATACCAACCACGCAAGCCGTGCAGCCCGGCAGTGATGTTTTTTATCGTTTATTGTTCGCAGGCGATGAGCAGATCCTGAAAGATTATTATGCCTGGCTTAAACCCCAATTAAGAGAAAATCAGAACTGGCAGGGCATCAAAGACCGGCAATCACCTTTGGGTGAAAATCTGGAACGCTCGGAGCGTTTTTTACTGCTGGCGGGTTTATTTGGCATTATGCTGGCTGCGGTGGCAATGGCTGTATCTGCCAAACGCTACTGTGAACGCCAGTATGATCCGGTTGCTATGATGAAAACCTTAGGAGGCAGCCGTGACACGATAAAACGGATATTTTTGATGCACTTGTCGCTGGTAACGTTAAGCTCTCTGTTCATTGGATTGGCAATTGGCTATGGTTTACAGGAGGTTGCCGTTGACTATCTGACACGCTTTGTTGCTAACGAGTTACCGCCTGCCGGACCTCGTCCGTGGCTTTTGTCGATTGCCATCGGGGTGGTGTGCGCGCTGATGTTTTCTCTCAAACCGCTGTTGGACCTGTTCGACATTCCTCCTTTGCGAGTACTCAGAAGAAGTCTGGGTGACAAACTGGCCGTAAGCCGTATACATATGGCTGTGTCGGTCGGCACCATATTTATGCTGATGTGGCTATTCAGTGGTGATATAAAAACCACTCTGTTGTTGTTTGCTGGCACTGCAACCTTAATGGCCGTGTTATTTGGTCTGTCTCGATTGTTTTTCAGCGCGGGCCGCAAACTTGGTCTGAGCCCCGGTAACAGCTGGTCTCTGGCCATTGCGACCTTGCAAAAGCGTGCTAATGCAAATGCGGTGCAATTGATCAGCTTTGCTTTGGCTATCAAACTGATGCTGTTCCTGTTCGTGCTGAAAAACGACATGATCTCGGATTGGCAGATGCAGGTACCTGAGGATGCGCCCAATGCCTTTATGATCAATATTGGTGAGCGCGATGTTGAGCAGTTTAAGCAGTTCTTTACTGAGCAGAATATCCACCATGAAGCGTTTTATCCGGTCTTTCGGGGCCGAGTCAATGCTTTAAATGGAGAGGCGTTTGCACGTCGGGTATCCAAGCAAGAAGGCGAGCAGGAGCAAGACGATGCACGCAGTGGCGTTGGTCGTGAGCTCAACCTGACCTGGACGGATACGCTGCCAGATGGTAACGAAATACTGGAAGGTCAGTGGTTTGAGCAAACCGATGAATTGCAGGTGTCTGTATTTGAAGGGACAGCAGAGCGGGTCGGCATTGAGTTAGGAGACACGCTAACTTTCCTGGTGAACACCCAGACATTCGAAGCGAAGGTAACCAGTATTCGAAGCGTTGATTGGGGAACACTTAAGCCAAACTTCGTGATGATATTTAACTCAGCAATGGCTGAACGACTACCGGTGACCTATTTCACCGCGGCCAAGTTAGAAGAAAACCATGTGCGTCCGATCAGCCGGATGTTATTGCAGTACCCCACCGTGAGCATGATTGACATCAAAAATAACATAGCTCAGGTGCAGTCCATGATAGCTCAGGTATCGCTGGCAATTGGGTTTGTGTTATCTATTGTATTGATCAGCGGTGCGCTGGTCCTTATCTCTCAGGTACAAGCCAGTCTTGCGGAGCGTATGCAGGAGGTGGTGATTCTTCGTACCCTGGGGGCCCGAGGAAGACTGATTAAACTTGCAACGCTTTATGAGTTCTTACTATTGGGAGCACTAGCAGGTTTTGTGGCAGCGCTGGTGAGCGACATCACTTTATTGATCATTCAGCAGCAACTGTTTGATGTTGAGGGTCGCCTGCATCCTTACGTGTGGCTTTTGGGGCCGCTGTCCGGCGCATCTTTTGTGGCACTGATAGGGTATTTTATGGTGGCACATACGATGCGACAAAATACCCAGGGATTACTACGTAAAGTGGCCTAGCTGTTCCGATGACGAAGTGCCGTGGTGTGTGTTCTTAACATACGCCACGGCGAGCTCATAATATGTTCATCTCATGTAGCGTTGCTTTAGCGATTTCGACTCGCGTTGCGACCATTTCCTTAAAAGTCTTGGCGTCTATATTGAAAGCAAAGTAATGACGCCCCTGAGCGTTTTCAACCATGCCAACATACCAACCCAGATATTTGCCCTTTGCGACGGGGCCGGTCCCAGTTTTGGCAAAAAGTTTTGTGTCTGTGGTTTGTTCCTGCAAGAAAATCTTATTAAGTGCTTCATAGGTAGTGGGTTTTAGTTTGAAAGCTCGCGATTGCAATCGACGTAAAAATTCTACCTGCTCGACTGCGCTGAGCTTTATACTGCTGTTCAGCCAGAACTTATCGTGTGGGCCACTGATATCACGGTTACCATAATTGAAGTCATTCAAATACCGTTGCATCAGAGGTTTGCTAAGCAGGTTTGTCCAGGTTTGATATAAGGGTAAAGCAGAGTATTTAAATGCGTCTTCCGGCGTGATCGATTCTTTGCGCCAGGCATCAAACCACCATGACTTAGCTGGATATTTGGTATGATCTATCTGGTAGCCTTGGCCGGGCTTGATGGTATCCGTGTCCAATAAGATCAGGGTGTTGGGGATCTTATAGGTTGAAAATGGCGTGTAGGCCTCAGTTGCACGTGTTTTGTTTACAAACTGCCATTGCTGGGTGCGCTCGCTATAAAACTGCCATTGTACAGGGCTGTCCGTCCTGACAAGCTGGCAATGTTGCCTCGGCAGTAATGACACTCGCTACTACCAGAGGGGCAAGTGAAAGAGACGAGAGAAGTGGCATAGGTATATCCTTCGTTATTTTTATTTGCTCGCGCCCATCATAGAAACACAAACTTACCTTAGCCTGAACCGTTTTTATATCAGTGCTTTTTGCTGCACTCTGGCGCGAAACTGGCTGGGTGTGCACTGCTTGATTGCCAAAAAGCGACGGTTAAAATTGGACAAGTTATTAAACCCACACTGATCACTGATAACCGTGATAGGGGCTTTGGTTTTGAGTAGCAGTTTACAGGCCTTGGCAATTCTTAGCTGGTTAATAAACTCAGTAACCGTACATTCCGTACGCTTTTTAAAGAAGCGATGAAAGTGGTTAGTGCTCATATGAGCTTGCCTGGCCAGCAGCTCGGCACTTAGAGGTTCTGTGTAATTGTCGTAGATATAATTGATCACATGGTCAAACTTATCTTTAGCTGGATCAAGCTGTTTGGCGAAGCTGAATTCCATGGTTGAAAGGGTGTGATATTCACTGCCCGCCATCAAATCCAGAAGCTGAAAGAGTAAGATATAGCGCTCCAGTGGAGTGGCATTTGCATTTTCCGAAACAGCTTTTCACTTTTTTTGGCTGTGTCAATGTTAAAACTTAAACCACATTTGGCATGGTCTAACAAGGTATGTAAACCCTGAAGCTCTGGGTTTTGTTGCAATTGTTGTTGTAACCAGGGGGCTGGAATTTGTGCGACATGCACAATGTGTTTACTGCCATCTGTATTTTCACGGGACTGCCAGGTATGCGGCAGTTCCGGGCCCATTAACACCAGGTCATAATCGCCATATGAAGCAATGTGATCGCCAATGTGACACATCCCCTGACTATTTATCGTCAGGCAGATTTCATATTCAGGATGATAGTGCCAGTTAAAAGGGATTTCTTCTAGTTGATACAGGCAGTATCGCCATGAACAATTATGAGATGGAATGACTTTTTCACACATTGCTTTCATGGCCTTGCTCCTTTACATAAATCGGCTGGTGGCTGTACAGACGCATTTTTACGTCATTGTTTGCTTTATCCAGTTATATTCAAGCCTTGGTTTCTAAATGGTGATGTATTTCACTTATCTTGTAATATTATTCTATGCATTACACTTAAAAAGGTACAATTTTTTAACAATGGTTAAGAAAAGAATGCATAATGCATGTACCTAGTTCGTCACTTAGTACTAAAGAGTAAAATGACAGCGCTGTTATCTGATAGATTTGTACCGATATGAGTTTGAAAATGCAAACTTATAAGTTGCAAGCCTGTTCAAATAGGGAAAGTGCCTGGTGATTATTTCGTCAGACGTACATCTTAAGAATATAGAATAAGAGGAAAGAGATGAAACATTGTAATGCAGCATTCAGATTGTCTCGCATTTCATTTGCGGTCACCGCCGCAGTGATTTCGAGCACTGCTTTTGTCACGCCAGCTCAGGCTGAGCAAGAGGAATCTGTTGAAGTCATTGAAGTTCGAGGGATCCGCGCTTCGACAGAAAAAAGCCTGAACACAAAGCGTTTTGCCGATGGAGTAGTCGACTCTATCACAGCAGAAGATATTGGTAAGCTTCCCGATGTTACCATTGCTGATTCACTACAACGGGTTCCGGGTATTCAGATCCGCCGTAGTGCAGGTGAAGGCTCGACAATTAATGTTCGGGGCATGCCACAGGTTACGACGCTACTTAATGGTGAGCAGTTTCTAAGTGCAGGCTCGCTGACCACTGTGCAGCCTGACTTTACGGATATTCCATCCAGCCTTGTCGGTGCAATGGATGTCATGAAATCGCCGACAGCAGATACGCTCGCTGGAGGGATATCAGGTACGGTTGATCTCAAAACTCGTAAGCCGTTTGATTTGGAGCAAGGCTTTAGTGGTGCGGCATTAATTGAAGCATCACGCGGCTCTTATTCAAAAGAAACGGACCCTAAGGCGATGATTGCTGCGGGTTACAATGCAGATAGTTTTGCTGTACTGGCAACTTTGACCAGAGATGAAGTGAACCTGGCTAACTACCGCTTTGGCTCAACTAACCACGGTTGGGGCTATGCACCTCAAGAGGCTGGCGGTTGCTGGTATTGCCCGGAAGGCGACATTAATGGTGACGGGGATACCGATGATGCCGAATTCACTTATGTGAGTTACGGCATGGTTAACAGATTTACTGAGCGTGAGCGCACCGGTGGTAGTTTGAGTTTCCAGGCACAGCTCAGTAACAACTTTGAACTGAGCGCAGACGTTTTTTATACCAAAATGGATGATGCTGACCGTCAGCGTGGTTTGATGGCAGATAATGCCTGGGGTGGTCACTGGGATTGGCAAGAGCAGCATGATGCCATCGACAGGGGTAAAACAGACGGTGGATACAATCTGTATACGGCCCAGGACATTACCCTGCATGCACCACGCGTGGTTGCGCATTCAGAAAGTCATACCAATGAGCGTGAATCTACCAACTACAATTTCGAGCTGACTTACAAAGGTGAAGGTAACTTTTCTGGTAAAATGCGTGTTATCACTGCTGATGCAGAGCGCATGCACACTGAAAACGTTGCTCAAGGCTATATGACCAGTGGTCTGGCGCATAACCTGCGTCGTAATGAAGGCAACGGCCCGATTGCCGTAAACCCGGGAGGTTATGGTCCGGGTACTGTACCTGTCAGGCTGAACTATCAGGGCGATCATCCGGTACTGGTTCCACCCAGTGAGCTGCAGGGGGAAGTATTTGGCTCTAATATGAATCGCTACTCTGTGGTATCGACTTACTCTGAAAACAATTTCAATGAAGATGCCAGTCTGGATATTGTTCGCCTGGATGGTGAGTACTTGTTCGATGATCTGGGTTCATTGACTAAAATGCGTTTCGGTGCTCGCTTGGGTAACCGGGATGTCACACGTGAGCAATATGTGCTACTGGCTCCATTCAGCAACCCTGTTGGTGAAGGCAGCGTAGATGTGATGTGGAAAGATCAGGGATTGGCGGCATTTGATACTGACGGTAGCGGTGGCGTACCAAGTGCATCTGATGGTGACCTGACCATGGGCTATGACACGCCGTACACGTTCGATAAACTGCCCGATGGCTGGATCCAGCAGGTTTCTGATTTTGGCCCAGTGAATGGTGGCAACTATTTCTTCATTGATCCCCGTCAGTTGGATGATCCGTTTGCATTTCAGAATCAACTTTATCCGGGTAACAAGAAAGGTGGCGTACCAGGGAGCACCTATGAAGTTGAAGAAGAGGCACAAACACTTTACTGGCGCGCGGATTTCTCCAGTGATCTTTATACCGCGAACGTGGGTTTCCAGTACATTAAAACGGATCTGGACATACTTCAAAACGTAATTGGAGACTCAATTTGTGTAAACTGTCCGGGCTCTGTGGCAGCAGATGCCGGTGATATTAATACCAGCAAGTCATTCAGCGACTTCCTGCCATCTTTAAACTTGGCGGTTAACTTGAGTGACGATGTGATCTTCCGCTCTGCCTGGGGCAAAACCATGACTCGCCTCGATCTAAGCGCAATTGCTGGTGGATTACAGGTTAGTCGCTCGCGTGCAGGTGATGATCTGGCTGCGCGTGAAGGCATCTCGCCAGATCTGCTGATTGCGACGAACGCGACCATGCAGGGTAACCCGGAGCTTGAACCCTGGCGTGCAACCAACACCGATGTGGCATTGGAGTGGTACTTCTCTCCAAGTGCTTTGGTAAGCGTTGGCATATTTAACATCCAACTGAAATCCTTCATTGAAACCAGCACCTGGACAATGCCACTGGCCGATGCGGATGGTGTGGTGCGTCGAGAAGTGAGTGTAACCGGTCAGGCGAATGGCCAGGGTGGTACGATGAATGGTGCTGAATTCACTTATCAGCAAGCATTTGACTTCCTGCCTGGATTCTGGAGCGGGTTCGGTGCGGCATTCAACTATACCTATTCTGACAGTGAAAGTGGCCGGGTGGATTTCTATGGTGAAGCATTACCATTAGAAGATAACTCTAAAGAATCGTCTAATGCGGTACTGTGGTATGAAAAAGATGGCTTCCAGTTCCGTTTAGCTGCTAACCATCGCTCCAAGCGTTTGGCTCAGGTCACCACCACAGGTGGTATGGGTGATACTGCCATCTGGACTGAGCCAACTACCTATATTGATGTTTCGGCCAGCTATGATGTGACTGATTATCTGACGGTTTACATGTCGGGCAGTAATCTGACAGAGGAATACGAATCCAACTATGCACAGTGGAAGGACAATCGTATTTCACAAAACGTCTACGAGCGTCGTCTGACACTAGGTGTACGCGGTCGCTGGTAATTCTCCCTCGGGCCTGAGTAGGTAGTTCAGGCCTTTTCTTTTTCTGGCTGTATAAATTCAACACGCTTCTACGGAGATACAGCTGTGATTTTTTCTCACTCAACATATTTTTAAAACTCAGAAACTTACCACACTCATTCGTTGTCCAATGAAAAAATAGCAAGTCTTGAACAGTATTAGTTATGGATTGGCGTCAATACTGCGTTTCACTCACATTAAAGAAATTTACGAATAGAATTTATTAACTTTTTCATACCGCAAGTTGAATAATATTTTAGTCTTTCTTTTCAATCTGACGAGTCGACACTGTTTGTCTGGTGAGGAAGCTAAGCTTACTGATAGTTATCCAGTTTTAGTATAATTGAAGGCCATCAACCGCACTAGAAAAGTATTAGCAATTGTTTGAATTGTGCCGCTATAGCGTTGGCAATGGCGGCACACTAGTCTTACCAACGAGTTAAGGCGGTGGCTATCCTTCACAGGATCCCCTTGGATCATTGAGTTTGTCTGCCCACAAACTGATTCCAAACTAGTCACCGCCTTTTTATCTCTTAGTTCATAACAAGGTAAGACACATGAAACCCAATTACGTCGTGGTTGCTCTGGTATTGGTGACCTTCTTTATGGTGTCCTTTTTCACCAATATTCTAGGCCCAATATTTCCCCAGCTGATAAGTAGCTTCAATATCGGCCTGACTTTGGCTGGTTTATTTCCCTTTGCTTTTTTCATTGCCTACGGAGTGATGTCCATTCCGGCAGGGTTACTGGTTCAGCGCTTTGGTGAAAAGCGCGTTATGCTTGGAGCATTTGTACTGGCAGGTTCCGGGGCGCTGTTGTTTGCTTTAGCGCCGATATTTTTGGTTGCTATGTTGGCGCTATTTCTGATTGGAACCGCGATGGCAATGTTGCAGGTTGCCATTAACCCTTTGCTCCGGCGCAGTGGTGGCAGCGCGCACTTTGCTGTGTTTTCTGTACTGGCCCAGTTGCTGTTTGGTGCCGCTGCGAGTTTGTCGCCTTGGGTGTACGTCACGCTCGCTACTCGAATACAGGCGTCTCCAGCTGACTTCAGTTGGATCCCAGCGGCCATGCCGTGGCTCAGTATGTACTGGTTGTTTGCATTGCTAAGTGTGGTGATGTTGATCTGGATTAGCCTGGTCAGATTGCAAGCGGTTGAAAGAGGTGATGATCAAAGGCTAAGTGTGAAGGCTTGTATGGTGTATTTCCGTGATCCTGTCGTGGTCCGGTTCTTTTTTGCCATTGTGGCGTATGTGGCATTGGAGCAGGGCATCGCCAATTCTATAGCGGTGTTTTTGCAAACCTATCATCAGATAGAGCCAGATCAGAGCGCGCAGGTGATCAGCCACTTCTGGATGATGTTGACGCTGGGATGTGTGCTGGGTTTACTGTTATTGAAACTACTTGACGCAAAATTAGTGCTTATGTTGTTCAGCCTGGGCGCCGCGATGAGTCTGATTGTGGCTTTGCTGGGTAGTGCGCAGACCGCGTTGCTCGCATTTCCGGTATCCGGGTTCTTTTTGTCTGTGATGTGGTCAGTGCTGTTCTCATTGGCATTAAACTCTGTGCCAAGTGGCCATGGTACTGTTTCGGGAGTGCTTTGCACGGGGATTGTGGAGGTGCACTGGCCTCGCCCTTGATTGGTATTCTGACTCAGTTGAGTGGCTCATTGCAGCTGGCATGCTTTGCCCTGTTATTGCCACTTGGATACATTGCCTGGATTGCATGGTGGGCGAAACCCATTGTGAAAACCACACCATTAAAACACTCTGGAAAAAGAAAGCCCTTTCAACCGAACAACAGGAAGTAACAAGCCAATGAGTACAATCGTCAGTGTTGATCTGGGAGGAACCAAAGCACAGGTTGCGCGGGTTGATGAGCAGGGAGTTTATGATGCTCGTCGCTATAGCGTGCCTGCTACCGCAACTAAGTCACAAGTTAATGAGTTTATAACAGGGATCGTTGCTGAGCAGCTAACTGAGCAATGTTGTGGTATAGCGATTGGTGTTCCCGGCATGGTTGATCTCAGTAGTGGTACTGTGCTGGAAACTGTCAATATACCGGCCTGGCAGGATGTCCCTCTGGCTGCTCAATTAAATGCATATTTTTCTCTCCCTGTAGTTGTTAACAATGATGTTAACTGTTTTACTATGGGTGAATATTGTTATGGTCATCATTATCTGTCGGGCACTGGCTTGCATACACCTGTTCCTAACCTGTTAGGCGTGTGCCTGGGAACCGGGCTGGGCGCCGGGCTAGTTTTTGATGGTCGCCTGTACAGCGGCAGACATTGCGCTGCAGGTGAGTTTGGCAGCTTTCCCTATCAAGACGGGATATTAGAGCATTATACCAGCGGGCAGTTTTTTCTGAAGCGCGGAACGAATGGCGCTGAACAGGCATTGCTGGCACAACAGGGGGATCGCTATGCGCAATCTCTGTTTGATGAATTTGGAAGCCACCTGGGCTATGCGATAGCGCAAACTTTGTTGGCCTTTGACCCAGATAAAATTGTACTGGGCGGCTCAGTTAGCCAGTCGTATGACTTATTTGAGCGAGCTATGTGGCAGAGCTTGGCCAGACAAACGCATCCGGCGCTGTTTAAACGTCTGGAAATAGCAGTCAGTAAATTAGAACACGCAGCGCTGCGTGGTGCATATAAGTTGTTTCAGCAACAGCTTTCGGAGGGAATATGAAGAAGTTTGCTTGCATGTTGATGGCGCTGTTGAGTGCCCCGGCGGCTCTGTCGATGACGCAAGGACAGTTGAATGAAATTGCGGATACACTCCAGGTCCGATACCACCTGATTGACTCTATACCAAAACACTGTCCGGAACCTGCTAAACAGTGTTATTTATCTGAGCTAAGATTGCGCTCACCGGTGCGTTATCCGGGGTCTGATTGGGCTATTTATTTCAGTCAGCTGATGCCCATCTACCAGGTTGAGTCTGCATCATTTAAGATTGAGCATTTAAATGGTGACTTACATCGTCTGACACCCACAGCAGCGTTTCGTGGATTTTCATCGGATGATGAGCACATAGTGCGTTTTTATACGCAAAACTCACAGATCACGCGCTCTGAGTTTATGCCCAACTATATTTTGGCGGGCCAATCGCACAATCTGACCCCCAGAGTGATTGCCAGTACGCGGCCGGTTCGTGATGAGCATACTTTGCTGGAACAGCAGCCTTACCTTGCGCCGTTCGACTCATATAATCAATTACGTGTGAGCGGTAAAGATCAGACTCCCTGGATGGGCGCGGCCTATCTTGCGCAGCACCAGTCGTCGCCTGAGTTCACCCATGCACCGCAGGGCGTCATCCCCATGCCCAGACAGCTGAAGGTGGTGTCTCAGGGGCGAATTATGCTAGACAAAGGCGTTCACTTTGAGCTGGCGGGTGTTAATCTGGCACAGCTGGAAATGGCCGGTAAACGACTTGCTCAACTGGGCGTTAAGCAGACCAAAGAGGGCTGCCGCTCAGAGTCACTGTCGATCCCTCATTGTCAATCGAACGAGAGGGATACCAACTGAACAGTTCCACTCACGCCATAGACATTAAGGCGTCCAGTGCCGCGGGAGCCTTCTACGGCGTGCAAACGTTAATAGGGTTAATGGATCTGAAAACACTGACTATCCCCAGTGTATCCATCGAGGATTCGCCCCGATATGCGTTTAGGGGGCTGCATATCGACAGCGCTCGTAATTTCCGCTCCAAGCAATTTATACTGGATACCATAGTGCAGATGGGTGCGTATAAACTGAATAAGCTGCACTTGCATCTGGCCGATGATGAGGGCTGGCGACTGGCTATTGCAGGCCTGCCTGAGTTGACAAAAGTTGGCGGATTACGGTGCCTTGAACTCAGTGAATCAAGTTGTTTGTTGCCACAGTTGGGCGCAGGAACGGGCACGGGGGCGCCGCGCAATGGGCATTACTCTCAGCAGGATTACAGCGATATTTTGCGCTTTGCACAGGCGCACCACATAGAGGTTATTCCTTCTTTGGATATGCCGGGCCATTCTCGGGCTGCCATCATTGCCATGGAAGCACGCTACCGCTCTCTGATGGCCAAGGGTAAAACGGAAGCGGCCAATAAATATCGTCTGGTGGAAGACGCCGATACCACGACGTACTCTTCTATCCAGCATTACCATGACAACACCCTAAATGTGTGTTTGCCTGCCACCTATCGATTTATTGACAAGGTACTGACAGAACTTCAGCGTATGCATGAGATGGCGGGAGTGCCGCTGAAAACCTACCATATCGGTGCCGACGAAACTGCCGGCGCCTGGCTGGACTCTCCAGCGTGCCAGACCTTGAACAAGCAACAAACCATTACCTCAATGAACGGCTATTTCATAGAGAAAATCGCAGCTATGGTGGCTGAAAAAGGGATCACAGTAGCAGGCTGGAGTGATGGTCTGAGCGATGTGGACCCCGAGAAGATGCCAAAGCGTGTGCAAAGTAATGTCTGGAGCACGCTTAGTGAGCAAGGCCACAAGGTTGCCCATCAGCAGGCTAACCTGGGTTGGGATGTTGTGTTGTCACTGCCGGATGTCACTTATTTTGATTTTCCATACCAGTCTCACCCCACGAGCGTGGCAATCATTGGGCGAGCCGAGCGTTAGATACTCGTAAAGTGTTTGAGTTTATGCCTGATAATTTGCCAATTCATGCAGAGTTCTGGCGTGACGTGCTCTTTCATACTTACAGCGCAGATGACACGGAGTCCGGCCTCGCAAAAGGCGCAAGGTATATTGGCATGCAAGGACATCTGTGGAGTGAGATGATCCGGGACGATTTACAGGCTGAATACATGTTGTACCCGCGCCTGCTGGCACTGGCCGAACGTGCCTGGCATAAGCCTGCCTGGGCCGTGCCTTATCAGGCTGGTCGGGTTTTTGATGATAAGAGTGGCTACTTCAAGGCTAAAAACCGGCAGTTGCGTGAACAGGACTGGCAACGTTTTGTGGCCTTGTTAGGCTATCGGGAACTCCCCAAGCTGACACGCCAGGGGCGCTTTTTCCGTATTCCTACCGTGGCTGCAAACCGGCGAGATGATGGCACACTTAACCTGTTCAGTGAAATACCGGGGTTTAAACTGGAGGCACTGATTAATGGCCGCTGGGTAAACTATCACCCGAAACTGGACTTTGATGCCGTAAATGCCGTGCGTGCGGTCTTGGCGGATGAGTCGCGAGCAGGCCGGGCATTGCCTTTACCAGCGCCCGTTGAGCCAACAGTTAGCCCTCTGGAAAATTAAAAAAGGGGCTAACTGTAGCCCCTCAATGACCTAACGCTGATAAACAATTTCGCCATCGAGTAGTGTCATGACTACCTGCGTATTGCGGATCTGTGTGGCACTGGCTTCAAATAAATCTCGGTCAATGACCACCAGATCTGCCAGTTTACCGGCTTCAATGCTACCAACACGTTGTTCCTGGCGCATGGCATAGGCGCTGTTGAGCGTGTAGGCTTCTATCGCCTGTGCCAGCGTAATAGCCTGCGGCTGGCGAGAAACTGCATTGCTTAATCCGATGAACGGATTAAACGGGCTGACATTCCAGTCGCTCGATAAGGTGAGCGTGGCTTTGTTGTCAACTAGGCTGCGAATAGGCACCAAATCCTGTGCCCGCTGTGCACCAATTAAGGGGATGGTGTCGGGCCAGTGTCTCGGATCTGTAAAGTCTCCGGCAACTTGTGCATCGGCAATCACCCCCAGCTTGTCAAAGCGTGGTAAATCTGCAGGGTCAATGACCTCCAGATGGGTAATTCTGTGGCGGGCTTGCCCATTTGAAGCTTTTTCGATGGCATTCAGTGCTTCATGAATGCCTCTGTCACCAATGCCGTGGATGTTAAAGTCAAAGCCAGTAGGCTCCAGTGCTTTGATGTACTTTTCAAGTCGTGCCTGAGAAAAGTAATTCAGCCCCCGGTTACCATCCAGTTCCAGCCAGTTTTCCAGATAGGGTTCATGCATTGCTGCTGTGGTATTGACTAAAATACCATCCATATAGAACTTGACCTGGTTAACCTGTAACAGCTCAGCCGGGTTACTCTGGTACAAAGATTTAAGTTTTGTCAGTTGGGTATTGTCGTTCATTTGTGGGTAAGCCCATAACCCCAGCGCGACACGCAGTGTCAATTTGTCTTCTTTCGCAACGCGCTGCCAGGTTTCCAAATGACCACGCTGCCAGTAGGTACGCGCATCACTGATGGAGGTGATGCCTGCTTTGTTGAGCTCAGGCATGGTGTATTCAATCAGGCCCAGGTAGTCACTCTGTGCAGCTTCCGGAAGTGACTGCATGGCCAGTTCCATGACCTGATTGCCCGCATTGTCGTACAAAATACCGTTGAGCGCCCCTTGCTCATCGCGCCCAAGCACCCCACCAATAGGGTCAATGCTTCTGGCTGACAGACCGGCAAGCGCCAGTGCTTTGCTGTTGACCCACATAGAATGAGAAGTTTGTTCCATAATGATCACCGGGCGATCAGGCACGGCTTCATCGAGTATTGCCAAAGGAGAATCAGACATCTCCAGCAATGTTGATATCTCATGGCCATAACCAATCAGCCAGGCAGCCGTGGGATGTTGGCTGGCTGCGTAAGCTATTGCGTCTACGTATTCTGAGGAAGTTGCTGCGGCTGGCACTGTAAACTGGGTCGCCTCCGAGGCTGACTCAAGCGGGTGCATATGCACATCATGGAAGCCGGGCAGCATCATCTTGCCCTGCAAGTCAATGTGCTGTGTGGTTTCGCCGATAAACTGCTGAGCTTGTTCATTGCTGCCAACCAGGACAATTTTGTTGTCTTGCAGCACCACGGCTTGTGCCCATGGTTGCTCAGTATTCACTGTGTATATTCGTCCATTGGTAAAGACCATAGTGGCGCTATTAATATCATTGGTTTGCGCTACATTCGGGGTGTTTGTCGGTGTCGTAGCTGGACTCGTTGTTTGATTGTCTGAGTTACAGCCACTGAGGGCTAAACCGGCTATCAGAAAACTGCTGGTGATCATCTTTGTTGCTCGCATTGTTGACTCCTCGTTGATGCCGATACACTATCAATAGCATGGTAACCACAAGGTAACAGTATAGAGGTTAAATGCTGATCTTATTGGTGGAAGACGACTCGGTTCTGGCTGCGCAAACCATCGACTTTCTTAACGCAGAAGGGATTGACGTGGATTATGCTGCAACGCTTGCCAGTGCAAAGGAGATTGCGGCCAAAAATGCCGCTTTTGATAAGTATGACGCCATTGTTCTGGACATGGCATTGCCTGATGGTAACGCATTGAGTTTGTTGCAACAAACACTGGCGGGGTTTGACGCTCCGGTATTATTCTGCACTGCCGCAACGGCACTAGATGATAAGCTGGCTGCATTTGAGGCTGGGGCACTCGATTACTTGACCAAACCTTTTGCGCTTCCGGAGCTGGCAGTGCGAGTCAAGTTACTTGCGGGTAAAGTAAGCAAACAAAATCAGGTGTTTGAGCTGGGTGATCTGCATATCGACTTTTCGGCAAAAATTGCCCGGCGAGGCAGTCGCACCATAGTGCTATCGCCTCAGCAATGGCAGTTGCTCGCTTTACTGGCTGAACAAGCCCCCGCTCCGGTCAGTAAAGTCCAGATCTTACGCCATATCTGGCCGGACAGTGAGGTCAACAACAATATGTATAAGTCATTGATAACCAGGCTGAGACATAATCTGAGCCAGAGGGATGAAGCGTCAGTGATACATACGCTCAAGGGACAGGGCGTAGCGTTGAGAGAAACCGCATCATGAAGCAAAAAACGCTCAGGTGGTATCTGGCCAGGCGATTGTTTTTGCTGTTTAGCATCTTTTCTTTGATCTGGGTTTGGGTAGCCAGTCAGGTTTATCACTATGCCTGGGATGGCACGTCAGAATATTATCTTTATCAGGATCTGGAGGTGGCGCTGTCGGGCCAGCTAAAATTACCTTATGAGGATACCGGCAAGTTCATGGGTCACTGGCAAGATCTGCCCACAGACTATCAGCGTACTTTTGCGCGTCATGGGCTGGGGCCTGACGAACAGACTCGGGAATTCACACAGTTGCTCACACTGGGTGAAGACTATGTGTATATTCTGCGCTATGCAGAGATGCCGCCCGAACCGCTGTACATTGTACATCGCATTGCCGGACAGGATTCGCCCAGTCTGCTGGTGGTGTTTATTGCGCTGACGCTGGCGCTGTTTGTGTTTGCCGCCCTGATATGGTGGCCCACTCATCAGCGTATTGTGCGCGAGTCTGAACAACTCACTGCGTCTTTGCAGTCACCGGATAGCGACCCAACACAGTTTGAAGAGTTTGCTTCTCAGTCTATTCTCGCCGCCACCGATGCCTATGCACAAGACTATGCTCAGCAGCAGGAGCGGCTGTATTCCGCCTTTTTAAGTCACGAACTTAATACGCCACTGGCACAGATCCAAAATACGCTGGCACGATTTGGGCAGCTGGATGAACTGCCTTTAGATGCTTTACCTTTATTAACTCAGCTTGAACAAGCCGGTCAGGATCTGGTTTCGCTGAGTGAGGCTATTTTGTTGCTGTGCAGAGCCGATCAGGCACGCCTGACAGTCACCGATTTGAATGGGGTTTTGATAAGCTGGCAACAGAGCTGGCAGCAACAAGGTCTGTGCATAGAGCTGAATCTGCCAACAGAGCCGGTCAGCCAGCCAGTGCAGCAGCGTCTGTTGACCTTACTCCTGACGCAGCTGGGCAAAAACGCGCTGCAACATGGTGAAGGCACATTCGTTGTAACACTGGATAATGGTGGCATGACCTTTTCCAATCGAGTTGGTACACAACAAGCACATCACGGTCAGGGGTTAGGCACCCAAATTGTTGCCCGTGTATGTGCGTGCTTTGGTTGGCGGGAACAGTATCACTCAGACCAGCAATTTACCTTGGTGATCCACTTTCCCAGCTAAATCGGTTGGACCAGTACCTCCGTTTTAACAGAGTTGGCAATAAAGCACAGCTCATGAGCTTGATGATGTAACGTGTTCAGGTTGATCTGTCCGTTGACATTATCTCCAGCCAGGATTACTTCGGGGCGAAGGGTAACTTGAGTCATGGCTTTTTTACCTAGACTGTCTTCACTGAGTATGCCGACCGCTTTGTCTTCGTAACTTTGTACCACAATGCCTGATTTTGCCGCCAGGTGGAGAAAAAATAGCATATGACAACTAGATAAAGAGGCAACAAACGCTTCTTCAGGATCTGCATATTCAGGAACTGAGTAAGGCTGCGGCACAATGTGTGGTGACGCAGAAGCAGCAAGCTTTGTTCCGCCACCCAATTGCCATTGGTGTACTCGGCTGTATTTTTGTTCAGTAAAACTTTCATTGTGGTTGAGCTGCCAACGAATAGTTGCATGGTATTGGGACATTTTATTACTCCAGATTGCGACGACTGGCATCAGTATGGAGTTGAATTGCTGTGAGCAAAAGCGATAATAACTCAATCTGTTGTTAATTATTTTCATATCATGATTGAGGCAAACATTTCGCTGACTGCACTGCAAAGCTTTGCTGTGGTTGCAGCTGAGCTGAGTTTCACCAAAGCTGGTCAGATCCTGCACAAAACCCCCAGCGCGATTAGCCATCAAATGAAACAACTGGAGCAGCAACTCAATGTACAGTTGTTTTACAGGAAGTCCAAAGGGGTATTACTGACACCCGCGGGCGAGTTGTTGAGGGCCGATGTCAATCACGGATTGGCACAAATCAACGCTGGGATCCGCCAGGCCAGACTTAAGGCGCAAACTGATAAGCAGACCCTCGTTCTTGCGGTGATCCCTTCATTACTGGAGCACTGGCTGTTACCCAGGCTCAGCCGCCTATACAAAGCGCTGCCTACAATTCAACTGGAGCTGATAGCAATGGACCAGCTGGCTGATTTCGCCAGCAATCGGGTTCATGGTCATCTGCACTTTGGTCGGGGAGCGTTTGCTGATTTGGACAGTCGTTGGCTGGCCGATGAGTATACGTATCCCGTGATATCACCGACGCTTCGCCAGCAATATCCTCATTTATCTTCGGTTAGCGACTGGATTGGGCATGTGCCTTTGCTGGCTTATCGCGGTGGGGTGGAGGATGCACCAGCAAATCTTGGTTGGGAGGCATGGTTGAGTCGCTTTGAACCATTGGGCGGTCAGGTGTCGCGTGTTAACACCTTCAGTCATGTGGGTCTGGCGATGGGGGCGGCCAAATATGGTCAGGGCATAGCCCTGGGTTGGCACCACATTGTGCAACATGCCCTGAATTGTCGAGAATTAGAGAAACTCCCGGTTGAACCACTTAGGTTGGCATTTTCTTACCATTTGGTGGCCCCCGAAAGTCACTGGCTACGACCTGAAATGGTGGCTTTATTCGAGTGGCTCAAATTAGAATTTTCTATCTCATCAATAGCGTGAATTTTAGGCAGAAAATTGCCCCAACTTTTGACTGCGTGACTATACTCTGAGTGGATATTTCCAGAATAAATGGACTGGCGCTTTACAGAGAGAAGGAATAATGGAGTTAAATACATTAAGCACGCGCATCAGTATGGGGTTTGTACTTGCCTTTTTGATCCCAGCTGCCATTGTCATTGCGGCGCTCTTTCAGTTAGCAGAGCTGGAGCGTCGCAGCACTCAGTTCAGCAGCAATGAACTGGCCAGTGTTAAGCATATGCAGGCACTGAGGTCCAACTTTGAGGATTCTAAACTCGAGCTAAAATCCTGGATGGCTGGAGGGGGGCAACAGCATTTGCAAGGGCGGCGTGAGGCTTGGCAAGGCATTGATGAGTCTCTTTTCAAGATCAAACGCTTGGCGTTGTCAGCACTGAGCCAAACACAAATCTCCAGACTTGAAAATAAGCTTAATGAAGCCAGGCTGATCCAGCAACAAATTGAAGAAATAGCACAATCTGAGAGCAATTTTCCGGGCTTGCAGGTTTTTTTCAATCAGGCCACGCCTCGTGCACAGCAAATTATCAGTGCCGTCACTTTAACAATTGAGTGGGAGAATGAACTGGCGGTGGAGCCATCGCGTAAGCAGTTACTTAAAAACCTGGCAGACTTTCGCGGCAGCTTTACCAGCGCACTGATGGCTGCTCAGGCATTTTTGCTCAGTAACCAGGAAGTATATTTCCTGGAATTTGAGCGGCATCGTTCCTGGCATGAAGATGCCTGGTTAAATGTGCAACAGCAGCAGGCTCTGCTAAGTCAGCAGCAAAATATTCAGATTCAGAAGGTGGCGCGATTAAGGCAAGAGTTCTGGCAATTATTACCGCAGATTTTTGAACTCAGGCGCAGCAATGCCTGGGATCAGGCTGAAAATAGCTGGCGCGAGCAATTAGGGCCGCTAACCAGAGCGCTTAAGAATCAGTTAGTAGAAATAGAGCTGGCTCAACAGGCGCTTGCAGATCAGAGCTTGGCGGCCGGTCAGGACGGCCTTGCTGATTTAACCGGTGTGGCATCGATTGCCCTATTTTTAGCGGCACTTATCACTATGTGTATTGCATATCTGCTCAACAGACAAATAGGCAGGTCGCTGAGCCAGTCTATTGCGGTGGCCGATCGGGTTGCTGGCGGGGACTTTAGTGCCAATGTGCAACTTCTGGGCATCACTGAGATCAGGCAGTTATCCAGATCGCTGGCAAAAATGACCCAAACACTGCGAGATATAACTCAGCACGCCAAGAAAATAGAAAAAGGGGATTACGCTCAGGACTTCACACCAAAAGGTGAAAAAGATTTACTCGGGATAGCATTGAACGCCATGACCAAAAACTTGCGTAAAGCCCACCAGCTATCGCAAGAGCAAACTTGGTTAAAGGCTGGGCAGGCAGATATCGCTGAGCGCCTCACAGGTACACGAACTGCGGGGCAAATTTATCAAATTGCGTGTGATTTTTGTAGCAGCTATCTGGGCGCTGAGGTGGGGGCGTTGTACGCACTGGAAGGCGAACAATATCAGTTACAAGCCAGTTATGCCTATAAATGTCGTAATACACAAAGTACGCAGTTCAAGCTGGGGGAAGGTCTGATTGGGCAAGCGGCATTAGAAGGCAAGTTGTTGTATTTTAGTGACTTGCCTGAAGAGCATGTGTCTATGTCGGTGGATTCAGGCCTTGGTCACTCATTTGCGCGACATATTGTGGCAGTACCTGTGAAAGACAAACAGCAAGGTGGTGCGGTGTTAGCGGTATTAGTGATAGCCAGTGTAAACTCGTTTTCTGGAGTCGGTATCGAGTTGTTGGAATTGTGTGCCGATAGCATTGCACAGGCGCTTGCATCGGCTCTGTCTCGGGAGCGATTGCAGGAGTTGCTTGAAGAGTCGCAACAACAAGCAGAAGAACTTGAATCACAGCAGCAAGACCTTAAAGCCGCCAATGAAGAGCTGGAGCAGCAAACGCAGGAGCTCAAGCGTTCGGAAGAAGAGCTCAGAGAGCAAAGAAGCCAGCTAACCCAAACCAATACTGAGCTTACAGAACGCACAGACACCTTGCAAAAGCAAAAAATTGAAATTGAAAACGCCCGAATTGAGTTGCAACATCGTGCCGAGCAACTGGCCGTATCAAGCAAATACAAATCTGAGTTTCTGGCCAACATGTCTCACGAATTGAGAACGCCGCTTAATAGCTTACTATTACTGTCACAGTCTTTAGCCCGCAATTCCGAAGGCAATTTAACCGAAGATCAGCTTGAAGACATAGAAGTGATTTACAACGGTGGCCAGTCTTTACTGACCTTAATTAATGAGATCCTGGATCTGTCGAAAGTTGAGGCGGGTAAACTTAAATTGATTTCGGACCGAGTTGATTTACACAGTTTTGTTGCCCGATTAAAAAGGCAGTTTGACCCGGTTGCAAAAGAAAAAAATCTTGAGTTTAAAATCACGGTCTCTGCGTTGGCGCCTAAGGATATAGAAACAGACGAGCTGAGACTGGAACAGGTACTTCGAAACCTACTCTCCAATGCCTTCAAGTTTACGGAACAAGGATATGTAGAACTATGTATAGAACCCGTTGCGGGCGACGTTCAGTTTAGCAATTCAACATTGACCCCGGATAACAGTTTGAGCTTTGTGGTGAGAGACACGGGCATTGGCATTGAGCAAGACATGCAAAAAGCGATTTTTGAAGCGTTCCAGCAAGCGGATGGGTCAACCAGTCGGGCTTTTGGAGGTACAGGTTTAGGGTTGACCATTTCGAGAGAGTTTAGCCTGTTAATGGGCGGAGAGATCCAATTGGTCAGCGAGGTGAATAAGGGCAGTACCTTTTCTTTGTATATTCCGCGCCACAAGCAAGCAGATAATGAAAAGCAGGATGAGCCACCGTCTCTGCCTGATGTGCAACCAAAGCAGGCGTTGCCGAAAAGTGACTTCGTCAAAGTGCATGGTGATGCTTTACTGGCTGAGCCGCAAGCTGACAAAGAAGCTGGCAACAACGCCATTGTTACAACAGACCCCTCGGAAAATTCGGCAGCAGGGCTTAGCAGCACGATTCTAATCGTTGAAGATGACAGCCAGTTTGCCAGCATTTTATCTGATATTGCCCGCAAGCATCAGTTTGATCCTGTAGTGTGTTCGCAAGCTAAACAGGCACTGAACATGGTTCAGCAAGCACACCCCAGCGCGGTGATATTGGATATTGGGCTGCCTGATATGGATGGTATGATGTTATTAGATACCTTAAAGTCGCAGCCTAAAACGCGCCAAATCCCGGTGCATATTGTTTCGGGCAAAAATAAAGATCCAAAAGCATTGCAAAAAGGCGCCATCGACTTTTTAACCAAGCCCGTGTCTTTAGAGCAAATGGAACAGGTTTTTGCAAAGTTCGAGGTCTTGCTGCAAAAACACATTAAGCATTTGCTCTTGGTAGAAGATGATAATGATGCCTGTAAAGTGATTAAGCAGGTTTTACAGCAAAAAGGATTAGAGCTACATGTTGCCAATGATGGTGGCACAGCCATGCAGGTGCTGAAACAACACCAGATAGACTGCTGTATTGTAGATTTGAATCTGCCGGATATATCGGGTTTTGAATTGCTTGAAAGAATGGATACCGAACCAGGTCTAACACTGCCGCCAATTATTGTTTATACCGCACAGGACTTAAGCCGGGATGAATACCATCAACTGTTGCGTTTTACCGATAAAATTGTACTGAAAACCGATCACGCTCCGGTGCGCTTGCAAGATGAAGTCGAGCTCTTTTTACACTCAGTAGAGCAGCAGTTACCACCGAGTGTGATGGCTGCTAAGCAAAGTGACATTATCAGCCAGCCCATTGACTTATCGGGCTTTCATGTACTCCTGGTTGATGATGATTTGCGGAACACCTATGCCTTATCTAAGTTGTTGAAAGAGCAAGGCCTGGCCGTGACTATGGCAGATAATGGTCAGCTGGCTCTGGAAAAACTGCAGCAAAGTGAGCAATTCGATTTGGTCCTGATGGATATTATGATGCCTGTAATGGATGGCTTTGAAGCCATGCGGCACATTCGTGCAGATATTTCCCAGAGCCTCCCTATTATCGCATTAACCGCCAAGGCGATGAGCGAGGATAAACAGAAATGCCTTGAGGCCGGAGCCAGTGATTACCTTGCTAAGCCGGTTGATATCAATGTTTTGATTTCTATGATGAAAATATGGCTATACGAAACACAAAATGCAACTGACAGACTCCATTAATCTAACCCAGGGCAAAGACCCTGAGAGAAAGCTAAGCCCTGAGCAAATGCTGGAGGTCGACATTTTACTGGATGTATTGTTTCAGCGCAGTGGTTATGATTTTTCACAGTATGCTCGCAGTACGCTGGTCCGGCGTTTGCAAAATTGTATGCTCATGGACGATCTGCCCCACTTTTCTCACTTGATCCCCAAAGTGTTATATGAAAAAGGGTACATGCACAAACTGATTCAGGAGCTGTCAGTCAGTGTGACGGAGTTTTTTCGAGACCCCGCCTTTTTTCAGTCTTTGGAGCAACACGTACTTCCTGTATTAGAGACTTTCCCCTACTTTAAAATTTGGCATGCTGGCTGTGCCACGGGGGAAGAGGTGTATTCTCTTGCCATATTGCTAAAGGCACATGGCTTATATGACAGGGCAAAAATCTATGCGACAGACTTTAATGATCGTATTTTAGAAAAAGCCAAAGTAGGTATTTTCACTGAAGAAACCATGCATCAGGGAGAGCAAAACTATAATCGGCTGACCATATCACACGATACCCCATTTCATGAGTACTTTTCGACTCAATATCACAGCAGCAAGGTTCGAATGGAACTGGCTCAAAATATCGTGTTTGCCAATCATAATCTGGTCTGTGATGGCGTGTTCGGCGAAATGCAACTGGTACTTTGCCGTAATGTGATGATTTATTTTGATAATAATTTAAAAAAGCGGGTTGTTGATTTGTTTGATCAAAGCCTGCATCACAGTGGCTTTTTAGGGCTGGGCAGGCTGGAAAATCTCGATTATCTGGACACCAGCGCTCGATGGCAGTTACTGGACAATGCTGCAACGCTTTATCGCAAAGTTCCGGGCCCAAAACTAGGACTAAAGACTTAGATGGGTTTCTTCAGTTCGGGCTGGAAGATGCGATTTTTGTACTAAGCTTGAAGGAGCTGGAAAGAAACAGACCAGGATGACTTATGGAAGCACTGAAGCGAAATCAGGTGCATGAAGACGATTGCACCAAACCAACGATTTTAATTGTTGATGATAGGCCCGAAAACCATCGAGTGGTCAAAAAGATCCTTGCAGATATGCGTGCCAATTTTCACTCTGCTGAGTCGGGTCATGAAGTATTGTCGCTGGTGTTACGGCACAAGTATGCGGTTATTCTACTGGATGTGATGATGCCAGGCATCGATGGCTTTGAGACGGCCTCTTTGCTGCGGATGAATGATGAAACTAAGCATACGCCAATCATTTTTATCACTGCCGCAGATCATACCGAAGCACTGGAATTTAAAGGATATGAGGTGGGTGCCGTCGATTACTTGTTCAAACCCATTAATGCGCACACGCTATACAGTAAAGTGCAGGTTTTTCTTGAGCTGGAACAGCAAAGAACGAAACTTTTGCAATCTTTTCATGATATTAAGGAGCTTGAAAACAAGAACCGCCTATTATTGAAGTCGATTGGTGAGGGGATCTTAGGAGTCGATACACAGGGTCGCATCACTTATACCAATCCGGCGACCGAGAAAATACTGGGCTTGAATGAAAATGTGTTGGTGGGCGCTGATATTTCGGAGTTCATTTGTTTGTCTACGTCGCTTGCGGGTATTGCAAATTGGCAAAACTGCAAAATATTTGAGCACTGTACAAAGGGGTATACCTATCGGGATTCATACGGGTTATTCAAGGATAACGAAAAACGCATGTTTCCTGCTGAGTTTATTGCCACGCCCATCTATGAAAACAGTACTTTGTTTGGGGTTGTTATCGCCTTTCAGGATATAAGTCAAAAGCGCAGCATTGAAGAGCAACTGAGTCGTTTATCTCAGTTTGATACTCTGACAGGACTGGTAAATCGCAGCACTTTCGAGAAGCACTTGCAGCAGGCGATTAAACGTAGCCTCAGGCATGGCCGAGAGTTTTCGCTCCTGCATCTCGATTTAGACCATTTCAAGCAGATCAATGACCAGTTTGGTCATGAGGTGGGTGATATTCTACTTCAGGAAGTCGGTCACCGGATTGTAAAAACGGTCAGTGATGGTGACATTGTTGCACGGATCGGCGGCGATGAGTTTGTGATATTGCTGGAGAATTTTATTGAGCAGCATGTCCGAAATGAGGCTGTGCTTGCTGAGCATTTGCTCAGTCACCTGTCGGGTGCTTATCATATTCGGGGAAACGAAATTTACATCGGCCCCAGTATTGGTATAGCACGTTTCCCTGGCGCAGGTGAAGACAGCGTCAGTGTATTAAGGGCCGTTGAACTGGCGATGTATCGGGCCAAAAAACAGGGGGGACAGAACTTTCAGTTTTTCACCGAAGAACTGCATTTGCAAGCTTTGGAATCTCTGGAGCTGGAACAAAAGCTGAGGGCGGCCATCGAACATCAGGAGTTTGAGCTGCACTATCAACCGCAGTGGGATGTCGCAAATAATAAAGTCAACAAGGTAGAAGCCCTGTTACGCTGGTTTCCTGCCGACGGCAGCAGAGTCGGCCCGGATATTTTTATTCCTAAACTGGAGGAAATCGGGCTGATCAATAAAGTGGGTGAGTGGGTTGTTGAACAGGCCTGCGTACAGGCAAAAAAATGGCGAGCGGAAATGTCTTGTGCGCCCTGCATAGCCGTTAATTTATCGATGGAGCAATTGCAGCGTGAGGAGTTGCCCGAAATGGTGTTTTATTTGCTGCAAAAGTATCAATTACCGGCTGATGCCATCGAAGTAGAGGTAACTGAAGGGATGATGATACAAAACCCCCAACAGGCAATTGAGATTCTTAATGCCTTTCAACGTTTAGGGATTGCCGTAGCGATAGATGATTTTGGCACGGGGTATTCATCATTTAGTTATCTGGTACACCTGCCGATCGACACACTTAAAATAGACCGTGAGTTTGTTCGCAAGCTGGGAGAAGATGAAAAGTGTGAAATGGTGGTTCGGGCCATTATCAGCCTGGCTCACAATATGCGCTTAAAAGTGGTGGCAGAAGGAGTCGAAACAGAGCAGCAGCTGGCCTTTCTTTTGGAGCAAAAATGTGACTATATTCAGGGTTATTATTTTGCAAAACCCGCATCTGCTGCGCAGGTACGGCTTGAACTGTGAGTTTGCGCCAGTGCAATGGTGGGCAAATGGATAACGATAGCCTGTGAAGTGATATAAAGTACCCAGTTAATTGCTCTGATCTGGGGGTAATAACCTTGCCCTTCGTTGCCAAAAATCCAAAATTGTCCGATGAGTGCGTCGGCCAAGGTGGCGAGTATCATGCCAAACGCCAGGATGAATCTGGGTACTTTTGGCAGGTTGGAACGGATTAACAGGCAAAAACCCAGCAGCGCAGCCTGAGCAATAAACACGGCGTAGCCGCCGGTTAGGAATGTAACGTACCAGCCACTGCCAGGCAGGTACATAGACAGGAAGCTGTACAAAGCCAATAGTGCGGTGAGTAGTACGGCAAGCATAAAGTAAATCACCTGAACACCTGAGTAGTTTAACAAACGCCAGCAAGCCAAAAATAAAAACATATACCCAGGCATAAAAAACCACACTGAATCCGCCAGATAATCGTGCTTTACTACTGTGCCGTGTTGAAAGTAACTTTGCGTCAGGTTGAAATTAACCAGGTCGCCGGCCAGACAAAACAAAATGGATAAAACGGCCATATTTGCAAATAGCCGACAACGGTGAGCGTATTGATGTTGATAGATTGATTGTCTTATTATGACGCTGTTGGACAGTAGCAAGGTCAAAGTCAGTGCTTCGAAACTCAAAACCCAGACGCGTGTCTCTCCTTCCACAGACCAAACGCCAAGCAGGGTCAAAAGCAAGTCGAGCATTGCCAATGAGATGATTAAGATACTTGTGTTGATCGTGTTCCAGCGGGCTACCATCCTGAATCCTTGTTACTTTGCAGACCTGTTTTGTGGAGGTACAACTTTTAACAGTATTCTCGATGCAAAAGCAATGCTTTTTGTGTAGATTGCCAGGCTTGAGAGGAAATATATGTCACAATTAAAAACCACACTGTCGTTTACTTTTTCAATCAGTGCGCTGTGTATCGCGCTCTACAGTCATTTTACTCAACCGCCAGAGCGAGATCTTACACACCTGACCTTATCAGCAGACCGGGAACACCTTGCGTCGCAAAGTGAGCGGTTTACAGTTAATCAAACGGAAGAGTCTGTGGAAGGTCAACAGCACATTCAGCAGTTAAAAGAACAAGTACGCTATTTGCAGGAGCGTGTACTAGAGCTGGAAAATCGCGCCTTTTCGGCGCCTGGGGCCGCTCAATCTCTTGAAGAGTCGGTATTAGCGATCCTGGAAGAAAAAGAACAACGAGAGAGAGCTGAACATCGCGAAAGCAATCCTGTATATGGTTTTTACGAAGATCTGCCTGATGATTATGAAATGCGCCTGAAGACCGACCCAGAGTATGCGGATAAGCTTTCTAAGCAGTTACAACAAAAGGTACTGGACGAGAGTTTGCCTGTGATTGATCGCCTGTCAGCGATGGGGCAGTTACAGATGAATATGTATGTTCTCAATCGTACCCAAATGGACACTATGAACTATGATACCGTAGACGCAGTTATCAAAATCAGTCGTGGCCAATACGATGATAAATTGCGCGTCCAGGCATTGGATGTGGTAGCCCAAACACCAGTCGTAGATGGGCGTATAGCGCGCTCTTTACTTGATATTGTCGAAAAGGAAAGTAACGATTACATGCGAGCTACGGCCGCGGAAGGCCTGATGGCGCAATACTATCAGGCTAATGATGAACAGTATCCGGGTTTGAAGCGGCAACTGGCCAGCGATATATTGAAGCTCTACAACAATGATATCGATAGTCAGGTATACAATCTGATGCAACGTATGATCGGCGATGAAGACTTGCTTGAGCAAATACGTAAAGATGCCAATAAGTAATCAGGTAACGCGAATTGCTGCTATTTTGCAATGAAAATCAGTTATTTTGTTTCTAAATACAACAATTTTGCCTATGTTTGTGTTATATATTTTATTAAACAACTCGATTATTTAGCGCTGCCGCCAGGTAATTTCTGAGACGGTAGCAGAGGAAGGTATAGCCATGTTGCCGTTGCGGCTTTCCATTAAACACAAAATTACTCTGGGCTTTGGTGGTATCGGTATGTTGCTGGTTATTGCCAGTGGACTTGCTTACTGGGCACTGCTGGAAATCCAACATGCCAATCACAAAGTAACTGACACCGCCCAGCCTATCTTGCGTGTTGCTGAACAATTTCAGCAACAACAGCTTCGAATTCGCAATCTGGTTTCAAAAACATACAGTGCTGACGATGAAAGCCGTGTCAGGCAAATAAAGCTGGCGTATAGCCAAGCGGAAGAGCGAGCTCAATCATTGCTGGCTGATTTAGAGGCACGTTCTAAAGATCACCAGCGAGTGGTGCAACCTTTACGTGAAGTAAATCGTATCCGCTCAGAATTACAGCAATTGTCAGGTGCTCTGTTTGCCGCTCGATTAAGCCAGTTTCAGGCAACAACTCATATTCAGCAAGGCGTTGCTGGTTTTTTTGAACAAAGAAACACTGCTGGCTCGGCAATGTTGGATATTGAACTGATAGAGACGGCCAACAGTCGTCTGAGAGATGAAGTGGCAGGAACAGGTATCAGGATAGATGACCTGTTGTTTACATTGGAGAATAATGTGCAGTCGCTTGCACAGGTTGGGCCTGACGGTTTTGCTACTCATCGAGAGGATGTTGGCTTTATAGTCGATAACATCAGTGACAATTTTACTTATCTAAAACGCCAGTCTGCCGGGTTGCCCGTAGAGCCTCTGTTACAGCAGTTTGAGCCTGCATGGGAGAAAATAACTCAGCAGCTAAAAGCACCGGGGACTTTGTATCAGGCACTGGCTCGTCGTCATGACGGACAGAAAATGGCTACACAGAGCTATCAGCAAGCAGAGCAAGCTTATCAGGCTCTCTTTTCCCAGATTGACACCATTCAAAGCCATGCGCAAAGCCAGTTTGATCTTTATCAGCAGGAGTCTGATCTGATTATTGAACAGGCTAAAAACGCAGCCTTATTGTTAGTACTGGTATTCGCGGTACTTGCAATCGGGATCGCGCTGTCTACCAGCCGCGCTATGTTGCTCCCGCTGGCTGCTGTAAACAAGATGCTTAAATACATTGCTAGTGGCGACTTTTCACAACAAATAGTTAAGCGTCAGGATGATGAGTTTGGTACGCTGACTGACAACATCAATCAGGTAAAACAAAATCTGAGTGGCTTACTAGAAGAGATTGACACCCAAGTATACGAATTAAAGAGTCTCGCTGGTACCTCACTGGAACGCAGCCAAACGCTCACCAGCCGAGCGACAGTTCAGGTAGAGCGCACCGACAACGCGCTTAGCATTGCATCGAATATTGCTCGCAGCGCAGTTGATGTGTCTGAACAGTCTGATCACGGAGTGGCCGGGCTCAAGCGCGCTCAGTCGTTGAACCATGAGACAGCGCAAAGTGTGATGCAAAATAAGCAGAAGATCATGTCGCTGAACGGTAGGATGGCTGAATCGGTCAGTGCGATGGACGGACTAAGAAGCCACAGTGAAAGCATTGGCCAAATCCTTGATACCATTGTCGCTATCGCAGAGCAAACGAATCTATTGGCACTCAATGCTGCCATCGAGGCCGCACGTGCCGGTGAGCAGGGCAGGGGGTTTGCGGTGGTGGCAGACGAAGTGAGACAGTTGGCCATTCGAACACAAAATGCGACGCAAGAGATCAACAAAATGATAGCAGCCTTGCAAGCAGATACCCATTCGACAGCGACTTTAATTCAAAGTGGTCAACAAGATGTGCAGGAATGCGCAGAGCAAAGTGAAATTCTGGCAAAGAATATGGCACAAGTCAGTGAGGCGATTGAACAGGCGACAGCATTGAGTGAGCAGATCCTGGGGGCTGCAAATCATCAGGCCGAACACTGTGAGAGTATCGCCGGGCTGATGAAAGAAGTGCAGGAAACAGCCTCTCGTAACTCGCAGGAAATGGAATTTATGGCCAAAGACAGCGAGTCACTGAGTGGATTTGCAGCCAAGTTAACTCAATTGGTTGAACGCTTTAAGCTTTAATATCAATCGGCATTGAAACATGACTACTCCATGAAATTAAATCTGCCTGTATCTGGGGAATTATCCGGTCAATTTGTCATGGATAGAGGGAGTTAAGTGTCAATGTGGCCCATTGAACGCTCAGGGTCAAGCTGATCTCGTACCCGGCGTTTTAGTATTTTCGCCTCGGGAAAGCCTCCATCGCGCTCGCGACACCAGATTAAGGTGTCATTGTAATAGATTTTAAAAACTCCCTTGCTGGCTGGAACCAGTGCGACTTCAGCCAGCTCGTCAGAGAAAGTAGACAACAACTCCTGAGCAAGCCAGCCACTGCGCAGTAACCACTGACACAGGACACAATATTGAATCGCTATTTTAGGTTTATTCACATTAATTCCTTGCTGTCATCAATCTCTCGGGCATGCTGAACAAACTCAGAGTAAATAGAATCTTTGATTAGCCTGTCCGGGGTAAAAGCATAATAGTTCTGGTAGACGTTGGCGATTGCACCGATAAAACTAACATCATAGTGACGCTCAATTTCGTCACGTACAGATAAAGGAGCAGGGAATACACCAAACCCTTGTTGACCAAGCGCCTTCATCAATGCACTGTCATCGACATGACCCGCGACCGAAATCTCGATTTTTTGTTCGTTAAGCCAGTACTGGATAGCACTTGTCACCGGGCTGTTCTTCGCTGGTAAAATAATCGGCGTTTCAGCGAGCGCGGCTGGAAAGTTATCGCTGGTTATGGCCTGAGAGTGTTTTGCGCCATAAAAACCGATCTGACTTTTCCCAATCTCATGGCAAAAGAGTTTAAACGGTGTATCACCGTCTAAAGGTTTGTCTGCCAACACAAGATCCAGCTTATGTGTGGCCATTTGCGCCAGTAATTCGGCTTGTTGCCCATCAATACAGTGGAGATTTGAAATGCGCTCATTATCAATCAAAGGGGCAAGCCACTTTGATACCAGTGACTTTGGCAAAGCGTCTGAAATGCCGACTTTGAGCGTGCGATTAATCGATGCGAGATCACCTTTGGTCGTTTCCAGCCACTCCTCGGCTATGGCGAACATGTCATCTGCATATTGTTGTGTCAGTTGTCCGTATTCGGTTAGTCTTAGTCCTCTTCCTTCTCTTAAAAACAGTTGTTTGCCAAGACGCTGCTCCAGACTGGTGATCTGAGCACTGATGGTCTGAGGTGTCAGGTGCAGTATCTTACTTGCTGCTGCAATACTACCGTGGCGGCTTACCTGCCAGAAGTAGTACAGGTGGTTATAATTTATGTTCGTAATCATTCGTAATATTCGACGTTTTGCTAAGAATTTATCAGCTTTTTTCTTTTTAAATACATTAGTAGATTAACCTCAACGACGCAACAATATGAGTTCAACTCCATTTTGTTGACTGGCTTTGTTCAAGAGGTTGATAGCATTATGAAACTGAATTTCAGAGCAACGGGAAAGCGCATTGCGGAGGCGACGAAGTCGCAACTCTCCAGATTAGCAACTAACAAATTTATGCGTTATGCGGCCCATATCCGCAAAGTGCGGATAGATGTGGATGAGCAGCCCTGTCAGCGCCACGGTATGTTGACGATCTGTAAGATTGAAGTTTTGTTGCCCGGGTTACCGAGTGTCTCAGTTCGGGCCAAGGGTAAGAACATGATGCAGGTGATCAAACGTGCCTTACGCGACAGTGAACTACTGTTGGCACGCCAGTTCAACAGAGCCGCATAGGGCTGAACAATATTTTTAACAAAGTAGATAAATTATTTGACCCTAACTGAGCAAAATAGGAGGTGGCGTCCAGGTTAGATTACGATTATGCAGTATTTACAGTTATTCCCAAGCACTTGCGGCGGCATGGAGGCCGCGCTTTATCCCCTTCTCTTAAGCTCTCAGCTAACACACCAAGCCTTTCGTTCCGACTCCTGGGATATAAATTAACCATATAAGGTAAATAATGTTCCCAAAACAATTTTATGCACCAGTGAAATATTAATAAAATGTTTATTGTTGGTGACATTTAGTTTGAATTTTGCTATTTTCAGACTCGGTATTGATCAACACTTTTTATTTTCAAGGACGTAGTAGATGCAGTATATCGATGATACCAGTGCTCAGGACAGCCAATTAGAGAAAAAACATAACTATAAACGCTATTTCCTGATCATCGCTGGTGTAATTATTTCATTATATTTTGTTGTTCCTCAAATGCTTGCGTGGGCAAGTGGTGAGAGCGCCGTCAGAATGGACAATATTCATGTTGCACAAGTGCGCCGTGGTGAATTTGTCAGAGATATTTCAGTCCAGGGGCGGGTCATTGCGGCGCGCAGGCCAACTCTATACAGCCCCGCCGAAGGGACAGTGACTTATCTTGTGACTGCCGGAGATTCTGTCGAAATTAACCAGCCACTGGCTCAGATAGACAGTCCTGAACTTAAGAGCTTGTTGGCACAAGAACAGGCTGAATTAACACGTTTGGGCACTCAGTTAGAGCGGGAAAAAATTCAGGCGAAGAAGCAAGACCTGGCACAAGAAAATTACCTGGGGAAAGCCATGGTGGCGTTAAACGCAGCAAAGCGAGAAATGCGCCGTAATGAAGAAGGTAAAAAGAACCAAGTTGTCAGCGACATTGACTATCAAAAAGCCAAAGATGAGCTGGAGAATGCGCAGCGAGAACACCGCCTTGCAGTCAAAGAAGTGGCTCTGTTAAAAGAAAGCCAGAAGTTTGAGATCCAGACGCGTGCCATTGAATTACAAGCGCAGCAGGTGCTTGTTGATGAGTTGCAGCGACGTGTTGCATCGTTGGAAATTCGCTCTCCGGTAAATGGTATTGTTGGTAACCTGAGTGTCGATCAGAAGAATTCGGTTGCGAAAAACCAGCCACTACTGAGCGTGGTGGATTTGTCTCACTATGAGGTTGAGGTCAATATTCCGGAAAACTATGCGGATGACTTAGCGCTGGGCATGCCAGCACAAATTACACTAAATGGCCGAGCATATGCTGGTGAATTGACTGCCATATCACCTGAAATCGTACGTGGACAGGTCGAAGGTAAGATACGCTTTAAAGAAACAGACATTACCGGACTCAGGCAAAACCAGCGTCTGACCAGTCGTATTGTCCTGGAAGAAAAGTCTGGTGTGACCTATTTACCCCGTGGCCAGTTTGTCGATGCGTACAGTGGCAAGTATGCCTATGTACTTGATGATGGTAGTGCCGTTAAAAAATCTATCAGCCTTGGCTCAAAAAGTCTGGGGCAGGTGGAGGTACTGTCCGGGTTGACGGTCGGTGAAACAGTCATTATCTCTGACACTCGCATGTTTAATAGTGCGGAGCGTGTGAGGGTCGTTCAGTAAAAACTTTATGGAACAGCGCGCGAACGAAACAGAGTTCGCGCCAGTCCTACGCGATTAATAAACGCAACAATATGTGGAGGAAGCATGCTGATGAGATACTATTTCAAACTGGCCTGGATAAGCTTCAAACAAACTCCACTATTAAGTTCCTTAATCGTGGTCACGATTGCGGTCGGGATTGCTGCAACCATGATAACTTACACTATCAGCTACATGATGAACAAAGAGCCAGTACCAGGTAAAGCTGACTCTCTTTATCTGGTTCAGCTAAATAGTTGGGACCCTCAAAAAGCCTATTACAGTCAGGGAGAAGATGAACGGGTTCCTCCCTATCTTACCTATCAGGACATGCAAAACTTATGGCGTGCGGATCAGGCAAGGCGCCATGTCCCCATCAGTGGTTACAGAGATCAACTTAAGTTGCCACAGCAGGCTGACTCTGATGCAAAAACAGCATTGGTACGTTCGACCAGTCGGGATTTTTTCAGTGCATTTAATGCTCCAATTCGGTTTGGCAGTCCCTGGTCAGTTGAAGCAGACAGGCAGGGGGAGTTAGTCGCAGTGATCAGTGCTGATGTAAATCAGCGACTATTTAATGGACAAAACTCAGTTGGACAATCTATTCGATTGGGAGCACTTGAGTACCGAATCGTTGCTGTTTTGGATAACTGGCCTATCCTGCCACGGTTTTACGGCGAGGCGATGCGTGCATTTCGCAAGCCCAGAGATGTATTTATTCCCTTTGAAACACAAGTACGTAACGAGCTATGGTCGTCTAATTTACAAGCTTTTGAGTGCTGGCGTGATCCGGAAGATAGTTCATTCGAAGCGTTCTTGTCTTCGGAGTGTGTCTGGGTTTACTTCTGGGTAGAGCTCAATGGGCCCTCTGAGCGCCTTGAATATGAAGAGTTTCTGTATTCCTATGTTCAGGAGCAGCGAGCGTCAGGGCGATTTCAACGTAAAATCATCAATAAGCTAAGCACCCCTGTGGAATACCTGACTCAGCGTGAAGCCATCTCGCAGGATAACCATATGGCACTGGGGCTGTCATTATGCTTTTTGATACTTTGCCTGCTCAATAGCACGAACCTGATGATGGCTAAGTTTCACACTAAGACCCTCGAAGTCAGCTTGCGGCGCGCCGTCGGGGCCAGCAAACGACAGGTATTTCACCAGTTCTGTATTGAAACTCTGTTGCTTGGCACATTTGGCGGGGCACTTGGGCTAATATTAGCGCTGCTGGGACTCAAGGTGTGCAGTCAGGTTTATCAGCACCTGAGTAGCGATCTGATGCAAATGGATATGTTTATTGTGGTGTTAACCCCCTTAATTGCGATATCTGCCAGTGTATTATTTGGCTTATTGCCCGTTATTCGTGCCAGTCGTATTGAGCCCGCCAGTCAGCTTAACAGTGTATAAAGGGGTGAGCATGAGAGACTTGATACCAATCCTTAAAGCGTTGAATTACAGCCGCACCGCTCCTTTGTTATTCGTGCTGCAAATAGCGTTGACCTTTATGATATTAGTGAATGCCGCCTACATGGCATTGCACAAGCACAGTTTATTATCGCGTCCAAGTGGGTTGGATGAACAACATACCTTTTACGTACTCACTAACTTGCCCTCAGAAGCTACTGCAAGAGGTGCGGATATTGACCAAGATTTGCAAGCAATAAGTAACTTGTCAGGCGTCACTTCTGCGTCAGTTACATCTGGGATACCTCTGACTGGTTGGGGGCGCTTTCTGGAAGTCGCGACTCAGGCTGATAGTGAGTATGATACTTTCAGTGGTTATTATGGAGGTGATAACTCGCTACTTGAAACTATGGGGTTAGAGTTGATTGCGGGGGAAGGCTTTTCACAGACACCGCTGTTTGCAGAAACAGATGGGTTTCGTATTGCAACAGAGATCATCATCACACAAGCGCTCGCACAAGCACTTTATCCCGACGACTGGCGCCAGGTTGTAGGACAGACTATTTATATTAACAAGCGACCACAACAGGTTCGGGGGGTCGTGAAAACCTTGCAGGCTGCCTGGAGCTTTTGGGCCGTAGTGGAACATAGTGTGCTTGCGCCGGTAATAGAGACCAGTGAGTACGTTTACTACTTGGTACGCACAGAGCCAGGCCAACAGGCAGAGGTTATGGCGCAAACGATTGACTATCTGATGCGTCGTCATGGAAGAAAAGTTGAAGAGTTGCAAACATTTGAACAAGTAAAGCAGCAGAGCTATCAGGCTGAATATTCGGCCAGTATGACACTGCTGTGGGTTGTAGTGTGTTTGTCTTTGGTTACGGCGTTAGGCGTGTTTGGTCAGGCGCGTTTTGCCGTTACCCGGCGTCGCAGGCAGATAGGGATCCGGCGAGCTCTGGGGGCGCAAAAAGAGCATATAGTTGGGTACTTTATGCTTGAGAATGCACTTTTGACGGTGCTGGGCATTGGTCTGGGATGCATTGCGGCTATGCTACTGAATGTGCAATTCAGTAATTGGTTTGAGCTCGCCGTTGTGCCTGTGGAATTCCTGGTTATCGGAGGAGCGTGTATGCTGCTGCTTGGTCAGGCTGCAACTTTGGCCCCCGCTTTTCGTGCCGCCAGCGTATCACCAGCCATTACGACTCGTCTTGGGGAGCTTAGATAGACTCATCTATACGTAACTTGTTATGATAGCGGCTATAGAAGTGAATCGTGGTAACTATGTTAAAGCTATCAAATAATGTTGAACTGGCTGCTTGGGAAATTGAATTGACAGCGATCCGAGCGCAGGGGGCCGGTGGGCAAAATGTTAACAAGGTGTCCTCTGCGATTCACTTGAGGTTTGATATCAAACGGTCAACCTTACCTGCTTTCTACAAAGAGCGATTACTGGCCTTGCAAGATAGCAGGATCAGTAAAGAGGGCGTGGTTGTCATTAAAGCACAGAATTTTCGCACTCAGGAACAGAATCGCGAAGATGCATTGGAGCGGTTAAAGACATTGATACTCGCGGCCATAAAAGTAGAAAAGAAGCGCAGGGCTACTAAACCAACGCGCAGTTCTCAGCGCAAGCGTTTGGACAGTAAAAGCAAACGTGCCCAGACTAAAGCGATGCGCGGGTCGGTTAAATTCTAATATCAATGAGCTAGTCACTCATCAGGGGCAACGCCAATCTAAACTTGGCTCCGCCGAGATCAGACTCCCCCACCTGACAAGTGGTGTCATGCCAGGACAGGATTTTACTGACAATGGCCAGCCCAAGGCCAAATCCGCCGGTTTCTTTACTTCGGCTTTTGTCTAGTCTGGAAAATGGCTGAAAAACTTGTTCTCGTTTGGACTCAGGAATGCCTGGGCCATCATCTTCCACTGTGAATTGAGCCATATTCTGTTGTATTGTCAGTGTGACTTTGATTGTACTGTGGCCATATTTGTCAGCATTTTGCAGCAGGTTTTGTACTACTCTGGATAACTGGTGTGGATCGCATTTTACTGGAATATCTGACTTGATATTGAGGACAAGGTGCTTGTCCGTTGTGCGTCTGAGCTTGTCAAGTTGATCCAGGATGAGAGGTGCCAGATCGCACCGTTGCATATGTAGTTGTTGATTTGCAAACTCCAGCCGCGCATAACTGAGCATCTCGTCAATCAGCACTTCCATTTCTGTTACATCCTCTTCCATGGCTGCGACTTGCTCAGGGTCCTTTGGGGCGAGCATGGCAAGCGCAAACTTTAACCTTGCAAGAGGCGTTCTGAGTTCGTGAGAGACAGCATTAACAAGCTGTTTTTGGTTACTCATCAGGCTGGCGGTTTTCAGCGCCATTTTTTCAATTTGCTGGGTCAAAGTATAAATAGCAGAGAACCGTGAGCGTGTTGGAGTGAGTTCAAGAGAGCCTGATGCAAGTTTTTCGGATGTGCGCTTTAGTTGCACCAGGTCTACCCACAGTGGTCTGAGCCAAAGCACCAATAGCAGTGCTAATAGGGAAAATGAGAGAAATTTAATTGTATATTGTTTTATCGTCGCGGATTGCGCTGGCGCAAAAGGACCAAGTTGTACAACCGATGTACCATTGATCACGAATAGGATCAGGGCGTTTCCAGTGTCATCAAATGAGGTGATAATTTCCCCGTTTTTGAGTGCTGCCAGTTGCTCAGGCAACCAGGCAACATCTTCGTACGGAAACACAGTTAGTTGTGTTTGGGTACTTAAAAACGACGCAAAATCTGCTTCGTTTAAATGCGTTAATGCCTGTTGGTAGTGTCTTGCCACAGCAGTGGCGTGACGTAAGTCGTCAGGTGCCTGCTCAACCCAATTGCGCCACACAGCCTCACTGCCCTGATTTATAGCAATAATACTGGCAAATACCACAATATATAGGCTAACAAGCAACCGCAACACAGTACATTATTCCCAGGCAGACTTTGAGCACAGGTAACCTTTGCCCCAAACGGTAATCAGCCGGTAGGGTTGTTCCAGGTTGTCGTTGAGCTTTTTGCGTAATCTGGAGATCCGCACATCGACACTTCGGTCTAAGCCATCGTATGGTCTGCCAACCACTTCAGTGTATATATGTTCGCGACTTAAGGTTTCTCCTGCGTGTCTGGCAAGCTCCCACAGAAGATCAAACTCATAGCTGGTCAGTTCGATCTCTTGCTCGCTCAGATAGGTTTTTCTTGCCGCTTTATCTATGTGAAGCTGTCCTAAGGTCAGTGTATCAGTGTTATCTGTTTGTTTGCCCTGGCGACGCAATAGCGCGTTCAGTCGAGCCAGCAGTACATATGGCTCAACGGGCTTGATTACATAGTCATCAGCACCAATTTCCAGGCCTCGAACATGGTCGAAGTCGCTGTCCTTTGCTGTTAAAAATAATACTGGTCCCGGGTAATCTGGTCGTACCCTGCGGCATATCTCAAAGCCATCCAGATTGGGCAGCATAATGTCGAGAATCACTATGTCAGGTTGTTCCTGAATGATTTTCTCCGGAGCCAGGGCGCCATCATGGATCAGGGTGACATCGTAATTATTACTTTGTAAAAACTGCCCGGTAAGTTGAGCGAGTCTTTCATCATCTTCTACCAGAATGACTTTGGTCATTAGAATAAACTCCAATCGGTTTTCAGTTTTCTGCGGTACTTAGTGCTAACCACTGCATTGACTTTCACGGTCTTCTTGGCAAGAGTATGCTGTTTGGTATCTCTCAGGCTAAACTCCATATTTTGTGCAAGTTTGACTGCTAGTTTGGCTGTTCCCTGGTTGCTGCTTTCCCAGCAGTGCAATTGCTTATTTTCCTGATACAGGCATAGGTTTTCTGGCACAGCGTGGTGCCAGTTTACCCGGATGGTCATTTGGCAGGTTTGTCCTTGTGTCTTGACCATACATACCAATGGCTTAATCTCAAATAACGGTGGTGGTTCTGTACTGGCCTGTAAAGAGCCTGAGCACCATAAAAGCACTCCGGCAGACAGGCCGTACGGAGGGCGGCTAGAACGCATAAAGGCCTCCGATGAAGACTGATGTGGTATAGCCTTCCTCTATAATTGGACTGTTTGCGATACTCGAACCAAGCCATTGATGTTTTGCCGTGAATTTAAACTGCCAGCTTTTTGTTAGTTTATGATTATAAGCAATACCGACATAGGGATTAACGGTACTATCTACCTGATAGTGGAAATGTGTGAGATCGGTATCTCTGTCTGTGATGCCATAGTAATAGCTACCTAATTTTGCATCTTTGTAATCTATACCTAGTTTAAACTGCAACTGTGCATATTTAGGCTGACCAAAAGGCAGTGTGTAACTATAGCCAAGAGAGCTATGAAACCCTTTATAAATCCCCCGAACGTCGTGCAGCAATCTTATTGTTAGTTTGTGTTGTTCAGAGATGTACCAGTGTGCCAGTATGCCACTGTCTATTGCCCACTTTCTCTTAGCCAGATCTTCAAAGGTTAAGGACGGTGGTTTTGTCTGTACTGGAGTTCGGTCATTGTTTATGACAGGAACGTAGCCACTGATTCCTTTTGGCTGGCTGATGTTTCCCTCGTTATCGGGAGTTGCGCCACCATTACTGGAAGGGATTTGGGGCTCAGGAAAGTCTACCCGTTCACTTATGTCTGGAGAAAGCGTGTTTGATCGTAACAGAGTACCGGGCCGGGAGCGGGAAAAAAATGCCTGCTCTGAGTTGAGTTCTGCAATCCAGCTGACGTCGAATGACTGCTGGTTGACAAATGTGTAACCGATCGCCGTGTTATCAAGAAAGAAACGATCACCATAATAACTGATATAAGGTAATACGATCAGTGGGGAGTGTTCCCCATCTTTCAGAGGGTTGGTTGCAACACCTGCTCCCACGGCCACTGAAACTTCCCATTGTGACACCTCAATACAGTTTTCTGGCTGTGTGTCACAGTTAGCAAAAGCCATACTACTCAACAACATTGAGCCAATCACACCTGACAGACGTTTCACTTTTCCACTGCTCCCTATTTTGCACAGTGGTACTTTACCAATTAAATTACCAATTACCAGAAAGAGTTACATTAAATAACATTTACTGTGACTGGAGTAACAGCAACTCTTTTGCAAACAGGTATGGTTATGCACATACTTAATCCCAAGGAGACAACCAATGTTAAATTCTAATCATTTAAAAGTCACAGCAGCTGCGCTGTCGTTGGCGTTGCTCAGTGCATGTGGTTCAGGGAGTGATGGTAATTCCGCAGGCCAGGGCCCTGGTAATGGGGGGGTCCAAACTCCACCTGATAAAGTGCCTGACTTATCTACTGGTGAGGCCAGCGCGAAAAAGCTACGCAAAGCCAGTGCAGAGGACTTTGCGACTTACCTTAAAAATGGTGTTTATCTGTCTCAGCACAGAACGTCAGACGTAGCAGACGGCTCCGAAGCAGGCACGTCTCCAACTTCTGGTGAACCTCCCGCTTTTTCCACCACCAATGTACAGGAATCAGCAGTAGATGAGAGTGACCGGATAAAGTATGACGGTGACTACTTATATATTGCAAACACGACGGATTTTCAGGCGGCAGAAGGGGAGCATCAGCAGTCTGTGCGCATTCTGAAACGTGGAGAAGCGGGAGAGCTTACGCCACTTTCCAGTTTGATAGCCAGTAGGGGTTACTATTCGAAACAACGTCTTTACCTGAAGGAGGATAACCTCGCCGTCGTACTCAGTAATGAGGGGGGCATATTCGGGATAGAGCCCGCCATTGATGGAGTCTTTTCCACCACAGTGGTACCTGAGCCGGTTGCTCAGGATTTTACGCTGGCACGTGTTGATATTCAAGATCCCGCACAGAGCAATATTACGCATCAGTTACGCTTTGATGGTGAGCTGGTGGACTCACGTGTTATAGGTGACTCGCTTTATTTGGTTAGTGAATTTACAGCGCGTTTTGATGGTTTTGAGCAACAAGGAGAAGATCTCAACCTGACTAACTACCAGAAAATATTGGCGACGGATATCTCCGAGTTGTTACCCAAAGTGACCGATATCAAGACCGGAACACAAAAACTAATGGTAGACCCCGCTACTTGCTATGTACCGGAACAAGCATCGGAGCTTAATGGTTATCATCAAATTACCTCAGTCACGCGTGTGTCACTAAGCGATCCCGACTCTCTGACTTCCACCTGTATTGCAAATCGAACGCGGGGGATCTATATGTCACAGAAAAACCTCTACCTCTACGGCTATTATTACGATCCAGAGGACGTGACTTTTGAGGACACAACCCAGACAGTTATGCACCAATTCAGTCTGACCGAAAATGCGGCGACTTACAGCGCATCCGGCAGAGTTGCCGGCCGATTAGGCAGTGGAAATACCAACCTTCGCTTTAGCGAACACAATGATTTGCTGCGTGTAGTAACGTCACGCTTCACCGAGGTAAATGGTATGGTGCACAAACTGTATATACTGGAGAAGCAAGGCGATAATCTGGCACTGCTCAGCCAGTTGCCCAACGATACTCGACCCACGCCAATCGGAAAAGTTTCTGACAATGGTTTGGTGGAGGAAGATATCTATGCGGTGCGTTTTTTTGGTGATAAAGCTTATATCGTGACATTCCGCCAGATTGATCCTCTGTATGTGCTCGATCTCAGCGAGCGAAATGACCCTAAAATAACCGGTGCATTGGAAATACCCGGGTACTCAGCATATCTTCACCCGGTTTCAGACACTTTGTTAGTAGGGATTGGTCAGAATGTGCAGGATTGGTTTATCGACCCTGTTGCGCAGAGTGATGACCAGATAGGCGCAAAGGTAAGCCTTTTTGATGTCAGCAACATAGGCGCGCCAACCTTACTGCAGGAAAAAGTATTTCCCGGCGGATATAGCCCAGTAGAGTTTGACTATCATGCATTTAGCTATATAAAGCACAGTGAAGAGGTATTCAGAATGACGTTACCTATAGAAAGCTGGCTCACTCAGGATGAGAGCGACAATAGTGTGACCTGGTATCGACGCAGTGAATTAGCTGCATTCGAAGTGCACAGTGGTGAAACGCCAAAGCTACAGTATATGGGCAGTAGTGTTATTGAACCGCAATCGGACTCAGAGCTTCAGGGTTATGTTTGGTCAGGAGATGATCGTAGCGTGATACATGACGATCATATCTACTACGTACATGGCAACTTTGTCTGGTCAAGCCTATGGCAAACACCCCAGAATACTACAGGACCATTCTGATGTGATTCAGCTCAACGACGCAACCGGGTTCTTGTTCCGGCTGCGTCATTGGTGTTTAATTTGGCGTGATCAAGCCAAGCTTCTGGTCATGACACCATTTACCACCGAGCTGGTAGTTGTCTTTAAGTGTACCCTCGTGCTCAAAGCCTAACTTGGTCAGTAAGTTAAAAGAGGGCTCATTGCCCTCGGTTACGGTTGCCGTTAGTTTGTGATAACCACACTCGTTGAAAGCAAAGTCAATCACCGCTTTAGTTGACTCTTTGGCGTACCCTTTGCCCTGATGTGAGGGATCAAGCATAAACCCGAGCTCTGCCTGTTGGAAGGGCACCCAGTTGCACAAAAAGCCATGCAATCCAACTGGAGCACCTGATTGGCGGTCTTCAATAAGCAATGTTAGCCAGTGGTTTTGCTGTTTTCGCCAGCGAGGCAGGCGGCGATTAAATTGACCACGAATAAAGTCATGGTCAGGCAGGTCTTTAATAAACCGCATCACCTGAGGCTGCTGGTGCAGGTAGAGGAAAAATGACCAGTCTTCATTGGTCAAAGGCCTGAGTAAGAGTCTTGGGGTTTCTATCACAACATTTTCCTTATGAGTTATTGTTTAGGTTTGAAAAAGTAGTGCTTTGATGGCGACAATTTGCGCAATGCTGTCTGGGTTATCACCGTGAACACACAGTGTATCTGCTTTGAGCGGCAGTAAACGCCCGCTGGAAGTCGTAACTGTGCCTTGGGTGACCAGCTGTTTAACCTGCGCCAGGAGTTGAGCTTCGTTATGTACTGCGTTGGGCTGCGCGCGAGGGCTTAGGAGTCCTTCGTCTGTGTATAGCCTGTCTGCAAAGGCCTCAAACAGCAATTCTACACCAAATTGTGACGCAAGACGTGCGTGATGGTCTTGCTTGGCCGTTGCCAGGATCATCAGTTTAAGCTGCGCAGGGTACAATGACATTGCTTTGAGTACCTGAACCAGTATACCTTCGTCGCGCATCATGTCATTGTACAGTGCGCCGTGTGGTTTAACGTACTGCAACGTCATTTCATGTACGCGTGCCATTCCCTCCAGTGCAGCTATTTGATAATGCAAAATATTGATAAGCTCACTTTCACTGAGGGTCATAGAGCGACGTCCAAACCCTTGCAGATCAGGGTAACTGGGGTGAGCGCCAATCCCGACCTTATGCGTTTTGGCAAGTGTCAAAGTAGATGCCATAACATTGGGGTCGCCTGCATGAAACCCGCACGCTATGTTGGCCAGATCAATATGGGGCATAACCTGATCGTCCAGGCCCATTTTCCAGGCGCCATAGCTTTCGCCTAAATCGCAATTTAACAGCATGAGTTGCTCTTTTGTTTGGTTTTTATTGAACCTTAACACGGATCATCGTTGAACGTTAGAGCATCAGCAGACAGAACAGAGACCTCTGGCTTAACTCAGCTGATCACAAGACTGAGATCTGCTTTATCCGTCACCAGCAGATGTTGTGGGCTGTTAATAATACACCACTCGGGTGCTGCCCGGGTGATGGCAAGATGCGCAGTTAAGCTGGTGGTCCAGAAGACGGGTATATCACCCGAATTAATACAAAGCGGCTCGCCAAAGTTTGGTTTACTCAGGTTGGTAATTCCTATTTCGCCCGAGTCACCGAAATGAACAGGGATGCCATGAGGTACCCGACTCACTGAACCGGCCTGAATTGCTCGGATCAATGTCAGCTTATTCATAGGGCGCATGCATACCACCTTTGGCCCACCAAACGGCTCGACCTGATGGCTTTCGATATTGCTGATATACATTGGTAAAGAGTGAGTCGGATTAGCAAGTGGACTGGCAATGCCAAAAGAGTGTAAAACAGTGTCAAATGCCAGATGACTGGCCAGTGCAAAAGCGACGAAATCATCCCGCCATAGATGCGAAATATCAGAGACTTCTTCGGTCAGCTGGCCTTGTTTAAGTATACGATAGCGTGGAATATCTGTGCGTATATCAATATCCTGACCCAGTTGATCCAGGTGATAATTGCCTGGCGAAATACTGCTTGCCAACAACGGGCAGCAGTCAGCATTGTGCTGACAGTAGGTCTGGAATTCAAACGCATTGGCTTCTGGTAAGATTAAGATATTGCATTGGGCAAAACCGGGTACAAAGCCATTGGTTGGACCGGAGTAATCTCCGGCCCGGATCATGGCGCGAATAGCGTTAGGTGCAGTGAGTGATGCCTTGGGGTCCATACTTGTCCTCATCAGATAACAGGCTGATTTAACAACATCTCCCCAATATTATAGGCCGATACGATTAATCTGCCTGTTTGTCTATGCTGACGGGGAGCGTACCATTGGCTTTGGCCTTACCCATTATCACTTGTGCAAGGGCGGTGTACGCAGGGCCGCTCACCTGGTGCTCGGTTTCAACATCTACGTTATACGCGTAGCTTGCCAGTACAGCATGGCTGTATGGCGCAAAGCGAGTAATTTCATATGGTGCGCGTAAACTGATGAAAACCGTAGGGGTATTCTGCGCTTGGGCGAATATCATTAACTCTTGTAGGGCCTCTGGCTGGGCTTTTGTGTTTACTGCAAATTTGGCTAATGTGGCCAGGTCGTCCATTCCTCCAATTTCAGCGGCACTTTGAGCTGGGGAAGCGTGACCGGCAATCACCCAATCAGCACGCTGGATATCTGACTTTGCTTGCTGTGGATTAAACCCCTGAAGACTAGACATTGTCACGGTGAGTGGATGCGCTGAGTTGGCCAGCAACGCCTGTTTAAGGGCCGTGGCTTTTTGTTTATCTGGCATGATCAGGTGAATGTGTTGATCAGCGCGAATTGTCAGTGGCAACAGATTATCATTTTTCACCTCGGTAATGGCCGCCAGAGCAAGTTCGGCCTCTACTTTACGATGTTGGGGACTACCCAGTACTGATTCAGCGATGGCGGTTGATAGGTGGCGTTTTTCGGGTAAAAAACGTGCTTTAAGCTCGCTAATTCTTTTGGCTGAAAGTTTGAGCTCAGAGACCTCTAGCTGAGTGGTGGCTGTTTGGTAAAGCTTGTCCATAAATTGCCTGAATTTACTGATATCTTCCGTGCTACGTATCGCAAAAGGCATAAGAGCAATATCTACGCCGGCTGCAAAGGTTTCTATGACAGCCTGCTCAGGAGCAAAGAAGTCACTGATCCCAGCCATGTCGAGCGCATCTGTGATAGTGACACCCTGATACCCTAGTTGACCCCGTAATAAGTCGTGCATTATCTTGCGTGACATGGTGGCTGGACGTAGCATTTTCTCACCATGTTTGTTGAGGATTTGCGTATCATCCAAAGCCGGATATTGAATATGTGCTGTCATCAGCATACCCGGAGCGTGGTGCTTGATGATGGTCGCAAATGGTGCGATGTCCTGTTGGTAAATTTGATCAGGAGAGTGATTGACCCGAGGTAATCCTGTGTGGCTGTCTACATTGGTATCACCATGGCCTGGGAAATGTTTAACGGCTGAAATAACCCCTTGTTGCTCAAATGCCTTAACTTGCGCGGCTCCGAGCTTTGCGACCATGTCGGGGCTCTCACCAAATGAACGTACATTGATGACTGGGTTGTCTGGATTGGCATTGACGTCCACAGTGGGGGCGAAGTTAACATTGATCCCAAGCGCTGCCAGCTCTTTTCCTATCACAGAGGCGACTTCATGCGCGTAGTGGGTGCCATGTTTTGCATAGCTTGCACCAATACTCATATTGCCAGTAAATGAGGTTGCCTCGGCACGATTGATTCTGGCGACCCTGCCACCCTCCTGATCGATGGCGATAAATGGGGGAACCTCAGTTGCCTGATACAGTTGGCTTGTTAGTGCGACGATCTGGTCAATTTCCTGTACGTTTTCGGCAAACAGAATTACCCCGCCGATATGATACTCCCGGAGGATGTCTTTTAGCTGCGGTGGCAGAGACGTCATAGGCGCTCTGCACTGAGTCCCCTTGCCTTGTTCACAAAAGTATCTCAAATCAAGCATCAGTTTTTGGCCAATCAGAGGGCGTAATTCAGGTGCAACTGTGGCACTGTGGCTTTGGGCTGTCAGGGTCATGAGCAAACCTATTAGAAGTATGCGAAACAAAGTATTCATCGTTAATGTGCTATTTTTCTGGCACTCTATCATGCCATGGCGCTAAGATGGAGCAAATTAAGGTCGGTACACTATCTTAAACCGGTGTTAGTGAACGAGTTTTGAATATCAAGGTGCAAATAAGAAATTAAGAGGGAAGGACCATGACACACCATACATTGAACTATGTAGAGTTTGCAGCGTCGGACTTGACAGCGACGCAGGTATTTTTTGAATCGGTATTTGGCTGGCAATTTCAGTCATATGGTCCGGACTATGTCGCTTTCAGTGAGTCTGGGCTGGAAGGTGGCTTTTTTCAAAGTGAAGTGTCTGCAAGCCAGGCCCTGGGGGCGCCATTACTGGTGCTCTACAGTCAGGACCTTGAGCAGACACAGCAAGCTATAGAGCAAGCTGGAGCCACAATCAACAAAGCCATTTTCAGCTTTCCGGGCGGCAGACGTTTTCATTTCATTGAACCAAGTGGTAACGAGTTGGCGGTGTGGAGCGACAAATAACGTGAAACCGGTATTGAGTTAACTCGCAATTCCGACATCCAGTTTGGCAAACCACTCAAGGAACTCGGTGACGGCTTCTCCTTTGAACAAGCGGCCATGTTGTGGTGCCATTATACTGATATCCAGCTCTTTAACGCGGGCTATCCAGTTTGACTTGGCTCGGTTAGAGGGCATCCAGCGGCGGTGAAAATACTCCATGTGTTTCACATGAGTGCCAAAATCTTCGACAAAAATGGGCGCATCCGTTTTTTCCAGTGCTGCGCCTACATCACCGCTCATCAGAATTTTTGCTTGTGGATCGTAGACATGGAAATTCCCGGATGAGTGCAGGTAATGTGCCGGTACTAGCTTGAGGCTAATGTCATTCAGACGTATCTCGCCGCCTTCATCCTTGATCCCCTGATATCTGATGTTGTTCATGCCAAAGTGACGAATGAACCCTTCCCATAGCCAGGGAGCGTGCAGGGTTGCGTTTGGCAGGGCTTTATCCCACAGCCCAAGTGATGAAATGATGTCGGGATCCTGATGGGACGCGAATAACGTTGTGAGTTCTTCGAGTTCAATGTGCTGTAATATTGCGGCTAACATAGGTGAAAAAAGTTCAGTACCGCCCGGGTCGAGCAGCACAGCCTGACCTTTTCCTTTCACCAAATATTGGTTGGTATCTATGATTTTTTCTGGTTTCCCTTCATCCCGACCAAACATCAACCAGGTGTGGCTGGGAGCCTGAAACAGTTGTGTCGCTTTCAATGCAAGGTGCCTCTTAGTGTATGAATTTCATTTAAGTTTACGGTGACAGATTGCTTGATTGTTTTGGCTGCACAGGCAATAAAGTCGGAGACGGATTGCAAGCTGTCGCTAAACTCTCCAGCATTCGATGCTTCAACTCTACTGGTCACAGCTATGTATTCAGCACTGCGCATCTGTTTGTTTATTTCTTCAAAAAAACTCTCAAGCTCTAGCAGGGCGACTTCGAGTTTCTTCGTCTGTTGCTGTCGTTCAAATTTCGCTTTGTGCTGTAGAGCTGCGAGTTGTACTGTGGATGCCAATGTCGCTGCTTGGCCGACCTGTAAATCAAACTGTGTACTGCGAACTGCTTCAAGCGCGATTTTGAACAGCTGGTTGGATAATGTTGAGATGTGTGTCGTAGTTTTAATGGTTTGCTCTGAAAACTCATCAATAAAATTAGTGATGGGCTTAAAACCAGACGCAGAGTCTCCTGCTCGAAGTGCGACAACTCGTGCATTTTTAGCAGTTAATGATAAGTTTTTAGCTTCAGCCAGAATGGCATCAAGGTTGGCAATAATACGCGCAACGCGAATAAAGCTGTCTACTATATTTTTATCGCTCAATGCGAAACTCCACTGGCTACGGGCTGCTTTCAAGACACTAGGATAAAATTCGCTGAAATTCCAGAAATCGGCATAATTGCACACTGAGTGAAAATGTTCTCAACAAGCTTAAACTCTTTCATTAACAAAGGCTTCAAAAGTGCACTGAAGTATTACCAAAGTAACGAGATTGCGACTAAGCTTGTCAGGTGCGCCTTATAAAAGAGCGGAGCCTGAGTGAAACCCACTGCGTTGCAATCAATAGTTTGTCTGTGTTTGTCTGTCATGACATGGCTGGCAAGTGCAGCGACTCAATCACCAGCTATTTTACTTGCCAACCCTATGGTGTTTGCGCTGGCCACAGGGGGCGTATTTGCTCTGATGGCAGGTTTGGTGGTGTGGGGGCTAAATCGTAAACGGGGCGTTACCAGTAGCAATGAACATCATGAAGCCCATCATTTTTATCTAGAGGCGTTTCAGGCTAATCCCGGGTATCAGTTCGTGTTTAGCTCAGATGCCAGCTTAGTCAGTATGAGTGATGGTTTGACCAAAGCGCTGAATAAGAGCCATGCTGCTCTGTTTGCTTATAACCTGCATGAACTGCTTGAGCCAGATAGCTGGGCAAGGCTTGCAGCGTGGCTGGAGCAGCCAAAAAATGGTCAGGTAGTTAAATTGACTTTGGTTAGTGCGCACAGTGAGCGTGTGACGGGATTATTTGAGCTGCAGAGCTCTGAACACTGCAATCTTCATCTTGCGCGCTATCTGCATCTTTCTCCTCACCTAGGTCAGGCAGATACGGACAGCGAACTGTTAGCCGTGACATTGAGCTCTATTGGCGACGGTGTAATATGCTGCGATGTAGATAGCCGTGTGATCTTTATGAACCCTGTCGCTGAGGCCGTTTTAGCCCTGCTGACCGAGGAAGTGAAAGGATTACCTATCACCGAGGTGATGCCGCTGTATCATGAGGGAAGTGACAGGCCAATTGAAAACCAGATGGCGGTTTGTATGCGAAACCAGCAAACGGTTAGCTTGCCTGATTCTACTTGTTTTAGAAATCATCTCGGACTGGAATTTGCCATTGATGATTCCTGCTCTCCGGTATACAACAATGCAGGCAAAGTGATTGGGGCCGTGATGATTTTTCAGGATGTGACCGAGTCGCGGGCGCTCAAACGCAAGATGAATCACCTGGCCCATCATGATGCATTGACCGGTTTGCCGAATCGTTTATTGCTGCAAGACAGGCTGATTCAGGCCTGTAAACGAGCACTGCGTAATCGCCACCAGTTTGCTGTTGTGTTCATGGATCTGAATAAGTTTAAAAAAATCAATGACTCATTAGGGCATGACTTTGGCGATTTGTTATTAAAGCAGATTGCGCACCGACTGACCGACGCAATCCGGGCATGTGATACCGTTTCTCGCATGGGAGGCGACGAGTTCGTGCTGTTGCTCGATGCCATTGAGGATAAACGACATGTTGGCAGTGTCATCAAAAAAGTGCTTGATAAAGTGTGTGGTCAATACGAAATTAAAGGCGTTGAAGTGCAGGCTACTTTGAGTGCTGGTGTCGCTTTATATCCAGATGACGGTGATAACGCTGAAGTATTAATGAAACATGCCGACAGTGCTATGTATCGGGCGAAGAAATCTGGCAAAGGCGGTATGCAGTTTTACTACTCGCAACTGGATGACGAAGCCGAGCAAAATCAGGTTCTGGAACAAGCCATTTTTGAGGCGATATTTCAGGATAAGTTTGAGCCTCATTTTCAGCCCGTTGTGAATGCCGCGGATGGCCGGGTTGTTCAGCTGGAAATGTTAGCTCGCTGGCATAAAGAAGGTACCCTGGTTGAAGCGAGTCATTTTATCGGCGAGATAACAGACGTGGGTGCCCTGATGACTTTGCAGGCAAGACTTTGGGAGCAGGCGTTGAGCCACTTTACGCAATGGCAGGCACAACACCCTAAGCTCAGGTTAAGTATCAATCTGGCGGTAAAAACACTGCAACAAGATGATGCATTGCAAACACTAAAGCGCAGCTTATCTGCACATGGGTTACAGCCTCAGCATATAGAAATCGAGATCGCTGAAAAGCAGCTATCGTTATTGGGAGCTGAGCTTAACACTGTGGTTAGTGCATGGCGCCAGGCCGGCTTTACTCTGGCGATTGATGACTTTGACGCCAGTCATACCAGCATTGGTGAACTTCATGCGTTCAACTTTGATGTCCTTAAACTAGACCCTGGGCTTTTAGATGGGTTAACAGAAGGTGAGGCCACGGGTGTGGTAAGCTCGATACTCACTCTCGCTAATAACCTTGGTGTTGTTTGCTGCGCTGAAGGAGTCGAAACATCTGAACAGGCCAGGTTACTCACCCAAATGGGCTGCCCGCTTCTGCAGGGGTACCATCTGGGCGAGCCACTCAGCGCAGACGATATTGCAGTCTACCTCGCCTTGAAACACACTTAATAGACCTCAAATACACACTCATTTTGGAATCTTAAGGTTTTCTTAATTTTCCAGTTTTACTCTGCACCTAAGTTAACATTACGGAGCAGCGTATGACCGCCCTTATTCAAACTCATGAAACCGCGACCTCTACACGGCAGCTAAGCTGGGCAGCTCATCACGGTGTTTTGCGCGCCACACTGGAGCATGATATTCGCAGTGGGTTTCGTAAAGCATTTGATGCCGAGATCAAGCACTTTTATCCGTTACTGAGTACGCTGAAGTTGACTTGTGGTCAGTGTAGCCTGGGGCTACGACTTGCTGGCAAACACGAGTTGTTTGTTGAACAGTACCTGCAACACAGTATTGAGTTGACCATCGGCGCACATCAAATTGGTCGCAGTACATTAGGCCAACATGCACGTTTTGAAATTGCCGAGCTGGGAAATCTGGTATCGACGCATCGTAAAGCCAGTTTGCTGCATTTTGTGATAGTGACTCAGGCACTGACCGCTTACGGTATTCGCTATCTGACCTTTGCTGCAACCAGCCAGGTAAGAGCATTGTTGTCTTTGTTACAGGTTCCGGTGCATATCCTTGCTGACGCAACTGATGATATTAAGGGCGCTGCTGACTATGGCTCTTACTACCAGCAACAGCCCAAAGTGTGTGTAGTAGAGTTAGCAGATGCGAATCAGGTGATCCGAAAAACGGCGCTATTTCGGCGGTATGTGGAGCAATATCGCAACGAAACGGAATATTTGCTGGAGGGACTGCGCTATGCATGACTTTTTGAATAGTACATCACATCACAGTCAAGAGATTGTCGTTGCAGATGAGTATCAAAGCTGGACCAAGCATGACTTTCAGCAGCAATGTGAGGTCTTGGTGGAGCATCTGAGCACACTTGATGGAGCGTGTGTTGCTTTTCATATGGATAATTCACCTGCCTGGATTGCGCTTGACCTTGCATTGTCAGAGTGCAATAAAATTGCGCTGCCCCTGCCTTTGTTTTTCACTCAAGCACAGTGCGAGCACGCATTATCTGAGTCAGGTGCTAGCTGGTTAATTAGTGAAGCGGTGCTCCAGCTCTATCCGCATAGTAAAACCATCTCCGTATGTGGGCGTCAACTCCATGTTTACCGGCTTAATGGTAAAGCAACAGGCTATTTTGCAGGTACACGCAAGATCACTTTTACTTCAGGCTCGACCGGCTCTCCCAAAGGTGTGTGTTTGTCGCAAGCCACTATGATGCAAGTGGCACATAGTCTTAGTCAGCGCTTGGACCTGGAAAAGCCCAGACATCTGTGTTTGTTGCCTCTGGCTGTCTTGCTTGAAAATATCGCAGGAGTGTATGCCCCGTTATTGAGCTGCGGTCAGATTTTTGCACCTTCTTTGCATAGCCTGGGGTATCAGGGCAGTCAGTTACAAGCCCCCGACAAACTATTGGCCTGTATCAGTGATTTCGAGCCTAATACGCTGATCCTGGTCCCGGAGCTATTGCAGCTGTTGGTGCATGCCTGCTCACAGGGCTGGCAACCACCTAGCAGTTTACGTTTTATCGCCGTTGGTGGCGCCCGGGTTGATAGCTATCTACTTGCTCAAGCCATCGCGTTTGGATTGCCCGTTTATCAGGGCTATGGGCTATCGGAAGCCGGCTCCGTGGTGGCACTGAACACAGCTGACGGAAAGCTCACAGGTGTCGGAGAGGTGTTACCTCATCTGGAGTACAAAATTGAACATGGACAGCTTTACCTTCGCGGGCCACTTTATCTTGGCTATCTTAATGGAGCGCAGCACAACCCTGAGAGTTGGCTGGCAACCGAAGATTTAGCGAAGCAAGACACCACGGGTCTGGTGATCCATGGAAGGCATAAAAACCAACTGATCCTGAGCAATGGGCGTAATGTGTCGCCAGAGTGGCCTGAAGCTTTATTACTCAGCCATTGTGGTGTTTTACAGGCTATTGTCTTTGGGGAAGCCAGAGCACATCTGGTTGCGTTAATCTATGCCTCTTCGCAACTCAGTGACAGTCAGCTAACCAAGCTTGTCACTCAGACCAACAGCCTGTTACCAGATTACGCCAGAGTTGATTCCTGGCATCGGCTGGAACATCCCTTGTCGGTACAAGCCGAATTACTAACATCAAACGGTCGGCCCAGGCGTGATGCCATTGCCCGCCACTATCAAACTGAATTAACTGCCCTCTATCAAACTTACACCGAGGAGCAGGCTTTGCAGCCGCAAATACGATTGGAGAAAAGCATATGAATAATTTTTATGAGAGATTACAGGATGCGACTCATGCTGAGCGAGAGTACCTATTAAGTGCGCCTATCTTCAAGGCAGTATTTGAAGAGGAGATCTGCCTTGAACAGTATGTGGGGTTTTTAACTCAGGCTTTTCATCATGTTAAGCACACGGTTCCACTATTGATGGCATGTGGCAGCCAATTGAACGAAGAAAAAGAATGGCTACGTGAGGCGATTGCACATTACATTGAAGAGGAACTAGGGCATCAGGAATGGATCCTCAATGATATAGCTGCGTGCGGTTTCGATAAAGAAACGGTACGTCACAGCCAGCCGGGCTTTGCGACAGAAATGATGGTCAGCTATGCCTATGACAGCATTCAACGTGTGTCACCCTTGAGTTTCTTTGGCATGGTGAATGTGCTGGAGGGCACGTCAATTATGCTGGCAGATAAAGCTGCAACGACCATCCGTACCAAGCTGGATTTACCAAAAAACGCTTTCAGCTATCTGACATCTCACGGGGCGCTGGACCTTGAGCATATTGACTTCTTTGCCGGGTTAATGAATCGCATTGAAGATGCACAAGAGCAGCAGATCATCATTCACGCTGCCAGACGCTTTTATCGTCTCTATGGGGCCATTTTTCATGATATGGATGTTCAACTGGGGTCATTTACACGGGAGGCAAGCTAATGAGTGCACAAAAATTAGCAGTGCTGACTGGGGCAACTGGCGGACTTGGCCGAGTGTTCGCACACCGCTTGCTTAAAGATGGTTGGCGCTTACTCCTGGTGGCGCGTCAACGAAACGCTTTACAAGCAATGGTGGCGCAATTAGGTCCTGAGCATCAGGCTATTGCGGTTGATTTATGTGATGATAAAGCACCCGTACAGGTTGCGCATCAGGCCGCGATGATGGGAGGTGCGAGTCTGCTTGTTAATAATGCTGGGGTCAATCGCATGGTCGCGTTTGAAGATATGACGCAGGCGGAATTAACACAGCAACTACAGGTCAATCTTGTCTCACCGACTTGTTTAACCTATGCCATGTTAGATCAGCTAGAGGCCAACCAGGGAACGATTGTTAATATTGGCTCTGCGCTCGGGGCCATCGGATTTCCTTACCAAAGTGTTTATTGCGCCAGTAAGTTTGGCTTACGTGGCTTCAGTGAAGCCTTATCCCGAGAGTTGGATGGACGGGTTTCAGTGAAATACCTCGCCCCCAGGGCTGCTGATACAGCCATAAATGACGAGTCAGTCCGCCTGCTTAACAAAAAGCTTGGAAATACAATGGATTGCCCGCAGGTTGTGGCTGATGAATTTATGGCTTTGCTTAAGAGCAAAGCCAAACGCAAGGGACTTGGGTTCCCCGAGAAATTTTTTGCCCGACTTAATGGCGCTCTGCCAGAGCTTGTTGATGGCAGCATTATTAAGCAGTTGTCGACCATACGAGCGCATTTCGCAGCACAATCTGCAAAACTTTCTTCACGATAGGAGGACTCATTATGAAATCCATATTTATTGCACTGGGTGCATCTTTTGGTCTGTTATGTAGTGGAATGAGCTATGCTGCGTTGGTAGACGACATAAGCTTATTGCAACAATCCTGGGCCAAGGTTAACTATGAACTGAAAGATGAAGCACAGGAAAAAGCATTTAAAGCATTGATAAAAGATAGCCAAAGGGTCGTGGAACGTTATCCGGAAAAGGCTGAGAGCCATATCTGGCATGGCATTATCCAGTCAAGTTATGCGGGAGCGAAAGGCGGATTGGGTGCTTTGGGCCTGGCCAAACTGGCGAAAACGGAGTTTGAACAAGCGCTTGCCATCGACCGAGAGGCGCTTAATGGCTCAGCATTAACCAGCTTGGGCACTCTATATAGTAAGGTGCCAGGGTGGCCCATTGGTTTTGGCAGCGATACAAAAGCGCGAGAGTTGTTCGAGCAGTCATTGGCCATTAACCCGCGAGGGTTGGATATCAATTACTTTTATGCGCAATTCCTATATGATGAGCGCGAATACAGTAAAGCTTTGATACACTTAAAGCAGGCACAAGCTGCACCCAAGCGTTCTGGCCGAGAAAAAGCGGATCAATACCGTCAGGCCGAGGTTACAGAGTTGTTAGCTCGGGTTGAGAAAAAACTTAAGCGCAAGAAATGAGATTATTATTAGTAGAAGATGATGCCCTGCTTGCGCAGGGCCTCATCCAGTCGTTAAAGAGAGAAGGGTATGCAGTTGAGCATGCTGACACTTGTGCCAAGGCATTGGCTGCCATCGAGGCAATGATCCCTGAGATGGTAGTGCTGGATCTGGGGTTGCCTGATGGTGATGGATTGACTGTGCTAAAAGCGCTTAAACGGGAAAAAGCGCAGGTCGGTGTGTTGATTCTGACTGCTCGCGATGAGCTGGATGACAAGATCTCAGGATTAGACCATGGCGCTGATGATTACCTGGCAAAGCCATTTGAACCGCTTGAGCTGTTTGCCCGTTTGCGGGTTGTTGCCCGGCGCTTTGGCAAGCAGCAAGATAGTCGCCTGAGCTGTGAACAGGTTGTTCTGGATCTTGCCAGTCATCAAGTGGAAATTGAGCAAAGCACCCTACAGTTACCGCGAAAAGAGTACATGCTACTCAAGGCTTTGATGGAGAATAAAGGGCGGGTTTTGTCTAAAAATCAGCTTGAAGATAAATTATATCACTGGGGTGAAGAATTAGGCTCCAATGCCATTGAAGTCCATATTCATCACCTGCGTAAAAAGTTACCTGATGGGTTTATCAAAACTCTGCGCGGTATAGGCTATGTGGTAGGTAGTTGATAGTCGATGCATCCCGTCCAACGTTCTGTTTCTATTAACCGTAAGCTAACACTGATCCTGGTTTCGTGCCTTATATTGTCAACTTTCTGGGCATTGCTAAATGGTTATCAGGCCAGTATGGCTAAGGCGGAGCAGCAGCTAGACGAACAGCTAAAGGAAATGGCGGGGCTGCTGATGAAAACACAGCTTACGCAAACATTTCCGACCCATGAGTTATATTTCCAGATTTGGCAAGATGGCGTCATGGTGGCGGCCAGTGAGCGACTGAGTAATGCGGGTACGCAAGTAGATCTAACCCCTGGTTGGCGGACGCAAAATGTTGCTGCAATGCGACTACGCACTTATACCAATAAACACGATACCCGATTGGTGTTAGTGGCTGAGCCGGTTAACAAACGCTTTGCACTTGCTGAGAGTTTGGTGCTATCAGCCATGCTGCCTTTGGTGATTGTTCTGCCTTTGCTTGCGACATTCATAACCTGGTATATCTATCGCGCACTGCGGCCACTGACTCAGCTAAGTGCGGAGTTAAAAGTACGCCGGGCAGACGATTTTACTGCATTGACAACGCACAGTCAGGACCTGGAAGTCGCTCCTGTGATTGCCATGATGAATGCACTGTTTGCAAAAGTTGAAGCAGCCTACTTGCGTGAACGTTATTTTGCCTCAGATGCAGCACATGAACTAAAAACCCCTATTGCGGCGCTGAAAATCCACTTGCATAACCTCAAGTCAAGCCCCTCTAAAAGCAGTATTTTGGGCATAGAACAAAGTGTAGAGCAGCTGAATCACATCGTAGAACAAATGCTGACGCTGGCTCGAACAGAGCCTCAGGTATGGCGTAAGCAGTTTAGCACTCTGGAAGTTGAAGCGGTTACCCAACAGCTAGTGGGACAGATGTACAGTAGAATTGCTGATAAAGAGCAGCAGATAAGCTTGCATTGTGAGCCTTTTTCAATAATGGGGTGCAAGTTCTCGCTCATGACCTTGTTAGGTAATCTGTTGAGTAATGCCATAAAATATACGCCTGTCCAAGGTGAGATCCGTATTGATATCTGGCGTGACTCAGAGCATGTCTTATGGCAAATACAGGACTCAGGCTCTGGGATGACACAGGCACAAATCGACCGAGTGTTTGACCGTTTTTACCGAGTTGGTGGCGACTCCCATCCCAGCGGGGAAAAAGGGGCAGGACTGGCATGGCGATAGTTCGCCAGATCTGCGACATTTATGACGCTAGGTTAACCTTATCACGTGCAGAGCTGGGAGGGTTGAAAGTATGCGTGGCATTCAAAGGAGTGCAGGATGAATAAATGCCGTATGATTTTAACATTGAGCTTGTTATGTGCACCCGCTTTTGCACTGGAAACGCGAAGTATTGTACTAAAAAACCACTTGTTTCATCCTCAGTCAATAGAAGTGCCTGCCGGGCAAAAAATTCGTCTGGTAATTGAAAATCAGGATCCCGGCGCAGAAGAGTTTGACAGCTTCGATTTAAATCGCGAGAAGGTGTTATTTCCCGGTCGAAAAAGTGTCATTTATATTGGCCCGCTTGAGCCGGGTGAGTATAGTTTTTTTGGCGAGTTTTCTCCCAACACGGCAAGAGGCGTGGTTATTGCCAAGGAGCAGCAGCATGCTCCTTAATTCGGTGGTGATCACACTTAACCAATGTTTACCTGTGGCGGTTGTATGGGTCTTGTTATCAGCAACTGGCAAAACAGTGATGACCACTCAACAGGCACTGCACGGTATTATATTGGGTGCATTAGGTTGTTTGACTTTACTGATGACAGCAGCAGATATTTCTGTCTGGTGGGGTTATCGAGGTCTGGAATTGTGCCAGATTATGCTCTTAATAGCCTTGTTTGTTGGCATATCCGGCCATTACATTCATGGCAGTGAGTTGGCGCGGGTGTTTAGTGTGGCAGCAGCATTGACGCTCTATTTGAGCAGCTTTTTTACTTATTTCAATAGTTACTGGCAGGCTGATGCCGTATTTTCGTTGGCTTTGGGGGCTGGCCTGGGTATCAGTATTTGTGCCAGCTTTGCAATACTACTCTATTTTTCACTGCTCTGGGCGACCAGAAATATCATGGCTTTGGTGAGCATATTTGTTGCTTTGCATAGTGCCAGTAAACTGGTATTTGCCTGTGATTTGGCTGCGCAAATAGACATTATTCCTGCTTATCCCGCGCTTTTTGATCTACGAAATTGGGTAAGTGAAGACAGTGTAGGTGGTCGTATCCTGAAAGTATTGTTTGGTTATGAAGCGACACCGGGCATATGGTCTATCCTGGCGTTGACAGCAGGCGCAGGGATTTTTTGGATTGCTAACAACTGGAGGTGCAGGCGTGCGGCATAACTTAGTATTGAACACAGTGTTGACAGGGTGTCTGGCCTGGCTACTGATGATGTCACCGACTGCCTCGGCAGATGGTATGGTGGTCGACAAAGTATATCATCCCTATGTGCTGCCGTTGGAGCGCGAGGTAGAGTGGCGATTACTATCAAGACAAAGTGATCAAGGCAATATTCTGGCACAGCGGCTTGGACTGGGGTGGAGCCTGACCGAAACCATGACCATAGAAGGCTACGCCATTGGTGAGCGTGATCAGGATGATAATTTTGATATGGCTGCCTATGAAGCCGAGGTACGCTGGCAGTTAGTCGAGCAAGGTCGATACTGGGCAGACTGGGGTTTGTTGTTTGAATATGAAAAGCGCCATAAAGAATCGGCTTACGAGGCGACGGTTGGTTTGTTGTTCGAAAAAGAGTTTGGTCGTAACAGTCTGACGTTGAATGCCTTTATAGTCAGAGAATGGGGACAGATGATCAGTAATGAGTGGGAGTCTGAATTCCGAGCTCAGTATCGTTATCGCTGGATGAGTGCTTTTCAGCCTGCAATTGAAATCTACAGTGGAGAGGACTATTTAGGTGTAGGCCCCGCTGTGATTGGGTTGCACCGCTTCCAGGGGCAGAAACAGCTGAAGTGGGAAATTGGTTTTGTTACTGAACTGAGCCAGGTAAGTAAAGACCACAGCTTCAGGCTTGCACTGGAGTTTGAATTTTAAATTGGCGGGTTCAGGCTATACTCAAAGAGCAAGCCTGCAAGGTATGTTATCAGAAAAGGGCTTGCCAGGAGCTGGCACGTGAACACCAACACTATATCAGACGAACTGGTTGTACAATGGAATGAGCTCTTAACTCGGGTGGCTGAGTTGCTGGAGGTGCCTGTTGCATTGATCATGAAGCTCAATGGTTCCCACCTGAGCGTGTTTAATAAAAGCCTCAACAGTAAAAACCCTTACGAGATTGGTGACAGTGAATGCTGGGACCAGTCAGGGCTTTATTGTGAAACAGTGATAAAAACACAGCATGAGTTATTTGTACCCAACGCCCTCAAAGATCCAATCTGGGATCATAACCCAGATATCAAACTAGGCATGATAGCTTATCTTGGTTTGCCAATTAAGAATGTTGATGACTCTGTTTTTGGCACAGTATGTGTGCTAGATGACAAAGAAAACACCTTTGATGGCAAAACCAGAGCCATGCTCAGCTCACTGAAACATTTGTTTGAATTGCAATTGAGAATGCTGGCGGAGCAAAAGGAGCAAGATCATAAAGAGGCATTCAAAGAGCAGACATTAATGACCATGGGACTGGCCCATGAACTCAATACACCACTGGGTGTGAGTGTGACGTCTGCATCTATGTTGGTCGAGTCGGCCGGTAAGCTTTTACAAGCATTAGATGACGGGCCTGAGTCTGTGGATGAAGTCCGCAAACAGGCGGATTGCATTGGTCAGGCTGCAGCCATACTGGCACGCAATCTTTATCAGATTGACGATAAAATTGACCGGCTTAAACAGTCTATTGTGCAGTGTCACAATGGGGTTTCGACAGTATGCCGTATTGCAGACGTTTTTAATTCGCTGGCAGAAGTATGGGCACCCTCTCTGGCAGAGAAAGAAATCACCCTGAAAATTGATATCGACTCAAGCGCAGACGTATTATTACATCTCAAGCCCGCAAGTTTAATCGAAGCGCTCAACCATCTGATTACCAACGCAATTGAACATGCATTTGATGGCGTTGAGGAACCAAAGATCAGAATTGGCGCCAAGGTTAAAAATCAGGAGCTCAAGCTCAGAGTCAGTGATAATGGCGCTGGCGTAAACCTGATACACCCGGAAGATATTTTTGCACCATTTTATTCAACTAAGAAGCAGGTTGCAGGGTCAGGTTTAGGTTTGGCACATGTTAAGCGTATTGCTCTGAATGATCTGGCTGGGACAGTGTACGTCAGTCGTTATCAAAATGGCTTAAGCATAGTACTACGATTTCCTGTTTCCGGGCCGATAGCGCAACCTTGATCTGACAGTCAAATAGGGGCTATAAGCCCTTTTGTGCCTTGACGGTTGCAATAGCCAAAGATATTTCTGCCGCCACTGATGCATGCTTTTTATGCAGGACATGATAGGCTTTTGAGCTAAACAAGTGATGCACATTTAAATGAGCAAGCGAGTCGGGTAGCGGCCACTGAGTTGATACCACAAAGATTGCATAATCGAAACGATGCAGATTGAGCAGCTCGGGTAACTTGCCTAAGTTATTAATCTGATAAAACTGATTTCTTTGTGCTTGAGGATACTTGGTGAGCAGCACACGCTTTGATTGATCGGTAGCGACTATCGTACTTGGTGTTGCCACCAACACAGAGTTGTCGCAAGGTACACTTGTGACGCACAAGAGGACAAAGTCAACCTCGGTCAATGCCGGACCCACAGAGATAACATCTTTGAAAGGTGCGAATATCTCCTGTGCCAGAATGACGTCGCCATCGGTATGCTCTGCCGTAATTTCGTGCAACACACGGTGCGCGGGCATGGCAATAAAGTTGGCTTTGATACCTGCCTGAGCATACGCTGCCCGAATTAATGGCAAGGCCTGATCGCGGACGCTGGGATGTTGCAGGTAAGATATGGTTAATGGTGTAGCCCCAACTGATGCACTGGAAGCGCATAACACAACAACCCAGATTATTAACAAAAAAATTTCTTTGAGCATAAAACGCGCCTTAGTGGATCTGCGCAGAATTATACCCAGTTTAGTTGCAAAGCATAGTCTCCAAAGGTGTTATATCCGGTTAAATTAACCACAATTTGCCCTCGATCATAGTCCTGTCAAATAGCTAAGATAAAAAAGGTACACCCTTGTCTCCTCTGCCTTCAAAGCGACTTGTTTGTGTCATCAAGAATTAACAAATATGATTAAAAATTAGTTGACTTAGAGGGGCAGCCCGATAAGATGAACGTAGACAGAATTTGGGTCAGTGTTTATAAATCTCCATTACGTTGTTGTATAAGTTTTTGCTTGTAGTAGTACCGTCCTGAAGTTTTATCACCGGCAAAATTTAGGTCTATGCGCCCACATGGGCATAGGTTTGCCAGTTTTTTGTATAGAAGGATCCTTTGCAACAGGGCAGAGGTTAGCTTTTAGGGATTGGCATCATTTTAATATTCAGGATTTACTATTATGTCTAATACTTTAACAGGTACCGTAAAGTGGTTTAACGAATCAAAAGGTTTTGGTTTCATCGCTCAGGAAAATGGCCCAGATGTATTCGCACACTTCAGTGCAATCAAAGGTGACGGTTTCCGCACCCTTGCTGAAGGCGAGCGTGTTGAGTTTAAACTGACTCAAGGCCAGAAAGGTCCTCAGGCAGAAGAAATCGTTAAGCTGTAATTAAAAGCTTAATACCCTGAGAGAAAAAGCAGGCTAAGGCTTGCTTTTTTGTACCTGTTATCCACTTAGCATACCTTTCAATTAACAGCCTGTGATAAGATCGCATCATTAATAATTCCTGATGTGTTTTATTCCATGGATCTGACCCAATTCTGGCAGCTCATTGCCATTGACAACCAAAGCAAAGATAAAACGGCGCAACTAAAAACCAGGCTGGAAACACTGTCTGATACAGACATTGCCGATTTTGACACACACTACAGCAAGCAACTCAGACGCTTATGGCACTGGGATATCTGGGGTGCAGCCTATGTGACCTGCGGCTGCAATAGTGAATATGATTTCCTGGATTTCTGCAACTGGTTGCTAACCCAGGGAGAAGCCGTGGTAGAACAAGTGCTGACCCAGCCAGATACACTGGCAAGCATTGAAGACATTCCCCTGCGCGATAACCTGCCTTACCCTTACTGCGACGAACTGGACCTGACAGCAGGCTTGCTCTACGAGCAAAAAACGGAGCAGGAGCTGCCCTATCACAATACTGTGAACTATGCGCCACAGGGCAAACAGTTTAAAAATAAACCCAAAGTGTTAAAGCAAACCTACCCACACTTATTTGCTAAGTATTGGCAGGGGTGAAATTCGCCAAAACCGCCGAGAGCCTGACTGTGCCTGATTCGTTTTCGGTGATATACCGCAGAGCTTAAGTTACAAAATGCAGGCACAAAATGCGCCTCCCTCACATATAGACAGCCACGGTCAAAGAGGCGCAAGGCCAAATTAGACTTTGTACACCCGGTGCATATTTTTGTATGGTGCTTAAGTACAACAAAAGAAAATAGCTTTCTATTAAAGTCATGGTGGACTATTCTTAGCCAACTGAAATATCTACTAACTTATTTACTTGTAGAGTCTTGTCATTTCAATAACAGCAGCAATCTCCCCTGAGTGTGTAAAATACCATTTTAAATAGTGCTTAAGTACCGTTTTGTTTACTTCAGCCGATCGCGTTCCAAGTACAGAAGTGAACATGAAATTTTAACAGGTTGTTTGTTTTTTGTTTCATTGTGAGTGTTTGTACATTACGCTTTTATGACGTAACGAAATAGGCTTGAATACTCAATTACAAGTCGCAATGACCTCATGATGATAGCGACAGCCCGTTTCAAGCTTAAAAGGAAAACATCTAGTATATAAACAGTACGTATTCAGGGAGAGAGTGAATGCCTATTATTAAAGCCTTTTTGGCGGCCTTTCTGTGTTGGTTCAGTTGTGTTAACTACGCTGAGATGCAGTGGATCGATACACACTCATTATTGAATCAGCAACACTTGTGGCATGAAATTGAACATGAACTGCACAAGCAGACTCGAACCTTTGCCCTTTCAACGAATGCGGACAAAGCGGAAAAAGGATTAAGTTATCAACGTATAAAAACGATAGGAAGTACCAAACGCTTTGAGCATTATCAGGTTTTTTATCGTGACATACCGGTGATAGGAGCTCAGTTTGTCCTCGTCAAAGACGGCACTGATAAAGTCGTGCAGGGTCTGGGTGTGACCTTGAGAGCACAAGAGGTGATGAGTGCCACCGATGGGCGTTACTTCCACATGCCTCTGACAGATATAGACCAGAAGCTGGTATCAGGAGCAGGCATAGCTTCCGGGACGAAATTACAACATCTCAAGCGTGCGTATTTGACTTGGCAAGGCCGTTTAGTTGGTGTGTTTCAGGTTACCGCCACTTCGAAAGAGGGCGTACGTATACTTACCATCGACGCGGACACTCTGAATGTACTTAAATCTGAGTTGGGGACCGTTCACGTTTCTAGTAATGAGCGAGACGTTAAAAAGCTTTCCAGTGACGAACAATATGTTGCTGCCGGAGGTATCGGCGGAAACGAGAAAATGGGGGCTATTTGCTATTCACCACAACCTTCAACAATGGAGGCTTGCCTCAGGTATCAATATGATGAAACGACCGGCGCTTCAACTGAGTTGCTATTCAATGATATCAGCGACACGGGTCGCCCGCTCATTTTTGCAGATTTCGAGGGTTACCCGTTTGTTGTCAGAAAAGAGGGGAGACGTTGTTTTTTAGAAAACCCGTATGTGCAGACGATTGACTATTCTTCGCACCATACTAATTCTTTTATGTACGGTTGTGATGGGTATTACGAGTATTTTAATGGTGCCGATGTCGATACAGACTATTTTGACTATTTTAGTTACGGTCCATTAAATGACGCTCATTTTTACGGTGGGCTCACCATGCAGTTTTTCCATAAACATCTGAATGAACTATTTCCAAATCAAGAATCCGATTGCCCCATTAATGGTTATTGTCTCCAGACACTCAAACAAAGAGTAAGAAACAACACCTTTGGTATGAACAGGGCTTATTGGGACGGTGCCTATGTCAATTATGGAACTGGATACTATGGCTATAGCCATTATTCGCTTACTACGGCTAGTATAGTTGCTCATGAGGCTGCACACGCACTGACACACTGGAATAGTCAGCTGGAAAATAGCGGGGAAGCAGGTGCTTTTAATGAAGCGTTTTCTGATATTAACAGTGTTGCGGTTTTGGATTACTTGCAACGTAAAGCAACGGGTAGTTTTAGTACTTCAGAATCATTTCTAACTCAAGTACTGGATGGTACAGCGCACCCGCAAGCCGACAAAAAGTGGTGGATGGGTTGGGATGTGCGAGTCCAGGATGTAGGAGAGCGCTACTTCGCTCTGCCGTCTCTTGATGGCAGCAGCATTGACCACCTGAGTGCTTATCGTGCCAACATGTCTCGCTATGACGTGGGGGGGATTTTCAGAAAAGCATTTTATGAATTAGTAAAAACTTATGGTTGGACGATAGAAGAGGCATTTAAACTATTTTTAACCGCCAATATTGCATGTTTGCCCGCCAACGCCAGTTTAGATGATACTGCAACTTGCCTGATGTTGGTTGCTCACTCAAGCAATGTGAGTATGTTAGCAGAGGAAGTACAGAAGAATGTTGATGGGGCGTTGCATCTGGTGGGGCTGGTGGCACAATCGTCAGAAATATCTAGTCTACCGGTTACTGCTGTGCCGCAGTATGACGAGTTCAGATATTTAATTGAGACGCTACCTATTAGTGAAATAGAACGCATCGTTGTGGACTGGGGGGATGGGACTACAGAACGTTGGGAGCGCAACGCAGGTCATGCAATTTATCCTTTCTTACATAGGGGGCATAACGTTGCGCCAGATCAGCTTCTGCGTTTTAAGCTCAAAGTTGTGCACAGCAATGGAGAGGAGTTGCTTGCCTATAGGGATTATTATTCACATCCTTTAGGTGTGGTTTGTTCGCCGAGGATAGGGAATGAAAAAACTGAGCTGATGGATATCGTGACTATTAATCAACAGAGCTTGTCACTGCAACCACAAAGCTACCAGGAGATTCTGGACCAGCCTCTGAATATGTACCTTGAGCAAGAGAACTCGATCGAGTTAGGTCCCAGAACTGTAGGTCAAAAAGTGACGGTATTGATCGATACAAACCACAATGGTGCCTACGAAGAACAAGAAGTTTATGTAGAAGAATGGGCTAAGGGCAATGAACGTATTATTTTGAATTTGCCTGATGGTGCCTTACCGGGCCAAATGATGATGCGAGTGTCTGTTGGAGATAGTTACAGCCATATATATAGCTGCGGTGGTATTGGTGAGGGGCAAATCTTTGATATAAAAGTCGACTTTTCAAATGCAGGCGAGTGGTCGCCTACTAACTTTAGCTTCGAAACTGACGGCAGCAACAAAGTTAAATTCCTCAACAGTTTTGTGCAAAGCAAGGCGCAACCCTCGGATGACTTTGACCAACCTGTACTAGCAAATGATTCAGCGTATATTTCCGGTTCAAGTGGTATTCCCTATCCTCTAAGTTTTCAGACTTGCTTTGAATTGGTATCTGAACAAAGTTCTCAACGCTATACATATAGTGAATTATTCAACTTATTTGCCTGTCAAACAAAAAAAGCCATACCTCGAACCTACAACATGTTCCATCCGACTTAATTGAATGAATTGTTGTAGGGTTTCGCCAGCATATCGTTGGCGAGACCTGAGCACTTGCTCAAATAACTCTCCATATTAAGGGAATAAAATATGAAACCTCTGTATTTATCCATTGCTCTGGCATTGGGGACGGTCTCCGTCATGCCTGACACTTTTGCTGGCTCATTACAAGCAGTCAGTAATGCAGCTTACCAGCAAGACATGCAGATCAAAAATGAGCGTTTAAAAGCGCGACTGGCACGGCACGGTCTGAGCAGAAAAAATCGACCTCAGTTGTTTTCGCTGATTGAGCAAAGGCTGGAGCAAGACACGTTGGTAACAGAAAATCCTCGACTGAGCTCATTACAAAATTGCTTGAGTGGCAGACCGGAACTGTGCTCTTTTTTTAAGCACATGGGGGTTGACGTAGTAAACAATGCTAGTGGTGAGCCATTTGTTTTGCTATCTGCGCTAAACAGTAAAACGGTTTCGACCGATTATACACTGATAGATCTGCATCTGACCAATGAGAAAGGCGAGCAGCTCACTCAGCTGTCATACAATGAATACTTTGGCGACGGGCAGGAGGCAAAACGCAAATCCGTATACTCCTACGCGAAAGTACAAGATATTCTGTCTAAGCTTGCCGCTTCAGAGCGTATTCTTGCTGATGGCTGGGTAACCTCAATATATAAGGGAGCCGACAATAAGCAAATTGTTGAAGACAGAAATATTGTGGTTGAGTATTCGAAGGATACTTTGCTGGCAAAGTTAGGCTACTTTATTCAACCGAGATCAGGTGCTGAGGGCGCCTCACTACTTCCTTTAGCGGGGCGAGATGGTTTTGAAACAGCCATTAAAAAGCCCATTGATAACCGCTCTGAAGGCGGTGCGGATGTGCCTGATGGTAAGATCATTATTTGTCTCAATCGAAATTATGGCGATTGTGATTATGAAAATATATACCCAAGAGATACACCTACTAGCCAAACCAAACTTAAGGTGCCGTTTCAAGGGAGCTTTGATGTGATGGGCAAAGTAACACGCATTTACCTGCCAGATTTTACAACACTGGAAGTTCAGGAGGAAAACGGCGTAATAACCATAGTTGAGAGCCCAGCAATTAATAAGCCTGCTTTCATGAATCACGGAACTAATATCTTTATTCAGACGAAGGAAGGTGGTGGGGCCGTGGCAATTGGTGATTCTGATTATCAGGATATTAGCGACCTCTTCGCAAAGAAATTAAACCTGCGCTACGATAAGTGGAAGGGGATGGATCGGACAATCATATCTTGGGATATCCCGCAAGATGAGGGGGTGTTTGGAGACGCCACATTATTTGGCAGGTATCAGGATACCCACTGGATAATGCACTTTGCGCTTGATCATGTGATACGTCCAGGTAGACCCCCACTAACGGCTTCTTTTGTCATTGGCTCTACAGAAATGGACAGTGGCTGGGGTGAAACAGGCCATCCTCAGATGCAAATTGTTTACAGTTGTCTGGCAGAAGGTACCTTAATCACTCTGCCAAATGGCAAGCAACTTCCCATCGAGCAACTTAAAGTGGGAGATAAAGTGCTTGGTGCTAGCGAGTTCTCTCCTGCCCATCATTTAGCTCTGACGATAGAAGATATTTCTGTTGGTGTTGAAACTATTCCCATGGTCCAGCTGAAAACCAAGTCGGGTAAAACGCTGCTATTAACAGAATCTCACCCTGTTGTAATGCAATCAGGTAAGGCTGTGTGGGCCAGTAAAATTGAGCAAGGCGCAAAGATTTTGACCGAAAGCGGGTTGGAAATGGTCACTCAGATGGAAGAGATTGAGTTCACCGACAAGGTGTATAACCTTCGTCTGGGCCGTGATCACGAAGACCCCAATTACCAGCAAGGCGAGTCTTTCAGCATGTTTGCCAATGGCCTGCAAGTGGGGGATTTGGCAATGCAAAGCGAGCATGAGTTTAGCAATGAGGTGGAAACAACAGAAGATGTGCTTAATCGTTTGCCTCAGGTCTGGCATCAGGACTATCTGAACAGCCTGAAGCAGTAGTCATGGATTGACAAAGACTAAGGCTCGGCAGAGCCTTTCATGGAGATATGATAATGAAAATACGTAATGTGGTTTCGATTATGTTGTTATTGGGAGCAGTCTTGTTTTTGATGCAGGCACATGCTCACACTATAGCTGTCCATGAAGTAGAAGAACGAACGACCATTGGTCAGAACAATGACCTTGTGCCACTTGGCACGGCTTATCAGAGCAAAGGAAAGCAGTTTTTGGGGTTGCAATCTGTGCTTGGCAGGCAAGTCGATCACCTGGGTAACACGCATATAGATTTTAGAGTAGGTGTTGACCTGAGCTATCAGCAAGCACTTAAACTCGTTGATGGCAAGGTAGACGCGGGTTTTGAATTGCCAGCGGTGAGAGTAGATGCCGGCTCAAATTATGCTAAGGATATCAGCGCGGACAGGTATACAGGTACTTATACCGTCTATTCCTCAATAAAGCCCAAATCAAGAATATTGATTCCCAGCGATGACACAGGCTACCAACCGACAGTAGCCGCGAAGGAATTAGCAACAGCATATCCCGGAAACAGGGCAAGCAACTTGGGTGACGGATTTGCTCAGGGGTTTGCTTACGGCTCGAATGTTGTCATTAACATGAAAGTTGAGTATCGAAATGAGGCTGATAAGCGCACAATTGGTGGATATCTTAGTGTTGACTGGATAGGTAAAGTAAAAGTCGAGGGAGATCTGCAGAAAATCGCCGAAGATAAACGAAAATCAGTCAAAATTACGATAAGTGGTATTCAAAGTGGGGGAGACCCAAACAGATTATTACAAGTAATACCTAACGGTATTATGCACTGCACTTTGTTAAACCCGAGCCCTGCTTTAATCTGTTTGAAACAGCGGTGCAGTACCTGAAAACGGACTATATCAATCAGTTTAATGTACTGGATGATTACAATATTACCGACACTTATACAGCAGGATATTTGGATTCTGGTGCCGGCCTTCAACAACTCATCCCTGATAGCGGCTATATACCAGCTAACTACCTGACTAGGCTCATCATCAAAGAGTTGACGACTCGTTGGATAGATGAGCAGCTGGTGTATCGCCGAGCAAAAAATCTGCAGCGCTACTATGCCGCACAGTTTTCTGCAGAGCAATTGATACAGTTACAGGATATTGAGACTAAAAGCCGTGCCAACGCCAACTTGTTTGCTGATTTAGTGGATTACTGCGAACGCAACCCAGAAGGTAATCACTGTATTAATTACGAGGCCGATAATCTCGTGTATGTGCGTGATTATAGCGCCATCAGCGACGTACTAAGATAAGGATATCTCATGAATATACTCAGATTTTTGTTAGTGTTACTGGTACTGATTGTGGCTTTTGGTGGTCCAGCCTTCGCTTCGGCATTAGAGCAACACAATGATACACACCAACAAGCCAGATACAGTGAATTAGGAGATTTACTTACGGTTGAACAGGCCAAAGGCCGGTTTGCGTGGCTGAGCAAGTGCTATGACGGGCTGCTGGTTGAACTATGGGAGCAGATGTATGAATCGACCACAATAGTCCCAAAAGAGGAAAAGCTTCGCCAGCTTAAGGAGCTGTGGCTCTCTGACGCAGCTTTGGCAGCAGGTAAGGCGCAATACGTGACGTTTGCAAATACTGATTTTACAAACCCCTATCAGTGGTATGCGGGCACCAGTGCTGAAGCTGCGTGTTCTCTTATGCCGCTAGAGTATGAACCTGTGGCGCTTAAAACCACGGTGCTGCCGAGGGTGTACTGTGATAACCGCAGTTATGTTCATGAATGGGAATGGATCTCCGAAGTAACCGTGGATGAGCTTACCCATCAGTCGGAAAAACACGGATATAGTCAGGTTTCGGGTAAAGTACTTGTATTGCGAGCCAACCATGCTTCTAAAGTCACCATTAAGCCCGGACACAAAGATCCGGAATTTCCATCTTATGTCGCAGTCAGGGTATGGCTGGACTGGGATCACAACGGTCAATTTGAACCATCGGAACTTGTTTATCGGTCCGCATCAACAGGCGTGTTCAAGTTTTCGCTAGACATACCTGCACAAGTGCCCGAAGGTTTGACACTTATGCGTGTTGCCACTGATGCCGGCGGAGGGTCTGATAACGCATGTACGCGTGTACATTACGGTGAAGTGGAAGACTATTTGGTAACGATTCGTTAAGGAAGATGATATGAATCCAATTTACTCTACATTGCTGGTAATGCAGCTGGCCGCAGTGAGTAGTTATTCACTGAGTGCAGATACTCAAATGGCGAATAATGCTTTGACGGGCTCGGTCATTTCAGGTCTCATAAATGATCACATCGAAGTTGGTACAGCATACGACAGCCAGAAGAAGCGTTTTTTAAATGTACGGCCAGTCAGTGGTGTTGTTGATGAGAGTTTTGGTAATACTGAACTACAGTTCAAAACTGGCATCGATATGGGCTATGACGACATGCTGAGTATTCTCAATGGCAGTGTTGACACCAATGTGAACTTTCCTGCGGTACGCGTTTCGGCGGGAGCTTCGCTTGCTAAAGAAATGGCATCCAGTACTTACTCGAGTTCTTATACATTCAGTGCGTCCAGCACGCCAAAAAAACGTTTGTTTTTGCCTGTGAACCAGAATACGGGATATACCCTCTCACAAGTAGGGGAGAGCATTGCCAATAACTACCAGGCCAAATTGCAAACTTTGGTAGGTGATGAATTTGTCACTGCTGTTGAATATGGCGCAAACGTGCTGGTTAACTTAAAGATCGATTATGGAAGTAATAAAGACAAATCAGACATAGGCGGCTATCTGGATGTTGACTTGTATGGAGGTGTATTCAATGTCGGTGGGCAGCTCAGATATTTGCAGAATGACAGAAAATCGACGGTAAAAATAACGGTAAGAGCGGTACAGCAAGGAGGCGACCCAAAACAACTGCTTACCGTCATACCTAACAATATCATTACCTGTTCTTTGGATAATCCTCAGCCTTGTTTTGATATGTTTTATGAGGCGGTTAAATATGCAAAATCTGGATTTACTAGCCAACTGACCTCTCTCGGCGATTACAATGTCGTTCGTTATTATACAACTCGTTACGACAAATCATCACTTGCATTACGCGCATTGGTGCCTGAGTACCAGATAGTCAGAAATGCAACTAAATGGCTGACCACTGAGCTTGAGGACGACTTCAAGCAAGCCATTTTGGATGAGCAAAGAGCAACTAACCTGCTCAACAGCTATTATGCTTATTTACCTGAAGCACAACGCTTGGCCGTGGAGCGTATCAAAATACTTGCCTATGACAATGCCTGGTTTTCTTTCCATGCGGCTAAATATTGCCGGGATAACCCTTTCGGTTATGCCTGTGAAAACAAGGTTCAGGAAATGAAGCAGGCTTGCGTTCAACGAGGCAAGCCCTGTCCCGCAAACTACGATATAACAGATTTACAGCTACCGACTGATGAAGGCCAGGATTGGAAGCAGTGTGAGCTTGCCCGGCAAGAGGCTGTTCGCGCAGGCATTGTTTCTGGAGAGGATAGTGTAAGGTATCGAAATATGAGGTGGGCACCCACCTTTATAGATGCAAGCGCACCAGAGCGAGGGATTTTGAACTGGCGACAGTGTGAAGCTGCTTTGAGTACCTATAGTGTGACATTTCAGCAGTAGGACAAAAGCGTATGCCTGATTATAGGCATACGCTTGATTGCAAAGTTTTCATCTGGCACTGAACTTATACCTAATACAAGTGAATACATTTACACAGTTAAAGTAGTACTATTGGATGTATTAGTTAGCGTATTATATTTTATTTTTTAACGATTATGTTACAATGAACGCCGCCATACACTGGTTTCATCGAAGAAGCGTTAGTAGTCAGGTATGGTTCAATATCACTATCAGGGAGTGACTATGTACAAATTAATGATTGGCCTTTTATTTTTAATAACTTGCACTGTATCTGCGAGTGATGTGCAGTACTTCTGGCGGTTTGGTGATGGTTCGGTATCTCACGAGGCAGAGCCGGAACATGAGTACGCACAACCCGGTATTTATACTGTGACCCGAGAAGTGTATCAGAACGGAAAGTTACTGGAATCTTCCCAAAAGCAGGTTGACCTTATTTCTCCAAAAATAATAGGTCTGGTTATTTTGCAACCTGATACAATCGTGCTAGGTCAGAACACAGAATTTCTGGCAAATCTAACATCCAGTGAGCCGCTTGACATACATTATCAATGGTATGTTGCTGGTGAACCGATAACATCAAAAGCGGATACTGGAAAGTTAACAACTCAGTTTGCAGAGCTGGGTAATGTGGAGCTATCAGTTGATGCGATGTGGCAGGAAACTACGGTTTCCCGTGCAAGTGTTCAGTTGCAAGTTGTTGAAGCAGATGACAATAGTGAAAAACCTGGTACCGGCGATGGTAATAGCGATAATGGCAGTAAATTACCTGGTACTGATAATGGCAATACTCAAGGCGGCGACTCTGGTGGCAGCCTGAGTTTCTTGATTTGCTTGATGGCTGGTACGTTCTTACGGCGCACACTTTTTGGCAATAAGGTGAGCTGAACGTTTTCAACCGCCGTAGTTTACATTATGCATGGCAGCGAAGGCTGCCTGTAAATTCACCGAGTACATATATTATCCTGGCCCTCCTAACATCCAACCGCATTAATACATATCCAACTGAAGGAACTAAACCTGGCGATAGCTGTGCTAATAACTCTTGTTTAAAATAACTACACCTCAACTCATTAGCTCGCCTATTTTAGCCTCGCTAATATAGATGTTGGTGTCTTGCTTGTAGCTGGATATGTAAGTGGTGTTATTGTCTGGATTTCTTCACTTCAAGGTTATCTACTCGCGACTGCATAAGGATTGTTATTACAGGTAGCTGCCAGGGCCGTTAAAAGCTTAGTATACATGCTGTTCGGTACCCAGTTCCACTTCAACGCCTTTTCGATTAGCCACTCTATCTGATTTTTATTGTTGATAAACTATACGGGTCGCTGTAAAATTGCGCACTTTGTACCTATTGTGGTTAAAATATTTCGTTGGTTGTAAATCAAGGGTGAGAATGAACGTCAGGACATTGGTTTTTTATGTTTTTATTTTTGGGGTAATGTGTGCAACACTCGCCTCTCAGGTGGCCTATGCGGCTGGGTATTCTTACAATCCAAGTGCGGGCTTTTCAGTTGCGACGTATCCAAACGCAAACAGTGATTTTCTGGTTATTGATGGCACACAAAAGCTGGAACAGCTGAACTTCTCTCAGTTTAGTCAAAGTGGGAAGCCTCTGACTATCAGAGTCGCAGAGGATAGCCCACTTGAAACTTTGGTGATTACTTCACCAGATATGCTGCTAAACAGTAAAACAACGGTCGTGGGAAAGATGATTGATGTGGTGTTTGCAACCACCTCACCCGCTTTGACCTGTAGTAACTGTAGTTTTGAAAATATGGGCAGGGTTACGCTGCTAAATGGTACTTTTTCGGGTACCCACCTTGACTCCAGAAGTACCGGTAAGATCGATATTAACAACCTTTTTGCGCCAGGTATCCAATCTCTTGAATTGGTCGCAAAAAATATTGTTACTGCAGGTGTGATTGATACTAATCTAAGAGCTGAGCACCATCCTATGGGCGGGTTTTCGATATCACCAGAAGGAAACTACATTGTTGGCGCAGGTGGCATCAATCTCTATCCGGGCCAGTTTAGTATTAAGTATAGTAATCTTGATATTTTGTCGGCTACTACAACCACAACCCAATACAACCCCGGCGGTATATTCAAAGCTGCGAGTATAGGTATTGTAGCTGCGGGCACAGTCATAATTGGTCCGCAAACAGAGTTAAATACGCTTTCAGATGCACTGGCAACCAGTACCAGAATGAACGATTTCTATGCACCAAGTGAAGGAATATTCATTCAAATAGCCAAGAATGAAAAAAGTAGTATTGGCCTATCTGGAAAGTTATATTCCGACAACATAGTAACAGTGAAAAACCAAAGTAGGGTTACCGTATATAGCTCTGCCCACATTATGAGCAGTACATTTAAGGCGCTAACTGATGGGATTGTATACAACTATGGTCAAATTGACAGCGGCAGTATTGAATTTAAAGGGGCAAAGGTCATTAATCGTGGTCGCCTGACGGCTCAGAACATTGAAATTGACAGTGTGAGTGACGTGTACAATAGCTTTGGTGGTGTAATGCAAGCTGGCAACATTACGGCCACCTTGGCTAACGGTATCTTTACTAATGGCTCTCGAACTCCGAGTTTAAACATGCCTGCTCAGTTGCGTATGATGCCTCCAACAATTGACGTCACCAGTGCAGATCATGGTTTGTTCCAGAACATAACCAATAGTGGTGCCCACGAACCAAATCTCAGAGCCTATATCCACGCCAACTCTTTGTCTATCAGTGCAAAAGCGATAGAGAATATTAACCCTTATTCACTCGAAAAAGGGGCAAGTGAAAGCTGGGATTCTGGCATAAAAGTAAATACAAAGCAGGCTAACCAGGTCAGGATGTCTGCAGAGCACACATTGGAACTTAAAGCGACACACTACATTCGTAACGCCTCTGCGATTATGGCGCTTAATCAGGCGGGTAACTTTGACGTGAACACGCCCAAGTTTTACAACGAACGCTATCGCTTGGAAGCGACTACTTTTCTGGTATCACAAATTGCTTACGATGCGACTAAGAATGCAATATATAACGAGGTGCATGTTGGCACTGAATCTAAAATCACGGCGTACTCGCCACCTGGGCGTGTAATTAGCTACGGTAAGCTAAAAGTAAGTGATGGTAATAACACGGACTCCGATGAACAACTCGTTAATGCGTTTTCATACTTTGAAGTATTTGGGCAGAGCCATTTTCATCAACTTGAGTTGAAGTCAATCGGTCTTGAACTTACCAGAGATATTGCCACCTCTACTGTCAATAATATGCGCCGTTGTATGCTGGGATGGCGTTGTAGCACTGATTCTGTAACCACTTATGCAGAAGCTGAAACCTTACTGTCATTACAGGGGAGCGTATATGGCCTGAATGAGCAGCTGCTGTCAGAGACCGACTATACGCAAGAAAACATCAATGTTCAGAACCAGGTCAGAAGAGATGCCATTGATAAGTATAAGGCACAGTTTATCTGGGATAAATCTGCAACTCACTATTCTCGCATCACCAGTATTAAAGCGGAGGGGGATTGGCTCTCAGGCACCTATAAAGTGTGTATTGGGACGAAATACATTCCTTATGTTGGGTTTGATGTACCTAATTGTAGCAGCGATTCTTTCAGAACCAGAATATCAGAGCTAGTAGAAGAAGCCGTGAAAGATAATTTGGTAGGAACAACGGGTAAAACACATGCACAAATAAAACAAGCCGCCACTAATTTTATGGAGACGCTTCCTAAAAAGAACCCTTCAGTGTTTGCAGGCGTGGAAGGCAGAATATATCTGGCGTACGCCCTTAGCCATGGCGACACTATGGTGACTATTTCCTATGTTGAGCATGGAATACTGTACCGGCCTGGTTCTACAAATGAGAACTATAGTGAGCGATATAGCGAAACCATATCGTTTTCAACATTGATGACGCATCTGTAAGGGACTTTGAATAGTATGAAAAAGAACAACTTCAATCCTGAAAAGCCCGTATCATTATGGCAAAAGTGTGTTGGTTATCTGAATATTGCACTGCTGGTAGGTCAGTTGGGCTTGCCAACGCTTGCGCAAGCGTTTACCGCGTTTGATGCACACCAGGCTGCTGTAGAGCTTAATGCAGACCCCGCGTTTACTAAAGTGAGCAACTCAGACAGTCAATTTGTTAAATCAGAGTATGTGGTTGAGTCCTCTCAAGCGCGCTCAGCGCAAACCATTGAAGCATTCCATGCCAAGTTGGTTAAACATAAAAAAAGTGGCTTGAATCCGCCTATTTATATTCCAATCGTCAATAGTCGGGTTAACGTTATTTTTCCGCACTATAAGTTGCCCAAGAGAGTGGGTGACAGGTTTGTGCAATCGCGCATGGTGCGCTCGCAAATCTATAACCAGCTTAATCGTACTTTGATCAGTAGTTCGTATACCAATGAAACGCAGCAAATTAATGATCTGTATAACAATGCATATGAATTTGCGGGCTCTACAGCAACAAAGTTTGGTGACAAAGTTACAGCAAGTAACCTTAAGAGTTTTAATAAAAACTTTATCTGGCCAGAACTTCAGATCATCAACGGCGAGCAGGTGTTGGTTCCTGTTGTACACCTCACTCAAAGTACGATTGATAATCAAAGGGTTGATGGTCATGTGGCCGAATTTGGTGGCTCGCGGGCCGAATTCAGAAGTATTACTATTAAAAGTGGTACGCTCACAACTCAACATGATACCTTCGTCAGAACGGCCAAAGATCTCACCGTTATGCCCAAAGCCGAGATCCGAGCGGATGGTGACTTAAATCTGTTTGTAGGTGGCACGTTACAGAACCTCTCAGGTCGCCTCTCTGCGACACAGAACGTTGATATTGTGGCGGGTCAATACGTACAAAAAACAGTATTACACCGTTATAACACCGCTTATGGACAGGGCACCCGCCTTGGACAAATTGCCTCGGTTGATGGGCACAATATTCGTATTCACAGCTACGGCGATCTGATTGTCCAGGGAGGAGAGATTACCGGGAATACAATTGGTCTGCGCGCCGACGGTAACATTCGTCTGATCTCACAGCAAACCACTTATTCAAGTAATAAAGAATATAAAGGCTTTAAAGAAAGCGCTTCAGAGATAGAGCACTTAACCACCAAGCTCTCTGCCAAAGACAGTATTTACCTGATGGCATCGGGTGCGATTGAGCTTAAAGCCGCAGAGCTACATGCTGACCAAGGGGTTATCGAACTGCTTGCAGGGCAAGGGATCTTTATTGGTAACGAGTTCAATAAGATTGAAAAGACGACAAACAAAAAATGGGGTAAGACGACCGAGCAGGAGCAGGTACTCCAGACGGCAGCAATTCGCTCAGCACTCCACGCTGGTAAGGGGATATTGATAGCGTCGGATTATGGTGATGTAACGCTACAGGCAACCAAGCTTACCTCCGGCAGTGGCACAGAGATCAATGCTTACAATGGTCGTGTTAATCTTTTACTTGCCAAAGAGCAGGATCACTATTTTTACAATAAAGTGAAAAAAGGTACCTGGAAGATTAAAACCGAAACCAAACAGGACCAGGTCGATACTGCTGTCTACAATGAGGTGATCGGTGGGGTTAAAGTCCATGCTTCCCACGGTATTACGCTCGAGTTAGGTCAGTATGATGGAGAGCTTGTTGAAGATGTCATCTCAGAGTTCAGAGGGAAAGAAAATCTTGAGTGGATGGCTGATCTTTATGACGAAAACCGGTTTAAAAACAATCTGAAAATCGTTTCAACCGAGTTACTGAAAATTCATGAGCATAAAAAAACCAGTAATTTGAGCCCCGCAGCCATGGCTGTCATTGCTATTGCGGTTTCCGTTGCCATGGGCCCCGCTGGCACAGGGTGGATTGGCAGTGGTGCAAATGCCATTGGTCCAGCTTTCAATGGGCTAGTATCTGGGTCTGCAATGCAGGCCGGTGCTATTACTCTGGCAACTCAAGCCGCGACAGGCCTAGCAAGTGGTAAAGGGATAGACGGCACTATCAAGTCAATGCTTGAGTCTGACAACCTTCGTGCGCTTGCAACGTCTATGGTCACTGCGGGTGTCCTTAATAGTGAAACGTTCAAAAGCCTGGAGTTTTTCAATAGCGCTAATTTAACCAATGTTGCTGAGCAGAGCCAGACTGCAATTAGCATTGCAAATCAGGCTTCTCAGGCCCTGTTAAATGCCACAGCGAGCGCCGCGATTTCTACCATTATCGATGGTGGCGATTTAGGTGATTTCAAAGGCCAGATCCTCGGTAACCTGACCTCTTATGCAATTGCAGAGTTGGGCAAACAACTTGCGTCAGAGATTGGTGATGCTGTTCATTCGGATCCACCAAAAATTAACCAGGTTACGCGTTATCTGGCACATGCCGGAGTCGGGTGCTTAACGGGTACGCTTACCGCAGCAGCCAGCAACAGCGACAAAGGGCTAGGTTGTAGCAGCGGCGCTGGTGGTGCCGTAGTGGGTGAATTGGTTGCTGATGCACACAAAGAAATCAGTGGTTACTCCGACTTAGAAAAAGAGCTAAAAGACAAAGATAAAAAACTCCAGCAGTTATTGGGTGTGGAGGGGATTGAGGATATAAACAACCTGACTCCTGCGCAAATGCAGACGCTGGAAGATAACCTGATGGTCTTGGGGAACCTCGACTACAGTAAAGCCAAGTTGATGCAGTTACAGTCAGAAGGAGTTGATATTGCTAAGCTGGGCGCTGGGCTGGCAGCTTTCATTGCTGGCGGTGAAGTCAATATCGCTGCTAATGCAGGGGCGAATGCGGCCGAAAACAATGGTTTCTGGTTTGTTTTGCAAGGTGCTTACCTGTTATGGAAAGCCTATGACGCGATAGAAGCTGCCAGAAAAGTGATTGCCATTGGTAAGCGGTTAAATAAAGTTAAGAACTTACCTGCTGGGCAACAGGCAGCTGCTCGCAATGAGCTGATCATGGAGTTAGGCTTTACCCTGCTCGGTGATGTGGTGCTTGGGCAAGCGCCAGAGCAGGTGTTTAAGGCAATTAAGAAGCTGGCAAATAAGACCAAAATTGGTGCTGAGTTATCACTGCAATTGGATCAAGTGATTGACTCAATTGAACGTAAGGTTGAGTTTAAAGTTGCAGGCTATGCACCGGCAAACTACAACAACCCGGATCAAACGGCTCCTGGTGGTTTCAGTGATAAGGGAATTAAAGGACATGACACCCTTAAGAAAAGTGTCATACCAAAAGATAAATACACGCCTGCTGAGTGGAGCCTACTTAAGCACAATGCTAAAGCACACACGGTTGAAAGGCATGGTCCTCATGTTACCGATGAGCACCTGAAGCACAGAGCGAGCACGGGAGTCACACCAGATGGTAAAGATATGGGCAATCCGCCGCCACTGTCTTCAAAGTTTGGTTCTGACGCAGCACTGAAAGAGTCTCTACAAAAGGCGGCGCCTACAGGTGATTTATTTCAGCAAGCGTTGGCACTTGATAATGGTATTGAAGCTTCAAAGGGATCAATTAAGATTTCATTTGATGCAGGCAAGAGCATGGGCCATGGCTATAAAAAGGTAAATGGCCAAATGAAAAAGGTCAGTAACCTGACTAAAGTGGTTGTCCATTACAGACAAGACAACAATGGTGTATGGTACATTAATACCATGTATCCAAGTAATAAAGGCGTCAGCCCAGTTGATAAAGGTTAAATAAATGTTTGATTCTAAAAAGTTGGAGATTATTTATTGGGTTATATTAGCATTCAGGGATTATTATGTGCCTGGTGAATGCGAGGAAACCCCAATGGGCATGATGCAGGAGGGCATCGACGATTATCTTCAGGGATTTGATATTCAGGGAGGCCGATTTCGAATCGCAGATTTAAAGGAGGTATTGCTTTGTGCTTATCAGTCAGATATTGAACTGTGGTGGCGTTTTAATTGTTGTAATTTCAATGCGAAGCCTCCACTTCATGAAGCTCAAGAAGAAGATGATCAAGGCGTGCAGCGTGCCTGTGTTTTTTTCTGGGTTGAATATTTTGGATTGGGTAAGGAATTTATGGACCGTGAAAAGCTTGCTGAGTACAGGGACAAGTACCATCCTGAGATGCTCAAGTTGCTGGTCAAGTGCTGTGTCTGGGATGTCTTATTCCCGGGAGAAACCTTGCCCGGTTATACCGTGCCTACATCCGCAGATACATCGTCATTTGACTACACTGCTTAAATAGCTATTTAGCGATTCGAAAGCCAGCTTACTAGCTGGCTTTTTTGTTATTGGGCTGTGTGTATAAATACTCCAAACTGTCGTACCGAATGTATGCCGTCTACCGTTAGCTAATACTCAATGAATTGAGGACAACAGACTATGATGATTAATTATGGAACGTATATCCAAGGGCTTTGAGCTGTACGGATTATACGATAGGCGTTTGGAGCTTATGCTCTCTTTACAGGTAATGTTGGCAGAGCTTGTGTCATCAGGCTCTGCTATTTTCAAAGCACCTAATCCACGCCCTGCCAATCCTAATTGTGCAGGGCGTATTTGTCAGCCTTGTGCTTGTAGTGCTTTAAGCGCCCGATTCACTTGTTGATCGGCCTGACGGGTTGTTTCTGGCAGGCGATATTTCGGGGTGAGTTTGAGGATCCACTCTTTGGCAGTGCTTAGGCTAACTTTATGGCCGACAGAGACATACACTGGTTTAATGTTGTCCTGAGTCCGTAAAACCTCACCGATTACTTGTTCATCGTCTATCAGCGGCGCGCTGGCACCACGAGTTTCAAGTGGCGTTTCATGTGTGCCTGTGAGTCGTGTTTTACCACACCCTATGGTGGGAATATCCAGGACTACACCAAGATGACAGGCCAGACCAAAGCGCCTTGGGTGAGCCAGGCCCTGACCATCACACACTATCATGTCTGGTTTGTGGGTGAGTCGTTCAAACGCGGACAGCAATGGCGGCAATTCTCTGAATGAGAACAATCCAGGAATGTATGGAAAACGCACACTTTCGGTGACCACCTGAGTTTCAATGATCTCCAGTGTACTGGCATTTAACACCACAATGGCACCAACCAGTTGGTTTGTCGTGTCGTCATAGGCCACGTCCGTCCCTGCAATGGTGCTGATGGAGTCAAATTGATCTTCACTGATAACCTGAGCCGCGAGTGTTTCCTGCAGTGCTCGAGCTTCTGTTTCAGAGCTGGGGTGCTCTATTTGCATGCTAACCGCCTTATTCTTTGTATTGCTTCGCGATTTTATCGTATCTAAGCGACTTACTCAAAAAGCGCCTTACGATATAAGGGTGTATCAATCAGTTGCTGGTAGGCGGCGCGCAGCTGAGCAACCAGCTCCGGATCTGTGGCTAAGCTGGCTGCCAGGTAGCCTTTGATACTGAGTGGTTCAATATCCAGCACATAGCGAAACTGATCGTCGGGTAACTTCATTGCCTGCGCCATGGCGCTGATATAGCGCGGGTCGTCCACCACCAGGTCCACTTTGTGAGCCGCCAGTAAGTGGTAGGATTGTTGAATATCAGCGGTCTCAATAAATTCAAACCCCAGCTTATGCAATACCTGGGCAGCCACATCCTCTCTTTGTACGGCAAGTCGATATTGCTTGGCGTCTTCCAGTGTTTCAATTTGGATTTTTTGGGGCGATTGGTTTGTTACAAAACCGAGGTGAAACAGCGCTACGGGGCCAATCCAGTGAAACGATGTCTCTCGTTGTGGGGTTTTTGCCATGCTATAGATGAGCATATTGGGTTTGCTTTTGGCACTGTTCAGCGCGCGTGCCCAGGGATACATATAAAACTCCCCTCAAGTGCAGCTGTCTCCAGAATGGCTTTTACCAGTTCGGTGCTTACTCCGGCGACCTGGTCGTTGAGCCAGGTTTGATTGGGCGGGGATAACTCAGTGACTACGGTGAATTTAGCCCAACAGTGAAAACTACTCAGTAGAGTGACTAGCATCAGGGTAACGACTGTTTTTACCATCAAAAACATACCTTTTAATCAACATACGGATAAAAGTGTAGCAGGGTCCGGTTATCTTGCCCTTATTATTCAAGGTGCAAGCCAGTGTGTCGGTAAACAACCATAAATTTCATGAATACCGTCTATATTGTAAATTGTCGACAATCTGGTCCGGATCAGGTTGACGTATACGTAAAGCAGCACTATATTGTCTACAACTTTTAACAAGACCGGAAGGCAAATACATAATGAGCTTTATGCAAGAAAGTGCTGTAACTGCTTCTGATAAAGTATTTTTCCGGCTTAGGAAAGAGATTGTTGAAGGTGATATTCCGGCTGGCTCCAAGCTGAGTGAAATGGAATTGTCGACAAAGTATGAGGTAAGCCGAGCGGTTGTTCGGGAGGCGATAAACCGCCTGGAAGCTTGTCATTTGGTTGAGCGTCGTCCTAATGTGGGGGCCAGAGTGGTCTCGCTGAGCGAAGAAGGCCTGATGGAGCTATATCAGGTGCGTGAAGCTCTCGAAGGCATGGCTGCACGTCTGGCAGCGCAATTCATGTCAGATGAAGAAATTGCCAAACTCAATAGCTTGTTGAACGAGCAGTTCGACGAAGTCAAAGGCGGCGAATCTTATTATCAGGAAGCAGGCGATCTGGACTTTCATTATCGCATTATTGTCGGCAGCCAAAATCAGCAGCTTATTGCCATGCTGAGCAATGGTATTTATCACCTGGCGCGAATGTATCGTGTGCAACTCGGCATGGCCGGACCACGCGTTACAACAGCCTACGACGAACACAAGCACATAGTGCGTGCCATCGCAAATCGGGATGCCGAGTTGGCAGAAATGCTGATGCGCCGCCATATTCAATATTCTAAAAATAATATTGCCACCAAGTTAACCAAACAGCATCAGTCATAATCGGGGAGACACACTTATGAGTACAGGGATCATCAGCGCAGGTAAAAGATTCCGCGACGCGCTAAAAGCCAATCAGCCACTACAGATCGTGGGCACCATTAATGCCTACAGCGCCATCATGGCGAAAAAAATCGGTCACCAGGCTATCTACCTGTCTGGCGGCGGCGTTGCGAATGCCTCTTATGGTCTGCCGGACTTAGGCATTACCTCTCTAAACGATGTGATTGCGGATGTTCAGCGTATTACGTCAGCCTGTGATTTGCCTCTGATGGTCGATATCGACACGGGCTGGGGCGGTGCATTTAACATTGCTAAAACCATTCAGGAAATGCAAAAAGCGGGTGCCGCTGCTGTGCATATGGAAGATCAGGTAGCGCAAAAGCGCTGCGGTCACCGTCCTAATAAAGAGATAGTGTCGACAGACGAAATGGTCGACCGTATCAAAGCGGCGGTAGATGCGCGTACCGATCCAGACTTCTTCATCATGGCGCGTACCGACGCGTTCGCACAGGAAGGTCTTGCAGCGGCTATTGAGCGTGCTAAAGCCTATGTTGCAGCTGGTGCAGACGGTATTTTCGCAGAAGCTGTGCAGACAGAAGAGCATTATCGTGCATTTGCCGAAGCGCTGGATGTGCCTATTCTGGCGAATATCACCGAGTTCGGTAAAACAGAGCTGTGGAATAAAAAAGAGCTGGGTGAGTGGGGCGTCGACATGGTGCTTTACCCACTGAGTGCGTTCCGCGCAATGAACAAAGCCGCAGAGATGGTGTATCAATCAATTTTAGAAAACGGCGATCAGAAAGCCGTCATCGACAGCATGCAAACTCGTATGGACTTGTATGATTATCTTGGCTATCACGAGTACGAGCAAAAACTCGACGCATTGTTTGCGCAAGGTAAGAACAAATAAAAAGTTTAAAGGATAAAGATAAAGCCGCGTTCCTGCGGCTTTTATCACAATGAAATTAACCAGCAGGTAAAATTCAGGAGACAACAAAATGGCTAAAGTATTAAGCGGTGCAGGCCTTCGCGGTCAGGTTGCGGGTAAAACAGCACTTTCAACAGTGGGTAAATCAGGCTCAGGCCTGACTTATCGTGGCTACGACGTAAAAGACCTGGCTGAACACTGTCAGTTTGAGGAAGTCGCATATCTGATCCTAAAAGGTAAGTTGCCTAACCAGCAGGAGCTGGACAGCTACAAGGCACTACTAAAATCTCAGCGCGGCCTGCCACAGGCACTAAAAGAAGTGTTGGAGCGCATTCCGGCCGACGCACACCCAATGGACGTACTGCGCACCGGTTGTTCTATGCTGGGTAACCTGGAAGGTGAGCACGACTTTGAACAACAGCAGGCCATCACAGATCGTATGCTGGCATGTTTCCCAAGCATCATCTGTTACTGGTATCGCTTTAGCCATGATGGTGTGCGTGTTGATGTTGAAACAGACGATGACTCAATCGGCGCACACTTCCTGCATATGTTGCATGGCGAAAAGCCAAGCGAGTTGCATGAGCGTGTAATGCACGTTTCACTTATTCTGTATGCAGAGCATGAGTTCAATGCCTCTACCTTTACTGCACGTGTGTGTGCTTCTACGCTGTCTGACATGCACTCTTGCATCACAGGTGCTATCGGCTCGCTGCGTGGTCCTCTGCACGGTGGTGCGAACGAAGCGGCAATGGAAATGATTGAACGTTTTGAGTCGGCAGATCACGCCGAGCAGGAAATGATGGGTATGCTGGAGCGTAAAGAAAAGATCATGGGCTTTGGTCACGCTATCTACTCTGAGTCTGATCCGCGTAACGAAATCATCAAAGGCTGGTCTGAAAAGCTGGCTGCTGATGTGGGTGATACCGTGCTTTATCCGGTTTCTGTACGTTGTGAAGCGGTTATGTGGCGCGAGAAGAAGCTGTTCTGTAATGCGGATTTCTTCCACGCGTCGGCTTATCACTTTATGAAAATCCCAACTAAGCTGTTCACGCCTATCTTTGTAATGTCGCGTTTGACAGGTTGGGCAGGTCACGTGATGGAACAAAGAGCAGACAACCGTATCATCCGTCCGTCAGCGGAATATACTGGTGAGGAACTGCGTCCGGTTCCAGCTATGTCTGAGCGTTAATCCTCAAACTTAACATTCGTTACTGTATGGCACAGATCACCGACAATAATCATAAAGATCTGTGCCGTTGAGCCAATGAGCAATCCTGGAAGTAGTTATGAACAGCCAATTTCGCAAAAAATTACCTGATTCTTCGCTGTGTTATTACGACACGCGCGAAGCAGTCGAAGCCATCAAGCCTGGTGCGTATGATGGCTTGCCTTATACCTCTAAAGTCTTAGCAGAAAACCTGGTACGCCGCGCCGAGCCTGAAAAAATCAACGATTATCTGAGCCAAATTATCGAGCGTCGTCGTGACTTGGATTTCCCCTGGTTTCCGGCACGTGTGGTCTGTCATGATATTTTAGGTCAGACGGCGCTGGTAGACCTTGCCGGTCTGCGTGATGCCATTGCTGAAAAAGGCGGCGATCCTGCCAAAGTAAACCCGGTGGTGCCAACTCAGTTGATCGTTGATCACAGCCTGGCTGTTGAGCACGCAGGCTATGAAGAAAACGCCTTTGAGAAAAACCGGGCGATTGAAGACCGCCGTAACGACGACCGCTTCCACTTTATTAACTGGACCAAAACAGCGTTTAAAAACGTTGATGTAATCCCGCCGGGCAATGGTATTTTGCACCAGATCAATCTGGAGAAAATGTCGCCGGTTATCCAGGCGCGTGATGGCGTGGCATTCCCCGATACCCTGGTTGGTACCGACAGCCATACCCGCATGTGGATGCGTTGGGTGTAATTGCCGTGGGTGTTGGTGGTCTTGAAGCTGAGAGCGTGATGCTGGGTCGAGCTTCTTATATGCGCCTGCCGGATATCGTGGGTGTAGAGCTGGTCGGCAAACGTCAGCCGGGGATCACTGCCACAGACATCGTGCTGGCCATCACGGAGTTTTTACGTCAGGAGCGTGTGGTTTCTTCGTACCTTGAGTTCTTCGGCGAAGGCTGCGAGGGCTTGTCTTTGGGTGACCGGGCAACCATTTCGAACATGACACCTGAGTATGGCGCCACTGCTGCCATGTTCTATATTGACCAGCAAACTATTGATTATCTGCGCCTGACCGGTCGTGATGATGAGCAAATTAAGTTGGTTGAGCAATATGCCAAGCACACTGGCTTGTGGGCCGATGCCATGGCAGGTGCGCAGTACGAGCGTGTGCTGAAATTCGATTTATCTTCGGTTGGCCGTAACTTGGCCGGTCCGTCAAATCCACATCGCCGTGTTGCAACGGCAGACTTGGCCAAACAAGGTATTGTGGCTGATTATGAGCAGCGTGATGGAGAAATGCCAGACGGTGCGGTGATCATCGCAGCCATTACCAGCTGTACCAACACCAGTAACCCGCGCAACGTAGTGGCAGCCGGTTTGCTGGCACGTAATGCCAACAAACTGGGCCTGAGCCGCAAGCCGTGGGTAAAAACCTCATTTGCACCGGGTTCCAAAGCCGTGCGTTCTTACATGGAAGAAGCACAGTTGTTGCCTGAGCTTGAGCAACTGGGCTTTGGTATCGTGGCATTTGCCTGTACCACCTGTAACGGTATGAGTGGGGCACTGGATCCAAAAATTCAGCAAGAAGTGATCGACCGCGACCTCTATGCCACTGCCGTGCTATCGGGCAACCGCAACTTTGATGGTCGTATCCACCCATATGCTAAGCAGGCTTTCCTGGCATCACCGCCTTTGGTTGTGGCGTATGCCATTGCCGGATCAGTGCGTTTTGATATCGAAAATGGCGTGCTGGGTCATGACCAGGCTGGCAACCCGGTTACGTTAAAAGACATCTGGCCAAGCGATGAAGAGATTGACGCAGTCATTGCGCAGAGCGTGAAACCGGAGCAATTCCGTGCCGTTTACGAACCTATGTTCGACCTGAGCGTTGACTATGGTGAAGACAACGACCCGCTGTATCAGTGGCGTGAGATGAGTACCTACATCCGCCGTCCGCCATACTGGGAAGGTGCCTTAGCAGGTGAGCGCACCATGAAAGGTATGCGACCATTGGCGATTTTGGGTGACAACATCACCACAGATCACTTGTCTCCATCGAATGCGATTCTTGCATCCAGTGCCGCTGGTGAATACCTGGCGAAAATGGGCTTGCCTGAAGAAGACTTTAACTCGTATGCAACCCACCGTGGCGACCACTTAACGGCGCAACGTGCTACCTTTGCCAACCCCAAGCTACTGAATGAAATGGTGTTGGAAAACGGTGAAGTGAAGCAGGGCTCGCTGGCGCGTCTTGAGCCAGAAGGCAAAGTTACTCGCATGTGGGAAGCCATCGAAACCTACATGGAGCGCAAACAACCGCTGATCATCGTTGCCGGTGCTGATTATGGCCAGGGCTCGTCTCGCGACTGGGCTGCCAAAGGCGTGCGTTTAGCGGGTGTAGAAGTCATTGTGGCTGAAGGCTTTGAGCGTATTCACCGTACCAATCTAATCGGAATGGGCGTGTTACCGCTGGAGTTCCAAAATGGTACAACGCGTAAAACGCTGGAGCTCGATGGTACCGAAACCTACGATGTCGAAGGGACACGAACTCCAGGTGCTACACTGAACCTGATCATTCATCGCAGCAATGGCGTTCAGCTTGAAGTGCCTGTGCTGTGTCGTCTGGACACAGAAGAAGAAGTGTCTATTTACGAAGCCGGTGGCGTGCTGCAGCGCTTTGCCAAAGATTTTCTGGAAGCAAACGCTTAATTCCGTTCTTGCTCCGCACTAACTGTGGAGCCTGTCTGAGCAGAGTGCACCTGCAAAGGGTGCTCACTCTGCTATTTAGGATGAAAATTATGACTTTCAAACCTCAACTACGTGTGCCGGCGACCTATATGCGCGGTGGCACCTCCAAAGGCGTGTTTTTTAATCTCAGCTCCCTGCCCGAGGCGGCGCAAGTGCCGGGTGAAGCGCGCGACAGACTGCTGCTGCGAGTGATTGGCAGCCCGGACCCTTATGCCAAGCAAACCGATGGTATGGGTGGCGCGACTTCCAGCACCAGCAAAACCGTGATCCTGTCGAAAAGTGATAAAGCGGACCATGATGTCGACTATCTATTTGGTCAGGTTGCGATAGACAAGCCCTTTATCGACTGGAGTGGCAATTGTGGCAATCTGACCGCGGCGGTGGGTGCCTTTGCCATTAGTAACGGCCTGGTAGATGCCAGCAGAATACCCGAAAACGGCATTGCTGTAGTACGGATCTGGCAGGCAAACATTGAAAAAACCATTATTGCTCATGTGCCTATGGCTAATGGCGAAGTGCAGGAAAGTGGCGACTTTGAGCTTGATGGCGTGACTTTTCCCGCCGCTGAAGTGGTGGTGGAATTTATAGACCCGGCCGACGGCGATGCAGATATGTTCCCAAGTGGCAACCTGGTCGACCAACTGGAAGTGCCGGGGATTGGCACGTTTGATGTGACTATGATCAATGCTGGGATCCCGACCTTGTTTTTCCGCGCCGAGGACTTAGGTTACACCGGTGTGGAACTGCAAGAAGCGATCAATGGTGACGACGCGGCGTTGGCGCGATTTGAGCAGATCCGCGCTTACGGTGCCGTAAAAATGGGCCTGATTGAGCACATTGACGAAGCCAGGGTGCGTCAGCACACCCCTAAAATTGCCTTTGTATGCGGTGCTAAGGCGTATACCGCCTCCAGTGGCAAAGCCATTTCGCAGCAGGACATTGACCTGTCTGTTCGGGCTTTGTCTATGGGTAAGTTACACCACGCCATGATGGGCACAGCCGCAGTAGCGATTGCGACGGCAGCTGCTATCCCCGGTACATTGGTCAACCTGGCGGCAGGCGGTGGTGAGCGCAACAGCGTTACTTTTGGCCATCCTTCGGGCACTTTGAAAGTGGGCGCAGAAGCTGAACTGGCAAATGGCCGCTGGCTGGCAAAAAAAGCGGTGATGAGCCGCAGCGCCCGAGTGGTGATGGAGGGACATGTTCGAGTCCCGCAAGAGCAAATTTAATGATGAAAGTTGGCCCGGTTAATCCGGGCCTTGTTTTTTTAAGGAACGAAAAAGATGTATGAAGCGTTATTTTCTATTGCCCTGACCACTGCGCTGTTGCTTGGCTCCCCGGGCCCTGCACCCTTAGCATTGGCCGCTGTTGGTGCCAGCTCAGGTGTGCGCCGTGGGGTGCCTTTTTTATCCGGTATTTTGCTCGGGTTATTAGTGGCAATAGTGGCAGCTGCAACAGGACTGGGTGCATTACTGTTAAGCTACCCCAGCCTAAGCGCCGTATGCCAGATTGTAGCCATCGCCTATTTGTTTTATGTCGCTTATAAAATTGCAACCAATCGCAGTGGACTATCTCAGGCAGAAGGCGGTGAGGTTGGGTTTCGGGATGGCTTTATTTTGAACCTGCTTAACCCCAAAGCTTATGCAGCTTGTATTGCCATATTTGCTAATAACAGTGTGCCCGACACCAGTCCGTTTATCGGCGTCTTACTTGCAGCAGCAACTTGCTTTGCCATTGCTGTTCTGGTGGATAGTCTATGGCTGGTACTTGGTGGTGTGCTACATCGATTCATAAAAACCCCAGAACAGCTGCGTATTTTACGTTTGTTTTTTGCCTTTTTGTTAACCTCTCTGCTAATTTGGATCAGTACGACGCAAATTCTTAGCTGAGGAAGTCATGGCGTGCTTTCATTCAATCTCTGTTGATACTGAGCGAGTAAATGGCGATCTGCTCATGAGCTTTACGGCGCTGGGCAGGGTAAACCATGCTGATTATATGGCCATTAAGGCAGTAATAGACAGTGCGTTAAGGGCGGCAGCAGGGCAAAAGATCAGAGTGCTGGTTGATGTGACTGAATTCGAAGGATGGGAGCTGCATGCTGCCTGGGACGATGTGGCATTGGCTCAGCGCCATAGTCATGATTTTTATAAGATTGCGGTGCTTGGCAACAGCCGTTGGCAAAAGCTTGCAGCCATGGTTGGTAATTGGTTTGTAGAAGGAGAATCCCGGTATTTTGAGGAAAAAGGGCAAGCCTTATCCTGGCTGCTAGATTGAGTGGGCTGCGCTGCTAAGTAAAACGTATATAATGAAACATAAAGTGGTAATGTTAAGGCTGACATAAAATTATGAATACACTTTTCATCACAGGTGCAAATCGTGGTATTGGGCTGGCGCTCGTCAAATTGTATCTCGAACAAGGGTGGCGGGTGCTGGCGACCTGCAGAGCCCCACAAGCTGCCGAAGCATTGTGGCAGCTGGAGCAGCAGTTTAGCCACTTACAAATACTTGCTCTGGATATAACCAACTACGCACAGATGGCTAAGTTGTCTGGTACATTGCATGACGTACGGATAGACTTGGTGATTAACAATGCTGGCATTTATGGGCCCAAAGGCTATGCGTTTGGCGAGTGTGATGTCGAGCAGTGGCAACGTGTGATGGAAGTAAACGTGATAGCACCACTGAAATTAGCCGAGGCATTCATACCACAGCTAAGACTGGGTAAGTTAAAGACCTTTGCTGTGCTCTCATCCAAGGTGGGTAGTATGACCAACAACACCAAAGGGGGCGGATACATATACCGCAGCTCAAAAGCGGCATTAAACTCGGTGATCAAGAGCCTTTCAAATGATCTGTTATCTGAAGGAATAAAAACCGTGGCGCTGCATCCTGGTTGGGTTAAAACCGACATGGGCGGGCCCAATGCGCTCATTTCAGCTGAGGAGTCAGCACAAGGGCTTAAACATGTTCTTGATGAATTACATGAAGCGCAAAGTGGTGGCTTTTACGACTATCAGGGGTTGGCGATACCTTGGTAGTAAGTATCTCTGGTTTAATACATAGTCACTGAGTTGGAGTAATGCGGCGAAGTTTGAGCAGGCTTGGTAGATGGACCTTGGTGTGATGTGAATTTAAAGTAGCTGGGCTTTATGTGCGCCAGCTACCGACACTAGATAATATTACTCAAATTTATCCTGACACGGGCGTGAGCCGGGGCAAGTCCAGCTTGTTGTGCCTGTACCACCTGCAACATGTGGCGTGTTCTTTTCTGCATGTTGTAGTTGTTTATGAGATAAGCTCTTTAGTGGTTTTTTGTTTAGTTTTAACATGGTTATGTCATCTCCAAATGGTTTTTTGTGTTTTCCTTAGCGAAAAAATTTCGCAATTAACGATAACCTTATGTTGACGTTTGGTCAATAACTGTTACGAAAAATGGTCTTGTAATTGCGCCAGGTGATAGTAACCCAACTGGCCAAAGCGGCGAAGTTGTGGAAAAGGGATCCTGGGCAGAGGCCGTTGATACAAGGGTAAGTCGGGCACAGTGTCATCCATTGCTAGTTGCGCTAGTCTGTACGCTGCCTGTGAGCTAAACGATACGCCTGAGCCACAGTACCCCAAGATATAGCCAACATTATCCTCAAAAAAGACATGCGGCATATCGTCCAGCGCTGCTGCAATATAACCGTGCCAGTAGTAGTCGTGATCAATTCCCGATAAACAGGGAAAGCATGCTGAAAGTGCGCTTTTCAGATGGTTCAGGTATTTGGCTTTGTTCTGGTCTTTTGCAAATACTGCACCCCTGCCGCCAAAGAGCAGGCGGTTATCTGGTAGCAGCCTGTAATAGTATTTCAACCTGCGCGTATCCATGACTACCTGATGTGTTTTAAGACCACTTTGCATCAGCTCTTGTTCGTTAAGAGGGCGAGTTACAAAAATGCTGCTGAGAATGGGTAAATAGCGGTTATCAATAAGCGGATGACTGTGTTTATTGTTGTAGGCATTGCCTGTATATAGCAGTTTATCAGCACTAATTGTTTGGTCATTGACACTTAGCTGGTGACGCTGGCCATGCTTAACGGTGTTGACCAAACTGTGTTCAAATAAAGTGACGCCAGCCTGAATTGCCATCTCGCGATAGCCAATCAGAAGCTTAAGTGGATGCAGGCCAAATCCATTTTCATAGCGTATGGCACCATGAGCGTGTTGATTAAGCATAAACTCCGCTTCAAGTTCATCACGGTGCAACAGGCGGCTATCGTCGGTGCCAAAATTTGTTGAAATGAATTGCGCTGCAGCTTGCAAATTAGCGTAAGCCTGAGCGTTATGCGCGACTTTCAGATAACCTGAGGGTTGCGCATCACAGGCAATATTATGCTCTGTTATTAGAGATCGTACCCGGTTAACGCCACCCTGGAATTCATCATAAATCCCACGGCTGACCGCCATACCCCAGCGCTTGGCATAATCTGGGTAGCCAAGACGTCCTGAGCCGGGCAGTGCAAATCCTGCATTTCGCGCACTGGCGCCAAAGCCAACCTGATTGGCTTCCAGTACACATACTTTTTGCTGATAGTTTGTGGCCAGATAGTAAGCACTTAATAACCCACTGAATCCACCACCAATGATGGCCACATCAAAATGTTCAGATGTGTCGGGGGCAGGGTTTGCTGTTGGCAGGAGCTGTGTTGCGGCCCAATAACTTGGCGCGAAATCCTGACCCTGACAATGGGCTGCACTTAGGGGATCGAAAGTTTGCATCAGAACTCCAGTACCATTTCAGCGGCCTGGCAATGGCATTCAGTGTCACAAAGCGTGCAGCGATACCCCTCATATAAAGTCAGATCTAACCAGCGATCATCGTGAACCTTAATGAGCTTTCCACCCGCTTTAGTGAAGTATTTCACGGCTCCGTTGCCCGGGCTTTGCATCCACAGATGGGAGACTCCAGCTTGTGCGCCTTGTTGTTTCAATACCTCGACAGATGCGTTGAGTAACTTAGGTCCAATCCCCTGTCCCTGCGCATCAGGGTGAATGGCAATACACTTAAAGTATGCCATGTGCGCCTCATCAACTGGCCACAGCGCAGGTGAGCACCACTTGTCGATAGGCCACTGGCCTGCGCTATAGGAAGTTCTGAACCCAACCACCTGTTGCGACTCGTCGAGTGCCACAAATGAGGCATTCAAATCCTTTTTGGTACCCCGTTGGTGCATCATTTTTATACCCGCCATATCGAGGTAATTGTCCCCGTGGACCAGATTGCCGAGGTCGATGACTGCCTGATAATGGGAGGTATCGAGAGGAAGGATAGAAATCATGCGCTACTGCCTAGTGTCATTTACTGAGTTGTCATTTTGCAGCATTTATTAATTGAAAACAAAGGCGTTCAAAAAAAACTGTACAAAATAGGTACGAAAATAGTGTGTTTTATGTTCATTCACCGTTGACAGCGATGTCATCTTGGTAATAATTGTGACAATAGTGTGTCTGAATGATGGTTGCGTACGCTGCAATTATTTGTGATGACGTACTGTTAAACAGAACGATAACAATTTAATTCAGGGCGCGATATGACAGTTGCAACCTGAATCACAACAACATGTAAAGGATGTCCTATGAAAAAACTTAACTCCGTTTGCCTGGCGGTCATGGCGTGTATCAGCGCGCCTGCACTGGCACTCAATGTTCAGCCAGATCCGAACAGCTCTGGTGCCTATTTACTGGATCGGGCCGGGCTTCAGGCAGCCGAAGCTACCCTGACCTCAAACCCAATGTATAGCGTGTGGGCACAGGCACTAAAAACCCGCAGCAATACCGTGGTTGACGCCATTGTACCTGGCGCCGCCTCTAACCCCGAAAACGTAAAGCGCGTAGAGCGGGTATTTGGCCAGAGTGAGTGGGATTTTCTGACCCAAATGGCAGCACCGGAATACACTTATACGCGCTTTTTGCGTGCTATAGGCAAGTTTCCGGCGTTTTGTGGTGACTATACGGATGGTCGCAATGCGGACGCCATTTGTAAAAAGTCGATTGTCACCGCGTTTGCACATTTTGCACAGGAAACAGGGGGCCACATTGCCAAAGACAATGTTTCTGATAACCCACTGCGACTGGAAGAGTGGCAGCAAGCCCTGGTGCATGTGAGAGAAATGGGCTGGTCTGAAGGGCAGCCAGGTTATACTACTGGGTGCGGTCAGAATGATTGGCAAAACCGACGCTGGCCTTGTGCAGACGGGCAAGGGTATTTTGGTCGCGGCGCCAAACAGCTGTCTTACCACTTTAACTATGGCATGTTCTCTGAAGCCATGTTTGACGGTGATGCGACCGTGTTGTTGAATAATCCGGCCCTGGTTGCCGATTCCTGGCTCAACCTGGCCTCTGCAATTTGGTTTTTCCTGACCCCTCAGGCACCGAAACCGGCGATGCTACATGTGATTGATCGTACCTGGGTGCCATCTCAGACTGAGCTGAATGCCGGTATTGGCTACGGCTTTGGCACCACAATCAACGTCATTAATGGCGGTATCGAATGTGGTGAACACAATAAAAACAAAGGCCAGCCGGTCAATCGTATTCGCTACTGGGAAGGATTGTCGCATTACTACAATATTCCGGTTGAAAGCGATGAAGAAAATACCTGCTGGCAGCAAACACCCTTTGGCAGTTTGAATCTGGATGGTGCCGGTGAAGTGCTTTACACCAACTGGGAAGCAAACTGGGAATACTATGCTGACCGTCCGGGAGGGTTCTCGTTTGAATGCAAGCTGGTGGGCTATCAGACCGCTTATTCCGCACTCGTTGAAGGCGATTATGAAAAATGCGTGACCAACTTCTATGGGTCACATACAGGATGGCCGGTTGTCACAGTTGTTGATAACTTGCCGCCGCCAGATGACAAACCTCCGGTTGATAATGTTGCTGCATGGGAAGCGAATAAGGTTTACCTAAAAGGTGATAAAGCCAGCTTCAACGGCAAAGTGTATGTTGCGAAGTGGTGGACCCGTGGTGATGAGCCAAACGGGACTGGACCTTGGGAGCTGGCACCGGCAGCACAATAAGTTACTCCTGGTTTTTCCTGTTAAGAGTCAACCTAGCCCATTTACCGTAAGTGGCCTTTGTATCTAGCAAAGGCCACTTTTATTAATAGCGCAGTCTGCTTAACTGGTTCATTACTTCCTTGGTTTCATGAGGTGCCATATAGTTCTCAGGTGCTGAATACCTTACTATCATCGTGCTAATTAGCGAGGGGTATTATTCGAACAGCTTCCGTCTGAGTATCTACTTTTGAAAGTGGGTAATGTATAGTTGAACACGTTTCATCAGTTTACAAGCAATGCCCTAGAGTGCTGATCGGCGGCGTTTACACACAAGAATAGAAAATGGGGAGCACATCTTTGGTTAGAGAAAACTACTTCAATAAAAGAGCTTCCGTGCATTGCTTTGTAATTGCTGTAATTTACCTGATTTTAGATATTCAATTATTGCTCTATGGAGAGAGTCAAACCCTGAGCTTTGAATTTTTGTTCAATGTTAAGGTGTTCATGTGTTTTCTGTACTTGCTATGCTCAGAGAAGATAACAGGATACTTTGAGCAAGAGGATAACCTGTCGTTAGACTTTACGCTTCACATGGCTACGTTTTTATTTATGCTTTGGCTTATGGTCGTGCCCGGAATTTTTGGCATCGCTTTTTCAAAATATTTTGGGTGTGTCCTGATAATACTGTTGATAGGGTCAGTCCCCATGGTGTTTGAGGTTATAAAATGCAGAGAAGTTAACCACGTTAGCTTAGGTCTCGTGTGCGTGGAATTGATAATTAAAGCAGCCTTTGTCTTCTGTGTTATCGTTATTTTGATGTATTTCGTATCTAGCAATTGGTCATGGGAAATCAGGCCGATCCACACACTGATTAAAAATCACTATTTATGACTTAAAATCAAGGTGGTAGAGAAGTTTTATCACAGCACTTATCTTACAGGAGTGTGGTGATAACAATGTTTGGAATCATATTGACGCTCAAGATGGTGGTAAGGTCTCCCTCTACATGAGCAACTTTAAACCTTATGAAATAAACGTCATTTCCACAGTTAATGGTCAGGTATTAGATAGGTTTAAAACAGTGATAGGGTGCTCGTATTATAGGGTATTTGAATTGCCTGAAGAGTATTCTGGAATAACCGTAAATGGAGTTCCGGTCGGTGGTCAGAAAGTGAATTGAATGGTAAAATCCACTTAAACAACAGCTTAAGGCTATCAGAAAAATGAATAGAGGTCTTGGGTTCACTTTGAGAGCCTTGTGCTTAACCTATAGTGCCGTAATTGGGAAAGTGCTATATGGGTGTTATTTGACTGGTGAAATAAAGACAAAATATAAAGCTTTGAGTTTTGAACATGATGGAATGGAATTCGTTCTGGCCGTTTCTTTCCAAGCTGCCATATTTCTATTTTTAGTCGTGGTGGCTTGTAAGCCTGATCTAATAGTGAAAGATAAAGTTTAACGAGACAATTAAAGTAATGCGGGTGAGCGGCATTTTTATGAAACCGCGTGTGTCAGCGAGCTTTTTCTAATAAATTAAAGCAGCTTTAAGGTTCTGTATAGCAGTAACCAAGTGCTTATGGTTGTGCTTAGGTTATTGAAGAAAAGCCTGATTTACTGCCAGAGCACAGTGCACCGCAAAGTGCATCAATCTTACAGTTAAATGAGCAACCATTAAACTTAGATATAAGTCCGCACTCTACATAAACAACTCTTTAAACTGATCCCACAAGCCTAGCGACTCATTGGCAAAAATATCTATACCTAACCAGGATTTAAGCAGATAAAGAACAACGAGTATAATACCCAACAAGATCATGGCAACAACGAATAAGGTAATCAAAAACATAACCGCTGCTGTGACTCTTTCAGTATGGCTAAGGCGACGTTTGTTCACCCCGCCCAGAAAGACAAAATAAAAGCTCCAGGGTAAAAATGGCAACGCCAGAGTGGGTCTGAAATCTATTTTATGATTGTTCCAGTCCCGGGTATTGATTGCTTTTTGCAGTGCTTTGCGTTGTTTATAAGTAAAGCTTTCTGCAACTTCAGGGTCCATTTTGCCAAGGAGCTGCTTAACATGAGCATGTCGTTGGTCGGATTTATTCACCGTCATACAGCCTCCTTAGCCATTGAGTCATGTCAGTATTGAGACGGCAACAGGTTTGACGTGCGTACTCACCTCAAATGATTTACCGATTATTCTATGAGTTTAGCTCGACATATCATGCTATCAATAACAGCAAGCAATCTAATTCATTTAATCACCCTGCTGTCAGTGTTGGGGCTTTCCTATGTTGTTTAATTGCCCAGGCAGTGAACAACCCGGCACTGATAAACATAAACAAGCTATAGATGCTTGGTGCAATAGACATCACTTCATTGCCCAACAGCCCGGTTGTTACCAAAAGGGCGAGAGTGCCATTTTGCAGACCTACCTCAAGGGTAATGGTGCGGGTCTGTGTATCGCAGCGCAATAAAGTACGCGCCACCAAAAATCCACTAACCATAGAAATAAGGTTTAAGGTGATGACAGAGGGGCCAGCCATGATCAGGTAATCAACCAACTTATCACCCAGTTTAATACAAATACTGAGTATCACCAGGAGTAAGACTGCGACTGAGAACCAGCTGATATAGGGACTGGCTGATTTAGCAAAGTGAGGCCACCTGGCATTAATCCCCATACCGACCAGGACTGGTAAAACACCGACCACAATAAGCTGTAACCAGGCTTTTAAAATAGGGAACTCGATCATGGTATCGTTTTGGCCATAATATCCGATTGCCCATGCAGCCAGAAATGGCAAACTAAATGGGGTGATAAACCCTATCACGGCAGTTAAAGATACCGACAGACCGACATCCCCTTTGGCCAGATAAGAATAGAGGTTCGAGGTTGTCCCGCCCGGGCATAAAGCCAGAATAAATAAGCCAATTGCCAGCTCCCCGGTAAGCCCTGTAAATGCAATAACAGCAATAGCAAGCAAGGGGAGTAAAATAAGCTGACACAGTACCCCAATGAAAAAGCTTTTGGGTTGCAAAAACACGCGCTGAAAGTCTGCCATTTTCAGGCTAAGGCCCACGCCAGCCATAATAAATATGAGTGCGACAGGTAAGCCGATTTCGATCAATGCAGATGGCATTTCTTGGTCCTTGTTGTGCCCGGTTCAGTTAATTTTAGCAAGCGTAACAGCACATCGTCACATTCGTTTTTTAATCAATGGCGTCAGGGTACATTGCTATGTCAACAAGGTAGCATGTCTTTTTTACTGTGATGTGAAGCGCTAAGCCGTTTTAATGGGCTTTGTCAGAAGCGGCTGGAGCAGATAAATAAAACGGCCAGTCTTTGTACGATCTGGCCGTCTTTATCCGGTCATTGGTTTGTAGTGCTAATCTATTCAGCAACTCCAATGGTGTTGGGAAATGTCATGTATTTCGGTGTCGTTAGACGATTATTCAGATACTTCAATCTCAAAACTATAAACGGCTGCACCTTTTAAGAGCGAGGTATCTGTGTATACGTTACCAGCGTCCCCTTTTTGAAATTCCCGTCTGAGGGCGTCAAATTCACCCGAAAAATTCAGAGCGGCGACATCCAGGTTGATCTCAATCCCCTCAACTGAAGTGACATTGGTATTCACACTGGTACCAAATTCGAAATCGGGAATGGTCGCCTGAGGTTTACTCATGACTTCCCATCGGACTTTACCATTGGCAGTGTCTTCCCACAGCAATGTAATGGCGACCATATTAACTCGCGGGTCCACACCCGAAAAATCATAGTCGAACAAATTAGCGCTGTTTGGGTCCGCCATGGACTGTGCAAATTGTTCAAACGCATTTTGAAAAGCGCTATTGAAAAGTAAAGGCGTGGTGCTAGCAGGCTGGCCATCATCAGCAATGGTGTTTACGGTCGCCGATGAGGTGTACATATCAAAGCCCGGTAAAACGGCGTGCTCAGTAATAGCGTTGTATGCATAGCTGGTAGTTGCAAGGTCCGGGAAAATAAACTTGTTGCGCGGATTAGCGCCCAGAATGATATGGTTGCTGAGCTGTTCTTTGTCATTAAATGAACTCAGAAACACGCGTGATTCAGGGTACTCAGCCTTAGAGAAGGGTAAAGCGGCAATATTTACTCTCACACCCGGGCTGGAAAAGTCGTTATCGGTCAACTCAAGCGGGCCGTCTCCTTCGAGATTAAACAGGCCACCACGCACATCACTGTAGTCTTCATTGCTGATATGCAGGATGGTATGTTTACTCTCTTCACAAAAATAGGCAGCATCTGGAACCGGAGCCTTCAATGGGACATCGTCGCCAATAAAGCCGCTGATATAGTAGTCTGGCTGACTTGCAGAAAGGGCACTCAGATCCAGACTTTTTCTCGGGCAGTCACAGCTTGGTTTCTGATCAAACTCGATTATGCCGTAGTCCGTGTTGGTAATATCCAGCAGGGTATAGAGCTGAGTGTGCAGTGTCTGGCCACCAATACTCTTGGCAACCAAAGAGACGTGGTGTGTGTTCTCTGGTAGCGCCTGCGCGAGTTTGCCGTCTGCACCCGTTTTAGCACTGGCAATGACCTGACCGCTGGCATTGTGGAAGATGACATCTGCAACAGTGGGGTTGGGCACTGCGCTGCAATCATTGATGAGTGTTGCTTCGACTGAAAACACTGGGGTCGGTTTATTAGGATCCGGTTTAGAGGCATTGGCTTTTGTTTGTTGTTCGTTACCCACAACAGTCTTATCGCCGGATGAACCACCGCAAGCAGAGAGCGTAATGGCAGCACTGATAGCTAGAAAAAGTCCTTTAAACTTCATTTTTTCTCCAATTTATAAATCGTTATATCCATACACTTTAAAACTAAATCGCATTTTAACAGATGTTGTATGTTCTTGTATTATGGACAAAGGCTTTATTTGTATTCATAGTTGGCTGATTTGTTTTTAGATGTAAATGAGAGCCGAGTATGAGAAATAATAATAATTGATTTGAATAGCTAAAAGACGCCGCCTCTGGTGCCGTTTGAGCCATTCAGAACTTAAAACTCGTCGCAGGGACACGAGGTCACGCAAGCCATACCTTACTCAGGTTCTGTTACACAGTCCACTGAGGAGATTAAGAAAGGCATTAGGTGTTCACTCTGCTGAGGGGGGATGCCAGGAAAGGCTCTGGCAATGCAACCTCTTTAGCAGAAGTTGCATTGTCCGGCGGTTAGTTGAAGTCAGTACACGGACCTGTGACTACACAATACTGACCAGGACCAGGACTTGTCGCAATGGTATCTGTGTCAGTTGGTGGCGGACAGTTACGGTAACTTGGGTAGCTGCTATCAGGTTCAACGTTGCCGCCTGCAATGTTAGGCGTTTGCGCCAGATTCAACTGCTGAGACTGAGATAGCGCTTTTAATTTGGTTTTTTTGACTTGTAATTTCATGAATTATTCCTTAATTATTCATTTTAGAAGAGACCTACGATTTTCCTGCTGTAGGTACATTTAATGTGCATGATGTGTTTTTTGTTGTCAAACTATTTCTTTGGTGTTTCTTTTTTGTATTTTTAAGCGGTAGGTTGAAAGCCCGTAAAACGGGCTTTGCAGTATGCTGAAAGTTTAGTTACAGACACCTGTTATCACGCAGGGGCTGCCAGATGCACATTCTGCTGTGAGTGGAATACAATCCCGGTTCCACCAGGAAAATTCTCCTCCGGCAATCTGAGGTGTTTGAGCCGGAGTCAGCTTTTTTGCCTCTGAAAGGGACTTCAGGTGCGATTTTTTCATTGTTAGTTTCATTTTTTATCCTTTGTAATGTTCGTTATTCTTCCTTTACTGCAAACGTCAAAGGGGCGTTTTTAATTTGTCGCATCATTGCCTATGTTGTCAAACAGTTTTAATTAGAGTAAATAAGTGACTATCATGGTTGGCATTTGCAGTTGGTCTGGGCCCTCGATAACGTGGCATTGTTTGTCAGTGAACCAGATATGGTCTGAGCTCGCTAAAAGCGCTACAATTCATCTTCAATATTTGCAGGCAGAGAACATCGCGTGACCGTTGATCGTCAACTTATCAGTACTTTACATACCGCATTTAACAGTATTACCCAGCAATCTTTATATGCCGATAAAGTTATTCAGCACCATATACATGATAATCCGCAATGGCGTCGTGAAGACAAAGGCTATTTTGTTACGACTCTTTATGACTTAGTGCGTTATGTACGCAAGCTGGCATATCTCAGTGACGTTAGTGAGCAAGAGTTCTGGCCCATCTGGCAGGCGTATCAGTTGCTCAATGGTGAGCACATCCCTGACTGGCCAGAAATGCGCAACTTGTCAAAGTCTGATCTGCAAGAGCGACTTGAGAACGCATCACAGGCAATCCAGCTTAGTTACCCTGACTGGCTGGATACACTGGGGGATTCTCAACTAGGACATCTGTGGCCTGTTGTGGCTGAAGCCTTAAATCGTGCACCTGGTTATTACCTTAGAGCCAACACATTAAAAAGCTCAGCCCAGTCACTTGTCAGTAAGCTAGCTAAGGAGCAGATCTCCAGCGAGCCGGTTTCCCCAGAATTGCCGGATGCGTTGTCTATTCAGGCAGTTGATAAGCTATTTAAATCAACTGCGTTTCAGTCAGGCGAATGCGAAATGCAGGATGCAGGTTCTCAGCAGATAGCCCCTTTACTGGATGTTGCGCCCGGCATGAAGGTCGTTGATGCCTGTGCTGGAGCGGGGGGAAAGAGCTTACACCTTGCTGCTTTGATGAAAAACAAAGGTCGCTTACTTTCTATGGACATTCATCAGCACAAGCTTGATAACCTGAAAAAGCGAGCAAAGCGTGCCGGTTGCCATATGATTGAAACGCGGCTTATTAAAAATAACAAGACCATCAAACGCCTTAAAGATAAATTTGATCGGGTTTTGCTTGATGTCCCCTGCTCGGGAACGGGGGTTTTACGGCGCAACCCAGACAGTAAATGGCATCTCACAGAGCGAAATGTCGATGAACTTATTGCACTTCAAGCGGATCTGCTGCAAAGATACAGCCAGATGTGCCGCCCAGGTGGTAAGCTGGTATATGCAACCTGTTCAGTATTACCGGTTGAAAATCAACAGCAAGTCGCTCAGTTTTTGGATGTAAATCCTGGCTGGACTCTGCAACAAGAGCTGAGTCTGTTGCCTGGTGTTAACTCAGAATTTGACGGATTTTATGGCGCTGTTTTGTGCCGTAACCAATCACCTAAAGATTAAACTAGGATAAAACACATGAATCCCATTATTGCTTTGCTTAAAGAGCACAACATCAGTGACGAAAAAATCAATGAAGTATTCAAGGCGTTGACCGAAAACCCGCTAATGGCTATGGCTGTCGTTCAGCAGTTGAATATTCCTGCGGATAAGCTTCAACAGCTGATGGCCCTCGTAATGCAAAACCCGGCACTGATCAAAGAAGCGGTGCAGGAGCTCGGCCTTGATTACGATAAAGTAGAACAAGCAAAAGCACAGCTTAAACAATAAGTAATCACAATAGTACGAACAGGCTGGAGATCCTATCCGGTCTGTTCGACGCCCGACTTTTTCAGACTTTTCATCAGACAAACCCGTTTCCTTTGACTAAACTAGATGCTAACCGCGTGGTAGCACTATTTTAATAATAAGGATACACAATGCTCTCCAGCAAGACCCTTGAACACGACTCCCCCATGGTGTTTGTGTTATTTATGGCAGTTGCCTGTTTTTTTTATTTTTTTCGGCCTGGGTTTATGTCGCCAGAGCCACAAACTGATAAACCTAGCCTGGTCATGTTTCCAAAGAACTTGCAGCACTATCTCAGTAACCCAAATGCAGAGACTGTTTTGGGGATCGATGTATCGCATTATCAGGGGGTCGTCGATTGGCAGCAGGTTGCCAGGGCTGGAGTGCAATTTGTTTATATCAAGGCTACTGATGGTATTACCTATCGGGATCCTGAATTCTATTCCCACCTAAAAGGAGCGCAGGCCGCAGGTTTGCAGACTGGGGCGTACCATTTCTTTGAACCAGACGATGATCCCATTAAGCAGGCAGGCAACTTTGTGACGACCGTACAGGGGCTTGAGCTGACACTCATGCCTATGTTGGATGTGGAGATCACCAGTAATCGTTCTGCGCAGTTGATCAGTAGCGGTGTTGCCAAATTCATAGCGGAGGTGGAGCAGCGCACAGGGTGTCAGACGATCCTCTATAGTTATGGCGATTATTGGCAACAGAATTTATCAGCTCAATTTTCCAGTCAGCCTTTTTGGTTAGCTGACTACGCCGACAGTCCCAGTGTGCCAGAACAGGCGCAGGCTTGGTGGCTGTGGCAATATTCAGATTCTGCGCGAGTTGCAGGGGTGAAGACCCAAGTTGATATTGATGTGGTGATAGCAGGTGAGTCAGGGTTAGATGCAATGAAGTGCACAAGTAAAGGAGCAAAATAATGAACTTTGCGAAACAACTTTGGCAACATGAGCACACAGTTATGAGGGCACTTTTATTATTGGTTGTGGTGAGTTTTTTAACTTTGGTCGTGCTCCACTACCATGACTGGCAGCATCGCCCGGATGCTTTATACCTGAGCAATCAGGCGTATCTGCATCATGTGGAGGTGCAGGCATTAGACGATTTGTTTTATCTGGCTGAGATCAATGGTCTGCTTAAAGTCGTGGAAAGCAGTCAGGTTGGGGTGTCGTTTATTGCTGAGTTTAAAGTGGATGTTGGCAATATGATTGCGACGGTTACACACTATCTGCAACAAGGCATCAACCTGAACCTTGCGTCACTGGTTGCCGTGGAGATCCTATCCTTACTCAGCGAAGCGGCCCATGTCATCGTTATGCCGCTATTGGTGATCACTTTGAGTGGTGCGACAATATGGCTGTGTGCTGAGCTATTTGGTTTGCCTGTAGTTATGTGTGCGGTGCTTAAGCGGGTGTGTGAGGGTTTATTACTCTCTTTTGTACTACTACACTTGATGCTGCCTTATGCCATTCACATCAGCGGAGCTATAAGTCACTCCGTCAGCGCCAGCTACAAAACCACAGGTCGCACTGCACTACTGCAATATCATCAGGATGTCACTCGTGGGCAAAACAAAGCGTCGTTAAAAGATAAAGCAGAGTCGAGTATCCATGAGCTGGAGAAAGTATCGCCTAAGCATGTCAGATATCAGCAAAATGCTTTGTCACACTATTTGGTAAGTACGCTGGCGGTGAATCTGTTTGACCTGATCTTAATGCCATTGCTACTTATCTGGGGGTTCTATCGTATTGTGAAGGGGCTGTACCTGCATGCTCAGGAAACCTATCGGATAGCTAAAAGAAGTGATAGTGCAGAAACGATAAAAGGGCCATAAAGGCCCTTTGGTGAAGTATCGTTCAAGTTAGTTTGGTTACTCTAACCCCTTAAAGCAACCAACCAATTGTTTTGCAACTGAGGCTTATCTCATTAAGTTTCTAAGCTAGCGAGAGGAAAAACCCTGCAATTGCTGCGCTCATTAGGTTAGCCATAGACCCTGCTAAAACCGCCCTGAGCCCTAAGCGTGCGATATCCTTTCGTCGACTTGGCGCCATACCGCCCAGTCCGCCTAGTAAGATGGCTATCGATGACAAGTTAGCAAATCCACATAACGCGAATGTGACAATCGCTTGTGTGTGTTCACTTAACGTGTCGCGATAATTCATAAAGTCCAGGTAAGCAACAAACTCATTCACAACCAATTTCTGGCCGATAAAGCTGCCCGCCTGAGTGGCTTCTGCCCAAGGTACACCCAACATCCAGGCAACCGGAGCAAATACATAGCCTAAAATCTCTTGTAATGTCAGTGTTGGATGATCAAAGAAACCACCAATACCACCTAACAAACCGTTCAAGAGTGCAATCAGTGCTACAAATGCTAATAGCATTGCACCTACATTCAGCGCCAAATGCATACCACTTGAAGCACCTGCTGCTGCTGCATCGATCACATTAACCGGCTTGTCGTCGCCGCTATCAACCTCGGCAAGGTTTTCTTTCGGCTTTTCGGTTTCCGGCACAATCATCTTGGCCATCAGGAAACCACCTGGTGCAGCCATAAAGCTGGCCGCGATCAGATATTTTAGCTCGACACCAATAGCAACATAGCCAGCCATAACTGACCCTGCTACCGTTGCCAGACCACCTACCATAACGGCAAAGAGCTCTGACTGGGTCATCTTAGGAATAAAAGGTTTTACAATTAAAGGTGCTTCAGTTTGTCCAACAAAAATGTTTGCCGTTGCTGACAAAGATTCAGGTCTGGACGTTTTCAGCAGCTTTTGTAGACCTCCCCCTAAGATTTTGATGATCCACTCCATAATGCCGATGTGGTATAACACACCCACTAATGCGGAGAAGAATACGATCACCGGTAATACCTGGATCGCAAAAATAAACCCTATGTTGTCTGCACCCGCTAACGGGCCAAACAGGAAACTGATCCCGTCGTTGGCGTAACCAATGACAGATGAAACCGCTTTCGACATAGCCGCAAGCGCGTTTTTACCGGCTTCTACAAAAAGTACAAAGCCACCAATGAGTATTTGCATGATAAATGCGATACCCACGGTTCGATAATTAATGGCACTACGCTTGGTGGAAGCTGCGTAGGCGATGGCCAGTAGCATTAACATGCCGACTAAGCTCATTATTGTTGTCATGCCAGATTGTTCCCGTATTATTCTTGCAGTAAATATTTTATTTTACTTTTAATAATATCAATCGCAACGCGATTCATACCGCCACGGGTAACGACCAAGTCGGCATTGTGCTTTGAAGGCTCAATAAACTGGTAAAACATGGGTCTTACCGTTGCCTGATATTGCTCAACCACCGAAGAGATACTTCTACCGCGAGTTTCTATGTCTCGTTGCATTCTTCGCAGCAGACAGATATCAAGCGGCGTATCAATAAATACCTTGATATCAAATTCTTCGATTAATGCTGGATCGCTTAACAGTAAGATCCCTTCAACGACTAATATCTTTGCCGGGTTTACCGTGCGTGTCTCACTACTGCGTGTATGTTGAGCATAGTCGTAAGTCGGTACTTGTACAGACTTACCTTGACGCAGTTGCGTCAGGTGCTCTTTCATTAACGCATGTTCAAACGCATCCGGATGGTCATAGTTCGTTTGAGTTCTGTGTTCAAACGGCAAATGCGATTGATCTTTATAATAGGCGTCTTCTTCTATAACGGCGATGGCACCCGATTCAAGTTCGTTTACTAATTCGTTATAAATAGTTTGACTAAAAAGAGACTTACCGGACGCAGATGCGCCGGCGATGGCTATAATTGTTCGTGTCACTAAAGTTCACACCCAGCAGTTGTTAATGTTGGAAGATCACAATAGCAAAAAAGACACGATTAATCTCTTTTGCCTCGCTTAAGGATCAAATTTAATTGTTTTGGTTATAACAAAACAGGACTTATGTCCGCTGGTCCAATTAGTGACGGGATTTAATTAATATAGGTACAAATGGTTTTTTGTTATGCTTTTATGACAGCGGACTTATGTCCTGTACGTTAATTTTGGCTACAAATAAAGTAACACCCTCTGACGAGTATCGATGACAGAAAAACAAAATCGCAGCGCGTCAGAATAAACAGATAAGAGGTAGATTATGGCAAGAGCAATCATATTAATGGCGGACAGCTTAGGAATAGGGGCTGCACCTGATGCCGATAAATTTGGAGATGCTGGTGCCAATACCTTAGCTCATCTGTTAGCAGCTTATAAGAAAGAGAAAGGCGAGGCTCTATCTCTACCCAATTTAAGTAAGTTGGGGCTTATTGCAGCGTGTGAAGCTGCAGGCAAAGAAACGTGTGAAGTTGCTGAGCGTATAGAGCCGCAGGCAGCCTGGGGCTACGCAAAAGAGTTATCCAGCGGTAAAGACACGCCGTCTGGGCACTGGGAAATGGCAGGCGTACCTGTGTTATTTGAGTGGGGATATTTCCCAAATACACAGCCTTGTTTCCCGCAAGAATTTATTGATGAGTTGTGCAAGCGTGCAGAAATCCCGGGTATTTTGGGCAACTGTTATGCATCAGGCACGACTATATTAGAGCAACTGGGTGAAGAGCACGTCAAAACTGGCATGCCTATTTGCTACACCTCAGTTGACAGTGTGTTTCAAATAGCCGCACATGAGCAGTCATTCGGCCTTGACAAACTTTATCAGGTATGTGAAATCGCACGGGCACTGCTTGATGAAATGAATATAGGACGAGTGATTGCGCGGCCATTTATAGGCACTTCGAGTGCCGACTTTATTCGTACTGGTAATCGTCGCGATTACTCAGTGTTGCCACCGTCGCCTACAGTATTAGATAAGCTGGCGAATGATGGTGGTGAAGTAATTAGTATAGGTAAAATTGCTGATATCTACGCACATCAAGGCATTACGCAAAAGCATAAAGCACCTGGGTTGATGAATCTGCTGGAAAAAACCAGCGAAGTCATCGACAGTGCGCCGGACCATAGCCTGATCTTCACCAATTTGGTGGATTTCGACGAAAAGTTTGGTCACCGCCGCAATGCGGTAGGGTATGCTGAAGCGTTGGCACAATTTGATGCCTATTTACCGACTATACTCGACCAGTTAAAAGACGATGATCTGCTGCTTATTACGGCTGATCACGGTTGTGATCCGACCGCACCGGGCACAGACCACACCCGCGAATATGTGCCAGTATTGGCGTATCGCAACGGAATGAACAATACTCCGTTAGGTGAAAGAAACAGCTTCGCAGATATGGGCCAGACACTGGCTCAATGGTTTAACTTATCTGCTTGTGATTATGGTGACGGCTTTGCAGCCAAACTCGCTAAGGCTTGATTTAAAGGAAACATGTTATGAGTACTCCGCATATTAATGCTAACCCAGGTGATTTTGCAGAAACGGTGCTAATGCCAGGGGACCCACTGCGTGCCAAGTACATTGCTGAAAACTTTTTGCAAGACGCACGTCAGGTAACGGACGTACGCAACATGTTTGGTTTTACCGGCACATACAATGGTAAGCCAGTTAGTATTATGGGCTCTGGCATGGGTATTCCATCTATGTCTATTTACGCTCGCGAGCTGATTGTCAGCTTTGGTGTTAAAAACCTAATTCGTATCGGTACCTGTGGTGGTATCAATCAGGATACCAAAATCCGTGATGTGATCTTCGCACAAGGTGCCAGTACAGATTCCAACGTAAACCGCGCTCGTGTGCGTGGTTATGATTTTGCAGCGCTTGCTGACTTTGGCCTGCTTGAGAACGGTGTTAACGCGGCACGTCGCCTTGGTATTGAAGCGAAAGTGGGTAATGTATACACCACAGACACTTTCTATCAGGCTGACAGCAGCTTTTACCCTGAGCTTGATAAGTTGGGCGTACTGGCTGTTGATATGGAAACTGCGGGTCTGTATGGCGTTGCAGCTGAATACGGTGCAAAGGCAATGGCATTATTCACAGTAAGTGACCACGTGATCACTGGCGAAGCAACGCCGCCTGAAGAGCGTCAAAGCACGTTCAATGAAATGGTTAAAATTGCACTAGAATCAATTTAAAGAATTTGGTCCTTTAACAGGGCCTCCCTGTTCCTTGGTAACGTAATCGCAGAGTTTTGGAGACACGCCTAAAACAACGCGAATCACACCCAAAAAGCCGCACCTGGTGCGGCTTTTTTTTGTCTGAAATTTGTTGCTCTAATATCTCTACTATAAACTCAGGGTAATGTATCTAATATCAGGTCCAGATATAATGGCTTTTCCGTTGAGTACGTTTGCACCCGATTTAATCTCAGACCATGGATTGCGCTTTATTCAGTGGCTGGACACTTTCCGGTCATATAGTTCTGTTAAAAACCTGAGTAAGATGCAGCAGCAAAAGTTGCAGCAAACAGAGGCTATTGCAGCTGATTACCTCGAATTTGTCGCATTGCTGTCGTCGCGCTACGGCCTGAATCAGGGGGTGGCGCAACGTATTTTAAAAAGAAGTCACGATTTACCTTTATCAGGCACGCTTGCCAGGCACTGGTGTGCGTCGATGTAGAGACATAGCGTTTTGACGGTTTTAACTTAAAAATTTGTTTTTACCCCACTTTATGCCAGATTTAAGAGGCTGACATAATAAAATAAGCGGGAGCATGTATGGCTAACTGGGTAAATGGTAAAGTGGTTGAAAAGCTGTGGTGGACACCCAGCCTGTTTAGTATCAAGGTAGCGGCTGATATGGACCCTTTTACTGCAGGTCAGTTTACCAAACTGGCGTTACCCGTTGAGGATAAAAAAATCTCGCGGGCATATTCTTTCGTAAACGCCCCTCAGGACCCTCTCCTTGAATTCTTTCTGATTGAAGTCCCGAATGGTCAATTATCTTCCCCACTGGCCTCGCTAGATATTGGTGATGATATTTTGGTAGCAGGAAAACCCAGCGGATTCTTTACACTCGATGAAGTACCCGACGCCAGTGTACTGTGGATGTTAAGTACCGGTACTGCAATCGGTCCGTTTTTGTCTATGATTGGGGATGGTAAGCTCTGGAAGCGATTTGATAAAGTCGTGCTGGTCAACGGCGTGCGTCATGCGCAGGACTTGTGTTATCAGGATATGTTGCTCGATACCGAAAAAATATTTAAGCAATTTAAATATGTGCCCTTGGTGAGCCGCGAGCCAGTAGAAAACATGTTGTCCGGACGGGTCACAAGCTTACTGGAAAGTGGTGAGTTGTGTCGTCATTGTGGGTTTGATCAGCTACCCGAGGACAGTCAGTTTATGTTATGCGGTAATCCGGAGATGGTGAAAGACACCGCGGCATTATTGCAGGGCTTAGGCTTTACGCGTAATCGTCGCGCACAGCCCGGGCACATTACGGTAGAGCAATACTGGTGAGCGCAGCAATGTATCGGGATATTGACACACGCTTTTGTGAATATTGCACCCTTTAGACGCTGAACCTGTATTCTGTTGGCCGAATTTGCTATCTTTCAGCCCAACTTGTCCCATCAAAAGGTAATTTATGAAATACCTACTTGCCCTGATCTTGTTTACCTACTCCGTTATGGGGAACGCCAACCCCGCACTCGATGATCAGGCCAGTAAATACCAGTTAGCAAAGACAGAACAGGAGCTTGCTGCTGAGGTGGTCGTCGATAAACTCATACAGGCATATAATGCACAAAATATACGACAATTTCTTGAATTATATGCAGAAGATGTTGAGTTTTATATGTATCCTCAGACGTTGATGTTTACTGGAAAAGAAAAGCTAATTGAGCGTTACGGGTTGATGTTTAAGAAAATGCACTGTCTCAAAGCGACGTCCATAAAGCGGGTTACCCATGGCTCAATCGTCATAGATCACGAAACCTCAGAGATTTGTAGTAAAGAGCCGGGAGTGGTGGATAAACGCTCCGAGTTCGTAACCAGCTATCAGGTAGAAGACGGTAAAATCAAAAAAAGTAGTGTTCTTCCGTTAGCCTTAGAGTGCGCATCCGCTGACTATCTGAGTAGTCAGTCTTGATGCGCTGAACAGGTGTTGGCCACTGATTCGCTTTCTTACCAGTGCTCTACCAGCTCCTTAAAGCTTGGGTTGCTTTCCAGCACCTGAAATGACGGCTCGTGTGTTAGTTCGTTTTTCAGGTTTGGTGAGTAAGCCAGGGCCATTTTAATGTCGGCTATGGCATCTGCTTGTTGCTCCAGCATGGCATAAGCACAGGCGCGTTGCCAGTAGGCATAGCCATAGTCGCTGTCGATTTCCAGTGCCTGATTACACAGGTTAATTGCCGGGCCGGTTTGCTCCAGTTCCAACAGTGCATCGGCTTTGTAAACTAGCGCCTCAACGTCATCCGGGTGGCGTTTTAGTATCTCGTCGTACATCTCAATTTTACCCTGCATATCACTTTCAAGATTGGCTCGCATCCATAGCGAGTGGATCTCATTCGTAATTGTGATTTTCCGCTGGTTATTTAATATCTCTTCGGAGCGCTCTTTGAGCTTTTCTTCCAGGGTGCCTAGCCTTTGTTCATACTCTGCCGTGATATCACCTACTCGGTCATTCACCGTTTCTTCTACTTTATTTTTGATATCACGGAGTGAGTTCCACCCGGCCAGTACTAAAAGCGATGCGGTGGCGGTAATAATAAACAGCACGTTGTTAATGGTGTCGGTGGTATAGGTTAGTGCTCGGTCAGCTGCATCTAGCTGTTTGTGAGTAAGCTGTAAGGTGACATCTTCACGTAATTTTTGCTGATCCTGCCGTAAGGATTTTAATTCATCGAGAACATAGCGTTCCATCAACGGCCGGTACATTGGCTCTTTCAGCTGTTGTAATGCTTGTTCTTGCTGCTGTTCAGTCAGGGTTGTTGTGGGTTGTGAGGTGTTTGCTGTAAGCGTCCCGCAAAACATTAAAGAGACGAAAAGAAGGATATTTTTAATCATAGCAGTGATCTGTTTGAGAGTTTGGTCTAGCATGGTGCATGAGAGGCTTAGAAATTGCAAAGCTGGCAGGCATGTTTGAGCAAAATCTGGTCGAGACAACAGGCACTGAGGTTAAGTAGATTGCATGACGAATTGCACAGTATTTCGGGAGCATTTTTCACCTTACTGGCATCTATAGTGTGTTTCAGTCACTTGGCCGTTGCAGGTACTGAGCCTCGGCCTATTCTTGCGCCCGACTCTGAACCTGATATTCAACTACATGTTGTCACAGAGCAGTGGGTGCCATATAACTTTATCAACCAGCACGGTGAAGTGGACGGGCGTGCCACTCAGAAAGTGCGGGAAGTGCTAGATACCGCCGGGATCAGTTATGAAATATTGGTGTTTCCCTGGACTAGGGCAATGAAAATAGCACAAACTCAGCCTAATACTATGATTTACTCTATTTTTCGTACCTCTGATCGAGAGGCCAAATTTGAGTGGGCTTGTCCATTGTTAAGACCAGTTAAGGAGCACCTCTTCCGCCTTACATCTCGAGAAGATATTCAGCTTGATTCACTGGATGATGCTAAACGTTATATTACCGCACTGGTTAGGGGCAGTGTGGTACATGAATACTTACTCAGTAAAGGCTTTAAGGGCGGTGTTAACCTGGACGTGTCAGCAGATCCCAGCTCTTTGATTAAAAAACTGCTGGCAGGGCGTGTTGATTTTCTGATCACAACAGAATATACCATCTTTGAGTCTTTAAGATTGCTTGGTAAACCCTATGAGGTAGTTACCTCTGCGCTGGAAGTACGTGAGCGTACCGGAGAAAGAGCCTGTATGGCATTTCATCCCCACACTGATAGCGACATTATCAATAAAGTACGTCGCGCACTGGCCGAACACAATCGGCACTATATCGGACCTTAAGTACTGGTTTACATTCTCAGTCACAATAACAGTTTAATTCTTGAACAATACTTGTTGCTCTGTCACAGTGATAAAGCAACGAGAACTGTTGCCGTTATATAAAAATATAATCAAGGAGTTAGAGAATGAATAAAATGAGAATGGTATTTCCGTTGCTGGCATGTCTGCTAGCTGCTATTGCCTTTAAAAGCATGGCAATGAGTTTGTCCGAATTACACAATATTAAAAAGGGGAAATTTTTTCTTACTGGTAATGGGTTAGTTGAACCAGTGGCGTATTTAGTCTTAAACAAGCACGAAGTGGGTCAATATGAAGGTAATATCGCAAGCCCGATTGAATGGCGTAAGACCGCAAATGGGCTTCAGATAAGGCTGCTATCTCCCGAAATGCTTGGTGAGTACACTGAGCAGGGGGTCGTATTTCGTGCTGAAGTTTATCAATGGAGTATTCGTCCCTCAGAAAATAGCCAGGGCGTTGAGTATGTCCAGCATACGCGGATAGTTCGCACAGATACAATGGACGCTGTGGATACAGCGGAACAAAGCTTTGATGGGACTTTGTTGCCAGAGCGCGAAATGGGTGAGTGGGAGATTGACCTGACGCAGGGAACCTGGTCACTTCCGGACGTAGATTACGTTTTTTACGACGCTTTTAATATGTCTGCATTTGGTGCCGTTGAAGCGCGCTTTTTCGAAAATGGGCGTGGCCAAATGGTGCATTATGATAAGCGGGTGAGTCGCTTTAAGTGGCGCGTAAAAAGAAATCGACTGATGCTAAAATATTGGCAGGATGGTCAGAAGAGAAAACTCACGTTCAGAATCGTAGATACTTTGGCAGACTCTGGATTACGTATTGTTATGCATGTCAAAAACCAGGCTGATACAGCGCCATTGGTTCGTACCGGGCTGATGCTCAAAGATCAAGGTACGAAGTTTAGTTATGAGAATGCTGTAGGAACCTGGTTGAATGACAGTGTGCGCTATGACTATTACGACGATCATGTATATATTCCAAATGTGGCTTTTCCGGCGGCAACCTGGGCGTTCAATCAGGCGGGCGAAATAGAGCGACAGAAAATAGTCCATCCTGAACTGGGTCCAGTTCCGGTGTGTCCGGATGATACATGCTATGTGTCATGCACTTTTACACTGAATCTATTGGCACGAGACGAAGAGGCTATGTATGTCTCAATACAGACTGACTCAGAGTTAGTCGATGGTGGCCCACATTTCTTTATGGGTAAAGCGGTTGCAAAGTTCCAAGTCAAACCACATCAGAGCGTATCGGCGTTTGATTATAGTTGGCTTGGCCTGACGACCATCACATTCAAATCGAACAATGATTCGACGCCCTACTTCTTTGCAATGATGCCCTCAGCAACTGGCTCCTGGGATTATATGTATTCAAAGGGGGCGCCCGAAAATGTTCAGGGGCAATTCTCAGTTGTGGATGGTAAGTTACACCTTGAAACGTCACAGGGCATACAAATCCTGGAAATTGTCCATTCGACTCGGGATTCATTAGAGGTATGCCGCTACGATCAAAATGGTACCTGTGAAGAAGGAGACAACCTTATACTGGCGTTCCATAATGGCACTCACTTGCTTGACTAGATACGGATAAAGCCAAACTTGCTTGATGAGGCCTGCCTGCGGGCTGGCCTCATACCGGTGTACTTGCCAGTAATTGGTATAGTACAACAACCAGAAGAAGCGACACACAAACAATTAGATAAAGTGTTGAAGTAGAGCGCTCATTGGGCTCTGCGACCAGGTGCTTGTGATATAGCTGGCGGCCATAACCTGCGTTGATATCAGTATGTACTTGCTTGCTTCGTGGAAAGATCAGTAGTCCCAAAGTGACAAGCAGGCCAGAATTGACCCATTGACCTTTTAGAAGAGTGAGTACAGCTAAAGTGAGCAAGGCAATGCTCGCGATCCATCTTAATAAATACGTCATAGTGCGTCCGATGCAGTAAAAGAGTCAGGCTGTACTCTAGAGCTTGGATTCTAATCTTGCAAGTCAATTGTCCCCAAAATGAAAAAATTACAGGTTTAACCTATTTTTCTCACTAACTGAGTAGGTTATGTCTCACATTTTGTTGCACCGACGTTACCCACTTTGTTGCACCAGACCCAGCTCGACTGCTTTGAGCGTGGCTTGTGTTCGATCCCTGACGTGCAACTTACTAAGTAAATTGGATACATGATTTCGGATCGTGCCCTCTGCTTTGAAGAGTTGGGCCGCGATCTCTTTGTTAGAGTGACCTTGTGCAATGAGCACCAGTATTTGCTTTTCCCGCTCTGTCAGGTCGTCAAGAATGGTTGCTGCACGAGAGAACACATTGCTCAGAGCGTTTTGGATCACGAGTTTACCTGAGTTTACACAATGGATAGCTGAGTGCAGCTCTTCCAGCTCTGCGTCCTTTAACATGCAGCCATTTGCCCCAAGTGCAAGGGCTTGCTGAAGTTTGGTTGTGTCATCAAAGGTGGTCAGAATAAGTACCTTAGGGGCATTTTGTGTTTGCTTCAGCTGCTCAAGCACGCCCAGTCCATCCAGTTCTGGCATACGCATGTCCAGTAGTACTACATCGACTTCAATCTGGCCGGCTTGATAATCGTTTATAAACTCCAGGCCATGGGCAGAGCTACCACAACACTGGATATCTTCACAAAGCTCCAGCAGTGCTTGCATCCCCTGCCTTACTAATGCCTGATCATCAACGATATGGACTTTTACTTTAATCATGGTGCCGGATTTCCTTAAAATGAACTTGTACTTCAAAACCTTTACAAGTGCTCTGCCAATCAAACTCGCCGCCTAACGCCGTCACACGTTCTTGCAGACCAAGCAAGCCATTACCAGGTTGGCAAGCTTGAACTGCATTGCCGTTGTCAGTAATTCTCATACTCCACTGTTTACTGTCAGAGTCACTAAATTCAATGCTCATGTGTGTTGCATTACTGTGTTTGAGTGTATTGGTGATGCTCTCCTGACAAACTCGTAAAATGCAGTGGGCATGGCTTAAGCTCTGCAAAAGCGGGTGCGAGCGAAATTGCAAAGAGACGTTAACTCTGGGTACATGGCCAATCAACTCAGTGAGAACAGCCTCCAGATCAAGTGGTTGTTCAGTGCGTTTATCACTTACCAGGGTCCGGATTTTCTCTAACGTTTCTCGTGCCAGAGTATAGCTCTGCTGCAATTGAGATTTCTGCGGTTCTTCTGCTGTTCGTCTGGCAACGTCGAGGTTGACTATCAGGCTGGTTAACTGATGCCCAACATCATCGTGCAGTTCTCTGGCTAAATGTAGCCGCTCTTGTCGAGAAACAGATTGACTGAGCAAAGACTGAGTGGCCAATAGCTGGCTGTTGGCGAGCTGAGCTTGCTCTTTGGCTGCGCGCTCTTGTCGCATTCGGTGGCTAACTACAAAGGAAAAGAGGTGAAATGATGCAAATAGCCCCGCTTCTGTCCAAGGCCAGGGCTGATCCCAAAATAGAGTTTGAGTGAGCAAATACGCTGAGCTTGCCAGCAGGATATAGCAATATGATAGCGCGGGTACGAGATAAAAGGTCAGGATGGCAATAAGCATCACGCTGTATATCAGGTAAACAGAGCTGGGCAATAAGAAACCAGCACTGTGAATTAAAAGCGCCATTACAGCGAGCAGCCAATACCTGATTTTGTAACCATAACTGTATTGTGATTCATTGGTAACCAATAGAATTAATGGCAACAGTAACAAGTGTGGTAGCCAGGTCCAGGCTGGCATAGCAGATAAGGCGAGTAGGCTTGGAATAGCCACAGCGCACCAGGTGACGAGTGCCGTCACTAGCATAGACGGTTGATATTTAAAGTAAGACTGCACGATAAGTTCATATTTTGTATTGAGACTCTGTACTTATATCAGATCCTGACATGAAAAAAAGCATGACGAATGTCACTGATGTTTCATGACATTAGTGACATGAATAAAACGGCGCATTTTCATAGTCTGAATGCACATCAATTTGAGGGCTATAAATCATGCAATATCTTCATCAGTTTTCTCTCGTTCTCCACATCATTGTGGGCAGCTGTGCGTTAATTTTATTCTGGGTCCCTGTGCTGGCTAAAAAGGGCTCAAAGATCCACAATCAGGCTGGTAGAGCTTATACCTACAGTATGCAAATGGTCGCATTATCGGGCATTTTGTGTTGCTTTTTGGTTTTACTCGACCCGATTGTGATATACCAGGCTAGCTATTCACAGGCCCTGAATAAGGCACTGTTTATTGATACAGCTCGTGAGCGAGCCAGTTTCCTGCTCATGCTTTCTTTCCTTGTTCTAACTTCGGTCATGCATGGGGTCCGTGCGCTTCGGGATAAAGCATCTCGTCAATCGTTGATGCGGGCGGATATGGTAGTCAATTATATCGCGTTATGCTGCAGTGCACTCTATGTTGGATATCTGGGGAGCCGAGGCGGTCATATCTTGTACATGGTATTTAGTGTTCTCAGTCTTGTCATTGTTATCAGGATGATGCGTTACTCATTTGCTAACACAGTCAAGCCCGGACAGTGGGTGGTTGAACATCTCAGTGCGATGATAGGCTCGGGCATTGCTGCATACACCGCTTTTAGTGCGGTTGGTGGACGCTACCTGCTCGCTGAGCTACTCGGTGAACAGGCGATATTAATGGCCTGGCTGGCTCCTACAATTATTGGAACTATTGGGTTAATAATAACTAAGCGCAGATATCGTTAGGCCATCTACCTTTGACAAAGCTGGTGAGAGCGCAAAACTTTGTATAAATAAAGGACCTCTGGCGAGGTTAATAAAGACAGCTGCGAGATACATGTCAACTGTGCAGGATAGTGCAATTTACAGTAACGTGGCTGTCATTAAATAAGGTACGGCACCTTAGTCGGTTTCTCTATTATTATCAAGTTTGCAATTGATTTAGGTACATTTATCAATCCTGATACAAAGCGCCTACAAATGGTTACTTACAGTCTATGCTTGTAGTTGTATGGTTGAATTATGACCGCAATGACAACAATCCGACGGGGCTTACCATGAATAAACTCTCACTGATGTGCCTGTTTTTGATTTTAACCTGCCAAAGTGCAATCGCGGTCCATTCTATAGGGCAGACTCACTGGACCTTGCTTGAGCAAAACCCGCAAATCAATCTAAAAAGCACAGAGCAAATTCTGACACTAGATGAGTCCAGCGTTCAGGCATTGCTAGCAACCTCCGACTTTGTTGATATGGCACTTCCTTTGCCTTCTGGCCAATTCGTCACTTATCGACTTAAGCCTAGTCAGGTTATGGCTCCGGAACTTGCCCGCAAGTATCCGCAGATAATGACGTTTCACGGGTCTCAGATAGATAGGCCTGACAACCTTGGCTCTTTTGACCTATCACAAAAAGGGTTCTTTGGGATGTTTGAGCACGATGGAAAAACAGTGTACATAGACCCAGTAAAAGGAACGAAGCAGTACCGTAGTTACTATTTTACGCATGCTATGAAGCAGGCCAACTCGGTTAAGATTAAGCGTCATCCACCGATACGCTTTGCTGAGTTATCAGAAGCTTTAGAAAAAAGACCTGGTGATTTAATGCAAACCAGCCAGATTAGTGAGCGGATTGTTTATAGGCTGGCAGTTACGGCGACGGGTGAATATACCGCCTATCATGGGGGGACTCGCGCGCTTGCACTGGCGGCGCTCGTCACTATGGTCAATCGGGTCAACCAGGTATATGCGCGAGATTTGGGAATTACATTCCAACTAGTGGCCAACAATGATCAACTGATATTTATTGATGCGGCGACTGATCCCTTTACGAACTCAGATCAGGATATTGATGGTGACACTATCACAGATGCCATAGAGGCGGTTATCAGCGCTTCTGATTATGATATCGGGCATTTAGTGGTGACTGAAGGCGGAGGGGTTGCAGGTTTAGGGGTGGTGTGCACCTCTCAAAAAGCAGCGGGCCTGACTGGTAGTCCCGTACCTGAATCAGATGCATTTTATATCGATTATGTAGCCCACGAAATTGGCCATCAACTTGGCGCTGAGCACACTTTCAACGGCTTAGTGGGTGCCTGTCAGGGAAATCGCTCCGGATTATCTGCGTTTGAGCCGGCCAGTGGATCCACCATTATGGGATACACAGGTATATGTGGTACCCAGGATTTACAAAAAAACTCAGATCCCTTTTTTCATTTGCACTCTATCGACCAGATGGTTGAAGTCACCCGTCAGGGCGTCGGAAATACCTGTGGTAGCCGAACAGGTTTGACAAACCAAAGTCCCGTGGTTGATGCCGGTAGTGACTATTTCATTCCGGCACGAACACCGTTTACTCTGACTGGCAGCGCAACAGATCCAGATTCAGACACGCTTACTTTCAGTTGGCAGCAATTCGATTTGGGAACGGCTACTAGTAGTCCTGATCAGGACGCCATTGACAGGGGGACTGGCCCTTTATTTCGGGTGTTTGACCCAACTTCTGAACCCGTAAGAACCTTTCCGAGGTTAATAGATATTCTGACCAACAGTACTGTACTTGGTGAGACTTATGCGACGACAAACAGAACGCTTAGTTTTCGTCTTGCTGTCAGAGATGGTCAGGGACATGTTGCAAGCGATGCGATGCAGGTAACCGTTGTGAACTCAACCAACGGATTCAGGGTGACACAGCCTGACAGCAGCAGTCAGTGGGACTCTGCAACGCATTCAGTTATCTGGGATACAGCAAATACCCAAAACGCACCAGTGTCTTGCAGCAGAGTCAGTATTAGCCTCTCAACAGATGGTGGAGCGAGTTTTCCGACCTCTTTGGCAAACGGAGTGGATAACGATGGACAACAGGATGTGCTGATCACGTCAGCCATAAGCACCAATCAAGCCAGAGTAAAAGTACATTGCCCAGACAACATATTTTTTGCGATCAATTCAGGAAACTTTACTATCAATTTTGATGGACCGGCGGAGCCCATCATTCCTGTCTATCAGTCTCAGGATCCGCTTTCAGTCAATGAAGATGAGCGGTTAATGGTAAAAAAAGAGGACTTAACCTTTGCCTTTGACTTAGCTATCGACTCTATTACATTGATGGCAGGTGACAATTATACCCTTGACGGTACCACGGTGATCCCGGATGAGCACTTTAATGGATCATTGGTTGTGCCTGCCACCGCGACCAAAGACAATCAAATCAGTGAGCAGTTCAACATAACAATCACAGTGGTTGCGGTGAATGATGAGCCGACAGTGCTAAACGACAGAGTCGAAGTTGCGTTTCAGGCCAGTCAGGTTGTGTTGCCTGTGCTCAGTAATGACAGTGATGTTGATGGCGATATATTGAGCATATCAAGTGTGGATTATCAGGGAGATGGAACAGTAACGATTGCGTCTGCCAGTTTAGTATATACCGCAGGCAGCACATTTTCAGGCACAGAGACCTTTAGCTACACGGTAAGTGACGGCAATGGTGGTAGTGCAAGCGGCGAGGTTGAAGTGACAGTAGCAGCCCCTGTAGAGCCAGACCCTGAGCCTAACCCGCTCCCCGAGCCACCGGTACAATCGCTCAATGATGGGGGTCAGGAGGCACATTATTTGCTGTGCTGTGGGTTTTGATAATATGCTGCGGTATCAGATTGGGAGTAAAAAAGTATGGCAGGTAAACTTGCTATGGCGATGGCCTTGTTCGCTATAGGTATAACTACGGGGTGTCAGGGCATGAGCAAGCAAGCCTCAAATGCAGACAGCAAATTAGATCAGGCAGTGTCTCAGGCTTTGGCCATGGAAGATTTCCGACTTTATTACACGACGGGAAGAAGGCCCGTTGTACCTGGTTTTGAGCAGTTGGCATTTAAAGAGCTGGAGGCTCAGTGTGGTGTTAAAGCTATGCCCGGGACAGGAGATACGCTGCGTAGTGAAGCTGATAAAAAAGCGCGCTCAGAGGCTTATCGATACGCCAGGGAGTTTAATATCAAAATGTACGAAGCGTGTTTGAACAGGCGATAAATGACAACAGAACAAAAAATATTACTGATAGATGATGATACAGAACTGACCCAATTGATGTCGCTATTTCTTGAAAAAAATGGCTACTGTGTTTCATGTTATGCCCAGGGGAGCGGCGCAGTGGAGCGTGTAAGAGAATTTGCCCCTGATTTACTGGTACTTGACCTTATGTTGCCTGGCCAAGATGGGTTGAGTATTTGTCGTCAGATCAGGGGAAGTTTCAGTGGGCCAATTATCATGTTGACAGCTCTGGTAGACGACATAGACGAAGTCACCGGCCTGGAAGTCGGCGCCGATGACTACTTGTGTAAGCCAGTTAAACCCCGGGTACTGCTTGCACATATTCGGGCCCAGCTCAGGCGTCATGATATGCTCTTGGCGCAAAGCAGTCAGCATGTCAGAACCATCCATGAAGGTGAGATATGCGTGGATCTGACCAAACGTAAGGCAACCTGTGGTGATAAAGAAATTCTTCTGTCCAGTGCTGAATTTGAACTTCTGTGGTTACTTGCCAGCTCACCCGGGCGAATTCTATCGCGGGATGAGCTGTATCGAACGCTCTTTAAATTGGAATTTGACGGCATGGATCGTTCGATTGATTTACGTATTTCCAGGTTGCGTAAAAAGCTTGGCGACGATCCTAAGGAACCTAAAATAATTAAAACTGTAAGAAACAAGGGATATTTGATTGCAAGTTAACACTTTACGGGTGTTCGCCTTTATTGCTGTGGCAATTGTGCTTAATAGTGTGGTGGCTTTTACGGTACGCAACACCTTACTTATCGACATAGAAACTCGGTATATCGAACAACAGAATCAATTTTTGGATAATGTGAAAGCGCAGATATCTGAAGTGCTTAGAGACCCTGAGCGTTTGTCTTTATCGGGTATCCAAGTGCAGCTGGAAGCGCAATATGACACGCAAGCGCTGCTGATACCGCGTGATGCTGAGTACTTCTCACAGGAATTACTAGCCGAGTTAGCCTTATCTCAAAATCAGCATGGACTGGTGGATTACGTAAACGCAACCGTCTATTTTGTGTTAAACGATAAAGACGTGCTCGAGGTTGGGCCACTGGTCGAACAGAATATGTATTATTTTCTGGTCGACTGGTTTGACTGGTTGGTATCAGCTTGCCTTAACCTGTTACTACTCTTGATATTTTGGTATGTGATAAATAAAGAGCGTCAGGCTTTAGTGGCACGATTGAACACGATGCCTGTACCTTTGAGTCAACCACAGGATCTGAACACCAGCCTGCAACAGCTTTCGCAGCTTGTTGATGCTCAGCTCAGTGAAGGAGAGGCCAGGATCACTTTGCAGCGAGATCTGCTTCATGGCGTGGCACATGAATTCCGCAGTCCAATGGCGCGGATGCAGTTTGCACTGGATATGCTGGAGGAAGCCGGTGAAGATGAACGAGGTGAGCTTCATACCAGCCTGAGTCAGTCACTCAAGGATTTGGAAAGTCTGGTCAGTGAGTTGTTGTATTATGCCAGAGTCAAAGACAACTCAGTCAAACCAAATCTGACCGCGCTGAATATGGATATTGTATTGCAGGAAACGCTGGACAAAGTCGTGCCTTTTTACCCCCATATCGGTTTTGAACTGGATAGCGTCGATATACACTGGCGTGGGGATGAGGCACAGGTGAAACGTCTGTTCACCAACCTGATGCGCAATGCGGGTCGATTTGCTCGATCTCGAGTGCGTATAGAGTCTGACATTCAAGGGGGCGAAGTCGTTGTTCGCATAGCTGACGATGGCATAGGCATTCCACCTGGAAAACAGGCGCGCATTTTTGAGCCATTTACCCGGCTGGATCCTAGTCGCTCCAGAGATTCAGGTGGATGTGGGCTGGGTTTAGCAATCGTTCAGTCCATCGCTATCAAGCATCATGGCACTGTTCGGGTCAGTGACGAAAACGCTGAACTGGGCGGTGCGTGTTTCGAGGTCAGGCTCCCCCTGATAAACGAATCGGCCAGTCAAATCACTCCAGATCATTGAGTAATAGTTTGATTTCACTACGAACGCTATCTATATCGTTGACAACAAGATCAACAGCTTGTGTGCTGGCGTAAATATTTTGCCAGTTTTCGTTCCAGGTCGTTTTCAGTGTTCTGGCACTTTGTTGTAGATCGCCATTTGTAAGGTAACTGAAGTCATTGATTAACCCGACACTGATCCACCCTTTTCGCGGGCTACCCTCTGTTCTATTTTGATCGTAATGGGCGATATAAATCAGTTGCTCTAACTGCGCGAGCTCCTTTAGCATCTCGAAGCAAGCGGTACGTATATTGTTATTTTGCTCCGAGACTTCCAGACGCCAGGCATTATAGGCAAAACCGACAAAGGCAAATAACATACTGGCGATAAGACTGAGCTGATAAAGGCGGATTTTTTCACTAAGTTTCATAGAGTTCCTGGTCCATTTAGACGTGGCGTTTTATGGCAGCTGATAGTCACCCAGCCAGTTTGCTGCGAGAGCTTTTTGTAATAACTGCATGACTGCGAGCGTGCCAGCCTCAGCATCGTGATGAATATTAGCTGCGGCCTCGCAAACGAAGCTAAAGGGCAAGCCTCGGCCCATCGATTGCAGGCATTGATACTCATGTAGTGATAAAGGATGAAAGGTAGTGCGCAGATCGGTCTCGCGAATAACCAGCCAATAGCGTTCAGACTCAAGCTCTGGCGAAGGGGGCGAATTCCCGTGCTTAAGTGCCTGCCAGCTTTCAACCGCGGCAAACTGACAACACAGCAGTCGTGCGCTTGGGTGCAAAGAAAAAACAATATTCGGCCATAAATCAGCGGGGATTTGTTGAATATCAGACAGGGTCAGGCGCTTAGTGTCAGGCGCATCGAACGCCTGTAGCAGCTGACGCTCAAACAACGCGATTTCACTCAGGATCCCATATTCAGAAAAAGGAAGCTGACTGGCAAGAAAGTGGGGGAGTTTGTCGCCAAAATGCCTTAACGAAGGGTCATTTGAGGGATGCTGAGCCAAATATCCCGTCACCATTTCATCAAACAAATCGTCACCCAGATAGCGCCCCAGCATCTCATGATCTTGCTCTAATACTTTGGTGAGGCGGATGCGGTAAGCATTTTGGTAAATGAGGGCTCGGTGCTTGGCATCCAAACCAGGTTGTGGCGCAATATGGTTAATCAAATCCTGATCAGTGCCGTTAAGCAAGGCCATAAACGCTTGTTGAATGCTGGCCAGTTCAGTCATTAGCTCTCCAATTCAAAGGGGCAAGCTTTCTTGCTTGATTTAACTCGGCCATCAGAGAATCAAAAGGCGGGAAATTATCGTCTCTTTCGATCATCGAATTGATAGGTAAGCGAGATTGTGCGTAACGCTGAAATAATTGCCATACTGCGTCACAAACAGGCTGATCATGTGTATCCACAATATGGCTGCCAAAATCACTGTGACCAGCCAGATGGATCTGTGCAACGGCTTGCTGTGGAATGGCATTGAGGTAATCCATGGCATCAAAGCCATGATTTCTGGCGCTGACATAGACATTATTGATGTCGAGCAAAAATTGACAGCCCGATTGTTGATGCAGCGCAGCGAGAAACTCCCATTCGGTCATCTGAGATTGATGATACGTCAGGTAGCTGGAGACATTCTCCAGGATTAGTGGGCGCTCCAGGTAGTCCTGAACAATTCGCAAGCGATCGCATAAATGTGTGAGTGCCTCTTCGGTGTAAGGGAGTGGCAACAAGTCATGACTATTAAAATCGCCAAGAGATGAAAAACACAGATGATCAGATACCCAGGCTGGGCGGATGCGCTCTATGGTGCGCTTCAAATCTTTCAGATAGTCGAAATTGACCTCCGTGGTGCTGCCAATTGACATTGAGACACCGTGCATGGCTATGGGGTAGCGTTCTTTTATCTGATCAAGATAGTGCCAGGGCTTGCCACCCTCAACAAAGTAGTTTTCTGAAATAACCTCAAACCAGTCGACTTCAGGCTCAGAGTTGATGATGTCTTCAAAATAACAGGTACGTAGTCCCAGGCCAAAACCCAGATAGGGAGGTGATGTGTTCAAAGTTAGGTCCATTTGGGCTAGTGGCTTTGTTTAGCTTGCGATGCGGATTCGTATCACAAGCTAAAACTGGGCCGTAAATTGTAATACGGAACGATTAGCTTTCGACTTTGCCGCCGATATCCTGGCAAGCTTTGACAGGCATTTTTACAAATCCCGTGCCTTTACATGAAGCATGACCACCACACGCGTTGTTGGCAGTTTTACAGTCGTTATGGCCACCGCAGATATTGACATCATGGCATTTAACCAGATCTGACTTGGCAACAGAACCGACCCATTTGTCTTTCACTTTACCGCCTACATCTGCGCACGCTTTACCTGGCATAGCGACGAACCCAGTGCCTTTGCAACTGGCTTGTCCTGAGCAGGCATTGTTGGCGGTTTTACAGTCATTGTGACCACCACACACATTCACATCATAGCAATGTACCAGATCGGTGCTTGCACCGCTCGTACCTGTGGTTGCTGCATTGGGTGATGAATTGTCTGTTGCATTACAACCTACCAGGCCTGCAACCATGACCGCCATAGCGGCCCCCGTTAGTGCTTTCATTTTATCTTCCTCATTGAGTGTGTGCCAAACAGAGTATGGCGGTTACCGATCCATAATTGCTGTTGTCATAGAGTGGAAAGGTAGTTCAGCAGCATGTTCAATGCCCGTACTTATTGGTAGCCAATTGCCACCTGAACATGCTGCTGTAACGACAAGACCTGCCCTGACCAAGTTTCATTTCAGTTTAGTCGAAAATTTTTTATTGTAGGGAGGAGGGAAGTAGGGAATATGGTGGGATCCCTGACCAAACCTCACGGCCAGGGATCCAGTTGCTAATTAACGTCTCAGGGGAGCGTGATTACTGTACTTCTAACAAAAAGGCACGACGCTGGTTGTCCTTGTTAACGTAAATGCCCACAATGTCTCCACGTTCATTCACTGCTTCAGCTGTTTGCAGCCAGCCCGGTACTGAAACCAGGCGGTTTAAATCATACAGTTTGCCTCGATAATAAACAGTGGCCTGTATGGTGTCAGAGGTCGATGAGAAACCAACGGCAGTACCTGAGCGGTTAATGTCATTGAAGGCTGATTCTTCGCGTGATGTTTGCTGTAGTCCGCCGACAACATGTTCTGCAACACCCCCAAGCATAGAGGGATACCAGATGGTTGCTTTCAGCGGAGTCATGGCACGGACCATCTTAGAGCCGGCAATCATGCCATAGTCATTGATTGCATTCATTTCGCTCATAACGCCTTCATGCTCATCTATCACCGATACCTGTCCGTGTTTATAAATAAAGGCTCTGTTGGGCTTGTATGACCAGGCTTCATATTCAAAGCCAATAATATCACCCAGATTATTCAGGCCAGTGGCGCGTCGATAATAAGTGTTGTGCTGTGCTTCTGTTGAAATGATATTGTTCTGCCAGGATACCAAAGTGTCCTGGCCGCTATGGTTGTCAGCCCAGCCAATGATTTTGCCCTGGTCATTGATATCAGCGGCCATAGCACTGTCAAGAGGCTTGTTACTGAGTACCGGCAGAGCTTGGGGAGCACCTTGCTCAAATCTGACTGGTTGATGATAGCTCTCCCCCATTTTTGTATCATTGTTAATGCCGCGTAAAATCTCATATCCCACGGCCACTGAGTGATTGTTTATGGCTACCGCATGTGAAGACTGTACTGTGTCCTGACTATGGCCGAGATCAATCATGACACCGTCTTGATACTTGAACGCATATTCACAGTTCATCGGTTTACTTACCGGAGAAGTACAACCCATATTGTTATCTCGGGTGGACCAGCCAACTATGACTCCGAGGTCATTTATATCCAGCGCAGCCGCTTCACTTCCTCCCAGAGTACCCAGGTCGACAAACCGGTATGAGGGCGACTCAGAAGCCAAAGTCGTGGCAGAAAAAGTGCAAAAAACGGTACTAGCGATTAGCGTGGCAGTGAGAGATTTAATGTAATACATCTTAATACTCCTTTTAGTTACATTAATAAAAAAGAATGGGTTTTGTAATCTGTTGAGACTAAAATTACCCATTAATGATGACAGAAAAAAGTATTAATCGTTAAGGTAAAATAACAGCACCTATTGATCTGGAGCAATAAAGGTACATTTTATTAGTTTCTATATCATGTAGATAGCTTATAAAATGTTCAGGCCAGGTTCTGTTAAGGGTTAGACTGCAGACGTAGGATCGCATGGCCGCCTATGTTTGCCGGATCAAGCGCCTGAGCATGACCAGCTTTCGTAATACTGAAATTTTGTGTTTGCTTTTGAACAACAGCACACCGCCAAGTGCCAACAGTGCAATACCTTCAGGTGTGCTCGCCATGGCCTTGGTTTTGCAGCAAAAGCGCCTTTTATTGAACTGCGCATGATATAACTGCTTCATAAGGCGCAGCTGTTGCTGCTGCACCTCTTTGTGTGCGGTTTGGTAAATGAAACGTGCAAGCCAGTTCATTATAACGCCCTTCGAAAATCTTGAATCAAAACACATCAAGCAGATCGTTAGTGGTTTTATCGAACAACTGTATTGCAGTTGCTATCAGGTAGTAAATCAGTGCCAGGTTTAGCGTCATCAGCAATCCCGCGGATACAAACCAGCTCAGACCGGCTTGTACCATCGCATAGGCAATCAAGCCCTGAAGAGACAGCCAGGTTACTGTAATAAGCAGTGCAGAAATCATCAGCAGGATAATACAGGCAAGGATAGCTTTAAAATGGGCACGAAGTTTGGCCTTTAACAATGCAGCGCAAGCGCGGGCAAGTTCAGCATAGCTGGTGGTAACTGACTTACCTGCGTGCAATAGCCCTTGCAACTGCGCACCCATGCTTGCCGATTGGTGATGTCCAGCGTTATTGCCTGATGACGCGCTCATATTACTTACCCCGCAATAGCATGGTCAGAAGGACACCGGCACCAAATGCAATGCCCGCTGTTTTAACTGGGTTTTCGGTTGCGTATTCCTTAATACCCGAGGCATTCCATTTTTTCTCAAGAAGGCGTTTCTGTGCTTGCAGAGCCTGGCTTGAGGCATCGCCCTTGTGCCTTAATTGCTCTTCAGTTTTGGCTGCTGTGTCGTGCAGAGCATCAACGGTGGAATGCAGAGAATCAGCTAACTGATCTGATACCGGGTGTGTGTGCTCTTGGTTTACCTGACTGTTAGCGGCCGATTTTTTGGTACTCATAATAACTCCTTGATTGCGAGAATTAGTATGGTGTTAGGTGCAAGCAGCTTGCCATAAAAATTCTTCCATTAATCAGGGGATTAGTTGTTTTTTGTGAGTTGGAATAGGGGGATTTACCGGTTTGTGAATATTTTACTCTGTATTATTTACGCGCAAGATCCTATTTGAACAGGTCTCAGCACGTGAAATGAGGTGCCTGAATAACCACTCGACGGGACCCTGAGTAAATCGTCGGTGCCATAGTGTGGCAAACAGCCAGGCTGACAAGCAAAAAAACAGACTGCTACATAGAGCCATCTCAATTGATTGACCTCCGAGCATATTCATTGCCTCTAATATGCCCATACCAATAATAATGTGCGCAATATAAAATGTGAGTGATAACTTACCTGTTGCTTCCAAAGAGCGAAATAGCGCTGTATGGTGATAACTTTGTGCCAGCCTGATGCAGATGATCAGGACTATCATTGAGCTGGCGGTGGCAGAGAGCAAGTACTGGGGTAAAGGCGGGATAGGCCCTGTACTCAGTAAAAAGGTGATTTCTTCACCATGCATACCCAGGTTTTGTGCCATCACACGGAAGAGATAAAACGCGCTTTCAATGAGTATTAACACCAAAAGTGCAACTTTAAACAATCGTTTTTGAGTTGCCTTCTGATGTAACGGCTGGCGGCCAAGCCACATGCCAAACACCAGTAGTGCAAACCAGGGTAAAACAGGATGAAAGCCATTATAAAAAATGCGCCGAAGCATCCCTTCTGGAGTCCAAAGTTCAAGGTAAGTTAGGGTATCCCAGTGCCAGCCCTGCGAGTAGTCAATGATGAGTAACAGGGCCGGAAACGTCGAGACAATTGCAGCACAGAGCACAAGTAAGGTGCGATGAGATGCAAATAGTAACCAGGAAGCCAATATAAAGTAGCAGCCATAAAAATGCAGAATATCAGCAGGCCAGACTGGCAGGTAAACCAAACCTAAGCACAACAGTAAAATACCGCGCATGGCGACTTTATTTTGCAGTTGCTTCCTTTGCAGCAGGTTGTGTTGCTCGGCTTTTCGACAGCTCAGTGCCAGACCAACTCCGGCAAGTATCACAAACAAAGCAGCAGCACGGCCTTCAAACAATGCACTTGCTGATATCAACAAAGTGCTGCCTGTGGTCGCGCCCATCACGAGTTTAAAATTAACGACCACCATACCAAAAATTGCCAACGCTCTGGCAAGGTCAATACCATGGATCCGCTTACTCATTAGTGTGCCCGCTTGTCTGTTCAGTGTGTCTTAAGTTAATGGGTGTGGGCAGAATATTCCGTTAATAAATGTATAAATTTGTAATTGATACGGGTACGGGCTAAGCGCTTAAAATACTTGCCTGCTAACTTAGCTTCCTGACCAGATTGAGAATTTATCTCCCAGATATTTGCTGTAGCGAATGAAATACGCATTGACGAGCAATAATAATCCACCAACGAGCGCCGCTTCGCTGAACAGACCTATAAGGCAAAAACTTAAACCAAAGGCATGTAGTATAAACTCCAGACGTGTCAGAAGTCGTCTGTCGGGTTGGCTTTTAAACGTTCCCAGAAAAAACCATACTTTGAGCCACAAAGGTAATGGGCGAATGGATGCGTCTTGATTTGGCATAAATGACTCCTTTTGTAATGTATTAATGTCGGTCTCCAATGCAGCAGCAAGGCATTTTAGAGACTCCATGCTGGGCTTATGTCCTTGTTCGATACGTTGAATGGTTCTGATATTGAGTCCTGACATCATGGCCAGTTGAGCCTGAGTCAGGTGCTTGCTTAATCTGAGTTGTTTTAGGATCATAAGTAACTCGCTACATGGTGATGTTGAAAAGTGTTACCAGAAGTTCTGAAACAGGCAAGAAGTTACGGTCGGCTTTTTTGTGACAAAGTATAAATATCAGTAAGTTACATTATTTAAAAGTTACTGAAACAGGCAATTAAGTCGAGCTTTTTAATCGTGTCAGAGTGATGCCGTTCGATTGCTAAAAATATAAAACTTGGTTGGAACGGAAGAAGTTAGTGTGCTTTTTGAACGAATTGTGTGGTGAACAGACTGGCGCGCTTTTATGCATACGTATTCAATAGACGTTTAATCGGATCTCTCTATATTGTTACCGTGATGTAAATATTATCGTTATGACAACAACAGAGAGCACACAATGGTTAAACAGTCACTCAAAGCGTTGAATACTGCGCTAATTACCGCAGGGTTGGGCATGTCCGCTCAGGCACTGGCAACTCCCACTACTTTTGTTCATTTATTCGAATGGTCCTGGCAGGATATCGCCACCGAATGTGAAACTTTTCTTGGTCCAAAAGGCTATGCTGCGGTTCAGGTATCTCCTCCCAGTGAACACATTACCGGAGCGCCGTGGTGGACACGTTATCAGCCAGTCAGCTATCAACTTGAGAGCCGCAGCGGTAATCGTGCCCAGTTCACCGATATGGTGGAGCGTTGTAAAGCCGTTGGTGTAAATATCTATGTTGATGCAGTGATCAACCACATGGCACACGGCAGCGGCACAGGCGTGGCTGGCAGTACTTTTGGTGATAAACACTACCCTATTTACAGTCCGCAAGACTTCCACGAGACGTGTGCAATTAACGACGCTGATTATGGCAACAATGCATGGCGAGTACAGAATTGCGAACTGGTTGGCCTGGCCGATCTAAACACCTCTTCAACTTATGTTCAAAACACATTGGCGGCTTACCTAAACGATCTGGTTGGAATCGGTGTAGCCGGGTTCAGACTCGATGCCAGTAAGCACATGGCCGCATCGGATATTGCGACAATCATGAACAAAGTAAATGGTGAGCCTCTGGTCTTCCAGGAAGTGATCGATCAGGGAGGTCAGGCTGTGCGTGCAGATGAGTACTTTGGTAATGGATTGGTGACAGAATTCAAGTACAGCACCAAACTGGGGGATACTTTTAAGTCGGGCAAACTGGCCTGGTTAAACAGTTTTGGTGAAGCCTGGGGTATGATGCCAAGTCACCTTGCAGTAGTCTTTGTGGACAATCATGATAACCAACGAGGTCACGGCGGGGCCGGAAATGTGGTGACTTATGAGGATGGCGCACTTTATGATCTGGCTAACGTATTTATGCTTGCCTTCCCATATGGCTACCCCAAAGTGATGTCGAGCTATGACTTTAACCATGATGGTGATGCAGGCCCTCCGGGAAGCTCTGTACATCAGGGCAGTACCCTGAATTGTTTTGCTAATGAGTGGCAATGTGAGCACCGTCGCGGCATGATTGCGGGAGCCATGGATTTCAGAAATAACACCACGGGTCACTGGACGGTAAACAACTGGTGGGACAACGGCAATAACCAAATTGCATTTTCGCGCGGTAATGAAGGCTTTGTAGCGATTAACCGTGAAGGTGGGTCGCTTAATCAAACGTTGCAAACAGGTCTTGTCGAAGGTGTGTACTGTGATGTTCTGAGTGGCGGAAAAAACACCGCAGGTAATGGTTGCTTAGGCAGTCAGATTACCGTGTCGCAAAGTGGCGTTGCCAATATCAACATCAGCCCGATGAGTGCAGTTGCAATTCACCACAACAGTAAAATCGGCGATACTCCGGATGTTCCGGTGGGTGACTGGCAACGGACTGTGATCTTTATTAAGGCCGAAACAGCTGCGGGCCAGGATATGTTTGTCCGTGGTGGCTTAGATCACACTTTTGCAGCCACCTTAGGCCGTGACTGTGCTCAGGAACCCATGCAGTGTGCGATGCCTGTTCGTCACAATAATCTGAAAAACCCGACTACACAAGGCTGGAAGCAGGGTGATAACTTCCTTGACTGGCAAGGCGCGGAGTCTGGCCAAAGTGCAGATGCCCAGGGCAGCGCACTGGACTGGACCACCAACTTGTGGCCTGCCCAGTGGGGAGCCAAAGCCACGGTTGAAAGCAATGGATATGGTGAAACGCAGCTGAACCAATGGGGTGCTCATTACTGGATGTTGGATGTAGATATGGACTGTAGCCAGACCCACAATGGCTGGTTTGAGATCAAAGCCTTTGTTAAAAACGGCCAGGGCTGGGAAGGCGACATTAGCCAGATCAACACCCCCTACAACAGTAATAATCACTTCGCTCGTTGCGGACAAATCTCAGTATTTGAATTTAATCAATCGACTGCGATTTACAGTAATTTCTAACCAATAACGCCGGGTCTGCGGCGGTCAGTATTCGGTAGCGGTCACTCTCCCTGGTGGCCGTTGCCTCTTGCAAACTCTGCTTGCTAAGTTGTCTGCATCCGTTTATCGACTTTCAAAGCGACGCCAGTAAAACAGTCTCCTGGGTACTTTCCGCTATGAATACCTTCCTAATCTGTCTCCCTTTTATGTACAAATTCACAACTTGGCAGGTCACTGTTTTGGCTGGATTGATGTGAGAAAGTAGTTGTTTCTATTATGGTATAATTTTGCCCTATATTAAGGTTAAATAAACTTCTTTAGTAGTAGATAGATAAGTTTTTTATAGTGAGTTTGTTTACGAACCTTCACCAATTCTGGAAGCAACTGGAAACAAACTTACTATTACGACATCTTTGGGCGATCATCCTCCACGCTGACGTCACTGGATGGAACGGCTCAATGTACTGGTAAAGTTGAGCCCAATGAAACAACGGCAGATTTACGTATTACTGATGGCTCTAACCTGGACCCAATCGAAAATCGCTGTGTGATCCAGCAGAACTTTTACGATAGCTACAGTCGGTTAGCGTTGCAGTTGACGATTATCGCCGCACGGAGCAGGGCAAGTTTATTGAAGCCCGCGGTGTTGCAATGACTTATCAGAATGGTCAGCTGTTGGAAAAAAGAGATGCGCGCAACAGCAACACAGGACAGGTTTACTACAAAGTTGCTGCACTCAATGAGCGTGGTCAGGTCACCCAGTATGAAAAGGGTGGCGTTACTATGAACATATCGTATGACCAACAAGGCATGGTCGAGACGATTTCAGACAGTAGCCGTAATATTCAAAACGATATTTATAGTTTTGATAGCCTGGGTAACCTGAAAACCCGCTCTCAAATTGGGATGGCGGTACGTACTTATCATTACGATGCTCTGAACCGTGTGCTGGGCGTAAATCAGGTCGATCTGTTTAAGTACTCAGCGTCAGGTAATCTTATTGAAAAAGCCGACTATCTGGTTGGTACTGACATCGAATGTTCTGGGTATGGAGAGACTTCGGTCATGGTGTTGGGTCGCTGGACTCAAAAGTATGGTGAAAGCAACGCGCCGCTGCATGGCATTTCATCTAGGAGCCGCGCAAGCAATTCTGGCTGTTTTGGTACCCTGCCAGGCAAGACTGAGTCGTTCAGATATGATGCCAATGGTAATCAGGTTGAACGGGTTGGCAGTGACGGTACGACATCAATCGATTACAGCGCCCGAAACAAAGCGACTGAAATCTCTGGTAACGGAGAAACAGTTACCTTTAGTTATGACGCAAACAACCGTCGCTACAAGCGAGTCGACAACACGAATACCGTGTACTACGTTGGTGCGCTGGAACTGACTATCCCGAAGGCGAAGGACGGTAAGCCTGTAATCAACCGTTATATCGGCAATGACGCACAGCAAACGTATTATGATACTAAGCTGAGTAAAACCAAATGGCTGTTTACAGATCATCAGGGCTCAACGATCGCGGTAACCAACAGTGAGCATAAAGTCCTGACGCGTTATGCGTACGATATCTTTGGCAAACAGCGCGAGGTAGAGTCTAACCCGGGCTGATGGGGGATGTGTTTAGCAACATTAACGACAACCTGAGAGCGTACACGGGCCATGAACCGGTTTCACTGGGTGGCGACAAGCGTATCATTCATATGAATGGGCGTATCTATGACTCAGAGACTGGTCGATTTATGCAGGCGGACCCGGTGGTACAGGCGCCGAGTAATTTGCAGAATTACAATGCGTATTCTTATGTGTTGAATAATCCGCTGTCATATACGGATCCGAGTGGGTATTTGTTTAAGAAGCTTGGGAAGTTTATTAAGAAGTACTGGCGACCAATGCTTGCTATTGTGGTTGCATATTACACTGGGGATTGGGCGAATGGTTTAGAGCTGTTTACAAATCCTATTGCACAAGGTGCTGCAACAGGTGCTATAGCTGGTGGTGCAGCTGGCGCTGTAGGTAGTGGCTCACTCAAAGGTGCGCTAACTGGCGCGGCCACAGGTGCTGCTTTTGGAGCGATAGGAGCCAACTTTACGGGGGCTGCTGAGGGAAGTTTTGAGCATATTGCATCACATGCATTGGCAGGTGGAGTACTTGCTGAAATCCAAGGGCAGAACTTTGGTCATGGATTCTGGAGTGCGGGCCTAACGAAAGGGATGGATGTCAACGGGTTTATGCCTGGGGTTGGTGCTGGAATGAATATGGCACGAACTTTAGTTGCTGGTATTATTGGTGGTACTGTATCTGAGTTGGTTGGTGGCAAGTTTGCTAACGGTGCAGTTACAGCGGCTTTTGCTCAGGCATTTAATGGTAATTCATTTTGGGATAGGGCGCAGGAATACGGAGAGTTAGCTTTAGAGTTGGCACCGGGTTATGACCTGGCAATGTGTATGAGAGCGGCAGCAAGTTGTAGTACGACTGAGTGGGCCATGGCTATGGCTGATTTTACGCCATTAGCTGGTATTGCTAAGGCTAAGAAAGCTTATAATTTAGTTGATAAGGTTACAGATAAGGGATTGGGCTCTACTCGCAAAAGAGTACGGGAATATTTAAACAATATTGAGGATGTTCCTCGGGAGCAATTAGTTAAAGATTTAGAAAAAGCGGGCTTTGAAAAGGTATTTGATGGAAATGGCATGCAACATTTTCAACGAGGAAAGTGGAAAGTTAGGATAGACCCTCCTCATGGTAAGACTGACTATAATCACATGCACATCAATCGAGGTGGAAACAAAAATGCTTTTGATAAAAACTTGAAGCCGGTTTCTCATAAAAGTCCAGATGCGCACATATCGATACAGTAATGAGGTGAAAATGTGAGTTTTTTTGAATATAGTTTCCCCGATGAGATTGTAGAGTCTTTTTTATACGACTCCAAAAACAATTTAATAGAAATTAGTTTCGAGTCGTACAGTAGAAATGGTGACTTTATTGAGACGCCATGCAAATTAGTTATCAAAGATTGGGTTCAAGCTAATAGTAAACTTCATAACGCTAAAGAGTATGGCCCTTTGGAGTCATGCTTGGGAGTGATTAGCCTTATTTTAAGTATTACGAGCGATAAAGAACGGGTATGCATTGTTGCGAATACTATTGACGATAAGTATATCGATTTGTTGTTCACTAATCCTTATATATATGTGGAAACCTTATCTTAATGTAGTGGTGAATTATCAAGGACACCCACCCAAAATCGCAGGCATTCAGTCTGGATATTTGGTAGCCGCATGGACATATATGGACGCTCCAGCTATGTCAAGCCGAGCAGGCCTGCTGGATAGCGAGTTTTCGGTACTCGCATGTAGCCGCATAGACAGCAACCCAAAAATGGCGTACGGACTGTACGCCGTCTAACTTTAGGTAACACTCATTAACCACCCTGAATGGTTGCATAATTTTAAAAGGGAAACCATCCCAAACTGGCGATTCAAGTTTTGGTAAAACCATTGACTCCAGAGTAAAGGAATTTAGGCACGGTGAATAAAGTGAGTGATGTTATAAAAATCTTTGGAAGGCTTTCTTATAGTTCGTTTGCAGCTAGCTTGGTTTTTTTTTGCGTTTCTTACGCTATTTATAGTGGTAAGGAAGTAGGGTGTAAATATACTGAAACTAAGATATGTGACGACTTCTCAGAACCTTTAATTATTGGTCTGGTATTAGCTGCGTTGTCCGGACTCTTTCGTTACATTTATTGTAAATTAAGGGACCAATCTCGCAGGTAGACACTACCTAAAATAGTGCCCTGGATTAGTTGACCATTACACGCTGATGTTTATGAGGGTTAAGTTACTATGAAAAAACAATCAATAGGTATAATCATGATCTTGGGGTCGTTTTTCTCTTTGCTCTTAATGGCTTTATTGGGGAAGGAAGTAACTGACTCCATTCCTTTGGTCATCAAACTATTACTTTTTTTAACCTTTATTATCGGTATGATTTTAACGGGAAGACATATAAAGCTTTAGTTGAAAAACCAGTTTTAGATGAATTTTCAAATGATTATGGATATTAGAAAGTACTGGTCACCGTTTTTCTGGGGGACGTTTATTTATGCATTGGTTGGACAGTTTACGGTTGTTCTTGTGCTTCAGAGCTACGGACAAGCAGGTGTCGATAGTTACAAAGCAATAGAAAAAGCTTGTCTTATGATTACTATGCTTGTGATGTGGGGGTATGCTTTTACTAGAGCATTTAATGCAAGTACTCTTCCCAGGAAAGCAGTATTAACCTTTTTGTCAGTAGTACTTATTTTCGCTTCAGGCTACCTTTTTTATGTATATGATATGATCAAGAAATACAATAAAGCCAGTGTCTTACGATGATTAAAATAGGTGGGTTTAAACTCACTTTTTAAATGTCGAAGTTATGAGAGAAGAGGAATTAAGAATTTCAAGGGTACCCACTAAAAATCGCAGGTGGAAAGCTCTTTATATAATAACGTGATGACGTATTTAACTGCTTTTGCAGGGGGGGAATCTTGCAGTCTCAATCCCCCATTAGGAGGTAGGTAATGAAGTTAATAATTTTGCTATTAATTTTTTCTAGTTTTTCTTTGAAAGCCGAGTTGACTCTTAAGGATGTTGAAGTTGATATTTTTAAGGAAGGCAAGTTAAAGAAAGATGATGTAATGAGCTTGTTGTTGTCGGGCTCTCATGAGGATAAGAATTTATCTAACTACTTGTTATCTTTAGTATATGGTTATGGGCTTTATGGTGTAGAAAAAAACATTGAAAAGTCTGAATATTACTTTTTACCCTTGTTAGAACTAAAGTATAGAGATATTTTCTTTGTGGCTGGCACTTTTTGGTCTAATTCCAGGAACCCAGAGAAATTTAAAAGAGGAGTGATATTGCTAGAGAAGGCTTCTGAGGAAGGAGATTTGGATGCGTTATATAATTTGTACTCTTTGTATAATCATGGGCGTTATACTAATAAAGATAAGCTCGGGGACATTCTGGGTAGAAACTATGATAAAGGTGATAAGGAAATCGCACTGCAGTATGGCAAGGTGATGATAGATGGTCTTATTGAGAAACAAGACAAACTTGGAATGCTAAAAGTTTTAGATAATCTGAGCCGAATAAGTTTTAAAGGGTATGAAGGAGAGTACTATTATGTATTGGCTGGGTTCTATGGTTATACAAATTCTCCGTTATACGATGAAGAAAAAAGGAACTACTACCTAATTCGCTCTTATGAAAATGGGTATTACGCTGCTGAAAAGTTATTGAAAGGAATGGGAATGCTACCGGATTTACCTATAGAAAAGTAAGTTTGGGTGACAGTTACAAGTTAGATGGACATATATGGACGCTCCAGCGATGTCAAGCCGAGTAGGCCTGCGGGATAGCGAATTTTTGTTATCCCGTTCGTTATGTTACCCGTGTTGCCATGCCTGATGTTTGGTCCGCCCCTGGGTTACCAACAATGTAAAATAACCGTGGATAAATGCTTGTGAAACTAATTTATAACGTCCTTGCTGGGGTTTTCTTCTTTTTAGCCTACTATGCAATTGAAATAGAGAGTCACTTACTTTTAAGTTTTTTTATTAGTTTGTGCCTAGTATGTATTGCCTTATATATTCGTGAAACAAAGGTTAGGTTTTCTGTTTTCTATTATTTTTTGATATCTATTCTGACTTTTTTGGTTTGGAATAGCTATTTTCTGAAAAACTGAAGAGCAGTTATGAGTCAAGTGGAGCTCCTAGGACAGCCGCCTTAAATGGCGTACAGACTGTATGCCATTTAAGCTAATACTCATAGCCACTCTGAATGGTTGCGCAGTTTTTACAGGGAGCCCTCCCCTAAACTGGCGGTTCAAGTTTTGGAAGAACCATTGACAACAGAGTGAAGGAATTTAGGCGCGGTGAATAAAGTGAGTGATGTTGTAAAAATCTTGGGAAGGCTTTTTTATAGTTCTTTTGCAGCTAGCTTGGTTTTTTTCTACGTTTCTTACGCTATTTATAGTGGTAAGGAAGTAGGGTGTAAATATAGTGAAACTAAGATATGTGACGACTTCTCAGAACCTTTAATTATTGGCCTGGTATTAGCTGCGTTGTCCGGACTTTTTCGTTACATCTATTGTAAATTAAGGGACCACTCTCGCAGATAGACACTACCTAAAATAGTGTCCTGGATTAGTTGACCACTACACTGATCACACAAGGCAAGATTAGTTCAATGATTTAGGAAACAACGCCTATGTCGGGTCAAACTTTTCTATGAGTTTGAAAGTTAAAGTATCTTTCTGTCTTATGAAATTTTATTTAAATTTTTACAACATTGTGGTTTCTTTTCGGGTAGTCATTTATACTCTTTCCCTTTTTTAGGTACAGTAATCTAGAGACTTGGCTCAGTGTTGGTCACCATGTGAGACATTGAGGCGAATTATTGGACGCTAACTTTTTCACATCATATGGAGATTTTGATGGTGATTAACTCTCGTTGCTTCGTTGTATTGTTCACTTTGTTCACTCTGGCTGCATGTGGCGGTGGTGGTGGCGATGCTGCGACGAGCACAAACGTAAAAAATACTGCTACTAAGCCGCTGGACAGTGATGCTGATGGTTTACCGGATAACGCAGATTCAGATGACGATAACGACGGTGTTGAAGATGCACAAGATGCATTCCCGCTGGATGCGACAGAAAGTGTCGATACCGATGGGATGGCATAGGTAACAACGCCGATAACGATGATGATAACGACGGCGTTGAAGATGCACAGGATGCATTCCCGCTGGATGCGACAGAGAGCATTGATACAGATGGTGACGGCATAGGCAACAATGCCGATAATGATGATGACAATGATGGTATTGAAGATGCGCTGGATGATTATCCTCTTGACCCCGCTAAAGGTTTAGATTCAGATAATGATGGTATTAATGATCAGCAGGATGCTTATCCTTTTAACAGCGAGCCAGTCTTATGGTCTACCTTTCAACAGTCTGAAAAACATCAAGGTAGTGTAAACTTTTCTGTTGCACCGGAGTACTTTTCTGAGTTGTGGCATGCTGAGTTTTCAAATGGCGCTAGTAATAGCCAAACTTTTATTGCTGCAAGCGAATACCATGTTTTTAGGTCGGCAGGTACCAAGTTACACGCGCTTGACGCTTACTCGGGTGAGGAGATTTGGCATGCTGACTTCTCAACTAGAGATTCACTAAACCCTCCGGCCTTTGCAAACGGAAAAGTTTATGTGCAAACCGGTGGACATGATAACGCTTATTTATGGGCTTTAGATGAAACAGACGGAAATATAATTTTTAACTCACGATATGGAAATCAATGGTCCACGTATTATGCGCCAACAATTGAAGACAACATTGTATACATTGCTGGTGGGTCTTATGGCGGGATGTATGCATTCGACGGTACCACAGGTGATGAGCTATGGTTTAAAAGCTTAAACCAATACGATCAATTTACGCCTGCTATTTCTGGTAATTATGCAGTGGCGTATACCGGTGACTATGCTCCAGCGTTAACCGTGGTGGATAAACTAACCGGTACAGAGGCGTTCTCCATAGCGGATCCCGATTTTGAATGGCGTGGATGGAGTATGGATGCAGTTCCATTAGTTGGTAATGAAAACAATATTATTGGCTATCAAAATAATCGCCTGGTAAATTTTGACCTAAAGCAACAAAGTATTAGCTGGGATCTAAGCGGAGATTTTGTTGGCCATCCCGCCATTGCCGAAGCAGGCATATATGTTGTAAACAATAATCAAATTGAGTTAATCAGTGAAACAGATGGTCGCGTTTTATGGAACTGGCAAGCAGCCTCAAATATTACGTTAACCGGTCAAATTATCCCTGTAATTGATCACCTTTTTGTGTCGACAGCTCTTGGCGTTGAGCTCATTCATATTGCTACTAAGGAAACTGTCTGGAGTTACGACAAAACGGGTATGTTAGCGCTAAGCAATGGAGTGTTATATGTGTCCAGCCGGAACATGGTATACGCGATTGATGTTGAGGGTGACAGAGATAACGATGGATTGCCACAGGGGTGGGAGCGTCGCTATGGTGGCGACCTTGACCCGGCTTCAGATGATGATGGCGATGGCCTGACAGCACTGGAAGAATATACGGTAAATACATCACCGATAATCTCTGATACCGATGGTGATGGCCTGTCAGATGGTGACGAGGTCAACGAACATGGCACTTCACCCCTTAAAACCGATAGTGATGGCGATGGCCTGAGCGATGCGGCAGAAGTACTTGAGTGGTTTACTGATCCCTTGTCGGTCGATTCGGACAGTGACGGAATTGATGATCAGGCAGAAACACGTGCAGGCCTGGATCCCAACGATGGCACTGATGCGGCGCTGGATAACGATAATGACGGCTACTCCAATGCCCATGAAATATATGCCGGCTCAGATTTGAATGATGCTCAGTCCATTCCTGTGGTAGGAGATTGGGCGATGGTGCAGGGGAATGCCAGCCACAATGGGTTTCAGGCCCTGATGCTGGATGCGACTAATTTCACACAGCGCTGGACTCAGTCATTTAGGTACTCTGTATCTACGCCGGCCATTGCGTCAGGTCAGATTTTTGTCACGGGTAATGGTAGTGTGTTGGCTTTAGATGCCGGGACGGGCGCAGAGCGTTGGTCGAATGCCTCTGTCACAGGCAGTATCAGTGCACCGAGCGCAGGTAATGAGCTTGTTTATGTGCATACGGGCGGGCACGGTGATACTGCTCTGTGGGCATTCAATGCGCAAACGGGTGAGCAGGTATTTCGAGGTACACACGGCTCACAGTGGCCAAACTACCGCGCCCCTACCATTTTCAATGACCGTGCGTATATCAACGGTGCTTACTCTGGCGGTATGCAGGGATTTAATGCCCTGACGGGAGAGCACTTATGGGAAGGCACAGCCAGCTGGGCTGATCACTGGGAGCCAGCCGTCAATGATGACTATGTGTTTGCCCCGTATAATGGTGATATTGCGGTGTTAAATCATGATAATGGTGAGGTGCTGTTTTCGCTTGATGCTAATCTCGACTCACAAACACCGGTGCTGGGCACACACAATAATGTGATTACCTATGGGGCTCAGCTCGTCAGTTATGATATTGAGACACAGGCAGTGCTCTGGACCGCAGGTGCATCGGGTGGTGATTATCAGATGCCGGCGGTAGGTGCAGGTCTGGTGGTCACCGTGCAGGACAATGTACTTAAAGCCTTTAATGAACTCAATGGAGCGCAGTTATGGCAGTGGGCCCCGTCGCAGCATCTTCAGTCCAATATCATTCTGACAGCAAGTCATGTATTCGTTGCTTCCGGCAGTACAACGTTTGCCATTAACCTCAGAACACAGGAAGTCGACTGGGAATACAGTCAGGGTGGTCAGTTGTCATTAGGCAATGAGGGGGCACTGGTCATTAGCAGTGGCACAGTTATTACGGTAATTGAGGTTGAAGGAGATACCGATCAAGATGGTTTGCCACAGTGGTGGGAGCGTCGCTATGGTGGCGACCTTGACCCGGCTTCAGATGATGATGGCGATGGCCTGACAGCACTGGAAGAATATACGGTAAATACATCACCGATAATCGCTGATACCGATGGTGATGGCCTGTCAGATGGTGACGAGGTCAACGAACATGGCACTTCACCCCTTAAAACCGATAGTGATGGCGATGGCCTGAGCGATGCGGCAGAAGTACTTGAGTGGTTTACTGACCCTTTGTCGGTCGATTCGGACAGTGACGGAATTGATGATCAGGCAGAAACACGTGCAGGTCTGGATCCCAACGATGGCACTGATGCGGCGCTGGATAAGGATAATGACGGCTACTCCAATGCCCATGAAATATATGCCGGCTCAGATTTGAATGATGCTCAGTCCATTCCTGTGGTAGGAGACTGGGCGATGGTGCAGGGGAATGCCAGCCACAATGGGTTTCAGGCCCTGATGCTGGATGCGACTAATTTCACACAGCGCTGGACTCAGTCATTTAGGTACTTTGTGTCTACGCCGGCCATTGCGTCAGGTCAGATTTTTGTCACGAGTAATGGCAGCGTGTTGGCTTTGGATGCCGGGACGGGCGCAGAGCGTTGGTCGAATGCTTCTGTCGCAGGCAGTATCAGTGCACCGAGCGCAGGTAATGAGCTTGTTTATGTGCATACGGGCGGGCACGGTGACACTGCCCTGTGGGCATTCAATGCGCAAACAGGTGAGCAGGTATTTCGAGGTACACACGGCTCGCAGTGGCAAAATTACAGCGCCCCCACCATTTTTAATGACCGTGCCTATATCAACGGTGCTTACTACGGTGGTATGCAGGGGTTTAATGCCCTGACGGGAGAGCACTTATGGCAAGGCAACGCTACCTGGGATGATCACTGGGAGCCAGCCGTCAATGATAACTATGTGTTTGCCCCGTATAATGGTGATATTGCGGTGTTAAATCATGATAATGGTGAGATGCTGTTTTCGCTTGATGCTAATTTCGGTTCACAAACACCGGTGCTGGGCACACACAATAATGTGATTACCTATGGGGCTCAGCTCGTAAGTTATGATATTGAGACACAGGCAGTGCGCTGGACCACGAGTGCATCGGGTGATAGCTATCAGATGCCGGCAGTAGGCGCAGGCCTGGTGGTCACAGTGCAGGACAACGTACTTAGAGCCTTTAATGAACTCAATGGAGCGCAGGTATGGCAGTGGGCCCCGTCACAGCGTCTTCAGTCCAATATCATTCTGACAGCAAGCCATGTATTTGTTGCTTCCGACAGTACAACGTTTGCCATTAACCTCAGAACACAGGAAGTCGACTGGGAATACAGCCAGGGCGGTCAGTTATCATTAGGCAATGAGGGGGCACTGGTCATTAGCAGTGGCACAGTTATTACGGTAATTGAGGTTGAAGGAGATACCGATCAAGATGGTTTGCCACAGTGGTGGGAGCGTCGTTATGGTGGCGACCTTGACCCGGCTTCAGACGATGATGGCGATGGCCTCACGGCACTGGAAGAATATACGGTAAATACATCACCGATAATCGCTGATACCGATGGTGATGGCCTGTCAGATGGTGACGAGGTCAACGAACATGGCACTTCACCCCTTAAAACCGATAGTGATGGCGATGGCCTGAGCGATGCGGCAGAAGTACTTGAATGGTTTACTGACCCTTTGTCGGTCGATTCGGACAGTGACGGAATTGATGATCGGGCGGAAACACGTGCAGGCCTGGATCCCAACGATGGCACTGATGCGACGCTGGATAAGGATAATGACGGCTACTCCAATGCCCATGAAATATATGCCGGCTCAGATTTGAATGATGCTCAGTCCATTCCTGTGGTAGGAGACTGGGCGATGGTGCAGGGGAATGCCAGCCACAATGGGTTTCAGGCCCTGATGCTGGATGCGACTAATTTCACACAGCGCTGGACTCAATCATTTGAGTATTCTGTGTCTACGCCGGCCATTGCGTCAGGTCAGGTTTTTGTCACGAGTAATGGCAGCGTATTGGCTTTAGATGCCGGGACGGGCGCAGAACGTTGGTCGAATGCCTCTGTCGCAGGCAGTATCAGTGCACCGAGTGCGGGTAATGAGCTTGTTTATGTGCATACGGGTGGGCATCAGGATACTGCCCTGTGGGCATTCAATGCGCAAACAGGTGAGCAGGTATTTCGAGGTACACACGGCTCGCAGTGGCAAAATTACAGCGCCCCCACCATTTTTAATGATCGTGCCTATATCAACGGTGCTTACTACGGTGGTATGCAGGGGTTTAATGCCCTGACGGGAGAGCACTTATGGCAAGGCAACGCTACCTGGGATGATCACTGGGAGCCAGCCGTCAATGATGACTATGTGTTTGCCCCGTATAATGGTGATATTGCGGTGTTAAATCATGACAATGGTGAGATGCTGTTTTCGATTGATGCTAATCTCGGTTCACAAACACCGGTACTGGGCACACACAATAATGTGATTACCTATGGGGCTCAGCTCGTAAGTTATGATATTGAGACATCGGCAGTGCGCTGGACCACGAGTGCATCGGGTGGTAGCTATCAGATGCCGGCAGTAGGCGCAGGCCTGGTGGTTACAGTGCAGGACAACGTACTTAGAGCCTTTAATGAACTCAATGGAGCGCAGGTATGGCAGTGGGCCCCGTCGCAGCGTCTTCAGTCCAATATCATTCTGACAGCAAGCCATGTATTTATTGCTTCCGACAGTACAACGTTTGCCATTAACCTCAGAACACAGGAAGTCGACTGGGAATACAGCCAGGGCGGTCAGTTGTCTTTAGGAAAAGAGGGCGAGTTATTGATTAGTAATGGGTCAGATTTGACCTTAATAGCAGTGCAACCAGGTTTATGATATTTCTTAAGCATAAGTATACAATTTTAATTGGTGTTTTTGTCATGGGGGGGCTGCTCTTAGTAGACTCTCAGAACAAGGAGGAGGCTGAGCAAAACCAGAGGCTGGAGCAAGAACATCATCTCAACAACTCTGAGAAAGGTGTGCTAAATGTGTATCAAGAAAGCCATGGGACAGAATTGAGCGGTGAGCAGTCAGGGAATGCAATACAGCCTGCTCCCCTTCATTTGTCATCTGGAAAGCCAGAAAATAAAGTCCCGTTGACTGATGTGCTAGATAGGCTAAGGGCCTTAGAGGCGAGTTTGGATGACCCGGATAAGAGATTGATCGTAAAACAAAGCGGCAATGAGATTGTAGAGTTAGAAAGTAACGCCACAAGCAGTTATTTTAATCAGCCTGTCGCTAAGTATATGTATCAAGAAGAGCTGTTGGTGTCTTATACCGAAATTTCATATTCTTTTGGTGAGAAAAAAGCACATACCATTTATCTGGTATACGATGAAAATAAGGATGTGATTGACTACAAAGAACGTTGGCAGTGATAGGCTGAACAACGGTATGAACTACCTTAGCTCAGCTTCACCGGTGTGTTGAGCTATACCTTTCCAAAACGGGCGTGCAGACAGCACGCCGTATTCCTTTGTATGACCGCTCAGAGCGATGTCAGGTTCCATGCGTCCTCTGGCCATGAGGTTGCAGCCAGAGATATTAAACGACCATACAGCCCTTGCGGTTGGCACATTGTGAAGTTGCATGTAGTTACATGGATAGCCATCTAAAATTGGCGTACAGGCTTTTCGCTGTGTTCTAGATCGAATAGCGTTGCCGTTGTTGCAATGATTGATTTTCTCACAAGGCAGCATGTTACAAAAGTGACTGCTCAGCGCTGCTGAAAGTGTATTCAGTAGGGTAAAAACTCTAATAAATTCAAAAGAAAATAAGAGTGACACTATAGTGCTAGTTTTTTTGCACATCATATATACAAACAACTAATTTCCCATTAAAAGGTACTTTTGAAAAGTAAATGTAAAGATCTTGGGGTATTTTGTTCCCGTTGCGCAACATCTGTAGAAATGAAATTCGAAAATACTAATAAATTAATGAGGAAATTATGAAGTTTAAATTTGCTGCACTGTTGGGCATGCTCTGTGCTACCACACTATCTGGGGCAGCGGAAGCGTATCTGTACAAAGACCCGGGTTATGTTGAACGTAACGCCCGGACTATTCAGAAGAATCGGGTAATAGGTCAGTCTCATCAATATCGAGATCAACAAGGCTGGATGTATGTTGATAAGGTTGAGAATGGGGCAACACAGGGTTTTTATCAGGCAGGGAACTGGTTAAAGCTGCACAATCGTGATTTTAAGATGTCGATTGGTGAGCTGGAGTTTTCATTTAATCCCAGCAAGCTTGATTGTACTCAGGGCATGAGCTTCAACTTTACCGTTGGAGATGACACTGTCGCGAGTATTAAACCAAACTGCGATGATTTGTTGGATGCTTCGATCACCTACCCCGTTGAGTACTACTTTGATCTGATCCCTGAACCGGTTAAGCCTAAGGTGGAATTGCCACTAGACCCGTTGGGGTTACTAAAACTTGGCGTGAAGTTTGGTGCGGGTATCGAAGCTGGTGCTGAATTCACGGTAGGTGGAGTAATTGGTGGGCATGGAAATGAAGTGCCATTCGAAGCCGAAGGGGTTAGACGTCCAGACTATATCTATGCGTCTGTAGAGCCATATGTTGGTGGCGTTGTCTCTAGTTCTGCTTATGGTTCGTTTGGTCACGGCATATCAGAAGCCGGTGTAAAAGGTAAAGTTAATCTGCTCAAAGTAAAAGGCAAAGGGTATGTAGAAGCTGGTGTGCGCCGTATCGTGGAAGACGAGGCGGTGATAGAGCAAGGCTTTTTGGAGTTAAAGGTCAGCACTAAATTGACAGGTGGAGACGGCAAAATTCAGGCTTACTGCAAAAAGCTCTGGGGACTGCTGCAATTTAACGTAGATGTAATGAAATGGGATCCGCTGTACCAGCGCGAAACCGTCCTTTACGAATACGCGAGCCCTGTTTGGGAAAATTTATAAACTGTTGTAACTGGTGGCCTGAAAAAGGCCACTATGTCGGGATTGCTTTATGAAAAGAATAATTATTACACTGGCTTTCTTAAGTCTGTTGGGGATCGTGTTTTTTGCACTCAGTGGGGCATATCAGGGTGTTAATGAGCATTCAGAAGCTGATGCGCTCGGAACTGGTGATATTAAAAATACCTTAGGAGAGGTACAAGCTTCAGGTTATCAGGTAGTCATTCAATCTGCGGTACTGAGCGAAAAAGGCACTGCGTTTGCGCACTCGGATTTATCCTGGAAAATGTACTTTTATCCCAATACAGATCCCTCTTCAATATCGCCCGCATTGTTAACGGATATTGAGTTTATTTCTGACAGCAAAGTACAACCGATGCCGCAGCAGCTGCCTTTTTACTTTTCTTATAACGGGCAACAATTTACCCAATCCGATTTGCTCGGGCTGCCTCAAGCGCACCCATTGTGGGTGTTGCCTAAAGTGCTCGATTTAATGAGTTACTCACTATCAGAGCCTCTGACGTTTAAAGATGCGTTGGGTAAGAGTACATATCGTTTTCAAAAGAGTGGTAATACAATAAGTCGAGTAAAAATAGAACAACACCGACAGCAAAATCAACAGGAGCAAGAAAGTTGGGGGCTTACCCTAAAACCCTCAGATCACAGGGTTGCAAATCAGCCCAATCTGCAACAGCTGGACTACCGTAATCAGCAAGTTTTGCACCAAGGTACTCAACAGTATGAAGTCATACAGACGGTAACTATCCTGCCTATCGAGCATATGCATACAGGTCAAACGAACTGGGATGCCTCTCATAATAAAGACATTATATCACCGGGTCAGCAAGCGGCTGTTGTTGAGATCACCGGCGAAAACTTTCTGAAACAGCTGGAACAGTTGGCAGATTCTTTAGATCCCGCTTTGGCAAAAGCGATAGGTCAGTTTATGTTGGAAAATTATGATTATGGCACTTTGAAAGCGTACCTGAAGGACCACGCAGGCTTGAGCTCAGCACTGATTTATTCATTACAAAAAGCGCAGACACTGGAGGCCGAGCAAACGCTTGCTGATCTGTTGACGGAGCGTGACCTCAGCCAGTCATCATTGCAGAAAGTTGCGATGGCGCTTGGGCGAATAGAAAATGCGTCTAACGTCGCATTTGCTAGTTTGCAGTCTGTTGCAGACGACTCTGCCAAGCAGGCGCTTGCCGATGTGGCACTGCTCAGTATTGGCACAATGAGCAAATTTTCCCCCAACAATCTCATCAGGTAGCGCGTTTCCTGAGTCGTAAACTGACAGAGCCTCAGCAACTGTCAACGGCCATACTCGCGGTTGCGAATAGCAAAAATCCAGCCCTGATCGAAAAGCTACCTGACTATTTACACCATGTGGATACTCAAGTCAGGCGAAATGCGATTAAATCGCTTGCACACAACGAAGCGTATCAGGATCAGGTCATAGCAAGTCTGGCAGGCACGTCTGATGTCAATGCCATCGATGCATTTATAAGAACGTATGAACGGGCTGATTATGCGCTATCCAATGAGAATATAGAAAAGTTGACGGAGTTTTATCAAACAACAACGCACCCAATTATTAAAAAGCGACTGGCCACTGTTATCCGGTTATAGTCAGCATGAGTGGCGGGGCTATATCGCCACTCATTCAACCTTATGCTGTAAGTCCGCAAAGCCATAGTTGCCTTATTTAACAATTTCATCGTCTTTAACCACTGCCAGCTGTAAACCCGGAATATGCCTTTCCTTCATCAGTGCCTTAATAAGTTTGTCTACCGGCTCTGCTTTTACCAAGGATGACCACAGAAGGGTGCCGAACCAGAATAAGCTGGATAGTAAGACTCTGTTGTTCTTGTACATGATAGTTCCGTTACGCATTTTCATTGTGAAGATATCTTCATATACAACAAGTAATATACCAACATTAAAATATTTTAATATCAATGCCTTGTGATTTTAAGTAAGAGCGCATCCTGCCTTTTTTTTCGAGATATAGTCAGATTTACCAAGAAGTGGTTATTTTAACAATGAAAAAATGCAGCACAAAAGGCGTGTAACCAAACGTCTTTTCCAAAGAGTTTTTGTGTGTCCTCAGTATTATTGGTTAAATCAGAAAAGTCATATTTACCTCTTTCTTATGTCAAACCAGAACGATAATTTGGCATCATTCTCTGAAATTTTGAGTAAAAACACTAACCCTGTTGACTAGCCAATCACCTTATGTGTAACTAAGCGCATCGACAATTCTGTTAGTAAGATTTGATTTTTATTTATACAATTGTTGTTGATTTAAAAGAGTTTTATGCTTCAGTGTTCACAAGATTGCGCAGAGCTCATTAATTGAAACAGTACAAATTGAGCTTTTTTTGTTCTATCTGGCTTGACCTCCTACCACAATAAGCTAGCCTTTTGTTGCTAAATTGTAACTTTTGGAGCAAGTAAATGAAAAGAATAACACTCACTGTTTTACTCAGTATTATGTCACTCTTTGCACAACTGGCGCACAGTAGTGATGAACTGGAATATCCTGTTGTGTTGGTTCATGGCCTATTTGGTTTCGATAACCTGCTGGGTGTGGATTATTTCTACCGCGTACCCTCGGTTATTCGCCAGGAGGGCGGTAATGTTTATGTAGCTGAAGTGTCGTCCGCACATAATTCAGAGCTGCGAGGTGAGCAACTTCTTGAGCAGGTGGCACTGATCAGAGCCCTGACAGGTAAAGACAAAGTGAACCTGATTGGCCATAGTCAGGGTGCACAAACCATTCGCTATGTGGCATCTGTAAAGCCTCAATGGGTGGCCTCGGTAACCAGTATTGGTGGCGTAAACTGGGGCAGTCGCTTTGCTGATGTGGTACGCGGGGGAGTCGATCAGGGGTCTTTCTCTGAGCAGTTTTTAGCGTCATTAGCCAATGGTCTGGCTGGCCTAATTGACTTATTATCGGGTAAACCTACGGCACCCAAAGATGCGCTTGAAGCACTCGAGGCTCTGACCACAGAGGGCACACTTGCGTTTAATCAAAAGTATCCGGAAGGCGTGCCTGCTAACTATTGTGGTCAGGGCGATATGCTGGCCGACAATGGCGTCTATTATTTTTCGTGGAGTGGTAGCCGGGCCTGGACGAATTTGCTGGACCCTGCCGACAATGCTCTTTTGCTCTTCTCCGGCGTATTTGACGAAGCTAATGATGGCCTGGTCTCGGCCTGCTCCAGTAACCTGGGATATGTGATTGGTAACGACTTTAAGATGAACCACTTGGATCAGGTTAATCAGACTATTGGTGTTCACCATTTATTCGAGACCGATCCACTCACTATTTATCGTCAGCATATTCGTCGTCTGAAAGGTCTGAATCTATGAGGCACTGGCGTCTGCTTTCACTCAGTTGTATCGGGCTTTGTGCCTGGCTGTGGTATCTGGCTGGACAGTCAGCCAGTACAGGCACGACTCATGTCGCAGCGACAAGTCAGCGCCCGGTGACAGAGGCGCCACACATGATTGAGCAACAATCCAATGCCGCGATGCCAGCACAGGCAGAGCATTGCGGCGCAATCGTTAAAGCACACAAACATCAGCTTGATGACTGGATCTTAGCTTTGCAAAGCGAGCAGTTGGAGCACAACTGGGCTCAATATACACATCGTTTACCACTGTGTTTGCAAGAGTTGGCGCATGACTACATGAACTACAAACAAGCACTGACGGAAGTAGAAACTACGCTTACGATTCACGAGCGTTTTGAGGCACTGCAAACGCTTCAGGGTCAGTACTTTTCCGATGAGGTGATAGCTGCCTGGTTTGCGGATGAGAGTCGCTGGAATGCGCAGACACTGGAGCGCTGGAAAATTCTCTCTGATCAATCGCTCAGCGAGCAGACGCGTGATGAGTTAATGGATGCACATATCAGTCAGCTGCCACAGGAGGAACGTGAGACCATAGTGGCAACCCAAACTCTGGTCACATTAAAACACAGCTGGAAAACCATGGATTACAACCGGCTCAGCGCCAGATACGGGGATGAAGCCGCAGAGCGCCTGATGCAAGCAAGGCAGTCACAAACTGACTGGGCGCAGCGGGTAGCGGACTATAAACAGCAGCGCGATGTGATCCTTGCTCAGGAGCCAGACTCGACAAGTCATGACAAAATTGCCGCGCTTGAGCAGGCACTGTTTAGTGAAAATGAGCAAAAGCGCCTGGCGGTACTATTGGGTAATGATTAGCGTTGCGCTTATTTTCGGCACACGCCGCTGTCGCAACGAGACTTACCGGTAAGCCAGTAAGAAATCCGATAGCGGTTTTTGGCAAACAGTAAATAAAACTGATCGGCAATGGGCTTAATGATGGGCCATCTTAGAGGAGCGTACAACCAGCCCATCCCCACGAGTCTCCACGCCTGATGTGTAACATCCAGACCTAGCAACAGCTTGCCATTGGCATCCAGGGCATGCAAAATTGTATTTGCTTGATTCGGGTCAATATCGGGGTAGCGGGCAAAATCGTCGCTGAAAATATCGACCGTTTTTATGCGCTGCGCTTTATCTCGTTTGGTCAGCGCGGTCATTTCCTTTACGCACAAAGGGCAGGTGCCATCATAAAATATGGTAAGTTCGCTCATGTTAAGCCTCGTTTTTTAGCGTCATACGCATTAATCACAGAAGCGGATCAGACGATAAGCCTTACCCGACCTGCTTAGGTGTAAAGGGGGCGGTAGTGCCACCCTTAACAGTAATTTGCTGTCTTATATATTAACACCCTTTCATTGGTTGCCTGAGCTTTCCCCAATTGGTCGGGCTGTCGTTCTCACAGCTAAAAGTCGGTTGGATTGTATGTTCTCCGGTGTGTATGCTCATTCCATATTCACCACCAGATACCTTGTTGTTTTTCAAGTTGATACTGATTGGATAGTGAGCATGGATAATAAAGTTTGTAGACTTGTCCAACAATAAGGGCTGAGCACTAGGAAGCCGACTCCACTCAGAGCTATTGTTCGTTTTTATCTCTAAATTGCTTAGCATGATACTGTGACTCGGGTCCTCACCTTGCTGTTGTTCTTCTATGAATTTTGCATAAATACCTGCCACACGATTGTTGAGCAACCGGCTGTTAGAGATATTCGTGGTGAGCTTTTCCGTGATACTTTTTGCAGTTAGGCGCAATGCTGTCATGTTGTTTACCAGGTCAACATTCGTCATCGTCAAGTTGGCTGTATCAGAAGAGATGCCATTACCTCCATCAAGGAAGTCAGAACCTGGCTGGGCATCTCGGTAAAGACCGCCTGTCACAGTCACTTTCGGTACGTTTTGGTTGTCACCTTCAATCACAATACCCCCTTTACCCGATATGGTTCCAAGTCCATTCTCTGCGGCGGATGAGCAGTAATTAAACGTATATTTGCCATTTTTGTTGATATTTGCATCAACCCAGTTGTCTGGGTTAAAGCTTGCATACCCATAGCTACCGGCATTTGCGAATACGTAGTTAAGTGTTACGCGGTTATTAGACGACAGGTATACTGAAGCCACGGAGCCAGCCAGTCGCGCATCTAGGTTGGAGAGAGTCACATCGGTTGAACGCGAAACAAGCAAGGCTGAACCACCAGCATTTTTGGCCCATTGCGCTTTAAGCCTGCCATATGCGTCAAAGCTAAGCTGAGGGTGGTCGGTATCGCCCCAGAACTTGCCGCGCGTCTCAATTACCATATCGCGAAGCGATATCGCATGACCACTGTCAATAGTTAAGGTGGTAAAGTAAGGCACAGCTTCGATTTGCTCAGGACCTCGGTTGGGATATGGAGCAGGGTTGCCAATTCCCTCAATGCCAAATTCATTTGTTATTCTTTGTTTTGCAGGTCTCAAGCGGGTGACTGGCTTACTTGACCTGCGTACGTTTGGCAGGTAAAGCTGCTCGCTGGCGGTGTAACTTTCATCGGTATCGGCTTTTCTTTCGTGATTGCCCGCTCCAAATATTTCAACATGTGACTTGCCTTCAATTGAAAAGCCACCACTGTTTAGAAGATATTCGCCCGCTGGAATATAGATAGTCCAGTGGTCCTGAATGGAGTTTGAGAAGCGATGAAAAGCAGCTGAATTGTTGGTCATTGCATCGCCTACCGCTCCCCACCATTGTGGTATCACATTGAATGGAGTTTGACTGGTTGAAACTATATCATCATAACCATAGACGCTCGCTTTTGGTTGTCCTTTAACCTTACCAGAACCATAAAATATACGGTGCATACCAGCCTCTAGTGTTCCATTAATGGTAAGAGAAAACCCTGCAGGCACTTCAACTCGGGCACTTTCAGAAAACTTGACCACATGGTCAATCGGCATAATTATATTTTTACTGCCAGACAACGTGTCTTTTACTACACGGTAATTACCGCTCAACTCGACCACACCATTTCTGGAATCAATCAGCTTACCATTGATATAAACACCGTTATTATTTGCGCTTAGCGATTGATTAAACGCTGGAGCAAGTCTTACCGTACTGTCCAGAGCAAACCTGTCAGCATACCGGCCAACAATGTATATGCCATACTTGCCACCACCCAAGTTGTTTATTGCGTGAATGGCAAGAGACTGTCCGTCGCTCGTGCCCGACCTAATAGGACGTAACAAATTATACCCGGCCTTAAAAGGGCGTTTGAGGTTACTGATCTCGACATAAGTATACTGATTTCTCAAGCTTCGGTGCACGACCTTTGCAGAGTTCTCATATTGCTCTGAAAGATAGATATGTTGACCAACATGAAAGTTATAACCTTGCGTACCCGGTAGGTATACAACGATACTGTCTGGACTGGATTCCAGACGGGTTTCACGGCGGCCATTAACAGTGACTTCTGACCTTTTGGTATTCAACTGAGTAGATAGAATATCGAGCGGTGTACTCATTATGTCGGGGTATATCACATCATAGGTTGAGTCGAATTCATATTTAGGATGTTGCAGTGTGATATAGGTATTGTTGCCTGCTATGCCAAATGCAGTAATCTTTGCTGTGTTTTCAAAAAACAAAGTTTCCTGTAGAGGGTTGTGAGTATAATAGGAGCCAGCAAGCGCAAACCCCCCTGTTGTGCTTGCCCCAGCAATGTCAGTGGAGTTTACAAAATAAGTCACGGCCTGCTCTTCTATCACAGTGCCGTTTTTATCATCACGATACTGATTGCGCAGCATATCGGATATACGATATGCCTTTTTAGCGTCGTGCGAAATCAGATATTGATAGCTGTTTAATAGTGGGCGTGCCACAAGCTTATGTCTAATCTTGTATGTTTTTGCCGAAAAGTAGGCTTTTTGACCGGCTAACCCTATGCTTACTTCTCCATTGCCATTATCGTTAAATGCGTTTTCCTTCGCGACGGAAAGAGCAACTTGGTTACCTATTGCAAAACGGGCATTTTCACATCCTGTTTTTTGCTTTTTTTGATTATCCAAATATAACAAGTAGTAGCCAGATCTGGGACTATCTCCCACGCCATCTTGACGATTGGTATTGGGTAGTGCTTTTACAACAGAATAGGCTAAGCAATTGTTTGGAAGCTTAACCTCACCGTACATAGGATGAAATTCATACTTTAGTCCTTTCAATACAACATAAGTATATTTGCCAGCCAGACCTATATTATGAATAGTAGCCGTATTGAGTGTGAGTTTATTATATAGCTCTGTAGCGCTGGCATATACGTTTGCAGAAAACAAATATGCTATGGCAAACCAAAGCGAACGTGCGCACATAGAAATGTCCTTTAAGTGGTTGGTTGTTATGATAGCTGTAAACTATACAGGTTGAATGATGCCTTTTAACATAGTAAGTGCGTTAAAGAAAGTAGTGGTGAAGATAGGTGTAGAAATATTGCTTTTAGGTGGTAAAAGTCTCAACTCTTTTTAACTAACGTGGTGAGGTTTAGATGTATTTTCTAATTTAGCTGCATTTTTCACTTTCATACTGCAGTTTGATTAGGTTTGCTGGGCAATAAATGGGTCGAACTTTAATGTGTTGATATAATTGTGTTGTTCTTTATTTTTTTTGTGATTTTTTTGTCAGGGTGTTGGGGTTTTGTTTGTTTTTTGTGGTTCGCTCTGTGTTCTAATTGTGTAAGATGGTGTTATCAATAAAAGTGTTGTTTTAAATGGGTTTGTTTCTGATTATAATTTAATTTTCAAATAGAGGTCTTGGTTTTAATAAAAACATGTTATCGCCCGATTCTTTGAAACTTCTTAGGTGTATTGTATGCGCGGATATTGAATAAATATGCTTTTTACACGATATTATCAGTTTCATGTTGGCCGCCAAAAAACGTCTTTTTACTCACCTTAGGTGGGGTTATTAACCAGGATTATTTTTAAATTAGGGAAACATATAAAGAGCATGGCAATAAAAGATTTATCCATCACCAAACAAATAGGTTTGAGCTTTTCTTCGGTATTTTTTGTTTTCTTCGCAGTCAGCCTATTGACTTATAACGGACTGAGAGGGATCAGCGATGATCTTGATTCAATTGTACAAACCAGCATTCCCTCGGTAGAAATCGTTAAGGATTTAAAGATAGAGCTAACCACCATACGCAAAGATGAGTTTGGTGCCACCATGAACCCGGATCACCCCGAAATGAGTGAGTGGCTGAGCATTCTTAGTGATTTACGCGCCGGGTAAGTCGTAAAATTGTGCTATATAGTCAGCTTAATGTAAGCGCAAAAGAGCGGCGCCAGTTTGAGGCGTTTGAGTCTGCCTGGCGCAAATATGCGGTGGTGACGTCGGACTTTAACGCACTGGTACGCAGTGGTGAGGTGAGCCGCGCTAATGAGACGGTGTTAAACAGTTATCCCATCTTTGCTAAGGCCATGGACGAGCTAAGCGAGCTGGAGAAAATCAACAGTGAAAATGTTGGACATGCTGAGTCATCTGCTATTGGGGCTGTCAAAACCGTGATCACGGCCATTATCATTTGTACTTTGGTGTGTGCCGCTATGATTGCGTTGATCAGTGTTGTGCTAAGCGGAGCAATCAGGCGACCACTGGAAAAAGCTATGAATCTGGCTGGCAGCATTGCCAATGGTGATTTAAGTACTCGAATCGATATTGACTCGGCAGGCAGCAACGAACTGGGCTCTTTGCTGGTGTCGCTGGAAAAAATGCGTCAGCAGTTAAACAGCCTTGTTGTGAAAATTAATGACAGCGCTATCTTGCTCTCTTCTGCAGTTGAAGAAGTGAATATGATTTCTGCACAAAACGCCAAAGGCATGGAGCATCAGCAAAACGAGTTACAGTCTGTTGCTTCTGCCATGACCCAGATGCAAGCCGCCGTGTCTGAGGTAGCACAAAGCACCGAAATGGGTGCAGAGTCTGCTAACCAGGCTCATATGAAATCGCGCGAGGGCAATACGGCACTGACAAGCAGCATGTCGCATATTTCGGCCGTGGCAGAAACTGTAACGCACGCTGGCGAGCTGGCGCTCAACCTTGAAAAGAACGCGCAGAATATCAATGTGGTAGTCGACGTGATCCGCGAAATTGCAGAGCAAACAAACCTGCTGGCGCTGAATGCTGCCATTGAAGCCGCCCGTGCCGGCGCACAGGGCCGTGGTTTTGCTGTAGTGGCCGACGAAGTGCGCTCACTGGCGCGTCGTACCCAGGAATCAACCACACAAATTGTTGAAATTGTCAGTGACTTGCAACAAAAATCCAAAGAAACGGGGGAAGCCACACGCACCTGCCAGACCGGGATTGATGTGTGCGTGGAGCAAACTGAGACGGTCAGCCAAACCATCAGCCAGATTGAGCAGGAGATCGACAGCATTGCAGCAATGAGCACACAGATTGCGGCCGCTTGTAATGAGCAGTCTGTGGTCTCTGAGGAACTCAATCGCAATATTGAGAACATTAATGTGGCCGGTGTTGAGATGACACAAGGAGCCAATCAAATCTCCCATGCCTGTCATGACATCAGTGAGCTGGCCCACAGCCTTAAATCCAGTGTCGAGCAGTTTAAGTTATAGCCTTTGCGGTTTGCGTTCACAGCGCGAAGCGTTGGGTAAAAAACTCCAGAAACGCCCCTACCCGTGGAGAAACAGTCGAGTGCTTGTAGTAGACTGCATTGACCTCTTCACGTGGATTAGGGCTCATAATCGCGCCGGGTAGCACCTCTTCAAGCCGCTGATTTTTCATGTCTTGCTGGATCATAAAGCGTGACAGCAGTGCAATACCATTGCCATTTAGTGCCAGCTGACGAATTGCTTCTCCATTGCTGGCACTGATAGCTGGTTTTATGGTCATTTGCTCTCGTAAGCACCACTGGTTGAGCTTGGGTGCATCAGCAAAACCAATCAGTACGTGTTTATTTAAATCAGCCTCGCAGCTTGGCTGGCCATGTTTTGCAAGGTATCGGGGACTGGCTACCAGATGCAATGTACTGGTTCCGAGCCTTTTAGCATGCAAGTTCGAGTCGTTTAGTTTGCCAATACGGATCGCCACATCGGTTTTCTTTTCAATCAGGTCGACAATGTTTTCATTGGAGATTAGCTCCAGCGTTATGCCGGGATAGGCCCTGGCGAAGTCTTCCACATGGGGGATAACCTGATGGAATAAAAAGGGGCTGGCAGCATCCACCCTGAGTTTACCCTTAGGCGCACCTTTTATGCTATTAAGTGCTTCCTCACCTTGCAATAAAGCATTGAGTCCGGTTCTTGCGTGGCTCAAAAAGACCAGCCCTTCTTCGGTGAGCTCAACCCGACGTGTACTGCGAATAAACAGCGTGACATCCAATGTTTGCTCCAGCCTGGCCACAGAGCGGGATACTTTGGCTGCATTTGTATTAAGCAAAATTGCGGCTTGTGTGAAACTGCCACAATCAGCGACTGTAATAAAACTCTTAATGTCTTGTGTTTTGGACTTTAGATCCATGCCTTGCACTACCGATTAGCGAAGTCGTATACGGTAATATTATTGCATTTTTAGCAAATTTATTTTGTTATTTATGTCGTTTTTGTTGGTAATTAAATGCGGCACACTCCTTTCACTTAATTATTGTTAGGAGAGCATTATGCCTTTAGCTTTGTTTGCGCTGACCTTAAGCGCATTTGCTATCGGGACGACCGAGTTTGTGATTGTTGGGCTGGTACCTACGATTGCCCAAGATTTAGGTGTTTCACTTCCCTCTGCGGGTTTGCTGGTGAGTTTATATGCGCTTGGCGTTGCTGTCGGGGCACCAGTATTGACAGCGCTGACCGGGCGATGGCGCCGTAAACAGGTACTGTTAACACTAATGGCTTTGTTTATTGGCGGCAATCTGCTGGCCTGGCAGGCGCCTGGTTATGATTCATTGATTGTTGCGCGGATCCTGACTGGATTGGCACATGGGGTGTTTTTCTCTATCGGCTCGACCATAGCGACTAGTCTGGTCAGTAAAGAAAAAGAAGCCAGTGCCATTGCCATTATGTTTACTGGCCTGACTGTTGCTCTGGTCACTGGTGTCCCACTGGGTACCTGGATTGGTCAGGAGTTTGGTTGGCGAGCAACCTTTTTGATTGTGTCATTACTCGGTTTGGTGGCATTTTTGGGCAGCGCTTTTTTGCTACCCGGGAACCTTAAACAAGCAGAGCCTGCCAAGCTGAGCGAACAGCTCAAAGTACTGACTCAGCCACGTCTGTTACTGGTGTATGCCATGACTGCTGTCGGCTATGGTGGTACGTTTGTGACTTTCACTTACTTGGCCCCTATCTTGGAGCAGGTTTCCGGATTTGCCGCCAGCTCAGTTGGGTTAATTATGCTGGTTTATGGCGTCTCCGTTGCCGTAGGGAACATTTGGGGCGGCAGGTTGGCTGACCGTCTGGGTCCTGTGAAAGCACTGTATATTATTTTTAGCGCGTTGGCGCTGGTGTTGTTTGTGTTCACATGGACGGCGGGCAGCCAAATTGGTTCGGTATTCACCGTATTGTTGTGGGGCGCATTTGCATTCGGTAATGTACCAGGCTTGCAAGTTTATGTGGTGCAGTTGGCCGAGAAGCATACCCCCAATGCGGTGGATGTTGCATCCGGGCTTAATATCGCGGCATTTAATATCGGGATTGCCATTGGCTCGGTGGTCGGTGGGGTCGTCGTTGAAGAAATGTCATTACAGGATACGCCCTGGGTTGGGGGCACTATCGTGATATTGGCATTGTTGCTGACACGAGCCTCTGGTCTTATGGACAAGCGAGTGCACCGACTGGCATCTTGTTAGTGCGCTAAGTATTTACAGTGTCAGGCGTGATTTAAGCCGCCCTAACTGAGCGTTAATCATGCCTGCTGTGAACTATCAGAATTTTAGGTGTAATACGATGTTATTGATATTTAGATATATCCTTTCCCATAATGATGCTTAAACATCACATGAGTCAGGAAGCTATAGTATGGCAAGCAACGATGAATTTATTAAACAAGTGATCTTTGTCGATACGATAGGTGCCAAAGGACGCGGTAAAACAACCTTAACTGCTGCTATCACGAAGGTGCTGGAAAAAGACCATATGGCATCAGCACAAGACTTTGCCGCATTAAATAATGCGCCACAACACAAAGCCCGCTCAGGCGTGACCTTTTACCGCTCGGAAGCAGAGTACGAATCCTCAGCGCGAGTGTGCGTTCAATATGATTATCCTAGCTTGATGGACCAAGCCAAGGGGCTGATCAGTGGCATATCCAGGGTCGATGTGGCAATTCTAGTGGTCACACCGGAGCCTGAACTTATTGAGTCGTGTGGCGAATACCTGACGCTATTGCGTGACTGTGGTGTAAGCCAAGTCGTTGTGTTTATTAATAAGTGCGACGTTGCGCAGGGCAAAGAACCCATCGGTCTTATCGAGCCGCTCGTGAGAGAGCAGCTTGATCGATACTGGTTTGATAGTGAAAGGACACCTGTGATCTATGGTTCTGCATTGCAAGCGCTTGAAGGAGACCCCGTTTGGGAAGATAAGATACGGGATTTAGTCAGGGCAATGGATAGTCACTTTTTGGATCCCGTTCTTTTTAAAGATCAGCCTTTCTTAATGCCTGTCGAAGATGTATTTGAGATTCAGTTTCGTGGCACATATACCTGTGGCAGGATTACGTCCGGTACTTTACGAGTAAAAGATTCTGTTGAACTTGCTGGGATTAGAGACTCACGACAGACAACTTGTTCGAGAATACAGATTGGATCTCAGCCACAAGACTGTGTGGGTGCAGGAGACCACACAATGATTGTGCTCAAAGGGATCCCACGCGATGAGATTGAAACAGGCATGGTGCTTTGCGCAAAGGGCACGCTGAAGTCATGTAAACGTTTCGAAGCGCTGCTTTATTGTTTGACCGGTGAAGAGGGCGGACGTAAAACGCCTTTGCACAATGGATTTGAAGGTGACTTTAGACTGCATTACCTTGATGTGGCAGGTACGGTGAGCTGGACCAGCGACATTGAAACGATGGCGCCGGGCGATAAGCTTAACGTGACCGTCAGGCTGAGTAAGTCTATGGCGATAAAAGCGGGTGTAGAATTCGAGGTCCGCCAGTATGGTCAGGTTGTCGCTGTCGGGCGTGTAACTTGTCCCATTGACTGAGTGTTTTAACTAAAAAGTCAGCGCCTATCGCAGGCGCTGACATTTGGGATGGGATTACAACTGATGACGCAAGTCAAAACGGTCCAGTTGCATCACTTTGTGCCAGGCTTTAACAAAGTCCTCTGCAAACTTTTGCTGGGCGTTGTCATAGGCATAGACTTCGGCCACGGCGCGTAGCTCTGAGTTTGAGCCAAAGATCAAATCCACACTGGTGGCCGTGAAGCGCTTTTTGCCTGTGCTGCGGTCGATACTCTCGTATAAACCGGGCTGACTGGTTTTTTGCCACTGATGAGACATGCTCAGCAGATTGACGAAAAAGTCGTTGCTGAGCGTGCCCACTTTGTCGGTGAATACACCGTGCTGAGAGCCCATAGCATTGGCACCCAGTACACGTAACCCACCCAGCAGCACCGTCATTTCTGGCACAGTCAGATTAAGCTGGTCGGCTTTATCAACCAACATTTCGGTTGGTGAGCGGTAGCTGGCGCTCACGTCAAAGTAGTTTCGGAACGCATCCGCTTTTGGCTCAAGCAGCGCGAATGAATCCACGTCGGTTTGTGCCTGGATCGCGTCGGTGCGCCCCGGAGTAAAGGGCACAGACACCGTAACACCGGCATTCTTGGCTGCCTGTTCAACTGCGGCGGCACCTGCCAGTACAATCACATCCGCCATGGAGACTTGCTTAGTGCCGCCTGCTGCGCGGTTAAAGCGTGCCTGCACAGCTTGTAGCTGATTTAAAACCGACGATAGCTCATCTGGGTTGTTAACTGGCCAGTCTTTTTGCGGTGCCAGCATAACACGGGCGCCATTGGCGCCACCGCGCATATCCGAGGCACGGAAGCTGGCAGCAGACGCCCAGGCAGTGCGAATAAGCGCCGGTACGCTGATACCCGTTTTCAGAATATCCAGCTTAATCGCTTTGGCATCGGCTTCATTAATTAAAGCATGATCAACTGCCGGAACCGGATCTTGCCAGATTAACGCTTCATCAGGCGCGGTATTGCCCAGATAGCGGGCACGCGGGCCCATGTCGCGGTGTGTGAGTTTGTACCAGGCTTTGGCAAAGGCCAGGCGGTATTCTTCCGGGTTGGCCAAAAAGCGCTCGGCAATTTTGCGATACTCAGGGTCATACTTCAGCGCCAGATCGGCCGTGGTCATTACCGGTGAGTTGAACTTACCTTTGACATGCGCATCGGGTACTGAGGTGTGCAACGCTTCATCGGTTGGGATCCACTGAATTGCGCCACCCGGGCTGCGTGTTTGCTGCCATTCAAAGTTCAGCAGGTTTTGCAGGTAGAGTGTAGTCCAGCGGGTCGGTGCCTGAGTCCATGCGCCTTCCAGACCACTGGTAACGGTATCTTCGGAGTGACCTTTACCACATTTGTTTTTCCAGCCAAGGCCTTGCTCTTCAATCGCTGCACCACCAGGTTCTTTACCCACACATTTACTGGCTTTATGCGCGCCGTGCATTTTACCAAAGGTGTGCCCACCGGCGATAAGTGCCACGGTTTCTTCGTCATTCATGGCCATACGACCAAACGCCACGCGGATGTTTTTGGCGGAGCCTACTGGATCGGGCTTGCCTTTAGGACCTTCCGGATTCACGTAGATTAAGCCCATGTGTGTTGCACCGAGCGGACGTTGTAATTTACCGTCTTTTTCTTCGCGATCACTGGCCAGCATTTCAACCTCTGGACCCCAGTAGACTAAGTCCGGTTCCCAGTCGTCCGTGCGTCCACCGGCGAAGCCATAAGTTTTAAAGCCCATGTTTTCAAGGCCAACGGTGCCGGCCAGAATCATCAAATCGCCCCAGGAAATTTGCTCACCATACTTTTGCTTAAGCGGCCACAACAGGCGTTTGGCTTTATCCAGGTTGCCATTGTCTGGCCAGCTGTTGAGCGGGTCAAAGCGCATCTGACCGCCATCACCACCACCGCGACCATCTAATGTACGATAAGTACCTGAGCTGTGCCAGGCCAGGCGAATAAACAGCGGCCCGTAGTTGCCCCAGTCAGCTGGCCACCAGTCTTGTGACGTGGTAAGCAGCTCATTCATATCACGCTTCAGCGCAGCCATATCTAACTGGTTGAATGCCATAGCATAGTCGAAGTTTTCACCCAGTGGATTAGAGCGGCCGTCGTGGTCGCGCAGGGCTGACAGGTCAAGCTGATCCGGCCACCAGAACTGATTGGATTTGGCCACGCCCATAGGTACATTGCCGGACCCGACAGCGCCTTTAGGCTTGCTAATCTCGCCATTAGACTGGCTGCCTTGTTGCAGGTCGTCGTTGCTGGCGCAGGCGCTGAGGCCCGTTACCGCTATACTTACCAGCGCAGCTAAGGCTGATTTTCTAAATATTTTTGTCGTCATAGTGGTTACCTTATTTTTGTGAAACGCCTGCCGACTAGCCAAACCCTACCCAGCCGTCAGTACATCTGCTTAATTCTCAGCGAGTATAGTTACAGGTTTGCAAAATTGTTAATAGAATTTATAGATGCCTGTATTCGTAAAAATCAATCAAGGCTAGTTTCTCGACGGTCTAATCGTAAAGTGCTGGTTTTATCTGATAATGGATCAGCTTTTATTTGTGTGTAATAAAGTGTAATGGTTAGTCGTTGGGGTTCTCCTGTACCCTTTATAGCTTTTCATGAAAACCTAAACGCAAACAGAATAGCCTCACTTTGTTTCTTTAATGTGTATAAATGTCAATTTTAGGTTTAAATATTAATCTCTTAATATTTGAAATATAAAGGAAAAAATATTCTCCTCTCTGCTTTTTGTGTATATAATCTAAATAATTAAATTTAGTTACAAAGTAAGATATAAGGCAACTGAAGCACTCAGGCTGTCTTCTGTCAGGCGAAAAAAACCGCAGTTTTTCAGGTTGTAGGGTTAGGTAAAAAGTAGGTCATCCAATCGGATGGGTCGATGTTACCTGCGTATGGTGCAGGTAAGCGTTTAAAGTATTATTACCAGGCTCAGAAATAGGTTTGCATGCCTGTCGTGTTCAGGTTGTATCGTTCAGTCCTTATTATTTAGAGCTATCAGCCATTTTGGCTACCCCTCCTGTTTCGTGGGTTCCTGTGAACTGACTCACGATTTCTTACGTACCGTTTTGCTTGCCAATTTAGCCCTGAAAAGGCTGGCAAACCTGATGCGCTTGCTCAATGTAACGTTCCATATTCAGGCTGTGTGCTGTTTACCCGTAGCCACACAGCCGTTGGCCAAAAGGGGATTTGGCTGGGCAACATATTTTAAAATTAAGTGTTAGTAGGTAGTTTGATGTCTCTTAGTCATAAAAGCATAAGTAAAAAAAGTAAATTAGTCCGGCATATCCAGGCCGCGTTATTGGGTGGGGCAACGCTGAGTACGGGTTTCATTAGCACCAGCGTTCAGGCATTTATGGCGGACGGCCATTGCTCAGGTATTCCCGGCGATCCTGACTGTGATTCAAATAGCAGTGGTGGCAGTAATTCGGGTGGTGGCAACAGTGGAACAACCGACACCAAACCGACGATAGACCTGGACACCAGTACAAGCGGCACTGGCAGTCAGGTTTCTTTCAGTGAAGGTGGTTCGGCAACTTCTATCGCCCCTAATGCCAGTGTTAATGATGACGGCACAATTTCAAGCATTACAATCAGACTGGTTAACCCTGCTAACGGCACAAGCGAAGGACTAACAGTGAGCGCCAACGCGCAAAATGCGCTGGGCGGCATCAGTGGTGCGGTTGATATCAATCGCGAGCACAGCATATCAATTACCAATGCCAGTGCAACGCCGGCTCAGGTAAGCACCTTTTTAAAAGCAATTACTTATGACAACCTTGCTTCATCACCTGGTGAATCACAAAGAACGCTTAGCGTTGTAATCAATGATGGAACACAAGACAGTGAAACTTACAACGTTAGTATTGATGTGACCGATGTTAATGCTGCAACGACCTCTTCATCTGTGCCAGATACCACCACAGGTGCCAATTTAAGTCCGGGAATTGTGTTTGGTGACGGAGCAGAGAAACTTATTATAAAAAGATCCTTAGACGCCAATGCCAAAGTGATTGGCGGTGCAGGTATAGATGAGCTGGTAATTGCTGATGGTAGCTCTGTCGATATCAGCCGGGCTGGTACTTTATCGGGCTTTGAGAAGCTGACGGTAGAGTCTTCATCTAGCAGGAGAGTAACACTGAGTTATCAACAACATAGTGCGTTCTCTCAAATCGCTCTTCCGAACTCAAACGGTTTAATTATGAGAGGGGAGCCTGGGCATATAAGCGCTATTGCTGAAGCTTCAAGCTACTGGTTGACAGGTGGCACACTTGAATTAGCAAATGGCACATTTGAGCTCGATGTATCTAGTGCATCGACTGATGAAACCGTTGTACTGAATAACACTCAGGTCAAGGGAAGGTTCAGCCTGGGAGATGGTCAAGATAAAATTGTTTTTGCAGGAACAATCGATGCTCAAGAGGCCAATTTTAACAATGCAAATGCTGAAACTTTAGAGTTTAAGGATGGACTACAGCTTTCAGTCTCAAGCCATTCCTGGAAGTATTTAACGGAAAATGTTATTCAGAGCAGCGCTGAAGGTAAACAGACACTCGATATTGCATTCGGCCCATACAGCAGCAGTGATACGTTTCACACGCTTGAGGGAATAGAAAATTACAACCTGGTTGAATGCAGTGGGCCGTCCAATACAACTTTCAGGCTGAAAAGTGACGCAGCCAAGATAGATGCCTCTCGCTTAAATGCTGATAAAGGTACGTGTAATTATAATAACAGGTACTTCTTTGACAGTCCTGAATTCACAGGGCAATTGATTGATACAAACCTGCCAACCTTCTATACATTTAACCAGAATTTGGATATCAGCAAAGCGACTTTACCTAGTAGTTTCATCTTCAGTGCTTGGGGCCGTGATGAGCAGGTGATCACTATGACACCTGGGCAACTCGGTTCGATTACTAACCTGAGTCTTGTGGGTGATGCTAGCAAAACATTTAAAGTAAGTGGAGATGGTGATGTTGATTTATCTGCGACTAGATTGACAAAGCCCGTCACATTTGAATTGTTAGATGATAGCCGAGAAACAAGAAAGATCGCGCTTAGTAGCAACGGTTATGTGTCAGTTGTTGCGACAGAGCCATCTGATGCTGTCACAATCGTGGCTGGAGCAAGTACCACAAAGGGCTACGGTACATTTAAAGGCGAGCTGACCGCCCCTGACACCCTTGAACTTCATGCCAGCAACATTGCGCTTCGAGACTTCCCCACAGAGAATATTCATACCCTGTCACTTGGAAGCATCAACACTACACAAACACTCGAGTTAAAACCGCAAGAGTTGGTGTCATTTAAAAAAGTAACGGGTGCCCTGAGTGCGCAAAAGTATTTTAAGCTTCGTGAAGGTGGCACCTATAACTGGCAGGATATGCAAATATCCGGTATTAAAAGACTAGATCTGGTTGGGTATAATAATGACTTTAATATTACCTTGCCCGATATCGATAACGGAGAGTCTGGTGAAGTTCAGGTTCAGATAACCACCCAAGGTTACATCGTAGGTGACCACACACTGACTTTAAATGCGTCGGCATTTAGCAAAACACGACTGGATTTATCTGCAACTGAAGCACGTTTCTTTGACGGCAATGATGTGATCATTGGTGGTGCGGCGGCTGATTCAATTAACGCTGGTACTGGTACTGATACCGTTACCGGAGGAGCTGGTAATGATTTGTTTTACGGCAACAAAGCTCAGCTTAACGGCGACACCATTACCGATCTGAGTATTGGAGATTCAATCCGGGTGCTTGATGCTCGAGTCGATGAAAATTTTGAGCAGGTCCGCTTTAACGGCGCCGATGTGCTTGAGATTGACACAGAAAGTACCGGGTTTAATAACCCGGCTATACGTATAAATTTGAGTAATAGCATTGGTAATAATGCTGACCTTGAGATAACTAATCGCAGCCCATTGACGGTTACCGTCGTGCGGCCGAATACCGCACCAGGCATTTTTAGATTGCCTGATACGCTGCCGTATACAGAAAATGCAAACCCAGTGAGTATTGCTCCGGAAGCGGTCATATTTGATATCGATCTAGATGAAAAAAATCAAGGCATAGGTAATTATGCAGGCACTACGTTAACGGTTTCCAGAACAGGCGGCGCAGACAGCACAGATGTGTTTGCAAATCTGGGCGATTTGGGGTCTTTGGTGACAGGGCAGCCGCTTGTTTATCGACAGCAGGTGGTGGGCACCGTTATTAACAATGCGCAGGGTGAGCTGAAACTAAGCTTTAACAGTAGTGCCACCACTTCGATTGCTACCAATGTGCTGCGTAATATTTCCTATCAGAGTAGCTCTGAACATCCCGACGAATCCATTGCGCTTAAAATCACCTTTAATGATGGTAAAGCAGACAACTCGGGCAACAGTCAGGTTAATTTGTCCGTTACTCGATTAAATGATGCGCCGACGGATATCACCTGGACTCTCGAGTCGGGTGTGACCTTACCGCTCAAGCAGTCTTTGCTCGGTGAATACAATATTTCTAACCCCGGAGCACTGTTAACCCTGTCCGCCACAGATGTCGATATGACGGATAATCATATATTCACGCTGGTTTATTCCGGTCAGGGGGCACAAGGCTGCGATAATACGACGACATCAAAGTCTTTCTTGGTCAATGACAATGTGTTGTATGTCAGAAAAGACGCTGAGCCAAAAGAGCACCCAGTATGTGTGACTGCAACGGACAGCGCAGGTGCCGTTGTCCGTAAAAAACTGTTGATCAACATCATTGATGATGTTGCGCCATCTGTCGATTCAGTCTCTTTGAGTCGTGATAGCTATGGTGACAGCCAAAAACGCCATGTTGCGTTTAAATTTCATGGGGCAACGGACGTCGCTTTTGATTATACCTATGTGATAAGCAGTGAAAACGGTGGCGAGGTATCTGCTAACGGGCAATATGCACTTGCGAGTTCATTGCAGAATAAAAATATCGATATCAGCAGTCTGAAGGATGGCAAAATAACACTGGCTGTGACACTCAGAGACTCTTTAGGGAATATTTCAGCGCCATTTACAACCACAGCAGAACTCGACACCACTGCACCAAATGGTTTTAATGCAGCACTGAATAAAACCCTGTTTAACGAACAAAGCGCGGCGCAGGCAAGTTTTGACATCAGCGCGGCTGAAATCGGGGCACAATTTAACTATACCATTACCAGTAGCAACGGTGGCCCGGCGGTTACCGGCTCTGGCACCATCGAAAGTGCGGCGCAAACCATTTCACCTGTTGATCTTCGAGGCCTGAATGATGGTGAGCTGACCCTGTCGGTCACGTTAACTGATGTGGCGGGTAACACCTCAGCAGCACAAACCAGTTTTGCCCGTTTAGACTCAGCTGCTCCCGGCATTGCTACGTTTAGAGCCTCTCTTGCCAAGCTAAATAAAGACGGCACTGCGGTGGTTGATATTGTGCTGGGTGAGCCAAGTGATGACTTTGATATCAGCGACCTTGAGGCCGCAGGCGGCACACTGACTGGATTTACAAAGCTGAGCCCTACCGTCTATCAGGTAACCTATGTGCCCGCAGTTAATTCTAGTACTGCTGGTTCACTTAAAATTAAAGCCGGTGCGTTTACAGATGCAGCAGGGAATACCAACACCGCAGCGCCTGTGCTTAATTTTGACATTGATACTCAGGCACCAAACCAACCCAATGTGGTTGTCAGTGGCACGGCGTTTAATGCAGAAACCATTAAAGATGGCTTGTTTAGACTGCTGGGCGCTGAGCAAGGTGCAACGTATCAGTGGACTATGCAGTCGCTAAGTGGTCGTGGTGATATTAATACTGCTGAGCAAGTTGTTCGTTTTGACTCAGACAGCAATGGTATCCAAAACATGAACGATGGCACTTTATCGCTGTCGGTCACTGTGATTGACGGCCATGGTAATGAATCACAGCCGTTCACTCAGGATATTGTATACGAGAATGTTAAGCCTGTACTGGATATTGTCGCCTCTGAGACCGTATTTGGCAGGTCCGCAGTGAGCTTTGAATTTACTGTCAGCGAAGCAATTCTAGGCTTTGAGCATGGCGATTTACAAGCCAGCTCCGGTTCCTTCAGCGAGTTTAAAGCTCTGGGCAACAACCGATACAGCGCCCAGTATAAAGCCGCAACTGATATCAGCGGTGCTGTCACCGTATCCGTCGCAGAAGGAGCATTTGCGGATAAAGCAGGTAACAAAGTCGCACTGACGAGCAAGCAATTTAACATCGATACCCAGGCACCAACCGGTTATGCAGTGACGCTGGATAAAGACGTTTACAACAGCTCTGCAAGCACTATTCGCTTTGATTTGAGCGGCGGCGAAGCCGGTGCAACCTATGCTTATACGCTGAGCAGCGACGGCCACAGCGTAACTGGTAAGGGCACCCTTGACAGCGCGCAGCAGCAAGTGGTTATTACCGATATCGAGAACCTTAACGACGGACCGCTGAGCCTGTCTGTGACGCTGACCGATAAGGCTGGTAATGCCGGTGTGGCAGCAGTGAACACGGCAATCCTGGATACCGCAGCGCCAAGTGGCCACGACGTAACCTTAGATCAGCAAACCTACAATTTAGCCAATCGCGATGCGGCGAGCTTTAGCTTTAGCGGCGCCGAAGTGGGCGCGACATATGCTTACACGCTGACCAGCACAGGTGGCGGTGAACTGACCGGCACTGAGACTATCACAGCGGCGAACCAGCAAGTTAATATTGCGAACCTCAGCCAGCTTAAAGACGGCACCCTGAGTTTGTCGGTGGTCGTAACCGATAGTGCGGGCAATGCGGCAGAAGCACAGGTTAAACAAGCCAAGCTGGATGCAACCGCACCGACTATTACCACTTTGAGTGCGTCACAGACCGCCCTTAAAGCGGGCGAGACCAGCGTGATCACCATTGGTCTGAGCGAAGCCGTTAGCGACTTTAATAAGGCATTACTGAACGTGGCGGGCGGAACTGTGTCTGAGCTGGAGCAGATCAGCGACACCAGCTATCGTACCGTGTTCACGCCGAGCGAGAACTCGCAAGCCGCGGGCTCCATTGCCATTGCCGCTGGCAAGTTTAACGATGCAGCGGGCAATCCTAATCTGGCTTCTGACACCCTGACTCTGAACATAGATACCCAGGCTCCGGGTAATCACAGTGTGGCGTTTGGCGCACCTTATTACCATGGTACGAATGCCAATGCGGCCAGCATTACGCTGGGCGATGCCGAAGTGGGCAGCCGTTATCACTATGTGATCAGCAGCGCGCAGGGCGGCCTGCCGGTGTCTGCACAGGGTGACGTCACTGAGTCAAACCAGACTATCAGCGGTATCGACCTGAGCAATCTGAATGATGGCCAGTTGAGCGTGACAGTGACCCTGACCGACCCGGCAGGCAATGTCTCTGAAGTGGCTTCAGCGACTGCAATACTTGATACCGCCGCGCCACAAGTGGTGAGCCTGACGTCTAACGACCCGGCACTGAAAGTCGGTGAGCAGGCGTTGATCACCATTGTACTGAGCGAGCCCAGTGAAGATTTTGTACTGGAAGACATCAGCTGGAGCAGTGGTAACCTGAGCGAGTTTAAGGCACTTAATGCGACCACCTATCAGGCGACCTTTACGCCAGATGAGAATACTGAAGGTGATGTGACCATCAGCATTGCAGCGGGGGTATTCAATGACGCGGCAGGCAATGCCAATACGGCAGCAGAGCCGTTGGTGTTGAGCCAGGATACGACAGCCCCAAGCGGTCAGTCGGTCAGTATCGACCAGACCTTGATCAACCGTGATAACGAAACCGCTATGAGCTTCACCCTGAATGGGCTCGAAGGCAAAGGTATGCTGACTTATCAGGTCAGTGATGGCACCACCTCGGTGGGCAGTCAGTCGCCTGTTAGCATCACAGCAACCACGCAAAGTGTTACCGGAATTGATGTCTCTGCATTGGCAGAAGGGCGTCTGATCCTGACCGTTGTGGTATACGACGACGCGAACAACGCAGGTGAGCCTGTAACGGCCTCGGTGACCAAAAAGTACAATGTGGCCCCGGTGCTGTCGGGCACACCACAAACCACAGTAAACGAAGATGCCGAGTATGTGTTTGAACCGCAGCTTACAGACCCGGACAGCGATGACACCCATACCTTTGTGATCAGCAACAAACCAGACTGGGCAAGCTTTGATGAGCAAACCGGTAAGCTGAGCGGTACGCCAGGCGATGAGCACGTTGGCAACTACGAGCAAATCGTTATCACCGTCAATGATGGTAAAGCCGAGCACGCACTGAGCGCATTCAACATTGAAGTGGTTAACACTAATGATGCGCCTGTAGCACAAGACTTTAGCTTTACACTGGATGAAGCTGAGCAGCTGGTGGTGGCATTGGAGCAGGGCCTGCTGAGCACAGCAACGGATGATGACTTAGACAGCGAAGACAGCCTGAGCGCTGTGGTGGTGGGCCAGCCGCAGTTTGGTACTTTGCTACTGAACGCAGACGGCAGCTTCACTTATAGCCATGATGGCAGCGAAAATCACAGTGACAGTTTCACTTATCAGGTGAAAGATGCCGCAGGTGAACTGTCTCAGACTCGCACTGTAGCGCTGACTGTTACCCCAGTAGCTGATGCCCCTGTTGTACTTGACGATACTTTGGCGGTCACAGAAGACACGCCGAACACCATAGACCTGCTGGAGAACGATTCTGATGCAGAAAATGATATGGTGGCAGCCTCTGCGGCCGTAGTAACTGAGCCTCAGCTGGGTAGTTACACCATCACCAATGGTAAGCTGACTTATACGCCTAACGAAAATGCCACGGGTCAGGATTCACTGACCTATACGGTAAAAGATGCGGCAGGTAATACTTCCAAAGCGGCCACGCTGACCATCAGCATTGCGGCGGTGAACGATCAGCCTGTTGCCAAAGGCGCGACGTTAACAGTAGAGGAAGACACGCCGAGCGATGAGCTGGATGTACGCACCTTATCGAGCGATATCGAAGACACCCACCCACAAGGTGAGGTTGCACTGAGCGTGTTGCCGACCAAAGGGGTTGTCACTGTAAACCAGGAGTCTGGCAAGCTGGTGTATACGCCAAACACCAACGCTACGGGTAGTGACGCATTCAGCTATACTATCGCGGACAGCGAAGGCCTGGTGTCTGAGCCGGTTGAAGTGATTGTTAACATTGGTGCGGTGAACGACCGTCCGGTGGCGGACGGCGACAGCGTCACGCTCAACGAAGACGAAACCGGCACACTGAATATCCTGGACAATGACACAGATGTGGAAGATCAGGGCTTCAATGGTGCCAACGTGATGCTCGAAGACTTGGGCAATGGCGCAGGTGCCTACACGCTTGCCGACGTGACAGTGCTGGCCGATGGTATGCTTGAAATCACGCCTAAGGCGGATAAGAACGGCAGCTTTAGCTTTACTTATACCCTAATGGACAGTGAAGGACTGAGCTCTGAGCCTGCAACCGTTACCGTTGATATCACACCAGTGAATGATGCGCCGGTGGCAGTCGACAACACTGCACAGCTCGAAGAAGAAGGCTCGTATGAAGTCAATGTGTTAGGTAATGACTACGACGTGGATGCAAACGACCAGTTAGACCCGAGCAGCGTGACTGTGGTCGCTCAGCCACAAAGTGGTCGAGTTACATTGGCTGAAAGCGGTGCGATTGTCTATGTACCAAATGCCAACTTTAATGGTCTGGATACCTTTACTTATACAGTGAAAGACACGGCGGGTGTCGTATCGAACGAAGCGCTTGTCACTATGACGGTCACTCCTGTGAACGATGCGCCAGTGGCAGACGCCCAGGTTCTGGACGTGGATGAAGATGGCAGTGTGCTAATCACCCTGACAGCCAGCGATATTGATGCAGACGCACTGAGCTATCAAATTGTACAAGGCGTCAACTCAGGCACGCTGACACAGCAAAGTGAAAACAGCTGGCTGTATACGCCAGACACTGACTTCAACGGTGAAGACAGCCTGCAATTTGTGGCCTTTGATGGTCAGGCAGAATCTGAGCCGGTGCAAGTCACCCTGAATGTGACTGCCGTGAATGATGCGCCAGAGATCAGTGGTACGCCTTCAACCAGTGTGGATCAGGACACTGCTTATCGCTTTACACCGGATGCCAGTGACCTGGATGGCGATACGCTAACCTTCAGCATTGAGAATCTGCCTGTCTGGGCTAACTTTGATACACAAAGTGGTACTTTGTCTGGTACACCGAGTCGGGATGATGTGGGCAACTACGCAAACTTAGTGATTAGCGTGTCGGACGGCGAATTAACGGCATCACTGCCTGCATTTGCCATCGACGTTGGCTATGTGAATGCCAAACCTGCTGCGCAGGGCATGCAAGTGTTTGTGAACGAGGATGCCTCCACCAGCTTCAGTGCACCGGTATCGGATCCGGATCAGGATAGCCTGAGTATCTTGGTTACCCAGCAGCCAAGTAATGGTACGCTGAGCGTACAGGGTACCCTGTTCAGCTATATCCCAGGTGCTAACTTTAACGGCACAGATAGCTTCAGCTATGTGGTGAATGACGGCGAAATGAACTCGGATGAGGCGCAGGTCAGCATTACGGTGAATGCCGTAAACGATACGCCAGTGGCACAAAACGATGCCTTTAGTTTCAGTCAGGCAGCAAGCAGCTACAGCCTGGATGTACTGGCAAATGACAGCGATGTGGACTTGGGTGATACCCTGACTCTGGTCGGTGCAAGCGCTTCCATCGGTAGCGTTTCAATCAGCGATGGTCAGCTGGTGTACCAACCACAGGCAAGCGCGCAGGATACGGCTGTGATCACCTATATGCTAGCGGACAGTGCCGGTGCGCGTGCACAGGCAAATGCAACAGTTGAGATCACCGCTTCTTCAGGTATTGCAAATGCGCCCACTCTAACCGTACCTGACGATTTGAGCGTAGACGCAACAGGCCTGTTTACCAAAGTTGATTTAGGTACGGCTGCTGCCTTTGACAGTAATGGCAACCCTCTGGCGGTCTCGCTGGTGGGGGGCGCGACGGTTTTTGCACCGGGACTGCACCAGGTTTACTGGAAAGCGACTGATGGTAATGAGCAGGCTACCGTGAAAAAGCAGACCGTTACCGTGAACCCTTTGGTGTCTCTGAGCAAAGACAGCCAGATTGCGGAAGAGCAAAGCCACACCGTGAAGGTCTTCCTCAATGGTCCGGCACCAAGTTATCCTGTCACTGTTCCATATACAGTGAGTGGCTCTGCTAACGGCAATGATCATGACCTGATTGACGGCGAAGTGGTGATTGAGTCGGGCACTGAGGCCAGCATTACCTTTAACGTTTTTGCCGATGGCACAGTCGAAGGCAATGAGAGCATAGTGATCACCCTGGCTGACTCACTCAATCGCGGTGCTAAGCACAGCACCACAGTGACAGTCGTTGAAGACAACGTCGCGCCTGCGTTGAGTGTAGATACCACACAAAATGGCCAGTCGCGTACCTTGATTGTTCAAAGTGGTGAACCGGTTGTGGTTGCGGCAACCGCAACCGATGCTAATCCACAGGACAGCATCAGCTACAGCTGGCAAGCTGCAGATGCACAAATGCTCAACCTGAGCGTTGCAGCGAACCGTTTTGAATTTGACCCAAGCAAGCTTACTGCGGGAATTTACAAACTCAGCGTCACAGCAACAGATGATGGCACTCCTGCGCTGTCGTCTACTCAGGATATCTATCTGGAGATAGTTGCAAGCCTGCCACAGCTAAGCAGTGTAGACAGTGATGGCGACCTTATCCCGGATGATCAGGAAGGCTTTGCCGATTCGGATAACGACGGTATTCCGGACTATTTGGATGCCAATGGCGACTGTAACGTTATTCCTGGCCAAGTGAAAGACACTGAGCAGTATTTGGTTGAAGGTGAGCCAGGTGTTTGTCTGCGTAAAGGGGCAACTGTGGCACAAAACACAACAGGTGGTGCACAGCTGCTGGAAACTGAGCTGCCTGAAGATACCGAAGCCACCAACATTGGTGGTGTGTTCGACTTTATTGCAACCGGATTGCCTAAGGCGGGCGATGTTTACGGCATTGTTATTCCGCAGCGTAAACCCATTCCGGTTAACGCGATTTATCGTAAGTTCCGTGACGGGGAGTGGGTGAATTTTGTGACCACAGATGGCAATGCCGTGCTCTCGGCTACGGGTGAGCCGGGATACTGTCCGCCTCCGGGTAGCAACGAGTGGCGCGATGGTCTGAACGAAGGTGACTGGTGTGTGCAGTTGCAAATTGTCGATGGCGGTCCAAACGATGACGACGGGATTGCAAACCGCAGCGTGGTGGACCCCGGTGGTATTGCGGTACTCAAGAGCGATAACACACAACCGGTTGCACAGGCCGATACGCTGATCCTGGGTGCGGGTTTGTCAGTGTTTATTGATGTGCTGGAAAACGACCTTGACGCAGATGCAGATCCTCTGACTATCACAGGTGCCAGCGTCGATTTTGGTGACGTTGAAATCCTGGATAATCAGCTACGTTATACCCCACCTTTGGATTATGTGGGTACGGCGATCATCACTTACAGCATTGCCGATGGTCAGGGCGGTACGTCCAGCGCCACGGTAACGGTTGAGCTTGTGGTCAATGCAGCGCCGGTAACTCAGCAAGATACTGCCAGCACCAATGATAAAGCGAGCGTGGTAATTGATGTTCTGGCCAACGATATGGACCCTGATGGCGACACATTAACGCTAATCAGCGCAACGGCAACATATGGTAAGGCGGTCGTAAATCTTGACGGTACGCTAAGCTACGAGCCAAAACTCGGCTTTAATGGAGAAGATACAGTGACTTATCAGGTCAAAGACAGTAAGGGCGCGGTGAGTGATGGTATTGCGAAAGTGACCGTGACGGCCCATCAGGTTGCAACCGTAGAAAACAAATCATCAGGTAGCCTTGGAGGTCTGTTAATGGTCATGGTATCGGCGCTGGTATTGCGTCGTCGCAAGTCGGCACTACCGGCTTATGCAGTAGTAACGGCCAGCTGTCTGGTCAGTGCTCCTGCACTGGCTGATGCGTGGCGCGTACAAGCCACGTTAGGGCAGGCTGAGGCGAGTAGTCAGTTCAGTGCATTGCCTGCGGGCACTCAGGCCTCGAACGTGGATGACAGCAGCCAGTCATGGTCAGCCGGTGCTTTCTATCAGCTGATGCCAAAGTGGTATGCGGGTCTGCGCTATATCGACCTGGGCCAGGGTCGGGTGACGCTAAGCGGTAGCACGCTGACACCAGACAGCTGGCACCAAAGCATGGCGCGTGTCGCCCCGGTTCTGCCAGAAGGGTTTGCACTGCAAACGGGTCTGGAAGTGGCACGCTTTGGTAAAGTGCATGGCGAGCTGTTCCTGGGCGCCTATAACTGGGACTATCAGATTGAAAGCACTCTGAACGGTCGTCACTTGGTTCAGTACGAACAAAAAGGCACCAGTGCGTACTTTGGTGGCGCAGTGGGCTACCAGCTGAGCGACAGTACCACGCTGACGCTCAGCTACAGCCACTACCGCCTGAGTGCTAACCGTATCGGTGAAGTAGCCGGCGGTATTGAAGTGCGCTTCTAACGAGCAATGGCTAGCCCGGCCAGGGACGGTGGGGTTTTTATACAGTCAGAAAAAAGACGAATGCCTGGTTTGCAATTCTAACCAGGCGTTTTTGATTTTAACGTCACTTGCCTGTATATCTCCTGCGTGTTTTCACGCGCTAAAGGTTCTCGGAATAAGTGGTTAACTGTGCCAGGTCAAAATGTAACAGAACATGAATCCCTTCCTACTTGCTTGTATTTAAGTGATTGATATTTAATGCTATATTTGGTTTTCGAAAAATCATAAAAGCAAATTAGCTTAAAGTTTAGACTCTTCATCGCATGCACACTTGAGCAGCTACAATTTACTTGTTACGTTTTCCTCAGAACGGTGTTGTACCAATTTCAATTAACTAAGGAAGTAGATATTAACAACTTATATTGGTGTTTAAGAAACATACTAATTGCTCGGCCAATTATTATTGACTGGCTTTGATAATAAAAACACAACCCAAAGGAACATATTATAATGAAGTTATTTTTTACAGTCCTGAGTGCGGCAACTCTACTTTTCTCTTCATTTAGCCGTGGTGAAGGGGTTACCGGGGAAGAGTATCAGGCTGTCGTGGACACCGCTTACACATATTTTAACGGTGCAGCGAAGGGCGATCAGACGCTGTTGGCACAAGCCTTTGATCAGGAGTTTGGTCATGTCAAAATGATCCGAGTAGACAGTGAGACCAAAGAAGAGACAATCAGAACGGTCCCGTTGAAAGAGTTTTCAGGCTATTTTAAGAAAGCGACCAAGGATAAATGGGAAGCTAATATTTTATCTGTCGATATCGTGGATAATAAAATGGCTATGGTAAAGATGGATTTTCATACACCAAAAACGCACTATATAGATTATCTGGTGATGTATAAGCGTGAAGGCGCTTGGCGAATTGTGACTAAAACGTTTGTCGCCAAGAGTAAAACATAACGCCGTAACTATAATGTAATACAATATTGGAATTGCCATGGATTATCTGGCCATACTATTGATCCGATTTTATCAACGTTTTATTTCTCCACATAAAGGGTTTCGATGTGCCCATGCGGTTGTTCATGGGGGAGAGAGTTGCTCACATGCTGTGCTGGCCATTGTAAAAGAAGATGGCCTCTGGGGAGGATATCGCAAGATAAGGGCACGGATGCGCGCATGTAAGCAAGCTTATCTTATGCTTGAGCAATCAGCGTCAAAAGACAGGCGAAAAAAAGACGAGAGCCGTTGCGACTGCTGCGACCCAAGTGCGGGTTGTGACATTGCCAGTTGTGGTGGCAGAGGGAAAAGCTGTGATGCGGCAGACCTGTCTTGTGATTGCTGGCCGTTTTAGCTAGTTCCAGTATTTCCAGCCATCGAGATAGTAGTAGAGCACATGGGGCTGATCCAGGCTGCTGATCTTGCTGTGGGTGTTATGCATATCAGCCGGAAAGGTCATTAATAAAGGTTCAATATCTGGGTGGTAAAAACGTGTGTCGGGTAGCGCATTGTGTTGTAATTCGCACGCTGCTTTGCAGGCCATAACAAACCCCCAATTGCCAAATGAGGGCACATCCACATGATAAGGGATGACGGAGTGAAAGCCCACCGACGTCGCCGTATTGTGAATTGACCAAAACGCTTGCCTGGCAAAATAAGGGCTGGTTGCCTGAGTCACCATAATACCTTGCGTATCAAGACGATGCTTTACCAGAGTATAAAACTGCTTACTGTACAACCTGGCCAGGCTAATGGTTTTAGGGTCCGGTAAATCCACTACGATTAAGTCGTATCTGTCGGGCGTGTCTGTCAGATAGACAAACGCATCCTGATTGATCACCTTAACTTTGGGGTTGTGCAGCGCGTTTTGATTGAGCTGTGTGAGATGAAAATTGCTGCGGGCAAGCGCGGCCACTGCCGGATCCAGGTCAACCAGGGTAATGGACTCAATATCAGGATACTTGAGCAGCTCCCTGGCGGCCAGGCCGTCACCACCCCCTAAGATAAGGACGTTGCGAGTCGCTGTTTGCCGCTGGATTGGCAGGTGGATCAGCGATTCATGATAGCGATACTCGTCAATGGCAGAAAACTGCAAGCCGCCATTCAAATACAGGCGCACATCCTCTTTGTGTTTAGTCATGATCAGCTGCTGATAACGTGACTGTTCACTGTGTACAATACGGTCTTCAAACACGGTCTCGTTCCAGTGATGATTTAACTCTTTGCTGAAGAACATCAACCCTGCCAGTGTGAGTAGCACCAGCACCAGGAGCCCCCTCAACAAGCTTGCCTGCCCCTTTGGAAACTGAGCGTAAAAATACCACAACAGGGTCAAGGCGATGGACAAGTTGATAAGCCCAAACAGCAATGACGTTTTAAATACGCCAAGCCAGGGCAGCAGTGCCAGCGGAAAAACCAGAGTGGCGATTAACGCGCCCAGATAATCAATAGACAACACATTGGCCAGGTTCACCTTTAAGGTATAGTGCTTTTCCATCAGCCGTGACAGCAGCGGAATTTCAAGGCCCACAAAAATCCCAATCAGAGCGGTGAGCGCAACCGACATGCTCTGAAAATGCCAGCCCTGAGCATAACAAAAGTACAACAGCGGTACTGAGCTGCCACCAATCAGCGCCAGCATCAGCTCGTACACAATAAACTGCGTCAGCAGGGTGTTGTCAGTGACCCACTTAGACAGGTACGAACCCACGCCCATAAATGCCATATACACGCCAATGGTAATGGAAAACTGCATCACGCTGTCACCCAGAAAATAAGCGCCCGTGGTCGCTATCAGCAGCTCGTAAACAATCGAGCATAAGCCGGCAATAAAGATGCTAAACAGCAGGATATGACTTTCTCTGAGCACTTATTTACCACCCCGACCGCTGCCACCGCGATGATTGGCACCGGATAAACTCTGCTGGCGAATACTGCGATCAACCGTCATTTTTTTATTGCCATAGGCATGCAGCGCATAATTGATATCATCATCTTTGGTCTGGGCATACAGGAAAACCGCAGCAAATAAGCTGAGTGAAATCGCCCCAATGTAAATTGGCTCGCGCTTGTATTTTGTGTTGTTGTCAAAAGGTTTTTTGCCCGATAAGGCATACCCGTTTTCATGACGATAGGCCAATATACAAAAACAGCCAAAAGCAATGATCCCGGCTATTGTCCGGAGTGGGCGCAGCATGCTGGCATCTCCACGTATAGGGATAACTCGGAAGTAATATTTATCTCTACTAAACTTAAACCCGTAACTGTTTGAATCAGTTAAATACAGCGTGTAGTGCCCTTTTTTCGCAAAATGGATTTCCAGTGAGGCCTTGGTTTTACGCTCGGTCCAGTCGCCTTCGGAATCTCTGCCTGACTCTGACCACAGCTCATCCTGATAACTGAATATATAGGTACCGTCGGCATTATATACTTCCATATCCATGGCCTGCCAGGAGTTCATTTTCATTGTGCCGTTAATTTCAAAGCGCATCATCTGGCCGTCTTCTGGCACCTCAAATTGATAGGCTTTGTCTTTGTTAGAGAAATCCGTACTCAAAGCAAAAGGGGTCTCGGCTATTGGCTCTTCCAACAAGGCACCGCCAAAGAAGCAAAGAATTACGATAACCAAAGACAGGATAAAGGTCTTTATGACACTCATATCAGGCCCTTTAAAGCGTGTAGAAAATCGCGATTGCAACAGACACCGCAACACTCCCTTCAATCAGGGAAACGGCGCTATTACCTTGTGCAATGGCTTTGTTTACCCTGACGCCGGGCATGAGCACCAGGTCAGTAAGTAAACGTACGACTGGCAGTAATGCCAGCGCAATTAAAGCGTCGATAAAAAATAGCGTAATGCTGTGTGACCAGGTTTCTAACCCGCCACGCAGTGCGTGAAATAAGATAATACCAGTGGCAATTTTGGTTGCTGCAAAACTGATGGCTGCCGCCATATTGTTGTTTTGGAGCTCCTTGTGCAGGTCAAATTGCGTTAGTAAATCATATAGTTTGCTTGCAATGAGTAATACAATCTGTGCAAGCAAATAGAACACAATGGCTGAGGTAAAACTGCCTTCTCCCATTAAAGCGCCAGACACAATTAATCCGGCGGTGATATAGCTGGCAAATTGCACAATACCCACAGGCAAATTCTGATGGCTGATAATTTGCGCTTTATTGCAAAACTTAGGCAGCAACAGCTTGTCATTAATCACTCTGGTTACCAGTAATAAGCCTAGTCCCACCAGTGAGTAAAGACTTACATTTATAAGGTCGGTTAACAGGCCCTTACTCGGCCCCTGAAGCACCGCTACGTACACCATAGTGACCGCAATTAAGAAACCACTGATTGATGTAGCCAAAGCCAGGTTCTTGTTCTGTTCAATTTCTGTGAAAGTGTTGTATGAAGTCGTCGCGTTATAGAGCCATTTTGCGACAAATAGCACCACAAGAAAGAGCCCGATATAGCTCAGTTCAGCCAAAGGAAAGTCCATGTTTTTTCCGTATGTTACCCATGAGTGTACAAGCGGGCGATTTTAGCACAGAAAAATTATCAGTAAATGCTCTCTAATATCAGGGAAAAAATACGTTTTTGCTTGCTATCTCTTACATGTACTATGTCATCGATAGTAAATACAATAAATGCTTCACGGAGTTGTGTGATGGATAAATCGAGCATAATTAGAGTTCTATTGATTGCCCTGAGTTTGATTGCCTCCATTATCTTTGGCTATATCAACTCAAATAATACCCAAAAGGTTATAGCGGAGGAGGTCAGTCAACTAACTAAGGGGTTTCCAGAACAGGCTGAACTGGGCAGGATATTTGATGATCATTCCCGGATCGTACTTAGTATCAGTTTTCATAATATGCCCGTTGACAACGATGAATTCGAACAGAGGAAGGTTCTTTATAAAAACAAAGTGCGCAGCTATATATGTACGAATTCTGTGTTTTATAAAAAGCTGACACAAGAGCCCTCTGTAAAAAGGGTCAATTCCAAGCCTTTTCGGCTAGAAGTAGAGCTGTCGAGTGTGGAGCCTGACCAAGCGATGGGGTTGTTGAGCTTAACCGGGAAAGAGTGTTCAGCCTATCGGTAAAAGGGAAAGGCCACCCGCAATGCGGGTGGCTGCAAAGATTTAGTCTTCTTTGTTGTCGGTTCTGTACTTCTCAAACCAGGCTAGGATATTGCCCACTTTACGTGCCAGGTTGGAGGGTTTAGCGGCAATACCATGATAGGCGCCCTGAATACGCACAAAAGCGCTGTCTACGCCTTGCAGTCGCAGCGCCCCATAATACTGTTCACTTTCGCTCATCGGTGTGCGGACATCTAGCTCGCCAGTCAGTACCATAGTGGGTGTCTTGACATTGCCAACCAGAGAAAGTGGTGAACGGTTCCAGTATTGCTGGTAGTCGTTCCAGGGCAGGTCACTAAACCAGTATTTGGTCATAAAGGTATAGATGTCGGACGCACCTATCATGCTGGTCCAGTTGATAACGGGCTTTGCAACAACCGATGCTTTAAAGCGATCTGTTTTGCCTATGATCCAGGCCGTTAAGGTCCCGCCGCCTGAGCCACCGGTGACAAATAAGTTCTCTTCGTCAACATACCCTTTTGCAATCACGCCATCGACCATATCCATCAGGTCGTTGTAATCTTCTGACGGGTAGTTCTTATCAATCTGGTTGGCAAAGTCAGCCCCCATAGACGTTGACCCTCTTGGGTTACCGTAAACTACGACGTAGCCTGCGGCTGCGAATAACTGGACTTCGGTTGAAAATTCAGGGCCATATGCGGTGTGTGGTCCGCCATGGATTTCCAGGATCAACGGGTACTTTTTGTTCGGATCAAAGTTAGGCGGGGTTACAATCCAGGCTTGCAGGCGTCTGCCATCTACACTGCTATTTACTTCCATCAGCTGGGGTTTATTCAGTGTTTTATGATCGAAAACGTCACTGTTCAGGTCGGTCAGTTGTGTCACTTTACCGCGCTTATTGACGACTGCCAGATCAGCCGGGCGTACACCGGTTGACTGAGTATAAACAATCTGGCCATTGTCGGTCACATCGTAATGACCTGATGTGTAGGGGCGTCCCAGGCTCATGCCGCCCAATGCATCGGTTTTGGTTTTGATTTTGCCAGACAGTGACACATAAGCGACGTGTTTTTTACCATCATTGTCGTGACTAAAATACAGCCCTTTACTGTTATCGGCCCATTTTACATTGCCAACACTGCGGTCCAGGTCGGGAGTGAGTCGCTGGATGTCAGAACCATCCGGGTTCATAACGTACAATTCGACAATCTGATTGGATTTGCCATTGTCCTCAAAGCCCGTGAAGGCCACTTTTTTGCCGTTCGGACTCATCTGAGGACCACTTTCGGGGCCTGACATATCGGTCAGTCTGGTGATCTTTGAACTCAGGATATCAATGGCCATCAAATCGCTATTGAAGACATCAAATTCTGCGTTTTCGCGGGTATTGGCCGACACGATGAGCTGTTTACTGTCGAGTGTCCAGGCCAATGAACCAGCGTAATCATGGGCGCCTGAAGTAATTTGTCTGGGTGCACCACCAATTGCTGGCACCACATACACCTGCATATTGCCAGGGCGTTTCATGCCCGCACCATCGCGCTGGAACAGGGTTTTGTCGATATATTGCGCATTATCAGCCCACTTGGCACCTTTTGGTTTAAAATCCAGGCTAAATAGTGGCGCAGACTTCCCGGGCGTAAACATTGAAAAAGCCAGCTGCTTACCATCAGGCGAGAAACTCATGTTGCTTGGTGTCATATTGACATCTGTGACTCGTGCTGTAAGGCCGGACTCCATGTCGCGTAGGTAGATCTGGACTTTGCCCTCTTTACTGGACAGGTATGCCATCTTGGTACCATCCGGCGAAAATACCGGGCTAAAGTGGTTTTTGGTATCTGATAGCAAAGGTAGGTGCTTTTTACCGTCCAGAGACACGGTCCACAGGTTTCTTCTCAGGCTGTCAGTCATGATATCCATGCTGCGTCGCTCATAGACAACCTGTTTACCATCTGGCATGACCACAGGATTGGCGGCGTATTCAATGTTGAATATATCCTGATAGGTGAGCGTGTTATTTATCTCTTGCTCGCTAGGTCCTTTTGCAAATACCGAACCTGTCAGGGCAAGTGCGATACAAGACGTCAAAATCGAAAGCTTAGTCATTGGCTTAGTACTCTACTCGTTATTGTTGTTGGCCGTTCATACACCTGTGAGCGAGTGAAACAGCCTCTCAGTACAAAGCCTATTTATGATATGTTGTAACACCTTTTGGAATAGATACGCGGTAAGTGGGCGAATTTATCCGATGTTTCACTTAAGTGCCGGGGAATAGGGCATTAAAAAGTTTGATATCTGCAAGTGTGGCAAGGTATCTTTCGCTCTGTTGTTTAGCCTGACGCGGTTTCGGGACGTCAGTGTGTGCAGGTGCATTTCAATTTCAGCTTCGGAGCTTTAAATATCAAAATGATGAATAGGTCATATCAATACACGCTGGCGGGCATCGCTGCGATTGTTTTATGGAGCGCCGTCATGGGGTTGGTACGTGCAGTGACTGAAATGCTGGGTCCGGTAGGTGGTGCAGCTTCTATCTACACCGTCGCGGCTGTATTTTTGGTTCTGGTCATGGGTGTACCAAGATTACGTGACTATTCGCCGCGTTACGTATTGATTGGGGGCAGCCTGTTTGTTGCCTATGAGATTTGCCTGGCGCTGGCACTTGCAATGGCAAACACCCGCCAGCAGGCGCTGGAGATGCTGGTGATCAACTACTTATGGCCTGCACTGACGGTGTTGATGGCGGTCATTACCAGCGGTAAAAAGAGCAGTATCTGGGTATATCTGGGGATCTTGCTGGCCTTTTTTGGAGTTGCCTGGAGTATCACGGGTGAACAAGGTATGACACCTGAACAGCTAATGGCTAATATTGCATCAAATCCAACGACCTATGCAATGGCATTGACCGGTGCATTTCTATGGGCTGTGTATTGTGTTTTAACCAAACGCATTGCCAACGGACAGAATGCGATTACCTTGTTCTTTTGGCTGACGGCGATGAGTTTGTGGGTCAAGTATACAGCCAGCGGTGAAACCCCTATGGTGTTGACCTTGGAATCTGTTGGTTTACTCCTGATATCAGGAGTAGCACTGGGCAGTGGATACGCGTTATGGAACTATGCCATTATTGGTGGCAACATGGTTTTGCTGGCGACCCTATCTTATTTCACCCCGGTACTTTCAACTGCTTTGTCTTCGCTGATCCTTGGGCTGGTACTGACGCAGAGTTTTATGCAGGGGGTGTGCATGGTGACCGCAGGCTCTTTGCTTTGCTGGTGGGTGACCAGAGCACAATTCAATGATTAAGTAACTGGGGCAGCAACAGAGTGTGGCAGTGCCCGCCCCATAAATTAGGGAGAAGTCGATTGCATCAGCTCAACGCATATTTGGTTAATACCTTTACAGAACAAGGCGCAGGAGGAAACCCTGCTGGCGTGGTTTTGCAGGCCGATGGACTGACAGACGAGCAAAAGTTGGCCATCGCACAGTCCGTGGGTTTTTCGGAAACCGCCTTTGTGTCAGCAGCCAGCGACGCTGATTTTACAGTGACTTTCTTTACACCCGCAGCTGAAGTCGATTTTTGTGGTCATGCTACCGTGGCCGCGTTTTCTGTGATGTTGGAGCAGGGCCTGATCACTCAGGGGCATTACGTGCAAAGCACCAAAGCAGGTCAACTTGGTGTAACAATAGAGCCTGATGGGCACATTGTGATGGAGCAAAATTTGCCGCAGTATCTTAAGCGCTTTGACTATGCTGAAATATCAGCCTTAATCGGGCTTGATACGTCTTTATTAGCGTCGACTCAATTACCCATTGAGGCTATTTCAACCGGCTTGGCGGACATTATAGTGCCTGTACCTAGTGGACATCTCGATAAGATCAAGGTCAATGATAAAGCGTTGAGCAACTTTTCTCGCCAGCATAACGTCATTGGCTTACATGCGTTTGAGTTGTGCGATGAAGATGAGACGTTCACGGCACGCTGTCGCAATTTTGCGCCTTTATTTTCGATACCCGAAGAGTCTGCTACCGGAAGTGCCAGTGGCGCTCTGGCGTGCTATCTGACTCAATATGTTTACCCTTTTCAGTCCAATCACTTTACCTTTGAACAAGGCCGTGTGATGGGATACCCCTCGCGCATTACGGCATCGGTTGAGTCAGACGAGCAGGGCATATCTAAAGTATTTGTTGGAGGTAAGGCGCAAATAACAGGTAAAAAAATACTTTCAATATAGCTAGGTTGCCATATTGAGTGTTTTCCAGAATCATTGGCTGTTGTAGCGAGTGTCGCTTATCGCTATCCCTTTTAAGTTTCTGTTTATTTAGGTAGTCTACAGCGGATTCAATTTTGGGAGGTGTGTCGCGATGAAGCGAATTCTTGTATGTGCTGGCCTGGGGCTGGCAGTAACGACCGGTGTTGCCGCCAAAGAGGTGATGACGCCGGAAAAACTCTGGCAGGTAAAACGTGTCAGCGCGTTGGGGCTCAACAAAGATAAAACGCATGTCATTTATAAAGTGACAATGCCCAGTGTCGAGCAGAATAATTTTGCCAGCAAGGTCTATCAGGTGCCGTTAAGAGGGGGCGCTTCTCAGCTTTTAGACGCTTATCAGGGACTGCTGTCAGACGATAAGATCTCTCCCGATGGCAGCAAAAAATTGTTCCACGAAGTGGTCGAAGTGGAGGCCGTGCTGGCAAGCGACAGGCACAAAGAGCTTTCTCAGGCTGATGCTTACGTGTTTGACGATTTGAACTATCGTCACTGGGACACCTGGAAAGATGGTAGCTATAAGCATGTTTTCTATCAGGATTTAAAAACTGAGCAGAAAGTCGACATCATGAAAGGGAAGCCCTTTGACAGTCCGACTTCACCATTTGGCGGTGCTAAGGACTATATCTGGGGTCCTAAAGGCGAAAATATCTATTATGTGAGCAAGAAGCTTACTGGCGCTGAGTATGTTTCCAGCACCAATACCGACATTTATCGTTATAACCTGGCAAGTCAACAGACCACAAACCTGACTAAAGATAACCCAGGCTATGACAAATATCCGGCTTTCTCGCCAAAAGGCCACCTCGCCTGGTTACAGATGACCACACCGGGGTATGAAGCGGATAAAAATGATATCATCGTCAGAGTTAAAAATAGAGATATTAACCTGACCAGACACTGGGATGGCACAGTAAACAGCTTTAAATGGAGTCATGACGGTAAGCATATCTACTTTGTGGCGCCAACCGATGGCACCATTCAGCTATTCCGGGTTTCAGTAACCACCAACCCTAAAGCCAGACCAGCCATTAAACAACTCACCAAAGGTCAGTTCGATGTTAACGGCATTGTAGCGGCACTGGATAAGCAGCTAGTGGTAACGCGCAACAGCATGAATCAAGCGAAAGAAATCTATCGCTTTGATCTGAAAAGCGAAAAGCTAACCGCATTGACCAAAGTGAATGACGCGTTTTATGCGGGTCTGGATCTGCCCACGGTTAAAAAACAAATGGTTAAGACAAAAGATGGCCAGGATATGCTGACCTGGGTTATCTATCCACCAAACTTTGATGAATCCAAGAAATACCCGACTTTACTGTATCTGCAAGGTGGCCCGCAGTCGGCGCTGTCGCAGTTTTACTCTTTCCGCTGGAATTTTCAGGTGATGGCGTCACAAGGTTATATTGTGGTTGCGCCAAACCGCCGTGGCATGCCGGGTCATGGTGTTAAATGGAATGAAGACATCACCCAGGACTGGGGTGGTAAAGTAATGCAGGATTATCTTGATGCCATTGATGAAGTAGCAAAAGCGCCTTATGTAGATAAAAAGCGCATTGCTGCGGTGGGCGCCAGCTTTGGTGGCTACTCGGCATTTTATTTAGCCGGTAATCACGAGGGTCGTTTCAAGTCGTTTATTGCACACTGCGGTATTTTTGATTTGCGCAGCATGTACGGCAGTACTGAAGAAGTGTTCTTCGTTAATCACGAATTTGGAGGGGCATACTGGGATAAAAATGCCGCGACCGACTTAACTTACGGTGCATTTAACCCAATCAGCCATGTAGATAAGTGGGATGCCCCTATGTTTGTTATTCACGGCGGTAAAGACTACCGTGTACCGCTGGAACAAGGGATCCAGGCATTCCAGGCTGCAAAGTTACGTGGTCTGAAAAGTCGTTTCCTCTACTTCCCGGAAGAAAACCATTGGGTCCTGTCACCACAAAATGGCATTGTCTGGCAGCGTGAATTCTTCAAATGGCTGGATGATACACTCTAATTAGTCCCCCTACAGGCCCGTTAATCGGGCCTGTAGAAGATCAAATCGCTTTCAGGATATACCAATTTACTTAATTAAGTGTTCTATTTTGAGGCGAGAAAATATGGTCGATAACACCGCTCCCGCGTCCTGCTATTGCTGAGGCACCTACATCCATATAGGCGAGGCAAAAATTTTGCTATTTAGTTAGTCTAAATGAGAAATTTTTAACACCGTTAGCGTCATATTGGCTCCTTCAAATTGAGCAAGTATTAAGTAAAATTGGTATTAGTTCGCTGCCTGACAGTTCTCAATTCTGCGCACGTTTTGCAGTGCATGATAGAGCTTTCGTTTATCGCTTTTGGTGAGGTTGGCGGTAACCAGCTCGCCATAAAACACAGGCCCCAGTTCCGGGGTGAGGTTGCCATGCCGGGCAAGGTGATGAGTCAGTACTTCAAGTATAGCCGTGCCTAACTGGTTTAGTGTGTTTCTCAGTTGAACCAGATCGGCGCCTTTATCAGGCACACCCTCAGCAAGCCATTGCGCCCGGTATCTGTACTGAATTGCCTTGGCTGCGTCCATTTGTGCCTGGAAAAATGCTTCCACGCTGGCCGTGTCCAGACATTGCTGGCGAGCTTGTTCCAGCGCATTTGAAAGCACCACGGCTTCACGAGATAAATCTTCAATGGGTCTGTGCTTGTGTGCTTTAAACAGTGCCACGCTCTGCATCTGAGCAAGACGCTGGTTGATATGTGAGAACAGCATTTTGGCAGAGTCGGTCCGTGTTTTTATCTGTGTATTGGCCTGCTCAACGACTTGTGCCAAAGCAGTGCGCGCTTGGTCCTCGCTGATTTGCTCAGGCCTTTTTTCCATCTTCATCAGTGCAAATAACGTGTGATTGTCTGCGTTGTCCTGAACACCCACTTCGCGCAGGGTCAGCTCTGGATAAACCGATTTGAGCGCACAACTGCCCACAGCCACGGTACCCTGTTCAAACTGACCTTGTGCCAGCATACGAGCTGCTTCGTTGGTACCCTTGGGCACGGAGATTGTTTGTCGTTGATGCGTGTTAAGCCATTGGCCAATTTGTTTTAGGGCGGCAGGATGAGACGCCACATGTTTGATTGGACTTAGCCGGTCTGCGCCAAAGACGCACATTTCGATAGGCATGCGCACCGCAGCGCTGAGCTCGGTGACCTTGTAGTTGCGCATCGCATTAACAATGGCCGGTACCAGCTGTCCATTGATGGTTGAATTGGCTAACGCACTGAAAGCCCAGGCCGTTTCCTTTACTGCTGCGGCATAGGTATTTTCCGGTGTACCGGAATACAGACGATGGTAAGCATCATTATGACGGCTTTCAAGCAAATCTAAGGCTGCGTGATTAAAGCTCCCGGGCCCTGCCTGAACATAGACAGGGGCGGCTTGACCTGTAAGCGTAAATAGCAGCGTTAATGATGCAGTCAGGCGAGAAACAAATAGCAATTTCAAAGGCTTTTTCCAGTGGTTATGCAGGCAAAGGCAACATCCTAGCAAAACCGTTACTCTCTGTCTCGAAAAGCATGTTTTGGTCTATACCTCACCACCGCTTCAGCACGAGTTAACTTATTGTTGCGATAATGCGCACAATAAAGGTAGGTCAGGAATGAACATGAGAATGAATAAAATACTTCTATGCAGCGCTGCAATAATCGCATTATCGGGATGTGAAATGAACAACACAGGCAAAGGTGCTGCGATAGGTGCTACGGCAGGCGCAGTGCTAGGAAAAGCAACTGGTAATCATAAGGATAAGCGTGTTGTTATTGGTGCAGCCGTGGGGGCCATTGCTGGTGCGGCAATTGGAAACTATATGGACGAACAGGAAGCCGCATTTAACAATGCACTAGAGGGCTCAGGGGTACAGGTGGTTAGAGAAGGCGAGCAAATACGCCTGGTGTTGCCATCAAATATCACCTTTTCTACAGGTCAGTCAGTTATTAACCCCGGGTTTCAAAAAACACTGGCAGGAATTGCTCGGGTAATGCACAAATACGACAAGACCTTGCTATCCATTATTGGTCATACTGACTCAACAGGCGCTGCGGGGTTTAACCAGGTACTCTCTGAACAGCGTGCCAACAGTGTGAAACAGTCGCTACTGCCCCTTCAGATACACCCTGACCGTATATACACTCAAGGTGCAGGGGAGTCTCAACCTATTGCCAGCAATGATACAGAGCAGGGCAGAGCACAAAATCGCAGAGTAGAGATTAACATCATTCCGAATCGAGCGTCATAAAACGGGAAGGGGCTGCGAGCTTTGAGCTATGCGTGACAAGCTTCCATCAGGATTAAGCCCAGCAGCTAGACTGGGCTCAGGTTCATCACATTACTCGAGGGTGTAATCTACCCGGATCACGCCATAGCGGATCCAGAAATCGCCAGTAAAAGGTTCGTGATAGCAAGTTAAAAAGAACGCATTGTGTGGATGGCCATTGTTATATCCTGTTTCAGAGCCCAAGTCTTCGTACACCCAGGCATCTACGATCCCACCGCCTTTTGTCAGTGTCATTGCATTCGTATTTTGTGTTTTGGTTCTTTTCTGACCTAATACGAGTTCGCGCATATAGTTTGTGTTAAAACAGGGGGCTTTTGTGTTAGATTTAGGAACTTTTTGTGATAGTTTATAGAAAGATAGACTTTAAGTAATAAGAAGTTTCAAACCAGGAAAACAGGAAAACTGCATGGAATCAACATTAAAAAAATTACTCCTAGTCACGTTAGCGTCAGCAACATTCAGTGGGGTTGCTGCTAATAAGGAAAAGCAACCACACCAACTGCGCGGTGCAAAGAATGATGTGCGTATCGTTGGCGGTGGAGAAACAACACCATTTGCCTACCCTTTTATGGGCAGTCTGCAGCTTTACGGTGGTCATCATTGCGGCTCCTCTTTAATCGCACCGAATAAAGTGCTGACCGCAGCACACTGTGTTGAGGCTTGGAATATCAGTGACTTTTCGGTCAAATTTGGCGGTCATGACCTCACTGTTGATAGCCAATGGGAGGTTTATCAAGTGACCGATATCGTAATGCATGAGCGGTATCATGATACCTACACATATAACAATGACATTGCGATACTGACCCTAGAGCAGCCAGTTCAGGGGATAGAACCAATCCAGCTTGCAGATCGTGCACTTAAAGACAGTTATGTCGAGGGTGAGAACTTTAAAGTCATGGGGTGGGGAGCATTGTACTCAGGAGGCCCATCGCCAGAGCAATTGCATGAAGTGGACGTGGCTTATATCTCAAACGAGGTCTGTAATGACGCCCAGCACTACAATGGCGATATTTCTGAGAATATGATTTGTGCCGGCTTTGATGAAGGCGGCAAAGACTCTTGTCAGGGGGATAGTGGTGGTCCTCTCATTGTCAATCGAAATAACCAATGGTTTCAGGTGGGAGTTGTCAGCTGGGGAGATGGATGTGCAGCCCCAAATAAGCCTGGTGTATACGCTGATGTAGCCATGCTTAACACTTGGGTAAATTTAAACCAGCATTACGTAGGGTTTGAATTTGCCGAGACAATTATTGCGGATAAACCGGGTGCCACTGTATCGGTTAGCTTAAAAAACAAGTCGCAAGATCCTGTGCAAATCACAGGTTTTCAGCTCACAGATCACGCTGCCGGAATGTTAGTTGGAACAGAAAATTGTACCGAAAAACTGGTAGAGCCAGGCCAGCAATGTAGCGTGTCGATAGTGGCTTCAGACAGTAACAAAGAAGGTCAATTTACCCTGGTCGCAGAGCTGGCCAGCCAGGACATTGCATCGAGAAGCGGGACCTTTAATTATGTGAAAGTACCGGCAAGCGATGCTGATATTAATGCGCATATGTCTTCTGAGCCCACTATACAGTGGTACACTGGCGGTGATGTACCTTGGTTGCTCGGCGAAGGTGTTACTGAGGGTAACGCTAAAATACCACTTTTAATCAGTGGTGATATTTCAGATCAAGCAGAAACCCCCAGCCTGACTGAGTCGTCTCAAAGGTCAATTTTGATTGCTGAAATTGACCATGATTTAGCATTGGGTATTGATTTTGAATACCTATTGTCATCGGAGAATGCCTATGACTTTTTCAGTGTTTATATTAACGGTGACCGAGTCTTAAAGAACTCTGGTGAATACGTCGCGTATGAAAAAGCATCATTTGATCTAAAACCAGGACCCAACAGCGTGGTATTTGAGTACCTTAAAGATTCTTCAGTGAGTGCAGGGACCGATAATGTTGCACTGAAAGCATTCAACGTCAAAATGCGTGAAAACCTGAGCCCGTCTATCAAGCTGGCACAAACCAGCTTCAGGGTGAGAAGTGGGATGAGCATGGACTTTAATGCAACAGGTACAATGGACCCCGAGGGGCACAACTATACTCTGGCCTGGACAGACATGACTGCACCTGAGGTAGTATTGAGTACAGACGAGGTATTTAAAGCTATCGCGCCTGCTGTAAGTGAAACGCAGATTCGTACTTATCAACTAACAGCCACTGACGAATACGGTGCAACTTCTAAACAAAGCATTACTGTCACCATAGACGAAAACAAGCATCCGGTGCTCAAGGTCGCGCAAACGAAATTCGATGTAAGAGGCGGGTTTGAATTTACTTTAGATGCAAGTGCTACCACAGACCCTGAAGGTGATGCCTTATCTTATACCTGGTTGAAACGCACTGGAGGTCAGCCAGTAAACGTTGGTGAAACCGCCATTGTAAAGCTCAAGGCTGATGAAGCCGATATTGGGAAAACTTTTATTTATGAACTCGTTGTAGAAGATGAGCTGGGTGGCGAATCAAGACGCCGGGTTGCCGTCGCGATTGTTGAAAACCAGGCACCTCAGATTACATTAACAGCAGAGTCAACTTCGGTGACATCGGGCGAGAATATTGAACTGAACGCGACTTCAGTCGACCCAGAAGGGGATGCACTAACCTTTAGCTGGGAGCAGCTATCTGGCAAAAGTGTCAGTGTATCGAGTAGTAGCGCTAAACTCAGCGTTGCGGCACCTTCAGTCAATCAGAACGAAGTGCTTGAATTTGCAGTTACTGTGACTGATTCCTTTGGGCATCATCAACGGAAAACATCAAAGTGACAGTGAAACAGCCAGAAAAAGACAGTGGTTCAGTGGGCTCATTTGCGCTTATGTTGATGTCTTTGGTGTTATTCACCCGTCGTATAAAGAAGTAGCCTGTAAGGGAGTATGTTGCTCTCTGCACAGAATGCAAACACCGCCATCATGGATGTGATGGCGGTGTTTTTTGTGGCAGCGCTATGCTGTTTTAAGCTAAATACTGCGCGGGTTGCGCTATATTGGCAGAGCCATGCTCTCACGCTGTTGTCTATCTGAACCTGGTTCTTATTGCGTTAGTAATCCGAATCAATAGTCACTCAACAACTTCAGTCAGCTACACGGTTGGGCTCACAGCCTGCTCCGACGTGATTTGGCAAATATTTTGCAACTTTTCTACAAAGCCTTGGTCTGGTTCATTGATAAAGTAATGCCCGCCTTGTTCTAGTTCAACGACATGATAATCTTCGGTAAATTGCTTCCAGAGTGCAGTGTTGTACAAATAGCCATCAGTCAACGGGTCATCTTTTGCTACTATGTTAAAGACGGGCAAGGTGAATCTGTTATTCAGATAGTGCGAGAGATACACCCTGCGGCACCATTCGGCTAACTGAGCGTCGCGACTAAAGCGCTTGATGATGCTATCCCATTGCTCACTTGTAAACGGGTGTTGATTAGTTTGCAGCCCTGCACTGAGCAGCAGGCTCTTAATGGTGTTGTGATCCAGAGGGAGCCTGCTCTTTGTGTCTGTATCCGTGGCAGGTAAATCTTGTTCTGATAAAGTAAAAGCGTTAATGATCAGCGTATTAACGTCTATGTTCTTTGCTATCAAGCCCTGAGTTAAAAGCATGGCAACAGCACCGCCCAGACAATGCCCCATCACCACAACAGGCAATGATATGCGTGCCTGAATGTCAAGAATACACTGTGCAAAGTAGTCCTGATAGTCTTCACTGGAGACCTCGGGGTAAGACAAGGTGTAAAGGGCTATCGACGGTGGTAGCTGCCCCATCAGCGGCCTGTATATAAGGCCATCAGCACCGGCATAGGGCAAACAGATCAACGCTACTTCAGCTGTGCTATCGCCACTTAACTGATGCAGGTAATCGCTCATCTTGCCGGGGTTGTCTGAGGTTGCCGTTTTTATCAGTTTTGCCATTTTGGATAATGTACTGTTGTTGAATAGCTTCATAACGCTCAGCTCGACCTGAAAAACCTGTCTGATACGGGTGCTGAGTTGGATCAACGAAAGGGAGTTGCCACCCAGAGATAAAAAGTTGTCGGTAAGTCCTACCTGGTCCTGTTCCAAGATTTCCTGCCAAAGTAAAGCCAGTGTGCGCTCTTGCGAGCTGACTGGTGCCACGTAAGAGCTACCTGTATCGCAGTTTGGTTCAGGTAACGCACTCAGATCAACTTTACCATTGATGGTCAGTGGTATGCTTGTTAACTGTGTATAACTATTTGGGATCATGTACCCCGGGAGCGAAGCTTGCATTTTTAGCGCCAACGTTGTTGAACAAAAAGTCTGTCCAGGATTAACAACAACATAGGCCGCCAGTTGAGGATTGTCCGAATTTCCCCAGGTGATGACAACGGCTTGTTTTACTCCTTCGATATCACTTATGCCCCGTTCTATTTCGCCGAGCTCAATACGATGGCCACGAATTTTAAGTTGGCTGTCTTTTCTGTGCAGATAAATTAACTCGCCTGAGGGTAACTGTCTGACCCAGTCTCCTGTTTTATAAAGGCGGGGTGTTACTTTGGCGTCCGGCAAGCCGCTATAAAAGGGGTTCTCGATAAATTGTTGCGTCGTTAACTCAGGTTGTCCCAGGTAACCTCTGGCAAGCCCGGGACCGCTGATGTGTAACTCACCGGGGCTACCAGTGAGCACTCGACGTCCATGACGGTCCAGCACATAAATACTACAATGATCTAGTGGCTTTCCGATATTACCCGGGCAAACTTGATAGTGCTCATCGCATTTGTGTACGCTGGTCCAGACGCTGTTTTCAGTGGGTCCATACTCATTGTATAGTGCAATATGAGGCAGCAGCGTCTGATGTTGTTGGTGGATGTCTCTACTGAGCGCTTCGCCGGCAAGTATAACCGCCTGTATGTGTAAAAGTGGTGCAATTTCGGTGATACTTTCAATAAGGACCTGATAAAGTGACGGTGTCATCAATGTATGTGTAATATGGTGTTCATGCAGCATAGTTTGAACTGTAGCCGGGTTGTGATTAGGGCAAATCACCAGCATGCCTCCACTACACAAAGTTCCAAATATCCCGGCTATGGCACTGTCGAACGCGTACTGGGAGACGAGTAAAAATGCTTTGTACTGACCATACAAGGCAGATCTGTATTGCGTTGAGTACACGATACTGGCATGTTCAATCATAACCCCTTTAGGCTTACCGCTGGTCCCCGAGGTGTATATTACATAAGCGAGATCATTATATTTACTGTGTGCTGGTAGAGGAGCTGCTGAATGTGCTTGCGCGCAATCCGTAGTGAGTATTAACGGTGGCGAAGGGAGCGTCTGGATAGTGTGTGTGAGTTCCTCGTACAACAGGTTGTGCGTAAGTACTAACTTTGATTTTGTATCCTTTATGATATGAATTGAGCGTGTGTGAGGATTCTTTGGTGAAATAGGGACATAGGCGCCGCCGGCCTTCAATACAGCGAGTTTAGCGATGATCATTTCAATACATGGCTCGTAATACAAGGCAACCAGGAAACCAGGCTGAGGGGGCGATTGCGTATATAAGCTCACTTCTTGTCTTATCGCGCGTGCCAGACGATTGGCTTTTTCATTAAGTGCCCGGTAGCTCAGGCTGTCCTGCTGATAAACCACCGCAATTTTGTCTGGGGTGTGCAGGGCCTGTTGCTCAAACAAGTCATGTAGCGTGTATTGATTGTTATTCCGGGCTGGACACAAGGTTTGTATTTCCGCCGGCAGCTCCTGGTCATCAGTTAATTTTTCGAGCAGCTGAGCGGCACTCAGGTAAGGGGCCTGTGTGCCAAATTCCATCAAGGCAAGCAAACGCTCAGAAAACTGTTCCGCTTCTTTTTCTGACATGTACGCTCTGGAATAAATCACTTTAAGGATCAAGTTATCATTAAAGTCGAAGTCTAGCAGGCGTACCGCAAGCGGCTGGGCTTGTTGTTGATTGCTTAATAAAAAGGACTGGGCTTTGGTATTCTGTTCCAGGTTTTCATGGTCATAGTGCTCGTAGCCAATGATGACGTCGGCCAGTCGTTCAGTCGTGAGCTCTAGCAACCGCGCTAGATGGCTCGACGGGTATTTGTGATGTCGAAATGCACTTGCCAGTGTCTGCGAAGCCTGTTCAGCGAGTGCCATAAATGAATATTCGCTGTTTGTCTCACACGTGATACAGGTTGTTTGGGCATACATGCCAACAACTTGTTTTTCGCTTCTTGTGCTACGTCCATGTACAGCAATACCGAGGTCAACGTTTTCGTTCTCAGTCATTTGTGTCAGTAGTATAGAGAGTGCTGCGCTCATTACAGCCAATGGGCTCAGGTTATGGCTTTGAGCTAGCTTCTGTATTTGCTGGTTTAAACCGGGACCTAATGGCAGATTAATTTCACCGTTACCTGATTGTTGATAATAGACTGGTAAGCGCATAACAGCCCTTCCTGAAAATTGCTTTTTCCAGTAGTCCTGATCCTTAGTGTACCTTCGACTGTTGAGATACCTATGAGCATTCAGAACACTACTATGATATTGAGGAATGTCATGTAACCAATCTGTGCTGAGGTTTTGTGTCAGGCAATGATAAAGTTTGTGCCAATATTCTACCAGCCGATAGCCACCCATGCCGTCTATGATGAAGTGATGAAATTGTACGAACAAAAAGTAGTTGTGCTCACCCAGCTTGAGCAGGCAAGCTTCAGAGGTATGGTTATTCATTAACGACATGGGTTGTGCGTTACGTTGGCGGATCCAATCAAGCGCTTGCTGCTCAGGGGATCCCAGGTGAGAAAAATCTTCAAAGGCCAGTGTGACCTGTTTATCATCTGCTATGCGCTGTTTAGGCAGACCGCTCGGTTGTTCAATGATTTCTATTCTAAGTGCATCAAGGTACTGGTGTAGCAGTTGCCAACATAGTTGCATCGTGGAAAAGTCTACGCTATATGTAAGTTTCTGATAACACGCTACATTATAGGATGGTTCATCCGGATAAAGCAGTTGATCGAGGTAAATGTTTTCCTGAGAAGGGTGCAAGGGTAACAGGTTTGTATGGCTGTCCACTGTATAACTCCATTTTGTTCAGTGTTAAAGACGGAGGCTAGCGCCGTCAGTGTATTTATAGGGTACAGACAGGATGTTAAAGTGATGTTGATTGAGCTATTTGGCCCTGAAATTACTACATTTGCAAATGAATAATATTATACAGCTATGAGGTTGTATCTGTTCTTGCGTTTACTAAAGGCGACTGAGCGGTTCAAATACGTAAAGTTTCCTTCTGTAAGTGATACGCACTTGCGCTTAATGACTTGTTTATATGTTGAACTGGTTTCAGCCAGTGAGGAAGGGCTGCTGGTATGCCATTATGCGCAAAATGAACAGTGTGATACTTCGACACAAAAGTTGTTAAGATATCGGCGACTTTAATCAGGCGCTATCACGTCACCTTGATAAAAAGCCGGATTTATCCGGCTTTTTCTTAAAAGCCATTTCAACCAGAACGAGTGTCTGGGCTCAGTTGTGCATCAATCATGTGCATTAGTAACATGGCTTTTTGCCATTGCTGTGTCAGCTGCCACATATCAGACAGGCCATTAATATTGACCACCATATTATCGATTGGCAGGGTCGCATTGGTACCGGCAAGGATCAGATCATCCTTAACGTCGTCATGCAGTTGTTGCAGTTGTCCAAGCTCGGCGTCTAACGTACTTTCGCTCATCGACTCAGCTGTCAGACTGGTTTTCATGAAATGCCCTAGCTGAGACTGATATTCCTGAAGCTGGGCGTGTAATTCAGGATGCTCTGACAGGTGCTTTTGTGGCTGCAGGTGAGCCAGTTTTTCAACGCAATGGCAGCAGGTAAACAGATAGTGCTCAACGCGCATCAGCTTTGCCAGCAGATCGGTAGTTTCCTCTGACAGGGCCGACTGCTCCACGGTGACAATAAAGTTGCCAATATGCTGACAGAGCTGCTGAATGGTTTGGATTTCTTGTTCAATGGCTAAACTATCCAGAGGTTGTAGGGACTTATCGTACTGCGCCAATAGTTTGTCGGCCACCAATTTAGTTTCGAGCAGTAATGCGTTGGTTGCCAGGGCGGGTGTTTGTGCAATGGTTTTATCCAAAAATCGTGGCCGGGAGGCGGTTTCTTCTGCGCTGCAAAAGCGTTTCATTAAAAAGCCTGCCAGGCGGTTATTGAGTCCAAAGATCAGCATCACGCCCAGCACGTTAAACAGAGTATGGAACAGCGCCAGTGACAGCGCCGGATCGGCGGTCAGGTTGAAAAAGCCAGTGATCTCAGTGATCAGATAAAACAGCACAGGTAAAATGGCAAAGGCTACCAAAGCGGTGAGCGCGTTAAATATGACCTGTGCCGCGGCGACGCGCTTAGCGTTGGATGTGGCGCCAATGGCAGCGAGCATTGAGGTAGAGGTAGTGCCAATGTTTGCACCTATCACCATAGCGCCGGCCGCGTACAGGCCAATCATGCCACTGGCTGCTGCCGTAATCGTCAGGGCGATGGACGCGCTGGATGATTGAGTCAATGTGGTCATTACAATGCCAACCAGTAAAAATGTCAGCATTCCGGTCAGTCCTTCGGCAGTGAACTGGCTCAGATCAAAAGTAGCAACTACATGTTCAAAGGCACCTTTAAGAATATCGATACCAATAAAAAATAAGCCAAAGCCAACCAGCGCCAGGCCGGCTGAGGCGAGCCTGGATTGCGGGCGCAATAGTTTCATCAGTGCACCTATACCAATCAACGGCAGGGCAATGGCTTGAATGTTAAATTTAAATCCGACAGCGGCAACCAGCCAGCCTGTGATGGTTGTGCCAACATTAGCGCCATAAACAATGCCCAGCGCCTGGTGCATAGTGATTAGGCCAGCGTTAACAAAGCCCAGTGAGGCAACAGTCACCGCGCTGGACGATTGCACCAGTGCGGTCATACAAAAGCCAGATGCAATGCCGCGCTGTGGTGTTTTGGTCCAGGTGGCCAGCACTTTGCGCAGCGATGATCCTGCGGCAAGTTTCAGACCGTCAGTCATCATGCTTATGGCGACGAGGAAAATTCCCAGGCCTCCGAGAAGGCTACCTATCAGTTGCAGTGTATCCATCATACTCAATCCCATGGCGGTGGCATGTTGCGTAAGGCACGCGCTGGCCACCTAATTTTACCTCCATCAAAAGTACCACGATTGATAAAATGGTCATTGTCGGAGGTCAATTTTTTAAACAGTTACATATATTTAGGGATATAAGCAGAACCGGGTAAAGTCAAGTTACCCGGTTTAAGCTGGTTGTCAGAACAGACTATTGAAAATCATCATGACTCGGGGGCTCCACATCATCATGGTTGCGGCGCCCACACCAATGAGTGTAATGACAGCGGCGAAGCTGATGGCAGCCGTGGCAAGCCATTTGGCTGTGTCTGTACGGCGTTTCTTGGCCCAGAAATAAAGCTCCGCAATAAACATGGGTAACAGGTAACACAGAAACGATAAAGTGATATCTGCCGGGCCATCCAGGCTACGGGTGTTACCGTTGGGACCCTGATTGATAACATACCAGCCCATCAGAAACAGGCGAAACGCCCATACGCCGTTAACCAGAATAAAGCTGTGGACAGCCCAGCGCTGGTGCGCTGCAAATTGTTTGTTTACTGCGCTGCGCCAGGCGAGCAGGATAAATACAGGGATCAACAGGCCATTGAGTGTGACGCCCATAGCACCTATATCACTGAGGCGGATACCCACACCCCAGGAAAGATACAAACCAGTCAGTGCACCACACAAACCGAAGAACAAAAACATTCTGCCATTATAGCGATGAAAACGCGGGTATTTTTTACGCACGCCGGGGGAAAGCTGAAAAATACCACTGATAGCCATAAATGCCGCAGGAATGATGTGGCCAAAAAACATGAAAGAGTTAAAGCTACCTGTACTGTCAAATCCCTGAGTTGGAGATACTTTGTCGGCTTGTTCTGCAGCCCCTATGAGCAAAGGAAGCGCATAAAGGCTGAGAATATAAATGGCAAAGGCCCACTGGCCCACAAGCGCAATCACAATCCAGGTTTTGAGTGCGCCCTGAAGGGTGTTATCTGCCGAAATGGACGGCGAGAAGTGTTCTTTTAATAAGGTTAGCATTGTAGTCACCACAATTTAACTGTTTGATTTAAGTGCTAATGTGGCATGTTATTCGTAAATCGTCGCACCGTATTTGAAAGTCGGCACATGGTTTTGGCTTTTTTGCCGAAGTTTAAATGTGCGCTTTGTAATGTTTTCTTACAACCGTACATTGAAGCAAGTTAGTGAAGTCATTATGATCACCATAGCGCATTACATTGAGTACTTGACTTATGACCCTGGTATCTTTTCATTATCTGGCACTTGCAATCTGCCTGGCTTGCTTGCTGATGCAACTGCGGGTTAAACAAAAACAGACGGCCCATATATTGTTCGCTGTATTTTGTGGTTCGCTGGCGATGATTGCCGCCAGGAAAATTACTGGCCATTCGGTCGGCGCTTATCAATACCTGATCGGTATGGGGGCATGCGCAACATGTAATTGTTACTGGTTATTGGCCCGAAGTATGTTTCGTAAACATCAGCCGATTGCACTGGTCCATATTGCTTTGGCTATCGTGATAGCGCTACTGGTGGTGATTAAACAGGGCTATTTGTTTGCCAATGCGCAATGGTTGTCTGTTGATAACAGTTTCACTGTGCTGACAGGTGTATTGTCTGAGCTCACAACGTTACTCTCATCTTGCGTACTGGTACTGACTTTTTGGGAGGGGTGCAGGGGCTTCAATGATTGCACCAGAACTGAAAAGGCACAGCGTGTGTTATTTTTGGCCACCTTTGGCCTGGCCGTGGGGATCAGCAAATCGATGCAGCCCTATGTTACTCAGTCACCCGAATTAAAAGACTGGACTGTCTCAATCATTACCCTGTTTGTGCTCGTGAGCACGCAAGCTCAGTTGTTGTGGCACTTTGGTTTATCCGGCAAACGCGGTAAATCTGGCTCAGCGCCGGAGTCTCGCGCTATATCTAATACGGAACCAGTCAATTGTAACAGCGATGGTGACCAGCTGCTTGATACGCTTAGCAGGCTTATTCATGAGGAACAGTACTACCTTCAACCCAATCTGAAAGTTGCTGACTTGGCCAGGGCGCTTGATGTGCCAGAATACAGAGTAAGTCGTGCGCTTAAACCACAACTAAAAGAAGCCAATTTTAACCAGTTTATTAACCGCCTGCGAATAGAGCATGCGCAAAAACTGTTACGAGACCCTGAAAATCAGCACTGGCCAGTACTGGTGATCGGGCTGGAAAGTGGATTTGCTTCGGTTGGGCCTTTTACCCGGGCCTTTAAATCCGTGACGGGGACGACTCCAAATCAATACCGTAAGCAGATGCAGGAAAATGAACATGCAGCGGTTATCCAGTAAATAAATGTTTGTATAAATAATTTTGTTCTAGGTGCGACTTGTGTCGCACTTTTTTTGTTGTTAAAGTGCGACACATGTCACACAAAAAGAAAAACAGCACAATATGAAACCCAATACTACTGAATTAGAAATCCTCAAACTGCTATGGCAACAGGAGCCTCGCACCGCCAAAGAAATTCACGATGCGATAGCTGAGCGATTTAATTGGTCCTATTCCTCAACACGCAAAACCCTGGAGCGCATGGGTGATAAAGGCCTGCTGGCCGTCGGAGAGCAAGGCAATAAAAAATCCTACACAGCCAGGGTAGAGAAAGTGCCCACGCTGGCAGCTTATGCGCAGGAGTTTGCCAAAAATGTATTGGAACTGGATGGACCGTTGCCGGTTGCCATGTTTGCCGACAGTCGCCTGATTGAGTCACAGGAGCTAGACGAACTGGAGCATCTGCTGCAATCTCTGTCTGAACAGGATAAACGAGGACAGTAGTATGACTTTGGCAACGTTGTTTGCAGTCTTAGGATCACTGCTACTGTGGTGTATTGTCAGTGCTGCCCTGGTAAAGGTTGGTCGCATGCTGAGTCGTTATCATCCGGCGTCTCCCGCTTTGTGGTGGGCTGTTCTGGCACTGAGTTTTGTGCCCTTTATTCCGTTGCCAGACATGGCGCTAAACGGCTCGATCCCAGTAGTACTTTATGACTTTGTTGAACCGGCGGGAAAGCTTCATTTAAGCACGGAATTATTGCTGGACACCAAGTATGAATGGGACTGGCTGTGGGTGTTCATTGCGCTGACATCGCTGCTTGCTATGCAAAGTATTCGCTATTTGGCGCGCTTACTCAACAAGTTTGCCAGCCTGCGCGCTTTGATGGCAAGTGCCGAGCCTCTGCAGGCAAGCCTTTGTGACTCACTCGTGCCTCTACCTCGTGTGAAAGGTCGGCAGATCCCCGTTTTTGTTTTACCGCTCAATTGCACGGCATTTGCTGCGGGTGTGCGTAAGCCCGTGATTGTCATGCCTCAGTATTTCACTACTTTACCTCAGCCCAAACAGCAGACCTTGCTGTTGCATGAAGTCACGCACCTCGCCCACAAAGATCACATTGCCATTATGGTTTGGCAGGTCGTGAGATGTTTGTTTTGGTTCAACCCGGCGATTGGCAAAATGGAAGCGGCGTTTATCAATGCTATGGAAGCGCGCTGCGATGCGCAAACCATTGAGTACTATGGTATTAACCGCCAGCAATATGCGGCGACCTTGTTGGAAGCGCTGAAACACAGCACATCCCACAAAACGCCCAATGCTGTAGCGGGGTTTGCTTCAGAGGCGCTGTCGCTGGCTGACTATAAAAGCAGACTGATACAGATAATGAAGCCGGTTAAAGCACGGCACCGATTTGTCATTGTGAATGTACTACTGATCGGTCTGTTCAGCGTGTTTATTTCTTACCAGGTAAAGCCTTTGTTAAGTCCTCAGACCCCGAACTGGCAGTGGCCGATGAGTGATTATGAAATCAGTGCTCACTTCGGTCACGTGTCGGCTTTTCGCAATCATAAACCTCACGGCGGACTTGATCTGGTTGCCGCAAAAGGCACCCCACTGGGTGCTCTGGCCACCGGCAAGGTGCTGGTCGCGGATGATACCAGTCTGGCGGCAAACTATGGCAAAACTGTACTGATCCAGCATAGCAATGGCTATCAGAGTTTATACGCTCATCTGGACAGCATTGCTGTGCAACCAGGTGAGTGGGTCTCAGCCGGAGAGGTTGTCGGTACCCTGGGAGACAGTGGCCGTGTTACAGGGGCGCATCTGCACCTGGAAATTCTGGCTGACGGAGAGCGCCTTGACCCGCTGAGCATATTTTCAAAGGATTAAATTATGAAATACCATCTGATGATCGCCATACCTGCGGGTATGGTGCTAAGCACACTTGTGTCTGAGTTACCTGAACAGGCGAGCGAAAAAGTAGAGCCAGCATGTACGTCGGTTATTGCACACGCCAAACCTGGAACACAGCATCTCACCTCTGAGCGAACTGTGTCTTTACAACCCGCTGAACATGAAAGTGCACCAAAGGTTGAACACAAGATCCTGACGCTTACGGCCGGTCAGTCATTTATTGCTTTGCTGAAACCTTTTGGACTAAATGAGCATCAGGCGTTTAAGTTGCAGCAATTGATGGCGCCAGAGATAAATCTGAGCCAGCTACAGGCTGGACAAAAGGTTCAAATCGGACTGACGGCGGAGCAGCTGAGTTCTGTTACATTGGCAACCGGATTTGCGCAGCGTCTGAGTGTTTCTATGGAGGGAGAGTGGCAAAAGCGCCTCTATGAGCTTGATACCCATTCAGCTCAGGCTGTTCATGATGTCGCTATTACTCAGAGCTTATATGAATCATCTGTAAATGATGATGTGCCGTTAGATGTCGTGAATCAGGCGATTACTGTATTTTCCCACTTTGTCGACTTTCAGCGTGAAATACATCATGGTGATGTACTTACGCTAATGTATGACAAGGCTGTGCTGGTTGTCAAAGATGGACTACACCAAAAGCTGGAGCAACCTGGTCAGTTACGCTTTGCCAGGTTGCAGAATCAGGGTGAAGATCTGACGGTATATCATCATGACGGGGGCAATGAACTGAGCGGTTTCTACTTTGCTGACGGTCGGCCTGCGCAGAGTTTTTTACTCAAAACACCATTAAACGGGGCACGTTTATCATCTAAGTTTGGCAGTCGCAAGCACCCTATTCTTGGCTATACCCGTTTGCACGCGGGTCTGGATTTTGGCGCTCCTGTTGGCACTCCTATTTTTGCCGCGGGTAATGGCACCATAAAAAAAGCGGGATGGGGAGGCAGTTTTGGTAATCGAGTGGTGATCCGTCATACCAATGGCTATGACACCCTATACGCACATCTCAAGGGCGTCGCAAAAGACATAAAGCCGGGTACTCGCGTCAAACAGGGAGAGGTGATTGGGTATCTGGGTAACACCGGATTGTCGCAAGCTCGCCACCTGCATTATGAGGTGCACAAAAATGGTAAACCGATTAATCCGTTATCGCTCAGACATGTTGAGCAGCAGCGCCTGAAAGGTGATGACCTGACCCAATTGCAAAAAGCAATTGCAAAGGTTCATAAAAACCCGGAGCTTGGTCAATACGTTACCAATATTTCTGTCACGGATAATTTGTAACTTTCAGAAGAGTAGAGTAGAGCATAGAACATGCTCTACTTTTTGGAACTGATAGATTATTGCTCAACCACGTAATGGCGATTGTTCAGCTCTTGTCTGAGCACGTTATTGTTCAGATAAGAGTAAGTCATCGGGCGGTTGGCTGCATCGACCTGACCGTGGTTCTCGACGGTGTTTTCTTTGATCTGGTTCGGGGTTTGCGTGTTCGTTGCATACAATTTGATGCCATAACTGCCAGGGTGGACTATCAGGTTTTCACTGTATACGTGTGCATCACCACCGGTTATAGTGCTGTCTTGCTGAGCTGGGTTACGAGCAAAAATACCATTTTCTCCGGCATACAGAATGCGGTTGTCATGGATTGTCAGCCCATCACCATCTAGCATCATACCGTTACCACCGCTGCGATAGATCAGGTTACCTGTCACTACGACATGGTCACCGCCAACCTGAATGCCGGTATTCTGATATTTAGGGTCAAACGGGCTGACGCCGGTGCGGTAAATCTTGTTATTGCGGATTGTCGCATCACCTGCCACCGAGTTGAGCTGAATGCCATCGGCACCAATGTTTTCCAGAGTATTGTTGTAAATATCTACATCAGTCAGCTTATGTGGATAGACAGTGGTTACAACACCATCACACTCCAGCTTGCGGCTCTTCCCTGTATAGCCGATGTACATACCTTCGCCTGTTTCAGTGTCATGGATATAGTTATGGTGAACGCGCAGTCCACGCATGGTGAAATTCTCCTGCCAGGTAGCCGGGTCACAGGTTGGATCGGTTTTAATCAACAACCCGGCAAACCGCGCGCGATAAATTTCAATGTTATCTATCTCAATATACTCGCTCAGCCCACCAATCCCGACTGTACCACCAAGGCGCATGCCGTAGCCTGTTTCACCGCGGCTACCAGTAATGCGTAGCTGAGATGATTTCTCAACGGCGATACTATACTCGTATGGACGCGTTGTGACTGTACCGTCTTCATTGCGGATCACCACGGGCTTGCCCGCTTCCCCATGCACATTACGAATGCGCAATGGGCCGCGTTCACCGGCAGCTAAACAAATCGTATCTCCGGCAACAATACCGAGTGTGTCACCATCCACCAAATGATGGCTGGAAGAAATGACGACATCACATTGTGCGCCAGCAAGTGCCTGAGGAATGTTGCACAGCGCCAGTGCGCCCGAGATCAGAGTTAACTTGAAGATTTTCGTGTTATTCATTGCTTCTTCCTTATTGAAGTCATGGTTACACTTATAATTGATTAACGAAGATACCATCATAAAATGCGTTAATATCCTGCCTGTCTGGGGGGGATCTGCCAAAAGCGCGAAATACACCGTTCGACACCTTATTTTTAAACAGGTACTGGTACAATTTACTGTGTCATCGACAGTATTCTACAGCCCAATGCTGACAACGCTATTAAGCAGACGGGTATCATTCGTTAAAATGCATTGTGCTATTAAATGAAATGCTTGTCTATTATTCAGATAATGTTTTGTTACTCATTTTGGATTAGATGATCCAATATTGCTAATTCATTATTGGTATTTATCTGTACCCAAAGTGGAAAGTGATCGCTCAGTTCATAGGTCCACTTACTCTCGGGAATGCCACTATCATCAAATAACGCAGCCATCAGACCGTCGGCGGCAAAGTCAATCACACCACCTTTGTCGGCATAGCTAAAGGCCAATCTGGCACGATGTAAAATCTGATCATAGCGTTTATTTCCTGCGCTTGCGGCGGTGTCATGGATATCGGCCAGAGCCAGCGGCATCTGTAGTCCGCTTGACTGAGTAAGTGCCTGATAGAAGCGGTCGCCAATGCGGGGAATGTTGAAATCGCCGACCACAATGAGATCTTCATCGAATACGCTGTCGGCGTTATCGACCCAGCGACTTTTGATCCACTCAGCAAAGCTTGCCAGCTCTTGCTCCCGGCCGGGGCGTGTACCCCAACGCGCATGCATAGCCAGCATCATAAAATCAAAATTGCCCGCTTTGAAAGAAGCCATATAAGGCGCACGCCACCAGGATTGCTCGCTGATATATTGGCCCTCTATTTTCTGCCTGTCGGGCTGCGCCTCAGCCGCCAGGCCGGTAAATTGCACCATGCGTTTGTCAAAGACAAAGGCGGTGCGCTCCCAGTTGCCACCAAAGTCACTTTGCCAGTCACTGATCACAAATTGCCAGTCGGGTCCTAGCAAACGCATCACCCGTTTAAAATCTGTTAAGTCGTCTCTGAGCTCTGTGATTGCAATTAAATCAAATTGATACAAAGTACGCGCAATAAGTGAAATCGCCAGTTCACTGCGTGGTCGCTTTCCAAAATCACGAATATTCCAGGTTGCGATGTTAAGGGTTTCGTCCAACATTGATGGTGGAATATCGCTCTGCTCAATACGTTCTACAAGCAGTTTGAGCTTTTTTGCGATACCTTTTGAAAGGGTGGTCAGTTCCATGATTTACCTTAAGCGATGATGAATAGATTCATAAAGTTAGACCAATATTGGGTAAATACCAATACATTCAGACCCGAGTGATATTTTTGATAGCGGGTTTGTGCAACAATGGTAAACTCCACAAATACACACGTCTCAGGAAAGATGATGAAAAAAAGACTACTGCTGCTTCCTTTAATTACCTTACTAGGCGCCTGCTCAGACAGTGAAGTCGGCGATGTATCCCTTGGTTTGTTTACGCTCAAAGACATCAAATTACACTCCATGACAGACCCGATTGTTACTGGGGTTACTTGCCACGTCGCCAGTGTTGAAGCCGATCTCAGTCTGTCGGACCCAAGCGACAGCTCCATTGCTTGTCGTCAGACAGGGGAGATTACACCGCAAATGATAGCGCAGATAGATAAGAGCAAATCTGGTGAAGTGGTGTTTAAACAGTCTAAAAGCGTGTTTTTCAAATCCATGAAAGTCAGACGGATATATGATGGCGAGCATCAAACCCTCATGTACTTGTCATATACAACCAAAGAGACCTCCGGGAGTTTTAAACACAGTTTATCGACTGTGCCGTTGTGGGGCACTCAGGCCTATTCAGAAAACCTTGTTGGTCAAAAATAATTAACTGAAATACAATAAGTTGAGTATTATGAAGCAGCTACTTACCACCCTGGCTATCATTGTGATGGTTTGGATTAGCCCCGCCCAGGCATTGGGTGAACGCCCGGATGTTGGCATCATACCTGCACCTGACTGGGTCGAGACGCAAACACTGGCAAAATTACCAGATACCCTGCACAAACCACTTCATTATCGGCTGGTGGACAAGCAGGTGAGTGATGTGACTGAGCAAATGTCTTTTTCTCATAATCGTTATGTATTTACTGACGCTGCAGGTGTTCAGGAAGGGAGCACCGTACGAGTGCGGTTTAACCCTGCGTTTCAGAAGCTGGTGTTTCACAACGTCACGATATTGCGAGAGGGGGAGGCGGTTTATCAGCTAAGTCAGCAAGACATTAAGGTGATCAACGCGGAAGATGATCAGCAAAACAATATGTATTCAGGCTTGTTTGATGCACTGATTTTGCTTCAGGATGTGCGCGTTGGTGACGAACTGGATGTGAGTTATAGTTTGTCTGGTACTAACCCGGTGCTGGGAGAGCGCTTCAGTTACTTTGATAATCTGGGGTGGCGTGTCGCTGTGGATTTACTGACCTTTAAGCTGACGCTGCCCGGAGATAAAAAAGTAGCGTATAAAGTGTTCGGCGACTCAAATGCCCAGGTGCAACACCAACAAAGCGATACCATGCAAACCTACACGGTGCGTGTGGAGAACAGCGTAGCGCATACAGTAGAGCACGAGCTTCCTGGCTGGTTTAGCCCTTTTCCCTATATTCAGTTTACTGAGTTCAATTCCTGGCTTGAAGTACAAGCCTGGGCGGCTGAGCTGTTCAAAGTAGATTCAGAGCTGAGCCCGGCGTTACAGGCGTATATTAATGAACTAAAAGCACTGCCTCAAGATCAGGCCATTGAGCAGGCGATTACGTTTGTTCAGGATGAGATCCGATATCTTGGCTTAGAGCTTGGTGTGAACTCGCATCAGCCTAATATGCCACATCAGGTTTATGAGAAACGCTTTGGTGACTGTAAAGACAAAACACTGTTGCTGAACACCCTGCTTAAGGCACTTGAAATCGAAGCGCAACCTGCATTGGTATCTACCGAAAAGCGAGACTACATCAATGAGTTTTTACCGACGCATAGCGCGTTTAACCATGTCATTACTTATTTTACCCTGGACGGACAGGAGTTTTGGGTAGACCCGACAATTAGCTATCAGGGAAACAGCCTGAACGCTTTATATCAGCCCGATTACGGAAGGGCTTTGTTAGTCGATGCGCAATCTGGTGCTTTGAAAGAAGTTGAGGTTAAAGTGGCACGCCATGGTATCGACATCAATGAAATGATCATTGCCCCTGATTATGTTTCGCCAGTGCAATGGCGTATTGAGTCACAGTATTATGGTTGGCAAGCCGAGCGTCTGCGTTATCAGCTGGCCTCTTCGCAAAAGAAGCAATTTCAGGAACACTCGCTGAATTACTACGCACAGTTTTATCCTGGGGTTCAGGTTAAAACCCCCATTTCCTTTTCGGACAATCGCCGCGACAATGTGATCACGGTTGTTGAGTCTTATTGGGTGCCCGATTTTTGGCAATCAGGAGACGCCGGCTCAGTTGAATTTTATCTTGGTGCTGGCAATGTCGGCCAGTATGTCAAACTACCTCAGACAGTCCGCCGTAAGCAACCGCTGGCAAAAGTATACCCAATGACAACGTCTCAACGGGTTACGTTGCTGATGCCTATGGACGTTGATTTCAGTGCGCTGGCTTATCAAAAGTCTTTCACTGATCCCTATATGCGTATTCACAGTGCAATGGAATATGATCGCCGTCGAGTGACTTTTCACAGTCAGTACGAGGCGCTCGCAGAATATGTGCCGGTTGAAGCGGTGCCCGCTCACCTGAGCAAATTAAAGCAGGCCAGCAAGTTCACCGGATTTGGTGGCTCGGTATCTGAGGTGACGACCAACCCGAACCACACCGTATTCAGAGATTTCGTCGACCAGATGGAACGTACGACTAAGATGAAGTTTGTTGGAGAGTCATTATGATGCGTTTAATTGGAACATTACTGCTGATCTTGATTACGTCCGGATGTGCATCAACCAAAAAAACGGTGCTACTTAACGACACTCAGTCTATTTATGATGCAAATAAAACGCTGGAATACGTGCTAAATGATCCCGACCCCCGCATGCTGTTGGACTTGATAGACAAAGAAGCCAGCGAAACTTATGCCAAAGATGAGATAGGCATTAGCGAGGAAGAGTTTGCACTGAACAGCGCCATTGTCACGATTGCCGCATTGAAAGGTCTGAGTCGTTTCGATCATGTTGTCTACTCACACAGTCGGACACAAGGGAACTACTGGTACAGTCATTATATCTTTTCCAATAACAACGGCAGTTATGCTCTGGTAGATCTGGTTTTGACCAAACAGGGGAAGAAACTGGTGGATGTCCACAATCATGTGTTTCGTTCCAGTGTCGTCAATTATCTGGGCGAATATGAAAAACATATTGAACAAAAAGGATATGATGACGCACTTACAAAAATAGAAGAGCAGATAGAGAATAATGATCCACAGTCGGCACTGGAACATTATCTGGCCTTGCCCGAAGAGGTGCGTATGCTTGGGGTCGTACATGAATCATTGTTTCGATTTATTAAGCGTTGTAGCTCAGAGGCATATCAAGCATTTTGCAACCGCGTTTTATCGGACAGTCAGCATGAGTACCAGGGCCTGCTAAGAGCAAATTTGTACAGCAACCTCAACGAGTATGCCAAGGCATTGTCTGAGTACGAGCAAGTGCCCGAAGCAATACGTAGCAGCGCGCCAATTTTAATGGAAGAGGCCGTTTTACAGGCCCGTCAAGGGAATAAGCGGGAGGGCTTTGCCCTGGCGCTAGATGCCCTATACCGAGCGTCGGGCCACTCCTATGGATACTTGATGTTACTACAGGTTTCTTTGTTCTCAGGTGAGCATGAGTTCTCGGCAGAGCTACTTTCTTTTATTAAGAAGACCTTTGAAATCCAATTTACCGAGCAGGAACTGGCAGATTTTAGTGGTGACAGTGGGTTTATTCAGTCTGATCAATACGCGCAGTTTAAGCTGAGCTATTTTTAACCTAATTGAAAAAGGAGTAGATAATGTGGATTAAGAATACGCCGCTGGAAGGCCAGTACATAAGGCTTGAGCCCCTGGCTCTTGAACATGTTGATGAGCTTAAAGAAGCTGTTGAGGATGGCCAAAGTTGGAAGCTCTGGTATGCAAATGTGCCGTCACCCCAACAGATGCAACAGTATGTCGAAAAAGCGTTAAGTAAGGTTGCAGAGGATCAGGTGACCTTCGTTGTAAGATCGATAGCAAGCGGGCACATTGTTGGTACTACCCGCTATTACGATATTAAGCCCGAGCACAAACGCGCTTCGATTGGTTATACCTGGTATAGCGCAGCGGTCAGGCGAACACCGGTCAACACGGAGGCAAAACTCTTGTTGATGACAAACTTGTTCGAAACGTGTGGTGCGTTGTCACTGGAATTCAAAACGCACTTTTTTAATCACCCGTCACGACAAGCAATCGAGCGTTTAGGGGCTAAATTGGATGGCGTACTCAGAAGTCATCAGATTTTGGCGGATGGCTCTGTTCGTGATACCGCCGTGTATTCCATTCTGGCCTCTGAGTGGCCAGCGGTTCGCAACCATCTTAAAGCAAAACTCACAGCCCGTTAAAACGGGCTGTGAAGCTCAAAGCGATGCCCGCCAATCTGGATGTCCTTAAATCTGGGCTCTACAATCTCAAAGTTACCTGACTTAATGGCATCCAGCAGGTCGTCCGACTGTTCACCATAGACTTTCTGATCCAGATAGCCTGTTTGCCAGCCTTGTACACCATTTACAGTGCCCAGGTAGAACACTCTGAGCTCAACTCTGCGCTGAGTCTTGGCAATGAACAAATATTCAGGCTCAGGTGTATTATCGAGCTCAATGGTGCGCAGCATTAGCTCTGAGGCGTCTTCAAACAAATGCGAGTTGTGTCTGGCAAAAGTCTCCAGAGCGGTCACTAAGTTCTGTGGTAGTGAATGCTTATCGTGCTCTGGCATTTCAATCAGATCCAATAAGGTTTGCGTCGTCAGTGGTTTTGTTTCCAGAGTCAGTGCAGTTTGGATCCGCCGCTTTAGTTGCTCGTCGCTGACTTCATGTTGTAGCGATTCGAGTGCAATCAGCCCTTTTTGTCCCAGCTCATTCACCAGATAGCGAGGGTCGAAGTCCGCAGGCTGGGTAATCCCGGCATTGAGGCGCTTTATCTGAGAGTTAACACTCAGACCTCGAAAATCCAGCAATGGCGTTTGGGTCGTTATCAGCAGCCCAAGCAGACACAAAGTCAGCGGTCGATTAACTGCGCTCAATCGCTTGTGCCAGTCGCGCTTGTGAGCGGCGAGTTGCCACACATAACCAAGACAAACAGCCATGCTAACGCCTGCAATCAGCACCGCCCAAAGTCGTGCCAGGCTTAGGCCGTATTGACCTATTCTGAGGTATAAACCCCAACCGCTGAGTGCCAGGTAGCAGGGCAAAAGGAGCAGACCTATTGCAATGAAATGGCGATACCACCGGCGCTGAGTTAACGCGTCTCCAGACAGGTTTAAGCACAATACGATGGCCCCGACCAGCACAAAGATCAGGCTACTTCCGCCGTTGTGCCAGAGTGTGTCTAACTCACTGAATAACACAGCCACGAAAAACAGCATGGCCACAGCGCTCAATACAGGTAATAACAAGGTGGCAAAGTTTCGACAAATGGCGAATAGCTGATTGGCGAAGTTGCTGCGACTGCGCGCCTGGATAACGCCAATGGCCTGGCTTAATGTAATGGCTGGGTAGAAAAACCAGGGCTCAGAAAACAAATCGGTGAAAAACCCGATTTCAATCACTTCAAACAAACTGGCCCATAACATTAACAACATCAGTACAGACAGCGTAAATAACTGCGCCGCAGCGAAAACCAATAAAAAGCGACCCAGCGAGGCGCTTAGCAAATCGTAGCTGGGCAACCAGTTTGCTCGACTGTTTTGAGTTATCCATGGCACCAGTAATACAGAGGCCAGAAACACGATCAGTGGGTAAGGCCAGGCCTGAGAAGGTAAAGGTGCGCGTTCAGGAAGCAGCTGGCTGCCCAGATAAAAGCCACACAGAGTGAATATCAGTGCATAGAGCCCCAGCTGGATATAAAACGACGCTCTAAGCTGAGCAAAGCTTGAAAAAATCAGGGTTGAGGGCACAAATATAATCAACGAATAGGCGGCAAACAGCCAGTGCGGTGATTGTCCTGGCCAAAACTCGAAGTTGACAGATTGATGCAGGATGATCAGAAAAAAGCTTTGCAGTAGTGCGACCAGTAGCAGTTTACGGCCAGCCAGCAATGGTTCCATAAGTTTCTCACAATATCAGTTCCTTGTTCCTGTCATTTAAACTTAACAGGGCTGAAATGCAAGTAAAAGAAGAACCCCAGTGAGTTAAATCTCTGAATTATGCAACAAAGCGTTTGACATATTATGTCTTGGTGTGGCAGATTGACTGTGTGGTAAACAGACATCATTGATGTTTGAACCTGTCAAATAAGTGCCTGAAGACTCTAGCTTAAATGGTGCGAAAGAATCTTCCCATGGTTAGATATGCTGTTTGTATTTGGGCATATGGTACCCCATTCTCACATGCGGCTATCTGGCGATTTAAAGCGGCGCTTTTTACGTTTGTTTACCAAGCTGGCGTTTAGCAGGTGTTATGATTGCCATTACCACGCTATGCTCCTTTCGTTTTCATAAACGCAACAATTGCCCGTGTAAGGAGGAAATATGGACTTTTTAAACACGGCCTTCACTTTTCCCACAGTGGTCTACTCTACATTACTGCTGATAGTACTACTGTTTTGGCTGATTTCTTTAGCTGGTTTTGCCGACCCCGATATGCTCGATGGCGATGCCGATATCGAAGTTGAGGGGGGGGCTGACGGCGGCTCGTTATGGCAAATGGGCTTTGGCGGCGTACCCTTAACCGTGTCAATCAGCTTAATCGTTGCACTGAGCTGGGTGGTTAGCTTTTACGCTCAAAAACTATTTGCGTATCTGCTGGGCGATGGTGTGATGTTTTACCTGACAGGCGGCGCTTTTATGCTGGGTAGCCTGTTCGTGGCGTTGCCGTTGGCTGCAGCTGCAGTGCGACCCCTGCGTGGCTTATTTGAAAGTCAGCAAACAAGCAGTAAAGATGCGTTAGTCGGACTGGAATGTGTGATTGCCACCGGAAAAGTCACCGCAACATTTGGCCAGGCGCGCGTTTCCTATGAGGGCAGCGAGCAGTTAGTCGAAGTCAGATGTGATGAAGAAAATACGTTTACTCAGGGTGATAAAGCACTGCTGATTGAACACAACGCAACAACCCATAGCTATACAATCGTCACCAACCCCTGGTGATGGCTCAATTTTAAACGGCGCCGGATAAGCGCCCGGGAATAACTTATAAAACTTATCAGGAAGAGATATGGAATTTTTAAATAACCTTGGACCTGTTTTGACTATCGCTGGTTTGGTCATCACCGTTGTTTTTGCAGTCATTATGTTAATTGGTAAATTCTATCGTAAGGTGGAACAAGGCCATGCCCTGATCATCAATAAAACGAAGAATGAGCCAGATGTTACCACCACAGGCGGCATTGTTTATCCGGTGATCCACAAGATGGAAGTGATGGACATTTCGACCAAACGCATGGTGCTGGAGCGCCGCGACAGCAGTGGTTTGATCTGTAAAGACAACATTCGTGCCGACATTGCCATTACCTTTTATATCCGCGTGAATGAAAATAAAGAAGACATACTGCGGGTAGCAAAACAGGTAGGGTGTGCGCGCGCGTCTGAGCCGGAAACACTGCAAGAACTGTTTGAAGCCAAGTTCTCAGAAGCACTGAAAACTGTGGGTAAACAGATGAACTTTGAGGAGCTGTTCACACACCGTAATGAGTTCCGCGACAGCATCAAAGAGGTGATTGGTCAGGACCTGTCGGGCTATACATTAGAAGATGTGGCGATTGACTATCTGGAGCAAACCTCAATCCACAAGCTGGATGCAAGCAATATTCTCGATGCGGAAGGTATTCGCCGTATCACTGAAAAAACCGCAGCGCAAAACGTTGAAACCAACCAGTTAAAGTGTGACGAGCAGGCGCAAATCGAGATCCAGAATCAGGCGGCACTGGAAAAAACGCTGGAAATTGAGCGTCAGAAAGAAGATGCCAAAGCGAAGCAAAAGCGTGAGATTGAAACCGTTCAGGCACGCGAAGAAGCCGAAGCTGAACGCGTCAAGCAAGAAGAGCGCCTGAAGTCTGAACAAGCGCGCCTTAAAGCCGATGAAGCAATCCAGATTGCAGAGCAGAACAGGCAGCGTGAAGTCGATATTGCTGAGCAAAATCGTCTGCGCGTGCTGGCCATTGAAGAAGAAAAAGTCGCCCGTTCGCGTGAAATTGAAGTCATTGAGCGTGAAAAAGAAACCGAGATCCTGCGCATTAACAAAGAAAAAGCGCTGGAAGTGGAGCGTAAAGAGATTGCAGATGTGCAACGTGACCGTGTTGCGGTTGAGAAAACCGTAGCCCAAGAGCAAGAGCGCATTAAAGACGTGCAGACACTGGCGGCTGCCGAGCGTGACAAGCAAGCCATTGTGATCCGTGCCCAGGCTGAAGCAGAGGAAGCTTTAGTGAAAGACATTGAAGCGGCAAAAGCACAAGAGCAGGCAGCAGAATTCAAAGCCCGTGAAATGGAAAAAATGGCTGAAGCTGAGCTGCGTATTGCAAACCAGCAGGCTGAGTCGAAGAAAATTCTGGCAGAGGCAATGCAGGTTGAAGCTGCTGCTTCAGGTCTGGCGGAAGCCGAGGTGATCAAGGCTAAAGCACAAGCCAACGCATTGCAGGGTGAAACAGACGCCAAAGTACTGCAGCAGAAGCTAGAAGCAGAGGCCCACGGTAAGCGCGATATTGGTCTGGCAGATGCCGAAGTACAAACTGCTATGGCAGAAGCCATGGAGAAACAGGGTGAAGCGGAAGCGATTAACCTTGAGCGCAGAATGTCGGCCGAAGCCAAAGGTCTGGAAGAGAAGCTACAGGCCCTTAATGCTATGGATAAAGATGCCCGTGACTATGAAGGCTTTACGCTGCAACTGAACCAGCAAAAAGAGTTGACGCTGGCGCAGCTGGAAGCGAACAAAGAAATTGCAGCTCACCAGGCACAAGTGCTGGCTAAGGCACTGAGCGATGCAGACATTAACTTTATGGGTGGTGACGGCCAGTTCTTCAACCAGTTTATGAACGCCATCACACTGGGTAAATCCATTGATGGTTTGGTTAACGAAAGCCAGACAATGCAGACCGTGTTTAAAGATCACCTTAACGGTGAGCGGAATCTGATGGATGACCTCAAAGGCGTGCTGGCAGGTGCCAATGCTTCGTCTGAGACCCTGAAGAACATCAATATGAGTAAGTTTTTCCAGCAATTGAGCAACACATCAGATGCCGAAAAACAGCAATTGCTTAGCCTGCTTGGCAATTCACTGAACGGTAATTCAGCTAAAAACACAACACAGGAATAAACCCTGCGCCGGGGCGTTGCCCCAATGTTTTTTAAGGTGCGTGATAGCGAACCGGTATTGCGCACCGGATATGATTACAGGAAAGTGATATGACGGAACCAACAAGCCAGGACACTGCATCACACAGCGCGCTGGAGCAGGGCTCCTATCAACTGATAAAGCGCCGTCTGAGTAACTTCGGTAGTGAGCTACGCACTCAGGTGGATGACCTCAATAGCCAGCGTGTTGATGCGTTTGGCAGCACTGAGCTGAAAGTACAGGGTCGTGCCCGGGTTCGCACTGAGCATAATTGTATTCCCAGAGACATAGTACTGATTGGCGACAAACTGATCTTTGCATACAACGTCTTTATGGGCCTCAAGCAAAGCACCCACGTCAGTGATGTATTTAGTGTACAAAAGCTGGTGCAGCAGGATGACCACTATGAGGTTGAACCTTACCCTTCAGAGACCAAGTTTCTGACCGACGCCCGCTTTTTGCGGGACTTTGAAGAGCTTTATACCTATTACAAAGAAACCCGTTTGCAGCACCTGTTTGTGCAAGGTGGCAAGCTGTTTGCGCTGTTCCAGATTGGTGACAGGCTGAGCGATGTCAGGGTATTCCGCTGGCAAATTGCCGCGGACAATACGCTCGACTATATCGACAACCGTGGTGAACGAGACATCTCAGAGCACAGCGGCTTTGATTTTGAATGGATTAAGACGGACCGTGCCCAGCATGAGGAAGGCCGACACCCGCACATTAATGTGCTCGACAAAGTGTTTGTCGAAACCGTTGGTGGCGACCTGACCATCAAAATAGAGAACAATACGGAAACTGGCGAAGGGATTTACAGCGAGCCGGTGGAAGACAGTAATCAGTCATTGGCAGACTGTGAGTTGTATTATGCTCAGGTGGGGGAATTGATCCTGCTCAGGGTATTACCCTATCGCGAAAAGCAGTGGCGTTACTTTATCTATAATTGCCGCAGTCAACAGGTAGTGAGACAGGATGCCATCGGTCAGGCTTGTGTCCAGTTGCCTGAAGACCACGGTATCATTTTCCCGGGTGGATACTATTTGCAATCCGGCCAGACGCGCTATTTTGAAGATAAAATAGAGGATTTGGAGTTTCATCGTCAGCTGAAATCGCCTAATGGTGAAGACGTGCTGTACGTTTTTTATGAGCCTACCGAAGGTCGCTATGCGCTGTTTGCCTACAACATCATCGAAAAGAACCTGCAAAACCCCATTTATTGTCATGGCTATGGCATTTATGAAGACGGTTTAACGCTGACCTTTAAAGCAGAGCAGGAAGAAGCTGAGCGGGTTCATCCCATCCAGATCTGGCAAAGCCCCTTTTGTTCAGCAGAGTTTGCAGCCAATGCGCCGGCACCCACAAGCGGCCTTGGCCGTATAGGCAACCCGGATCTGGTCAGGGCTATCTCTGATTTATACAGTGTCTGTAAGGCCATCAGTGAACAAAACCCCAGTGTCTTTCATTACGAGGATCTGATCTCCCATACCCGCGGAATACTTGACCGTTACCACTGGCTGGCAGAAGCGGATTTCAGCACCATTAATTCGCAGCTGCATGACATCTTTGAAACCTCAGAGCAGGTGCTGGACGAGTTCGAAAAAGTCAGCCAGATCCAGCAAAGTGCCCGACAGGCCGAAGCGGAAATTGAACAGGAAAGCCATCAGGTACTGCGTGAGGTACGCCCCGATAGCTTTAAACTGGCCAGCGAGTTTGTGGCCAGTCTGGATGCGCTGAAACTGCTCAAAGGGAAAGTGATCAGTCTGGAGGAAGTGAAATACATTAATCTGGATGTACTCAGTACCATTCAAAGCAATATTGATGAGCAGACTCGCATACTCAGCCATGCCACGGCGACTTTCCTGCAGCAGGATAAAGCACTGGCGCCGTATCATGAGCAGTTGCAGGAAATTAATGAGAAAAGTGAGCAAAGCGACAGTGTCACTGAGCTCAAAGGGTATCTTGGTTCACTGGAAACGCTGGGCGGCGAGTTGGATCTGCTCAACCACACCATGCTGGATCTGGAGATTGAAGACAGCCGGGTAAGAACCCAAATTCTTGAAGACGTGAGTGGCGTCTATGCGCTGGTTAACCGCGCTAAAGCGGCCGTTGAGATCCGCCGTAAAAGTCTCGGGAGTGTTGAGGCCAAGGCCGAATTTGCCGCGCGCTTTAAGCTGTTCAGTCAGAGTATCACCAGTGCCCTGAGTGCCGCTAAAACGCCTGAACAATGTGACGAGCAGCTCTCTCGGTTGCTTATACAGCTTGAGGAGCTTGAGTCTCAGTTCAGTGAGTACGATGAGTTTCTGAGTGAGATCCTGGCAAAGCGGGATGATGTTTACGAAAGCTTTGAAGCGCATAAGCAGCAGCTGATTGACGAACGCCAACGTCGGGCACTGAATCTGGCAACCGCAGCAGAGCGGATTTTGCAGGGAGTAAGCCGTCGCACCCAAAGCTTTACTGAGCTGGACCAGATAAACAGTTATTTTGCCTCTGACCCTATGATCAGTAAGCTGCGCAGTCTGACTCAGGAACTAAAAGAGCTTGGCGACGAGGTTAAAGCAGATGACATTGCCGCTAAGCTCAAAGCCAGTAAAGATCAGGGGATCCGTTCGCTCAGAGATAAACAGGATATCTATAGCGATGGCGGCAAAACCGTCAAAATCGGCAAGCATGGCTTTAGTGTTAATAAACAGGTGCTGGACCTGACGTTGTTGCCTCGAGATGACGAGTTAATGCTACACCTGACCGGTACCGAGTACTTCGATGTTATTCCCGATCAGCAAGCCCGTTCACAGTTGGCACAGGCCGCGGATTACTGGGCGCAAACCTTGCCTTCCGAAAGTGCAGAGATTTATCGCGGTGAGTTTTTGTCAGCGCAGATCCTGCGTGCGGCGCAACGAGGTGAGTCTGGCTTGTCGATGGAACAGCTCCAGCGTGCACAGCAAGAAGACTCGTTACTGACTTTAGTGCAAGCATTTGCTGAGCCCAGATATCAGGAAGGCTATGAAAAAGGCATTCATGACTTTGATGCAACCCAGATCCTGAGTGCGTTACTGAAACAGAAAAGCGAGCTGGGGTTGCTGATCTATCCCGCCAGCTGCCGGGTGATGGCGCAGCTGTTTGTCTCTGCGTTAGAGCGTGAGAAATTACAACCGTTGCAGCAACAAGCCACTCAGGCGCAATTGATGGCCACGACGCTGAACGATCCGCGCTTTAACCAGTTACTGATTGGTGAGCTAAGTGAACAACTAAACCATTTTGCAGCGCAGCTGGGTGATTACACAGGGAGTCTGGCGCGTTATTCTGCGCCACTGAGCGCTGAATATCTCATTCAGGTGTTGGCAAGCAGTAACGACCAGCCGCAGTTTGAAGTGCAGGCAGACGCACGTAAACTGGCGGAGCAGTTCCAGAGTATGGCTAAAGCCAAAGGCTTCTGGCAGACGCTGCAAGAGACCTTTGCTGAGTTAACCACCTTGTCAGAGAAGTGCCGCCTGGCGTCTGGCTGGCTGAGTGCTTATGGCGAGCAACATGACGCGAGCCTCGACTGTCAGATTGAAGCGGCGAATTACTTGTTGCTGGTTGAGCACAAAGCACTCAGTTATCAGGTGCGGGATGTTCAGACGCAGACGCACGTATCCGGTTTGATGGGGCAACACCTGCGTATTGAAGAGCAGACTCTGGCGCTCGATTATGCTGAGTTTTTGGCCCGGACCAGTGCTTACATTGAGCAGGCTTTACCTGCATATCAGCACTATCAGCAGTTAAAAGCCGATGTGCTGCAGGCGCAAAAAGCGCGTCTGCAACTGGAAGAGTTTAAGCCCAGACCGCTGAGCTCATTTGTGCGTAACCAGCTCATTGATAAGGTCTATTTTCCGATCATTGGCGATAACCTGGCCAAGCAAATCGGTGCCTCAGGCAGTGCTAAGCGCACCGATTTAATGGGCATGTTATTGCTGATCTCGCCGCCGGGATACGGTAAAACCACTTTGATTGAATATGTGGCAAACCGTCTGGGGCTGACCTTTGTTAAAGTGAACTGTCCGTCTATTGGTCATGATCAGGTCTCTTTAGATCCGTCGCAGGCAATCAATGCGACCGCCGCCAAAGAGATAGATAAAATCAACCAGAGCTTCGAAATGGGCAACAACGTAATGCTCTATCTGGATGACATTCAGCATACCAACCCGGAGTTTTTACAAAAGTTTATTTCGTTGTGTGACGGCTCACGACGCATTGACGGGGTATGGAATGGTAAGAGTAAAACCTACGACCTGCGTGGTAAAAAGTTTGCAGTGGTGATGGCGGGTAACCCGTATACCGAATCGGGTGAAAGCTTTAAGATCCCGGACATGCTGGCGAACCGGGCTGACATTTACAACCTGGGCGATACACTGGCCGGGTGTGAGCAAGAGTTTGCCATGAGCTTTGTGGAGAACGCACTTACTTCCAATGCAGTGCTGGCGCCACTGGCAAACCGCAATATGGCTGATTTGTACAAGCTGGTCCGAATTGCGCAGGGGGAAGACATTTCTCTGAACGAGCTGGAATATGGCTACTCTCAGGCACAGGCGAATGAAATTACAGCGGTACTTCAGAAGTTACTGGTCATTCGCGAAACCGTGCTTAAAGTAAACGCCCAATATATTGCCTCAGCAGCGCAGGACGATAATTATCGTACTGAGCCACCATTTAAGTTGCAGGGCAGTTACCGCAACATGAATAAGATGGCCGAAAAGGTAGTCGCCGCCATGAATCAGGCAGAACTGGAAAACCTGATCCGGGATCACTACCGGGGTGAAGCGCAAACACTGAGTAAGGGCAGTGAAGAAAACTTGCTTAAACTGGGTGAATTGCGCGATACCCTGACAGTACAGGAAAACGAGCGCTGGGCTCAGATCAAGGCGGACTATGCGCGCCTTAATCGGGCCAATGACGCAGGAAGTCCGGCATTGCTGGCGGTTGAGCAACTGGCTGAAGTGAGCGGGGCGTTGTCACAGATAGCGTCTCGTCTGGATAAAACGCAGTTAAGTCACAATTACAGTGAGCAGTTTGAAGGATTGCGAGCCATTCTTGGTGAACAGGGCGTGACAGCACAGCTGCAACAACTGACCCGACAAACTGAGCAGCCAGCCATCCTCACGGTGTTGGAGCAACTTGCTGAACAGCACAAGGCGCAAAACCAGCAACTACCGCATTGGCTGGAGACCATCACTGAGACAATAAACTCGGTCGCGCAGAACAGTGACCGCGTCACTCGTCAGGGGCAGGCTGAGCTCAAAGAAGTGCTCGAAGTGCTGGTGGCTTATCAACAGTCAGGGCAAAGCGAGCTGGTTCAGACACTGAGCGAGACGGTTGGTCAGGCGATGGCTCAAAGCGATCAGCTTGCTGCCAGCAATCAGGCAACGCTGCGGTCCGCGCTGGACTCAGTGCTCAGGCAGCAGCAAACCAACATGTCGGCTCAGGCTCAGGATATATCGAATGCACTGGCGCAGTCCGCTGCTGGGTTAGCGCATCATCAGAGCGCGCTGGATAACGTGCTGGCATCGCTGAGCAGTCAGCAACAGTCTGAACAGAGAAAGCAAAGTGATGCCCAGCAAGCACTGATTGGCGAATTAACCGCACAGCTGGCACGCATTCAGTCGGCTAATGTACAGGTAGATAACTACAGTGATGATGCCAGTGCCCAGGCGTTAGCAGCGGTCACTGAGTTACTGAGCCAAATGCATCAGGCGTCGCAGCAGAGTAATGATGCGGGGTTGCGGGCGCAACTCACAGAGATCCTTGATAAGCTTGAGAACTTGCAACTGGCGCCTGCTGATAGCAATGAACCAAGAGGAGAGAATCCTTATATGCTATAAGGCCGCACAGTGCGGCCTTATAAATTCTGCTTACTCCTCGCCTTCCGTGCTATTCGCGGTTGGTGCAGGAGTATCTGCCACTAAGCCCTGACTATCTCGGACGTTCTTTTGAACGGCAATTGCGGCATACAGGCTCATCAAATACGCGATACCATAAAAGCCCTTTTCACTGAGCAGTAGCTCGGCGCGCCACAGGGCAAATACCAGTAGCACTATGGCCAGAAGGGTGGAAGCCAGGCTCAAGACATAATACATGTTTGAGGTTGGGATTTGCTCCTGTCGGTCACGGATACACTTTTGCAGTGATACCGCAGAAAACAGGCCATACAGCAGGGCTATCAGGTAATACCCTTTTTCATTCAGTGCCATTTGCGCATTGAACAGGCCTATCAGGTAGCAGGCAATACCAATAAGCAGGGCAGCAACAGAGGCCAGTCTAAATGCTTTACTCGGTGCATAAGGGGTTGTTGTTGTCATACTGTGTTCTCCTAAAGCGGGTATTTCAGTTCAACCGGGCCATCCGGCGTCAGCACGGTACTGTGTGCCAGCAACTGATTGTTCTTTAGATAGCGGGCTATAGAGGTAAAAGTGGTGGTTTTGACCTTACCCTGGTGATCACTACTGTCTATGCCATCGTTAAAGAAGGAGCCCAGCGCCAGTTTAAAGCGGCTGACATTGAGTGTTTGCGGCTCAAAATAAGCTCGCGTATTCACTTTAAGCTGTGCCATGTCCGTGGTGTTATATAAAGCGGCATTGATCACATTCAGCGTGTGTTCGGTGCAATTTTGCTTCTGGTTGTTAAATGGGTTGGCTACCACTGAATAACGCGGATTATGGACCTTGGCAGGCACTCCCTGCGCAATTGCATCCAGTAACTTTTGTTGCAATGCCCGCGTGGGTATCGCAATGGCCGCTTTGAGGTCATGCACTGACCAGAAAAAGTCCGTCGGGTAATCCACTATCAGCTGGCTGGTGCCGGGGTCGTCGCTCAGTTGATATAAATTGTGAATAGCATAACCCTGCTTTTTCTCGCCATCTGTGGTCGTGAGTTCGGAGTAGACCGCCAGTGCAACATGGGTAAATTCTATGCCCTCAGGTAAGTCATTCTCGGGACGACCGACCCGGCCGATAACAAATACATGCGCGCCTTGTTGTGCGCTGTAGCGCTCAACCTGTTTGGCAAACTGAGCAATCTGGTTAGCTTCAAAGCGGGCTTCACCACTGTTTTGGCTGCCTGCAATCGTATGTGTGCTGGCACATATTGCTGCGGCCACGCACAATCCTTGTATCCAATTCATCATTACAGCTCCTCGTTAAGGGCTTGTGAAGGTGCAGGTCCTGCGATTAATACATCGTCACAAATGGGCAAAGGTTTTGGGTTGGCGGCATCAGATAAGCCTGCTGCGGCCTGGGTACTGGCAATACCTACTGAAATGGCACTGAATCCGATTATTGCGACGGGGATGGCAACAGCAACCATAGACACCGTTGCACCTTCAACGGCGCTTTCACCAACGCTAAGTGCACTGTACTTACTGGCCTGGCTACTATGATGGCTGGCCTGTGATGCATGGCTGTCATTGGCTGCTGCCTGCGTACAAACCATACTTAATAGTGCTGTGCATAAAACTGAACGAAGTAAGTGAGTCATATCTTTCCCTCCTGGTAAGCAAACCATGTGGTTTGCGTTGACTTGCTTTCCAATTTACCGGAGGGATTGAATTTGTATACTCAAAATTAATATGTATAGTAATTAGAGACTATAAGTATAGGAATTTAATACTTTGAGCCAGATCCCATTAATCACTTCAACGCTTAAACAGCTATTGAAGCAACACAAACTGACCTATAAAGAGGTTGCCAATGCACTGGATATGAGCGAGGCCAATGTGAAGCGGGTCTTTGCCAGCGAGCAGTTTAGCTTGCAGCGACTTGAGCAGATCTGTGATCTGATGCAATTGTCTTTGGCTGATTTGTTTGCGCTTGGAGAGCAAAAGCAATCACTTATCAGCCAGCTCACGCAGGCGCAGGAGCAGGAGTTGATGGAGAATCCAAAGCTCTTTTTAGTGGCTGTGTGCGTGCGTGATGGCTGGCAGTTTGAAGACATCATTTCGCAGTATCTGATAGATGAACTGGAGTGTATCCGCTTGCTGGCGCGTTTAGACAGTCTGAACATGATCCAGCTGCTGCCTAATAATCGTTATAAATCGCTGGTTGCTCAAGACTTTCGTTGGATCTCCGGCGGCCCGCTTGAGCGGTTTATCGAACAACAGGTGTTGACCAAGTTTTTACAGGGAGATTTTAACCGTGAGGATAGCTTTCGGTTTTATTTACGCGGAAGCTACAGTGATGCCACCATCAGTGTGGTACGGCGTCGTCTTGAGCAGCTCACCAAAGAAGTTGCTCAGCTTAACCAACAGGATGCACGGTTACCTCTGGACAAGCGTCAGAGTGTGGGGCTATTCATGGCGATGCGCCCCTGGCAACTGGGGTTGTTTAATGATCTCAGGCGGGATGATTAAAAACATATCTCATTAAGCTATGTCGACGAAAGGTTTCTTTGTTGTATTTAAATAGGTACGATGTCGGGTTTTTATTGACGATACAACATAGAACCCGGAGATACCATGATAGATATCAGCTCACTGCCTTTGTTTTTTACGACCATTTTCTTTTTGGTAATCAGCCCGGGCCCTGATCTGATTCTTTTGTCCAGTTACTCTGCTACAAAGGGGTTTCGAGCGGGACTCTTCATTGCGTTGGGTATTTTGTTTGCGGGTGTGATTCAGACAGCGTTGGTGGCTTTTGGCCTCGGGCAGTTAATGCAGACCATGCCGCTTGTGGCTTTGATTATAAAGATGATCGGGGCGGGCTATCTCGCCTACTTGGGTGTGAAGATGTTGCTGCATTGGCACAAGCATAGTGACACAGCGCAGCCAGAGAGGAGCGCTGCTATGACCGATTCAGACCTTAATGGGTTAGAGCTGATCAGGCGTGGATGCTTTAATAACTTACTTAATCCCAAAGCGTTGTTATTCTTCAGTTTGTTTTTACCTCAATTTACCTCTTCAGAGTATGCGATGACTACACAGTTAATTGTACTTGGGCTTCTGCTTAGTCTGTTTGCGTTTTTCATTAACCTGCTATTTGCTGCTGCTTTCAGTAATTTGGCAAAAACTATTGTAACACGGGCAAAAAGCATTAAGCGCTGGGCTGTGCACCTAGACGGAATTTTGGGTACTTTGTTTATTGTGTTATCGGCACGGCTAGTGTTGAGTAAATGAGAATTCATTATATGGTAATAAGCAACAATTAAGGTTGGGGTGTTCCTTAATTAAATACATTTTGTCTACTTTTCCCGGGGCGGTGAATAATATATTTCCTGAATCTAATCGAGAGAATACTTTATGTTTTAGCAAAGGTAACATGAATTTAATTGTAAATGACACGATATCATTGATTAATTTTTTCTAATTATTTAGTATTGCATTCGCTTGGCTCCAAAAGTAGAACAATAATTAAACAATAAAACATTGCCCCGACAATGTGGCTTGACGGACCTATATGGAATTTGAAACAACACTGACGCGCTCTGCGCATTACCTGAAACAGGCTTTGCCGATCATGATCCGTTACCGGATCCCACTGACCCCGTTAAATTATTCGATTTGCTACTGCTATGTTGTGGGGTCGCAGCCTGAATTGAATGTCGAGTTAGATCAAATTTTGGCGCGCTACCAGAGTTGTCCTCCTCATTTAGCCAGAGAGTTGTTTGACAAGTATCTTTCTCAGCAAGATTTGGCGTTGTTTCATGAAATATCTCATTCTTTTCAGGGCACCATAGATCAGGTTCAGAATGAAATTTCGCAAACGCTCGAGACGTCACAGGATTTTTCTGCGTTTTTATCTGAATGCCACTATGGGTTGCACAACTTGAAAAGGCAGGGATCTGAACACGATCCTCGTGCTTACGACGAAGTATTGGATTATGTATCCAGATTGACGCGCGAAGCAGTCATGATGCAGCAAAATGCGCTGGGTTTTCAGAATAAGCTGGAGGTGGCCTATGACGAAATCAAATTACTAAAAGAAGCTCTTTTTGCATCGCAACGAGAGGCCAGCACGGATAAGCTCACCGGCCTGCTGAATCGTGGTAAATTTGACGAAGATATTGTCAATTTCTGTACTCATCCGATGAGCAAGCAAAAGGTCTTGGTGTTTGTTGATATTGATCACTTCAAGCAATTCAATGACGACTTTGGTCATCAAAAAGGTGACGATATTCTTCGTAAAGTGGCCGAAAAGTTGGCGCATCATGCTCAGGGTCGTGGTGATGCATATCGTTATGGTGGTGAAGAGTTTTGCCTGACTTTATCACTCAGCAGTGTAAGTGAAGCGGTCAGTTTTGCTAATATGATCCGTCAGGATATTCGAAAACTTTCAGTAAAAGATAAGAAAACGGGCAATCCTATCAGGCAAATCACCGCCAGTTTTGGTATTGCACTACATAAAGAAGGTGCGCCATGGCAATCGCTTATTGAGCTGGCTGACAGGGCCTTGTATCTGGCCAAATCACATGGCCGTGACAGGGTAGAAGTGGCCGGTTAGTCGGCTACTGACACTGGACCTGCATAACAATTTCTGTCAGCAAAAAGAACCATTAACTTTCCTCATATATATTATTCCCCGAATTACATACGTTAATAAAAGTTTAATTTTCATTCATTTTGTGGTTGATTTTTGATCATATACTCATTAGCTTATTATTCGCTTTACCAAAAGGTCAGACGTCAGATGAGTGTCACATTTGTGCAATTTCGCCAGTAGGTAGTGTCGTGGCATGGCAAATTGCCGACTGATACAAGTTTGAAGGCTGGTCACAGAACACAATGATTTTAATAGGATTAAAGAGGAAATTATGCAGCACAAAATCAAATACTACCTGCGCCTGTCTTGGCTTTTCCTGCTAAGTTCGGTGGCATTTAATACGTTTGCAAGTGGTTACAAAGTTGTACTTATTCACGGTCTTCAGACCAGTCAGGTGACCTCAGGTTACCCAATTGATGTAACGGGCGATGGTGAGTCATACTGGTCAGAATTTTGGGGTCAACATGCTGATGTTCGCATTGACTGGCCTGCACTTGAGCGCATTGAAGGCAAGATAGCCAGTGACTATGTCTGGCCAAAATTAAAGCAAATGTCACAACAGGGAACCTGTCAGCCGGGTTGTATTCTGGTTACGCATTCAACAGGTGATTTAGTTGCCCGTTACTTACTGGATAATCAGGCGAACTGGCTGGAAAATGCAGGTATGACGCCTCTGAATATCGTTGCCACTTTTGACATTGCCGGAGCCGGTGGTGGTAGTGAGCTGGCCGACTTGGCTGTCAGCGTTGCACAGGGAACTGCGGGTCTGAACCCACTTCTTGAAGCGGCGATCAGAGCCTGGCTGGGTGGCTCTGTAGAAGGTCGGTTAGGTGTTTTGAATGATCTGAAAGTGAACAACGCAAGGCAAATAGCAGCGCTACCTGAAGCAAGAACACCAAGACTGCGTTTTGTTGCGGATGGCACACTGTTTCTCGGTGCAACCAAGCTTTTCTTAAAAGGAACAGACGATAGTGTCGTTGCAACACACTCCGCGTGTGGCGCAAGTCGTGCTGACGATTTTGGCAGCTGTAGCACAAGTATCGCTACCAGCGGAAAAATCGCGTCTCAAAGTGATGCTGTTAGTGGGTTCATGCCATATCACTACCCAATGTTGATGAGCGATAACTACGACCATTTCTCTGTGATCAATGACCGTGCAGAAGGCAAAGTGACCGCCGCTCAGACCAGCAAACAGCTGCTTGATGGCAATACCGTTAACTTTAATACTTACAACGAAGAAACGGGTGCCTGGTTCTGGAAAAGTACCTATCGTTATGTTGAAAACTCAGGGAATAACAGCCTGTCTCGTCTAATGCTTAATGCGATGCAATAGGAGAGAAAGGTATGAAGCCCCGGATGTTCATTATTCTGATGTTTGTGGCAATCGGGCTTGGTTACTGGTGGCTCAGCGGTGACGCTGAGCCTGCTCAGGTTCAAACCGAAACTAACAAAAATACGCCAGCGAAAGCGCCACTTGTTAAAAAAGCGAAAGCAGCTGCTGAGGTGGCGCCACAAACAACACCCCTGCAAAAACGAGACAGACATATTCCCGTGCAAATGACGGAAGCCGCAGAACACATTGCTCAGCATTATGAACAGCAATTGCAGTTTGCACCTTATTCACAGCCATTAACAGCGGCAGATGCTGACAGACTCAAGCCTAATCATTTTTATCCCGTCACCATTCCAACGCAGAATATAGACGAGGTATTGACGCTCAAGCTTAGCCAATATCGTTTTGTATACCCAGAGCCGATAGAGTTAGTACTAACGGGCAGCGATATATACAGCGCCACAGTAACGGTCAGCGAAGTCGACAGTAACAAAGTACTGACTACCCAAAGCTTGGTAGAACAAGAAGGCAGCTACACATCGCGTATTAAGGGAAAGAAAACATTTCCCAGGGAGCTACAACTGACTGTTCGCGCTCACGTCAGAGGAGATGAAATTCCCTTGGTGGCGCAGATCCACTATATGAAACCCAGTGCCGAATTACTTAACCTGGAACAGCCGCAGGTACAGGGCAGCGATCTGCTTGTATATGCCAGGCTTAAAGTGCAAGAGGCTGGGATCTATCGAGTCAGGGCTAATCTGTTTTCGGGCGATCAGCCATTGTCTCATGTTGTGGCGAGAAAACGCCTGAGTGAAGGAACGCAAATATTGCCACTTAAAATCCACCAAAGTGTTCTACCGCAGCATGCTTCAGCGCTTAAGTTAACAACCTTTGTGGTAGAACGTATGTCTGGTTCGCCGCAGGAGAAAGCACGCTATGGCCGCAGTAACGTGGATACCTATATGCTCGATGGTGTGGACTTATCTGAACTGAGCAGAGTGCCCTATACACCCACTGAGCAGGAACGACAAAAACTGGCATTTTTGAAACAGTTGGGTGCTCAATAAGCTCAACATTCTCTTGCATGTCCAGTAGAATAAGGCAAACCTGCGGATTGATTTGCTGCGTGACCAGACAATTAAAGGTCAACGCACACCTCAGGTATAAGTCCACGCAGCAGATTTGCCATTTTTCTTATGACTAAGCGCTTTGTAAGTACGTGATGCTCAATCACCGGGTTTGCTTGATCCTTGAGCGATTGTTCGCTAGTGTTTTTGTTCCCAATTTTGTTGATATGTTATAACGATGTAAGGATAGGTATGGTCGTCATCGAAAAGTTATCTCCAGCCCACATGGCTGTTGTTAAAATGATACAGCTTGCACCAGATCAAATTCGTTTTGCCGGCACACCGGACGAGTTTTTAGAAGACCAGTGTGATACTACACACTTACATGTCATCAAGCTCGATGATACTCTGGTTGGTTACTTCAAGCTTGATTTGGCTTATGACAAAAAATATGAATATTGTCCGGCTGGCGCTATTGGGTTACGTGCATTTGTAATTGATAAACAATATCAGGGTAAAGGGCTGGGGACTGAAGCGGTAAAAGCACTGCTGGCTTATTTGTTTGTCCACTATTCGTCGTATCATTGGTTATATTTGGGGGTCAATTGTCAAAATCTGGGCGCTTATACTTGTTATCTAAAAGCAGGGCTGGCAGTTTGTGATGATAAGTATCTGGGTGGCCCTGCGGGTCCGCAATATATTATGTATGGTAAAATCTCCTCCAGTTAATTGGGATGTATGAAAGGAAATCATATGGCCTGACTTATCTCGAGGATGTGTCCTTTCATCGCCTCATGGCTGTGATACGCAATTAACAACAGGGCGAGCGCTTCAACAGACACCCGGGACTGTGTCTCACACCACCGCTGTGCAGCCTTGGTTATATTCAGTTGCATGGAAAGCTTTTCGTTTGAGTGGTCTATACTTATACCATTGTCGGGGTCTGAGAAACTCTTCAGGGATGGGAACTGTATGAGTACCAACTATGTGGTGATTGTATTCAGTGGGCTGGTGGCTGTGTTTTTGAGCCTAATGATACAATTTTATTTCTTCGATGGTAGCCGTGGCCGTGAGGCTACGGTTAACAACATGGAGCTGGTCACTTACTCCACACAATGGGTTGATGCTGCTATTCAGCCGTTGCCACGCCTGGAACAGTATGATGTTGGCTGGGTCCAGCTTGGTAAAGCACTGTTTAAAAGTCCCTTGCTCTCAGCAGACAATACTACCTCATGCGCATCTTGCCATGATTTGTACAATGGAGGAGACGATGGGTTTCCGGTATCCGTTGGTATAAATCAGCAATTGGGCAGCCGAAATGCCCCGAGCGTGATAAACGCCGTGTTTAATTTCCGGCAGTTCTGGGATGGGCGTAGCCCAGACCTGACCAGCCAGTTGCCGTTACCTATTCATAATCCATTAGAAATGGCCAGTAACTGGTCTCAGGTTATTGCCAAGCTGCAGCAGCAGCCTCACTTTGTCAGTAGTTTCAGCGCGGTGTCAGATGAGGGCATCACGCCAGAAAATATCACTAAGGCCATCGTTGCATTCCAGATGTCACTGGTATCTGAAAATACCCCGATTGATGCCTATCTGCTCGGCGAAAAAAACGCCTTAACGGCGCAACAGCAACGCGGCTATCGTAAATTCGTGGAACTGGGGTGTGTGACCTGCCATCAGGGTCGCAATATTGGCGGCAATATCTATCAGAAAATGGGCCGCCTGGAGAGAATGCCCAATGAATTATTGAATGACTTTGGTCGTTATCAGTTAACCCGTAACGAGCAGGACAAGTTTGTATTCAAAGTCCCAAGTCTGCGTAATGTCGCCAATACCGGACCCTATTTCCATAATGGCTCGGTGGCTAGTTTGTCGGATGCAATAAAGCTGATGGCAAGAGGGCAGTTGGGTTTGGAACTCAACGAGGAGGATATCGCTGATCTGGAAGCTTTGCTGCAAGCTTTTTCAGGTGAACTACCGAGGTCATTGAAAGAGTGAAATACATACTTGAAGGGATAATTCTGTTACTGATTTGGTGGCTCGGTTCAAACGCGATTGGTGAATACCATCAGTTACGGGATATGCAGGCTACACTGGCTTTGAAGGAGCGGCTCAACAGAGCCACTAGTGAGTTATCGCTTGAAACTTTGTCAGCTATGGATAGCAATATTTATCATTTTGACAAGCATGCACAAAAGCAGCTTGAATTTGAAAGTATTTATAATGAGCTGGTGTCACAACAGCTGCTGAGTGAAGAGATGAATGTGGCAATATCGCACTTTCACGATGCCATTGATACTTACATGCAGCTCGCCTCTATGCTCAAAACATCATATCGCTATATTGCAAAACAAGAGTTAGAAAGTAGTACATTTTCACCACAAGCACAGTTAATTGTCAGTAGAAGTGCGGCACTGGTATCTAATCTGCAGGTGACAAATTCGCATACGGTCATTGAGCAGGTCCGTCAGCAACTTGCACAGTCTATGGTGACACTTGCTCAGCTTGAGCAGGAAAGACGTTCTTTCAGGGTCATGCGCTTACATATTGAGTTCATACTGGAAAATGCTTTGGCGGCTTCTAATTTACTGGTGCCAATACAAAACAGTAGCTTATCGACTGCTATCCTGGGGGAGACACAACAACTGAGCAATCAAGTCGATAGCGTATACTGGCAGATGATACACTCCGTTTTTTGGTTTCTTTTACTGGTATTTACGCTGATTTTAATCGTCTTATTACGGCTTATGAGCGGTTTGAAGCGTGCCAATGAACAGGCAAATCAGGCTGCTGAAACTAAGTCTTTGTTTCTATCTAATATGTCTCATGAGATCAGAACGCCGATGAATGGCATTATGGGGCTGACGGATATTCTTTTGTCCACCGAATTGACCAGTGTGCAAAGAAATTATCTGGAAAAAGTAAGGTTTTCGGCAAACGCACTGACGACCATAATCAATGATATTCTGGATTTCTCCAAAATTGAGTCAAAGAAACTCAATATTGAACAAATTCCCTTTCAGTTTGAGGAGCTGCTGGATAACTTACGCTCGCTGATCACACCCATCGCCAATACCAAAGGGGTAAAGTTGGTTTTTGATATCGACCCAAACCTCAATGAATGGTATATCGGCGATCCGGTTAGAATTAATCAGATAATGCTTAACTTTGCTTCTAACGCCGCAAAGTTCACTGAAGAGGGCACCATTACTTTAGCGGTGCACAGGCAACCCAAAGATGCCGCCAGTGACTGGCTTGAAATTTCGGTGAGCGATACGGGCATTGGCATAGAGCAGGACAAAGTTGCCGTGCTGTTTGAGCGTTTCACTCAGGCCGAATCCTCGACCACTCGGCGCTATGGAGGAACCGGACTAGGGTTGACCATCTGTAAATTACTCGCTGAGCTGATGGAAGGAGAAATCAGCGTAACCAGCGAGGTTGGCGTTGGCTCAACGTTTATGGTTCGCTTGCCGATGGCAACATTGAGTCATGCCCCAATGCCGAGTGAGAGAGCAGAAAAATCATGCTGGACGGCTCAATACTTATCGTGGAAGACGATCCGGTATATATGGAAGTCAGTGTTAATATAGCGTCTTCAGTTGGGCTGAGCGTAGCGCGTGCCCAGACTGGGGTGGAAGCTGAAGCGCGGCTGTCGGCCGAAACATTTGATATGTTACTGCTAGACTGGGTGTTACCCGATTGCGAGGCCAACGAATTATTAGAACGACTTGATGCCCTGGCGATACTGCCTGCCAAGGTCGTTATTTACACGGCACACACAGAGCAAAGCATAACCCCCAAAGTCGATTATCCTATATTGTATAAGCCCCTGTTAAAACGTGATCTAATCAGTATTTTTATTAAAGATAATCTTAATGAGGGCTCGCCTGTGAATGAGCCGGTGGCATCTACACCAACAGGTGCCACCGCAGAGAACCAAACATTTAGCGTGTTGCTGGTAGAGGATAATGAAATCAACCGCATTGTCGCCACCAAACTCCTTGACCGGTTTAATGTAGAAATAGTAATTGCACAAAATGGTCAGCAAGCGGTTGATGCAATCAAGGCATGTGATGGCGCGTTTGATTTGGTTTTGATGGATATTCAGATGCCGGTAATGGATGGAATGGAGGCCACACGCATTGTGCGAGAAATATACAGTAAGGAAGTGCTTAAGATTATTGCGTTAACTGCCAACGTAATGCAAAGCGAGGTGGATAAATATCTGAGTATTGGTATGAACGATCACCTTGGAAAGCCGTTTAAGACCGACGAGCTGGATAAAATATTGAACAAATATTTGTTCAATATACAATAGCGTCGCGTTTAGTTATGCAAATGTGCCAGAATAACCAATTGGTATAAATAACCACAAGGCCAGCAACTTGGCTCAAAAGAGACCAGAATGCATAATTTGAAACTGAAAGTCAGTTTTGCTGTTTTGGGACACTGATGGTGTTCTATTTTAGAGGCTAACAAAAGAGATAGATACGATGAAAAATGTGTTTTTTATGTTGTTTTTACTGATTTCCTGCGATGCTCTATCGGCAGAGCGGCTTGTGTCAAATGCCTCTGTGACGTCATTGAAGGTATATGAAACAAACGATGACTCTGTACGTGTCTGGATGCACATTAATGGCAGTGGCAGGGTTGGGCCCAATCCCGCAAATCCGGAAGTGACCTGTGAGTTATGGACCAACAGCTCATTAGTGCATGGGTCGGCATTGGCTGCATTAATGGGCAAGAAGAAGGTCAATATTTGGTATGCAGACAGAGGTGATAAATCAAACTGGTGTAAAGTGAAGGTCTTAGAAGTAATTGATAGTTAAATTAGAGCCACCCTGTTTTACGCCAGACTTGGCTGAGTAGCAGTATTTTAGTTAGTGTTACAAAAGCCATCTCTTAAAAAGCCAGTTAACGGATCAATGCAGCAAGACTTTAGTTCACCACCCAGTACATTCTTAGCCATGTTTGATTTCCATTAATTAGATAAGTGGACATTATACGTGTGCGACTGCAATGAAGTTTACTCTGAGTGGAATATGAAGGGCGCTCGATTTAGAGCCTGTACATCGAAGAAAAAAGTCGCATGACTTGGCTCAATTACATGCTACCGCTTTCTTATTTCGTGTTTGCTCCTGTAACTACTGAGCATAATGTTTTATCACGCAGTTTGTTACGCTATTATGCCCGTGACTTAGCTAAATTATGGATATTTTAATAAAGGATGTATCAAAGTGAAAGCCAATGAGTTTTATAGCCTGTCAAAAGAACTAGGCAGTGAGTATCTATTGCCGCTTGGGTTCAAGTTCAATAATGGCGGCTGGTACTTGGCTAACGATAAGTATATGTTGGCCTTTGAGCTAGCTAATATTTCTCATTCCCAAAGCATTTTTCTTAAATATCTGACAGTGGTTTTCTATAACTATGTTAAGCGTGAGGATTTTCAGGCGATGCAGCCGATGCAGCATGCTGATCACTATGGTCCGGTGCAGATAAATCCCATGCAACTTCCTGAGTATAAACAGTGGCAGTATACCAATGCGCACAATAGTCGTGGAGAAACATCAGCTTATTTCCCTCTGTACTATGGCGGACTTATTGAAGCTGAGCCTATAAAACAAGGTTTTTTTGTTAAAAAACAGTGGGAAATGCCAAAGGGGTTACTTCGTGGCTGGATCACTGAGCGTGGTGCCGATATCGTTACTGAAGAAGAAGCCAGAGAGTTGCTGAAAAAGGCGATGATCAACACCGCTGAGTATGTGTTTAAATGGGCTGATACACTAACATCACATGAAATCATCCGCCAGATTGAAGAAAATGGTGATGACTGGTTTGTCGAAAAGGAGTGGGTAAAAGCTTACAAACTGCACCAGGCATCGCAACTTCAAATGAGTCAGAAATGAAAGCTGGTACAAATGGGGTTGTTCAAGTCTTTGTCCAGCTTTGCCGTAACCCAGATATATGAGATCTGATGTGTTACCTAGTCTCACCCTTGCAACAGCAAAAACACGCCAAATAGTGCAATTGCGCCGCCGCATAACATAGCTTTGGTCACTGCTTCTTTGCGGATCAAGCTTAAGGTCATCACCATCAAAGGGGCTGTCGCAAAAATGGTTTGTGCGATTGCAGGGTCCGTGTTATTCACGGATATAAGTTGCAACCACAGGCCGATAAAGGTGCCGAAAAATACCGCGATAAACAACCAACGTTTACCTGATATTTGTTTTAGTGTCAGTGCTTTATTGAGATTGTGGGATTTCAGACAGGCAACCAGACAAGCAACAAATAAGGTGCCGGATGCAAGACGGATCAATGCGGCCCACAAGCTGCTTATTTCCTCGTTGTTTAATGCGCCTTTTGAGAGCACCATACCGGCGGCCTGACATGTTGCTGCCGTCAGCGCAAAGGATACGCCCAGCAGATAATGGGTTTTGTCCGGGAGCGGTTGAGCTTTATTAGGTTTTATCGCCAGAATAACACCAAAAGTTGTCACCGCGATGCCAAGCCAGGCAACAGGTCCGAGGTAAACTCCCAGAATCAGGATATTCAGAATGCCGGCAATGGCGGGGGCCAGGCTTTCAATCACCAAGGTACGTGCCGGGCCAATGTTTCTGAGTGCTGCAAAATAGGCGCTGTCACCAATGGCAATACCCAATACCCCACTGGCTATCAGCCAGGCCCAGCTTGATGATTGCGCTGGATATACTGTATCTTGCGCAACGAGCAGGCATAGTGCCATCAGTACAGATGCAATGACGCCTTTACTGACATTTAACTCGAATGGACTCAGATGGTGGCTAAACCGCTTGTATAAAAGGGTCGAAAATGCCCAAACAAGTGCTGCGCTGATGGCTGCACCTTCGCCTATTCCAATCATCTTATTATTCTTCTGCTGAACTAAAAGCGGCTAGTATACATAAATCACACGAAGGAGGCATGGTAGCAGCCTCAGCTGAATAAGAATCGTAAAAAAGTAACTAAAAAATGATTGACGTCGTGTTGAACTAAGTTTAATTTCGCTGCGATGTTTCAATGAGGGCCATACAGCATTTAGTCAACCCAAAATTAGGCAGAACTTACTCGCCTTGTCAGGCGTGTTTTTGTGTTTATAGAAATTTGGGAAATGGTTATGGCTGAGCCCTGTGCAATTAGCATTATTCCCCCTGTTGTCGTGTTAACACTGGCAATTATTCTTCGTCGTCCAATTTTATCTCTGGTGATTGGGGCTTTGGTTGGCCTGGCTTTAGTGGATATATCGGGCGTACTGGCAAACTTTGCTGCGGTATCGCTTAAAGTGATGGGCGATGAAACCATCGGCTGGCTGATTTTAGTGTGTGGCTCCTTTGGTGCCCTGATTGCGTTGCTGGTGCATACCGGTGGTGCGCTGGCTTTTGGCCGCAGTGCTTTGAAACTGGCCAAAGGACCCAAGTCGTCGCTACTGATGACTTATGTATTGGGCGTTGTGATCTTTATAGACGACTATCTTAATGCCCTGACCGTGGGTGAAACTATGCGCCGGGTGACCGACAAATTTAAAATCTCCCGAGAAATGCTGGCTTATGTTGTGGATTCTACAGCGGCACCTATCTGTGTGCTGGTTCCATTGTCGACATGGGCAGTATTCTTTGGCGGCCTTTTGGTTGATAACGGTGTGGCCCTTGAGGGGCAAGGGATCAGTACGTATATTACGGCTATTCCTTACATGCTGTACGCATGGGTGGCCGTGATTATGGTGCCGCTGGTGGTGCTGGGTGTGATCCCGCTCTTTGGCCCCATGAAAAAAGCAGAGCTGGCGGCGCGTGGCGGAGATCCTGCGTTGGCGCAAGTTGATCTTGAAGAAGTGCAAACCCCGGATCAGTATGCCGCAAAGGCGATAGAGCAGGAGTTTGAACAGGCAGATACCCAAGGTAAATTGTACAATTTCTTGCTGCCTTTGGGTTTGTTGGTAGCCTTTACAGTATATTTTGATATTGACGTGTGGAAAGGTTTGCTGGCGACGCTGGCAGTGACCATGCCGTTTTATCTGGCACAGCGATTGATGCCACTGGCTGATATGCTGGAGCAGATGATTAATGGGTTTAAATGTATGTTACCGGCCATTGGCACTGTGATTGCGGCATTTATTTTTAAGGATGTGTGTGACCAATTACTGTTACCACAGTATGTGATCAACACGCTAAGCCCCTACATGACGGCAGAATTGCTACCGGCAATGGTGTTTTTATCTATGGCTATTTTAGCTTTTGCAACCGGGTCGAGCTGGGGGATTTTTGCTGTAACTATTCCCATTGTATTGCCTTTGGCTGTAGCAGTTGACGCAAACATACCATTGGTGATTGGTGCATTGTTGTCGGCATCATCTTTTGGTAGTCAGGCATGCTTTTACTCAGATTCCACCGTGTTAGCGGCACAAGGCTCAGATTGTAACCTGATAAGCCACGCCATTACTCAGTTACCGTATGCGTTACTGGCAGCAGGCATTGCTTTCGTGGGTTTTTTAATAATTGCATAATAATATTTCAAAGATAAAGAGCGTTGCTGCCTTTCAATAACTGTAGTGGTATGCGTCCTTCTAACAGGGGGAATAAGGCAGTCCACTAAATAGCAAGGCTGAGTGCATTGATAGGTTGTTAAATTACACGTCTGATGGGGACGCTGCGTCTTTATCGGGTCAACGAAAACTCTTCTCAGCCGGATGTGCACTGAGAAGAGTTTTATGTACTGTGAGTGGTTATTTAATGTAATACCATAAAGCGTTTTGTTCCTGAGCACTGAAGCGTTCATCCGCATAGGGCCACACATCGAACTTAACGTCGAACTGGAACAAAGATGCGCCAGAGATCAGATAGCTCTCACCACGCGCACCGTATTTGGTGCCTAAAGCAATGTAAGAGTAGTCAAGCCCACTCAGGCTACAGCCATTTTGTTCATTCTGCCACAATACGTATGTGTCGTAAGGCGCTGCAGGACTCATCAGGTTTGAAGTCTGGCTGAGGTTAGCACAGTTACCATTGTCCAGCTTGGCCTTACTGATCATAGAAACGCGCTGGTGCTCATCTACGAACATCATACCTGTTGTCATGTTATCACGTGCGCTTTGCCACTCAGTAGTGCCGGTTACACCGATAGACTGAGGAACCAAAGGGGTGACGCTGTTAAGTGTATCCAGCCCGTCTTGGTGACTGGCAACCAGCATCCAGCCACCACCCAGGTGATTCATTTCACAATAAGCATCAAAGGCATCGTGACCGCCGTGGCCGTCGGGGTCAACCTGATAAAGGCCTGAAGCGGCGGATGGATTAGCTGCTTTGATGGATTCGCAGGTCGTGCCCTGAGCACTTGCGGGTGGTTCTACAGGATCAGTGATTTCACCTTTGACAAAGCCGCCATAGTATTCAAGTTCACTGATCACATGGTAACGGTGTCCCTGAGTTGAATCGATCTGCAGACGTATGTATTTGCCAACAGCGGGTTTGCTGAGCTTAATGGTTTGATCAAGCGATTTTTCGAGTGTAAAAGACTCATGATCGGTGAAAGTCTGACCGTCATATGAAACTTGCAACGTCACATCTTTAGGTCCCATGCCCGGATCTGATGCTTCTTTATACTGGACAATCCGGAATGAAGTGATGTAGGCAGCTTGGTTAAATGCAACCTGTAGCCAATGTTTTTCGTCGACGGTAGAGATCCAAATCCCCTTAGTCACTTTCCCAGGAGAGTCACTATTGATCAAGGTTCCGCTGTTGTAACCGTCAAATCCGCCTGCGGTTTTGTGATGTGAGTGAGTTCTGCTGGCTGTATATGATGCTTCAGTCAGGCCATTGGTGCCCAACAGAGCGATATTACCAAATTCACCGGTTTGTTCGCCTGGTTCAATAATATAGTCAACCGGCGCCTGATAGCGTAATGACATAGGATCAGAACCGTAGCGAGTGTTGTCTTGCGCGAACAACTGATTGCCAACTGTAAGCAGGCTGGTTAGTTCAAGCAAGTGAGCCGTTTCCTGATCTTTAGATTGCTCTTCCTGGATCAGTAAAGTACCCGGCTCGACACTCAGGCCGTCCTGATTAATGGCTTCCTGGCGCAATGTATAATAAAGGCCGTCAGTGTCCAGTGCGCCGCGCTTTTCCTGGCTAAATACGGCAAGGTAACCGATGGATTCTTCGCCATGTCCGTTACCGTCTTCCTGCTCCTGAAGCGTTACGCCAAAAGTTTGGCTGGAAGCACTTGAAACGCGCAGTGCAAATGCATCGCTTTCATTTTGGGATTGCGCGGTCAGTAATACATGGGGGGTGTGCTCAAAGCTCTCTTTGAAAAATACATGACTGCTACCACTTTGCATCGGGAATTTACCCGCTTCCCACACGCTGCCATCAGCTAGTGTGTGGCGGCCTTTTTCTATAACAAAGAAAGAGACCGACTCTTCACCGTGCACACCATCCAGATAAGGCCATTCTTTAAATTGCACATCGAAGCTGCTTGATGTCACGTTAGAAATGGATATCACACCAGCATCTTTGTCATTCATGGTTGGTACAGATGCAATAATAACCGGATCGGTATAGCCGTGAATGGCAACAGTTATAGGGTCGCTGGAAACTTTAATATCTTCGATGAGGGTAAATGCGTTGGCCATTGACGACATCATCAAACAGCAACTCAGAGCTATTTTTTTCATTGATTCATTCCTTTTATGAGAGTCTAATCGGGCGATTAGACATAAAATATTCTATCGCCATTGCATGGTACAAAACAAGGAACTAAATCAAGTTTGGAGCATAAGTGTTTAACCTTTATGCTGTTTGCGGTATTTTTTTGCCAGAAATTTGGGGTTAAGTGGTTAAAAGTGAGTCTCAGTAATAAGACTCACTGAAGTGGAATGATAGAAGAGCAGCTTATTCAGGTCTTGTCTTGGTAAACGGTGCTGTTATTCCCGAATACTCTGCACTGCCAAGGCGCGCCAGAGGGGCGGCTTTATCAGCCAGGACCTTAAGGCGTTGTTTGTGGTCCAGCTCGGTGACTTTATCGCTCAGATACAAGCTGACTATCTTCACAAACACCAGGTTTTGCGGTGTGTCGCCGATCTCCTGTACTTCATACAGCTCACACCCGTAGGCAATATCGCAGTGGGCGATCCGTGGCAGTGAAAAGCCGTTAAATTCAGCAAGCGCTATGTTGTTTGCAGAGACTTCCGATTCGCCATGGGGCAAAGTTGCGGCGGTTTGCGTCACTAACTCCGCATCCTGCTCAGAGGCAATGTGGATCACACAGCGCCGTGTGGCTTTGATGTTTTTCACTGTGTCTTTGATTTCTCCGCCTGGCTTTTTTCCTGCTGAAAACATCAGCAAAGGCGGGGCGCTGGATACCGCGGTAAAATAAGAAAAGGGCGCCAGGTTATAGTTTTGAGCGCCGGACTCGGTTAACACCCAGGCGATGGGCCTTGGGATCACTGTCTGAGTCATCAGGTGATAAATCTGGGTTGGCGAGAAGTCGGCAAAGTTCAGTTCCATAAAACACAAATATGCAAAGTTAAGGGACAACCATGGTGCCATACTAACCAACAGGAGGAAAGATGGGTTACACTCATGCCATCCGTGTTTTGGTTTGTTTTGGATATGTATATAAATCGCCAACCTTTTAACACCAGGCTGCCTTTGGTGTACCACCCCAACTATTCATTTAGTTTTGACCCGAATCACCGCTTTGTAATGAGTAAATTTGCTAATTTATATCAGCAGGTGAAGGCAATGGGATTGATTGGTGATAATGTGCATCAGCCTCAACTGGGCTCGCCAGAGCCGCTGGAAACGGTCCATTGTGACACCTACCTGTGGGACCTTTGGCGTAACCAGCTTTGTGCAAAGGCCATGCGGCGTATTGGCCTGCCCTGGTCTGAGCAGTTGATGGCAAGGACGTTTACAGCACCGCTGGGGACACTCAAAACGGCTGAACTGGCTTTACAACATGGCGTGGCCTGTCACCTTGCTGGCGGGACTCACCATGCACACTATGATTTTGGCTCCGGTTACTGCATGGTGAACGACCTGGCATTTACTTCTACAACACTGATTGAGCAGGGGAAGGTCGACAATGTGCTGATCTTTGACCTGGATGTCCATCAGGGAGATGGCACGGCAGCTATGTTAAAGCATCACCCTTATGTGTTTACCTGTTCCATCCATTGCGAAAAGAATTTTCCGTTTAGAAAACACAGTAGCGATCTGGATATTGGTCTTACGAACAACCTAAAAGATGCAGAATATCTGCATATTGTAGAAGACACTCTGAAAGGCCTGCTCGAAGACCTAAATCCGGATCTGGTCTTGTACGACGCAGGTGTGGATATTTGGGAACACGATGGTCTGGGCAAATTGGATATCAGCTGGCAGGGTCTGGAACAGCGTGACGCCCTGGTACTGAAAACCTGTCAGCAAGCAGGCGTACCGGTTGCCACTGTGATTGGCGGCGGTTACGACAAAGATCACCTGCGCCTGGCTCAGCGTCATGCTATTGTGGTTGAACAGGCGGCATTGCTTTAAACTCATTTATACGTGATTAAGGCTCAATTGAACAATAATTGGTCTGCACTTGTTAGTGAATAATTATAAAAGGAATAATATGAAGTACTTTTTGGCAATCATCTTACTTGTGATTTCAATGCAAGGCGCTGCACAAACTGAAAACAGGCAGCCATCGTTAGTATGTATGCAGTTGATCCAAATCGTAGATTCTGCATTCTCACACAAAAGCCAGGGGAAAACCAAACAACAAATGCTGGCCCCCTTACCATCAAAAGACGTATTAGCAGGTTATCCAAAGAGTATGTCTGCACAGCGGCTATTGGGTGAGCAGATGCTCGAGGTGGTTGCGGATATATATTCTCATGAAGCGCTGCCTAAAGTGGCATATTCAGCTTACCGCGCAGAGAGTTGTCATCGCAGCACCACAGGTCAGCCTGTCGTTAAAGATTTTGCAAAGGTAACCGCTCAACTATCACAGTGTGGCAGTTTAGAAAAAGAAGCGCAGTACAAATGTGGGTTTGAGCTTGCAAAGCCAGTGCTCTAATTGATACGCCACACTTGTCATCCCGGGCGCTTGCGACCCGGGAACCGCTTGACGCCACTCGGTTCTATAACCGGGAGGGTTTAGTCCAGAGTGATAAGTGCTCTATGCACTTATATCTAGCGGCTGGCGTTGATATCGCTCAACCTCTGACCCGAATCACTTCACCCTGCGCGCTGGCTATCAACCAGTTGTGCAAGCTCACTGCGGCTGTTGATGCCAATCTTGTCGTAAATACGGTACAGATGATTAGACACGGTTGAAGGGGCGACATCCAGTTGCCTGGCTACTTCTTTGAAAGTCAGGCCTTTGCATACCCATTCCACAATTTGTGTTTCGCGCTGACTTAACAGGTCTAATGGGCCCGGTATTCGCAATGTTACTATCATCAGCTCGCCCTGTGCTTTAAAAGAAACCGCCAGGTTATTGATCTGCGTTGTGGAATTGTCTTTGCCAATGGCAAAGGGCAGGGTAACGCCCGAGCGATTGGGAAAATACTCGTTGAGCAAAGTAACAAAGCGAGGCTGGACCTCGTGAAAACACCCGTTTAAGTCGCATATCGCAGATGCAGCGTGCTGCTTTGTGTGGAGTTCATTCCCCGCATGCAAGTGCAAAAAGAAAGCATGAGAGGCGGCATTGACCAGATGAAACACAAGTCGTTCCTGTAATTGACGTTCGCGTTCGGTAAATATCTTTGCTCTGTCAAAGCGGTATAAACTGAGCAGCGAATACAGACCATTGTCCTTGTCAAAATGTCCAGCAGCCAGGATACGTTCGATACCATATGGTTGAAACAATTGTCGGTATAAATGAGATTGATAAAAATCATCGTCAGCAATCACATCCTGCATATTAACCGGCTTACCCAGGTTATTAATCACGGCGTCTTTGATTGGGTTAATGGGCAGTGTTTTTTGCAGGTGACAGGCATAATGTTCATCCAAACCAATGTGGCAAACATAATGAAAGTGAATATCAGCACTGTTGCCACTGCCCCAAAATGCCGCATCAAAGTCGATGACTCGGGATAGCTGTTCTAACGCCCATACACGATATTCATCCGGCGGTATACGCGCGGCTTCACGGTAGAGTTTGCTGATAAAGGCTTCTGGATCCGAGGCGGCAAAATTCAAAGGGGTTGTCATAATGTTATTTTGTCCGTGTTGATAATACCTGTTGTGTTTATCTGTATTTTTACGCCGTTCTGGCAGTAAGCGGGTGGATGGCCATGCAATCGGCGTGTTTTTAGGTTAAATCTACTATTGGCCAACTCCGCTTGGCTGTTCACTATTGGCCGTCATAAATTTGAAGGGCCCAATATGAAACCTAATTATCAGCTCTCACCTGAACTGTTAAACAATCGCACACAGTTTAGTGCGCCATTTTTTCAGCGTTTTACACTTCGCCATGACCGGGCGCCACTGCAATTAAATACCCATATAAGCAAAAATTACTTATTTCCTACGTTTTACGGCGATGTCAGTTGCGCGATTGGGGTGTTCTTGTGTGACTACCAAAAAGCGCAGGCATTGTTGCCACACCCTGAGATGAAACCCGTGGCTATGCCCAAAGGGAGGGCGCTGGTTACGTTCTCATGCTATCAATATAAGCAAGTGTTAGGTATGGCACCTTATAATGAAATTGCTATGACAATTCCGGTGATGGTTGGCGCAGCGGTAAATGTACCTGTATTACCAATGATTGTACCTGGCTTCAAAAAGTTTGGTTTTTACGTGTTTCATATGCCGGTTACCTCAGAAGAGAACCGCATTCGCGGCCAGCAGATCTGGGGGTTGCCTAAAGCTGTTGAAACAGTAGAAATAGCAGAGGATAGTCAGTTCTCCACAACACAGGCCTATGATGGTGAAGACAAGCCATATTTTACGCTGCGGGTGCCGACGCAGGGCAAGGCGACGGCGTTTGATGTTTCGTCCAACCTGTATTCTCTGCGCGATAATCGTTTGTTGCAAAGTCCTACCCATTTTAAAGGCACCTTCAGGGTAAATAAATACCTCAGCCGGCTTTGGCAAAAAGGCGGGGATGATCCCAAAATGCTGATCCTGGGTAAGGGTCCCAGAGCGCAGATGCTTAAGTCGCTGGATATTGATCCGCAGCCGTTTCAGTTTCGCTATGCTGCAACAATGAATGCGTGTTTTGATTTGCCCAATGTGGATTATGTGGCGCCGGTGGGGTTGCGTTGAGGACTTGATATTGTGGCCTGATGAGGCCACTCGGATAACCAGGCCATACAGAGTTGGCCTGGTTGGTCAGCTTATAATGTTGCCAGTTTATTTGACAGTAAAGGTTCGGCTCTTGCCTGAGTAACTCTTTATTTTTCCACCCCAGCCGCTCTTCCAGTGGCCATTGTGTTTAATGCGATAGGTACCTGTGGGCATGGCCGGATTGATAGTCCATTCCAGCTGCGCGAACGAGCAGGCCATACAATCCGCCGCAGTATCGCGGATCCAGGTGAACTTAGTGCTCAGGTCATTATCAGTTAAGACGGTTGACCAGCTACCATTTTCATAGCGCTGCACCTCCATAAAGCTCGACATGGTTTTAAAGTTATTCTGAGGGTGGCCGGAGCGAAACTTCACCTTAACCGTATTACCACGCACGTAACTGCTGTTGGCATCATTCCAGGTTTGTCCGAATGACTCCCACAATCGTTTATCATCGTAAACCACACCAATGGCATAGACTTTTTGTTTGTTGGACCAGTCCAGCGGGCTCGGACCTGTGTCAAGGGTATCGCCGTTTACCAAAGCATTGGCAAGTCCGCTAAAAATTTGCCGATATGCCGCCAGGCTGTACTGACCAAACAAGGTATGTGCACCTTCGTAGTACTGGATCTGATACTCTTCTTTGGTTGTGATATATCCACCATAAGCATTGGCCAGCCCGGCAAAGACCACAGTGGTGATGCCACGAGGGGCAAGTGCTGCCTGTAAATCGCTGCGCAGGCGGCGCGCGGCCATGGTCGTCATTTCCCCCGGGATCCCCACAAGTGCCATATTGCCAATCTGAAAGAGCTGAAAAGGTAAGGTATCTGTATACAGGTGTGCGCCGGAGCCCAGTTGAGTGGGTAAAAAGGTGGGTTTAGGATACTGACATACCTCGTGGGTTTTGCTGCCCAGCACGTTTTTATCAAACCCGAGCAGGCCTGCAAAATCATTGATGAATTTAAACGCACCACCCACAGCACCAATCACCGTACTGCGATCCCAGCTGGTTCCTTCGTTATCCTGTGTCATGCCTTCAAATACACCCGACTGGCCAGAAGGACCATCATAGGTGGCACCCGCAGTCATTGAAAAGCCAATGGCGCCTTCACACAAAGACTGTGCTCCATTGCCCGTGTAGTGCCCCGAGATATTCAGGCCAGGTAACTTAACGTACTGAAAGCGTACGTCTAATGCACCACTGAGCATGTCTGTTGCATTGTTATAAAGGCTCAGCGCTTTGTTATATTGCTTGTTTGCCGATAGCGCAACGTTGGCTTCATTGCTACCCGCACAGCCATTTTCAGGACCGCATACATTGGGCGAAACATCGCCTTCTTCACTGTTGGCAAAGGCGGCAACAAACTGACCAGACAGTGGCCAGTTAGCCCCCTTTTGCTTTTCAAATAGCTGGGCGGCAACGCCTTTGTTGTCTCCGGTGATAAGGCGCTGGCTCTGGTTGCTCGACACATTGTGCACGCCAAACCAGTTGATCATACCAATCTCCTGGCCATTGCTTTTCACCAGCTTTAGCAAGGTCATGGTTTCATTAACTTGAGTGTCGTATTCGTCGGCATCTGGGTTTTGGTTGTAGGCGGTAAGATTGCGGTTCACTGCCGCGCCGGATAATTGCCCCTGATTGATGTGAATACTGCCTAAACCTCTGCTCAGATAGGCGTTACGGATGGACAGGTAGATACCATTGACTATGGTGTTGAAATTATCTTCGTCATAACCCAGCGCACTCATATTCAGCATTATATTGTGATCATAACCACCAGGCCCGACATGAACATGCGTTGCGCTGAGCATCACATTATTCTGGTTAAAAAATGGCGCAATTAGCGGGTCGCTTGCGATTTTTTTGAGCACACCCTGATGTACACCCTGGGTAATGCTTTGCAGATCTGCACTGACAAAGGTAACAAGCTGATTGGAATTTGGTTTGCCAATTACAAATGCACGAGACCAAAGGCGTGTATGTATCCCTTTGGTGGTTTGCCCAACATCGCCATAGCCTACCATGCCCCGATCGGCGGCCGGTCCGGTAATATCATAGATCCCAGAGCCAATGATCCAGTCACTATTTGCTTTTGTACCCAGGCTAACAAGCATCAGCGCTAAGCTGCTGACTCTAATCAGCCAGGTTTTATATCTTGCGTGTAAAGTAGTCATACTAATCCCCCAGCCATACCAGGCAGTACGGCTGTTTTCGTTCATTGTTTAGGATAAGCACCCATTTGGAATGGGTGCTTTTGATACTCGCGAGATTGAGGGACTATTAAATCTTGGTTATCAATGTAACGAAATAGTAATATTAACCTAACAAGCCGATACCGTGAGAGCTGACCATTTACGTTTTACGAGCGAAAATACAGTCACGGAAGCTGCCAGTCTATTTAGACAATAAATAAGCTTTGCCAGAAATCCACAACACTGCATTCCAGGCGGTAATATCATATCCAGTTACAAAACATGTTTTGCTAATAGGAACTGTTACATTGTAAAAAAGAGACGCGCGACGTGTTATGTAGAAGGGCTTTCACGGAACCTCTGTGCATTTACAGGCAGAGGTTATGAGTTAGAGACGTTTTGGAAAAAATATGATGAAGAAAGTAGCTTTTACACTGGTATTACTTATGGCTGTGCTACAAGGCTTTTATGCCATATTCGCCTATATCCAGCCCGTGGGTTTTTCTGACATTAGGGGCACTGCGCTGGCCTCTCCACAAGACCTGGACTGGATACACATATATGCATCTCGCACCTTGTTTATTTCTCTCATTATCGGTGTATTGTTATATTTCAGGAATTATCAAACGCTATTTTGGGCGGCACTTTTGGGCACTGTGATGCCATTAACGGATGGGTGGCTTGCGTACCAATCTGGAGCTGCCGCTGGTGTAATCGCCAAACATATTGCAACAGTCGTTTATTTGCTTGCTACAGCGTTGGTATTGCGCACTGTGGTGAAAAGAGAAGGTAGCTGAATGACTTTAAGCATTTCAGTATGGGTTACCCGTTTCCTATGGTAACCCACTTGATATGAAAAGTTAGTTACTTACCACATTAGATGCAGCAGATGCACCGTAACAAACCCCGCTACTCGTACAGGCTTTTACTCGATATTGCCGATTTCCCGAGCCCAGATTTGACCAAGACATACTCGATGTGTTTGGCGCACTGGAGTATCTAAAGTCGGTCCAATTATTGTTGTTGTACTTTATGGAAAGTACATATTGGTAAGCGCCAGGCACATCGTTCCAATCTACAACGATTGTATTGCCTATGAGCCTTGCCACTGGTGCATTGGGTGTACCCAGACGTGAACTGACTGTGGCCGTATTTGAGATGGGGGAAGGCTCTGAGCAACCGTAACTGTTACAGGCGATGACACGATAGCGACGATTTCCATCGTTTAAGTTTTGCCAGCCCATGTAAGACGCTGAGGCAGGGCTTGGAATATATTGATAGTCGGTCCAGCTGTTATTATTGTACTGAATAGCAACTTTATAGGTTGCACCACTAACAGGTTCCCAGTTTACATTCACATTGTTGCCTGAAACGGATGCATTGATCCAGCCAGGTGCATCTGGCACACCTGGTACTTCATATTCATAATCAACGCCTATGGTGTATTCGAAGTACATATAATCTTCACACTCAGCCGGGTTTCTATTGGCACATCGTAAACTGACACTGTTGTTTAGTTGCGCCTGCAGGTTGAATGACAGATTATCTAAGCGAACACCATTAAAAGGAAGGTGAACCGTTGAAGACCCTAACGAGTTTGCACCGTATGCCGACATAATGGCTTTAACCTGACCAGTTAACGGGTTAGATAAATAGGGGGAAGTTGCGCTAACCGTAAGAATATAATCGCCCAACAGCAGGCCCCGGGTCAGTATTTGTCTATTTGCATAGGCTGTAAAACTGGCGCGAATATTGGTGATGGTCGCATTGCCTGGGACTTCACAGCTCTCAGCGCCATAGGCGGAGTATTTGGCGGTCGTTACGTAGTCATTGTTGTCCCAGCTCATAGGCGGGGCGCCCGGTTGGGTTCTGGATATTTCACAATGTCCACTTTGCGTCGCTGCGGTGGCAGAGAAAGTGGGCAGGAGCCCGAGTGCCAGAGTAGCGCTCATACACAGCGCTGAAGCACAGCTTGGTAATAACTTAGAGATCATACTTACTTTCCTTTTAAAGTCTGTCCTAAAAATGTGAGGCTGGTAACTCTTGTCAGCCATGAGGGAAGTGCACTTTTAATAACAAAGGCCATTTGATGTTATATTAAAATATTCATCAGGCAATTGATTTAATCGGCATTCCAGATGCGAATTTTCGAAGTTGGAAAGCCTTGAGTGTTCATTACCAACAGACAAAAGACACTGAGTCATCACATTCTTGCAAGTTCGTATCAATATTGAGACAGTGAACTTACCTAACATCCAGACAAGGAATGACACCATTGGAATTTTGTTTTCTTGCCGAGCGGCCGGAGTTTAAGGCGCTGATTGCTCACTGGTATCTTGAACAGTGGGGCGCTATCGTGCCCGATGCTTCTTTGTCTTCGTTTGAAGACAAGCTCACTGAGTATCTGCAAACGGACGCTATCCCTTTAATCGTACTCTTGATGCAAGATAATGCGCCCATTGGCGCGGCTCAGCTGCGTTTTCATGAAATGACCATCTATCCGGATAAAACCCACTGGTTGGGTGGGGTGTATGTTGCCCCCATGCAAGAGGCAACAAAGCCGCATCGGCACTGGTACAAAAAATCGAGCAGCTTGCAGCCTCTTTTGGCGTCCGGGAATTGCATTTGCAAACCGAACAGCAAGACGGCGGGCTCTACACACGTTTAGGCTGGCAGGCTCTGGAGCGTGTGAATTATCGCGGCGTGGATGTGGTTGTGATGTACAAGCGTTTAGCACATTCGTAACGATTGGAGGGGGCATGATCACAGGATTAAACCATATCACTATAGCAGTCAGTGATTTACAGCAATCTATCCACTTTTATATGGACGTATTGGGCTTTACCGGTCATGTCAAATGGGAAACGGGTGCGTACTTATCAGTCGGTGAGCTGTGGTTTTGCCTGTCGAGCGATACTCTGTGTGCCAAAACGGACTATACGCACATTGCTTTTACAGTATCGGACGCGGACTTTTCCGACTATTGCCAGAAGGTGTTGGCTGGGGGCACAAAACAGTGGAAGCAAAATACCAGTGAAGGTGATTCTTTGTACATTCTGGACCCGGACGGCCACAAACTGGAACTGCACGCAGGCAACCTGAACAGCCGTTTGAACGCACTTAAAGTAAAGCCTTATAAGAATCTGGTGTGGCTCTAACTGAACGTCAGAACGCCGCTTAGTTGTGTGACCTTATAACACGTCGGGTTTTTATCTGCTTTTATCGCGTATCAAGTGACATCTGTGGCGCACTGCATAACTATGTGGCTCTTATTAAAACGACAACAATAGGAGGCTGTCTATGCCTTTTGGACTCAAACGTACTTTGCAATGCTCCTTGCTGGCGTTTGCAACATTACCCGTATTGGCGCAGGCAAGTGCCGGGCTACAGGCTGAAGATATTTTTGAGCTGGAGTATGCAAGCGATCCGCAGATTTCGCCCAATGGTGAGCAAGTGGTGTACGTGCGTAACAGCAACGATGTAATGAAAGATGCCAAAAGGCAAAATCTGTGGCTGGTGGATGCCAAAACAGGCGTCCAGTCTCCGTTGTTTTCTGACGAAAACCGCTACTATCAGCCGCGCTGGTCGCCCGATGGCAGTAAAATTGCTTTTCTGAGCGATGTGTCTGGCAGCACTCAGGTGCACGTGCATTATATTGCGCAAAACCGCACGGCTTTGCTGACTCAGTTACAGTCTGGGATAAGTGACCTGACCTGGTCGCCAGATGGTAAATGGCTGGCATTTAGCCAGAAAGTAGAAGAAAAGCCGGCGGTTATCGCAAAAATGCCAGCTAAGCCAAAAGGCGCGCAGTGGTCAGAGTCGGCCATTGTGATTGATAAAGCCTATTATCAGGCGGACGGGCGCGGTCTGGTTAAGCCCGGGTACAGACAAATTTTTGTGTTGCCAAGCGAAGGCGGTACGCCTCGTCAGCTGACTTCAGGTAACTACCATCACAGTGGTAAACTGGCCTGGCGCAGCGACTCTAAAGGCATCGTGTTCTCAGCAAACCGCATTGCTGACTGGGAATATAAACGCTTAGAAGGCGATCTGTTCGAGGTTGATTTTGCTGGGAAAATCACACAGTTGACCAATGCACCGGGTCGTGAGCACTCTCCAAGCTTTTCAGAAAATGGCAAGCAGCTGGCGTTTTTGAGCTCATCGGGCGAGCTGAACCCGTATCGCAATCACAAACTGAACATTATGAACTGGCAAAGCAAAGAGTCGCGCATGATTGCGAAAGACTTTGACCGTTCAATCCAAAGCCCAAGCTGGATAGGCAGCGCTAAGCTGGCCATCGCCTATGATGACCACGGTATGCGCAAGCTGGCCACCATTACCACCAAAGGTAAAATTAAAGATCTGACTGATACGCTGTCGGGCACCACGCTGGGCCGTCCCTATCTGAGCGGTCAGTTCAGTGCTAGCTTCGATGGTGAGATTGCTTTTACCAAAGGCTCAAGCTCGCGTCCTGCGGATGTGGCAGTGACAACCGGTAAAGGTAAAGTGAAGTCGCTGACTGCGCTGAACGAAGACTTACTGGCGCATAAAACACTGGGTAAAGTGCACGAGATCACTTACAAGTCATCGTTCGATGGTGAACCCATTCAGGGCTGGTATATCACGCCGCCGGATTTTGATCCGAGCAAAAAGTACCCGCTGCTGATGGAAATCCACGGTGGTCCACACCTGGCTTATGGCCCTCATTTCTCGGCCGAGCTGCAGCGCTATGCAGCCCAGGGTTATGTGGTGTTTTACGATAACCATCGTGGTAGTAGCTCATATGGTGAACGCTTTGCCATGTTGCTCAAATACAAGTACAGCTCAAAAGAAGACTTTGCCGATCATAACTCAGGTGTAGACGCCATGATTGCCAAAGGCTTTATCGACCAGAATAACCTGTTTATCGCAGGTGGCTCAGCGGGCGGTATTGCCACGGCGTATGCCATTGGCCTGACCAACCGCTTTAACGCCGCTGTTGTGGTTAAGCCGGTGATCAACTGGTTGAGTAAAGTGCTGACGGCCGACAGTGGTTTGGTGCAGATCCCCACTCAGTTCCCGGGGATGCCGTGGGAGCATGTTGACCATTACTGGGAGCGCTCGCCGCTGTCTCTGGTTGGCAATGTCACCACGCCGACTATGCTGATGACGGGCGAGGAAGACTTGCGTACCCCAATGGCTGAAACAGAGCAGTTCTATCAGGCACTAAAACACCGTAAGATAGACTCTGTACTGGTGAAAATTCCGGGCGCACCCCATGGTATTGCCGGGCGTCCTTCGCGGATGATCAGTAAAATAGAACACACGCTTGCGTGGTTCGAAAAATATAAAAAATAACGGAAAAGCCGCACAATGCGGCTTTTTTTAACGATGTAGTTCAGGAGTTTTAATGAAGTTTTTAAAAGGATTTGGTTTGGTAACTGCCTGTTGGTTGGGTACCGCAGCGGCCGAGGTTCAACCTGCCAGCGTTTACGATAAAGCCCGTGACAGAGCCATCCCGGTTGAGATCACTTATCCCGAGTCCCAGGCGCAATGCAGTGAAAAAGCCCCTTGTCCGGTGGCGTTCCTTGGCGCGGGCTACGGCATGTCGCATACTGATTACACCTTTTTAGCCAAAGTGCTGAATAAACACGGGTATCTGGTGGTCGCAATCGGACACGAATTACCGGGCGATCCGCCGCTTTCAGTCTCTGGTAATTTGTTTGAAACGCGCAGTGAAAACTGGCAGCGTGGTGCAAAAACACTGGCGTTTCTACACGGTGAATTGCAACGCAGCATAACAGGGTACGATTTTAATAATCTAACTTTGGTTGGCCACTCAAATGGGGGTGATATTTCTGCCTGGCTGGGTAATGAAGGCAAGCCCTATGTTAAACAGATCATTACCTTAGACCATCGCCGTGTGCCATTACCAAAAACTAAGGATATCAAGGTACTGTCTATACGTGCCAGCGACTTCCCGGCAGACTCGGGTGTGCTGCCCAGCGAAGCGGAGCAAGTCGAGTTTGGCAGCTGCGTGGTGACCATTCCAAAAGCACGCCATGATGATATTGCTGACTTTGGTCCAGGCTGGTTGAAGGATAAGATCACGCAGTTGGTGCAGTTACATCTGGATGGGAAGCCGTGTTCACAATTGCAAAAAGCGTAATTGCCTGATAGAAAGTACAGTGGCAGTGTGCGAGTCACACTGCCAATTCCAAAACTCACCATAATAATAAGAGCAACTTCAAATGAAATACTTATTGACCGTCCTGTTTACCCTGGTTTTTATCGGCGGCTGCACGTCAACTTCGCAGTCAGATCCTCAGATTAAAAACGGCTATGTTCAGATGCAATTCGATATTAACGAGCAAGGCAGGCCCGAGAACATCCGTATTATTGAGTCAAGTCACAATGGCTTATTTGACCAAGAAGCCATACGCTCACTAAAAGAATGGAAATATAACCCTAAAATTGAAAATGGCACACCCGTCAGGCAAACCAACCAAAAGGTGCAGCTGGACTTTGATATCAAAAATTAAGCAGACAGTTCGTAAACGAGTTTATTTCGTTTTGTTCCGCGCATAGGCAATGCGACGCGCGGTTCTTCGTTTAGTGCCTATTTGGGATTTGACTTTCATCGGGCATAACAATGCAGCAATAGCGGCCAACAGTGGAGTTATTACAGCGCCCAACAAAATCAAGTCGACAGACCGTATGGTAAAAGCAAAGATTGATACAAGCATAAGACTCAGGTTCATTGCGCCTGTTATCGTCCATAAAGCGCCTTTGTGAAGATAAAGTAGCGAACCACATAGTCTACAACGGACTTTTGTATCAAAGATGAGAAGCGATTTCTGCAGTGGAGAAATCCCATTTTGGGCACAATCAGGGCACTTCATTCACAATTCCCATTGAGCAAGATGAGTAATACCAATTTGCTTAATTAAGAGTTCTATCTTGAGGCGAGAAAATATCGTCGATAATAAGGCAAAAATTTCGCTATTTAGTTGTTCTAAATTAGAAATTTTTAACACCGTTAGCGGCATTTTTGCTCCTTCAAATTGAACAGGTATTAAGTGAAATTGGTATAAGATATTACTTTGATTTAACAGCAATTGATATGGGCGCTGAGCCCCGTTGCGTAAGCAGTTCGGGGCTTGTGCTTATTCGTCATTGAGTTCACTAAGCTGCTGTTCGACGCGCGCCAGCAAAGGTCCAAACCTTTTTTCGGCGGCGCGTTTATTCCAAAAGTAGATCCCCACCATGCCAAGCAGCACAATCAGGTAATACACTTGCATATGGCTCTCGAGTCGAATTACTCCTTCATCATCCATATTGGCGCCCAGCGTGATCAGCATGACACTGACAAAAATGGGGGCTATATACCACCATACTATGCCCTCCAGGAGTTGTTTTTGCTGAGCCAGCCTTTGCTGTTCCTGAGCCAAATATGCCCGGATGCTGTCATCTTTGCAGGGTGAAGTTCGTCTGGCTTTAAGCAGTTTATAAGGGATATACAGGCTGGTCAGGATAGCCAGAACACAGCCTGAAGACTGGACCCAGTTTAAGCTGATTGTGAGGCCGTACAGCCAGACAGGAATAAGCAATAATGAAATGGAGATTTCCATAAAATCGCGCACTTTAATATCTCGCTGATATTTCTTTGTTTTAGTCTTAAGCTCATCGATCTGCAATGCCAGTTTCGCTTCTGAGCTGCTGGTTTCAATTTGCTGTGCAAAGTTGTGCTTTAGATCATCCAGTTTCATGACTCGTCTCCTACAAAGTTTTGTTCAAACTCACGTTTAATGCGCTTTATTCGTGAGCGCACTGCGTTGTCACTTATCCCTAATACCTGTGCAATGTCTTCCGATTTCAGGCCATCCAGATACATCATCAGCACGCCGGCATCGATATCACTGAGCTTATCCATAAACTGATTTAGAATATCGGCCTGACAGCCAGCCTGTTCAGCTTGAGGTTGCTGTTTGCTGTGCCTCGTAATGGATTGTTTAATGTCATTATGTTTAATTCGGGTTTTAACAAAGGTGTTGGCCGTATTCAGCGCTACCTTATACACCCAGGTGCCGATGGAGGACTGCCCCGAAAAGCTTTCATAACTGCGCCACAATTGCAGCAGGATCTCCTGATACATATCATCGCGCTCACTGGCTCCGCCATAGCGCTCAGCTATGTATCGGATCCGCCCGTCGTTGTCAGCGAGCATCTGTTTGAATGAATGTTGTGTGTTCACTGTGTCCCTGCTTGTTGTTATTGATGATACTTAGTTAGTCGGCCACATGAGTGAAATGTGTCACAGCTTGGCAAAAAAGATAAGTGAATTTGGCTAAAAGCAGGAAATGTGCAGGGTTGCGGTGGAGCATGATGATTTACCAAAGCCCTGCCAGGAGGGCTTTGGTATTAGTACGCGGTTACAGTTTGCCCTCAGCCAGGCCAATGATAAAGCCATAGCTCAGCGCTATATCGTTGATGCGCTTAAAGCGGCCCGACGCACCGCCGTGTCCGGCTTCCATATCGGTTTTTAACAGCAAGGTGTTGTCGTCTGTTTTATACTCGCGCAGCTTGGCTACCCATTTAGCTGGCTCAAAGTATTGTACCTGAGAGTCATGCAGACCGGTTGTAACTAGCATGTTCGGGTAATTTTGAGCACTGACTTGATCATAAGGTGAGTAAGAGCGCATATAGTCAAAATAGACTTTGTCATTCGGGTTACCCCATTCATCATACTCATTGGTTGTCAGCGGTAATGATTCATCCAGCATGGTATTGATCACGTCCACAAAGGGCACTGCAGAGTGAACGCCATGATACAGTTCAGGTTCCTGATTGATCACCGCGCCCATTAGCAGACCGCCAGCACTACCACCACGGGCGTACAAACGTTTTGCATCGCCATAACCTGATTTAGTCAATGCCTTGGTGACGTCGATGAAGTCATTAAAGGTGTTTTTCTTATTGAGTTTTTTACCATCTTCATACCAAGGTCTGCCTAACGCCTGAGAGCCACGAATGTGGGCAATGGCATAAACAAAGCCCCGGTCCAGCAGGCTCAACGTACTGACTCGGAAGTAAGGGTCGCGAGTTGAACCGTAAGAACCATAACCATATTGCAGCAGTGGATTGGTCCCATCTTTTTTGAACATGGCTTTTTTGTAAACCAGTGTGACGGGGACTTTCACGCCATCTCTGGCTGTAATGAATAGACGCTCGGAAGCGTATTCATCGGCGTTGAAATCGCCCAGTACTTTGGTTTGCTTGCGCTGCGTTTTTTCCAGTGTATTCAGGTCGATATCATAGATGGTCTCAGGCGTAGTCATGCTCTCGTAGCTTACCCTGACAAAACTGCTGCCCAGCTCCTTGTTGCCAGTCATCTCTGCCATATAGGCCGGATCATTAAACGTCAGGGTTTTATGTGAGCGAGTTTTTAAATCAAGCACATTCAGAGTGCCTACACCTTCAACCCGTGATTGGTATACCAGATGATTGTCAAAAAGCTCAACGTCTTCCAGCTTGGCCTCAGGGTTGTGGGCAATGATGGTCTTCCATTTACGTTTATCCGACACCTCATCTTTGTGCGCTTTCATAAGCTTAAAGTTGACGGCATTGTCATTGGTATAAACAAAATAGTAGTCGCCCTGCTTGAGCACATTGTACTCATGCCCTTTGGTGCCAGGCAGCAGGCGATATGGCTTTGCTTGTTTGTTGTTGGCATCAATAACGGACAGACCCTTGGCTTCTGTGCTGTCGTGGACGATGTAAATTTCACTGCCGTCTTTGCTTCTTTCCAGGTAGGTGTAATAGGTATTGTCTTTTTCTTCATACACCAGCTCATCTTGTGACTGGTCCTGACCCAGCACGTGACGATACACCTGATAGCCGAGTAAGGTCACAGGGTCTTTCTTGATGTAATAAATACTGCGGTTGTCATTGCCCCACTGGATGCTGTCGGAGGCGCCTTCTAATTTGTCTGTGTAAACTTCTCCAGTTTCAAGGTTTTTCACACTGACCGTATATATGCGACGACTTAGCGTATCTTCTGCAAAGGCCATGAGCTTGCCGTCCGGGCTTACGCTTAGTGCACCCAGGCCGTAGTAAGCCTGGCCTTCAGCCCGCTCGTTGGCATCAAATAGTTGGGTAGCTTTGGTGCCGTCTGGGTTTTTACTGCGGTAGTAAATACGATATTCCTGATCGCCTTTTACTTCACTGAAGTAGTAATAGTCACCGCGTTTGTACGGCACACTGCGGTCATCCTTATCGATTTTATTTTTGATTTCTTCAAACAAGTCTTTGCGCAATGACTCGATAGGAGCCAGCTTTGCATCTGCATAGCGGTTCTCCTGCTCAAGATGAGACAGCACTTTCTCTGAACTTCGGGTGTCGTCGCGTAACCAGTGATAGTTATCAACCAGGTCATAACCATGGATCTGGGTGATGTGAGGAATTTTTTGTGCAACAGGAGGCTGAACTTGTTGCTGGCTTACTTGAGTGTCTGTGTTTTGTTCTGTCATAGTCTGGCTGCACGCGCTGGCCAGCATAATTGCACCTGCAATGGCGCTGAATTTGAGGGTTGTCATGTCTATCCTTTTTGACATTCGGGGTATGCCCGGTTGGTCAGTAAAATGAGTCGGTGCTCAAATGTGTTTAATTTGATTGTTGTCGGATTGTAATCTCATCTTTAACAAAAGTACAAAGGGCCTGAGATAAGTGGAGTGGTTTGGCGGGCAGGTGTAATAATTTGGCAAGGGCCAGCTCTGTGACGAGCTGGCATATCCTGATGTTAGCAGTTTTCGTTTTCTGCATTGAGGTTTTCTTTGGCTTTTTCACACAAGTCTTCGGCCTTGTTTTGTACATCTGTGATGGTCTCGTCAACGCGCTCGCCCGCGTCTTCTGCCGGGCCGTCAGAACAGCCAGCCAGGCCCAAAACAGTGATAAATAAAGTGGCTTGTAGTGCAGTAATCATGTTGTTCATAATGTGCTCCTTAATCAATTCAATGAGGTTACTTGTGGCTTACTATGCGTTTGGCTTTTTAATCACAGGCAGCACAAACGACAGCAAAACCAGGGCAATAAAAACAAAGAACAATATCTGTGCAATGCCTGCTGCGGCACCGGCGATACCACTAAAACCCAGAATGGCACTGATCAGTGCAAGTACTAAAAATCCGAGTGACCAACGTAACATGTGAACCTCCTGTTTGTGTGTAATCAGGCAGGGCCTGTGCCCTGCGTTATCAAAGGTGCGACCGTGACGCCCTAAGCAGTCAGCTCCTGCAGCGTTTTCATTTCGTTGTGACATGCTTGCATGCGAACCTGAACCTGCCTTAAGTCCTGAACACACTGAGGCGGCAATTGTTGCTCTAACGCATCGGCCACTTTTTCCAGCACCTTATCCTCTACTTCTTCCAGCTGCGAGATGTAGGTGTGTGTTTTGTCAGTACTCAATACACCCAGCACCTTAGTGTAATGCTCACGCAGCGTGACCAGCATGTCAGAGTCAGTTTCGCGCTCGCCTTCGTCAATCAGCGCGTAGGTTTGCAATTTCGAAATTGCCTGAACCTTTTCCGTGATCATTTTGTTGAAAATGGCACTGATATGCTCGTCGTCCACTTTTTCTTTGGCATCTTTGTAAAATTCAACACCACCATTAAGCACCTTTACTAACTCCTTTAAAGGTTCCATATCGTAGTTTGAATGTGTCATAGTTAAACTCCTTACTTGATTGCTTAAGTTTGTTTGTTACTTTAACTAATGCATGGCCTATACCAGTTTTAAATTTGATTAATATCAATGCGTTGTGGGTTTTAAAGTAAACGGGCGATGCAAGCTTTACCTTGTGTCTGTAACTTTTACGCTTAACTACTGTGTACTTCTTTCTCACCTTGCTGTTTGTGTGTTCGCTGGCGCATGTTGATTTGCATGTCCTCCAGATTAGCACCGCCTTTGGCATTAAAATCCAGCGTACGTATAGGAAAGGGAATAAGAATATCGTTTTCTTCCAGGGTTCTGTGGATTGCAATAATGGCTTTGTGGCGCATCTGCATAAAGCCAATCTCACCGGGATAGTCAATCCAGAACCACACCAGCAGATTGACAGAGCTGTCGCCAAACCCACAGGCATACACATCCGTTTCGTGTTGTTTTATTACGCCATCCAGAGCATTTATTGCGTCCACAATGACAGATTCGGCCTGCTCAATGTCATCGGCATAGGAGATCCCCACCTCAATTTCTATCCGACGAGTGGCCAGACGCGAGTAATTGATCAGCTCGTTTTTAAACAGGATCTTGTTAGGTACTATGGCCAGCTGGCCATAAAAGTTCTCTATTAAGGTATTGCGCAGGTTAACCCGACGGACCGTGCCGAAGGTGTCACCGGCTTCCACGACATCGCCAACCCTAAAGGGTTTACGGATGCCCATTACGACCCCGGCAATCATATTTTCGGTCATATCCTGAAAGGCAAAACCGATTGCCAGGCCGATGATGCCGGCCCCGGCAAGTAACGAAGCTACCGCTTTTGACAGCCCCATAATATCCAGCGCGAAGAAAAAGCCGATTGCAACCAGGATCATGCGGCAGATCCCCGCAATCAGTCCGGCAATCTGGTTTGACTCAAATAAGCGTTTCAGCAAAGTCAGTAGCCAGCGTGCAAGGAGTTTAGACAGGAACACAAACACAATAAAAATGAGTGTTGCAATGACCAGGTTGGGTAAATTCTTAATCGTCAGTTCGGCCCAGTGCACGAGCTTTTCATTGATGAGCGACCAGAAGTCTTGTGGGGTAAATGTAAATGACATAACGCCTCCTTTATATGTATCTGGTGATAGCAGCAGGGAGCGTGCCATTGGACTATATATTTAATTTCAATGGGTTAGTAAAAAGTGTGATGGTCTGTGTAGAATTTTCCAGTAAATAGTTCCACACCGGTATGTAAAATATACAGGCAAAAGGCTGGGGAATTATCTAACCATATGATTTTAAATGGCTAAATCGGTTGGCACGTAAGCTGCACCTGTCAAAGTGAACTCATCCACAAGGAGAATGATTATGAAACGCACAATTCTAACACTTGCTTTTGCTACGGCTTTTTCAACTTCTGCGGTTAATGCTGCTGACAATCAGTGGGAAAAAGAGGCCAGCGACGCCTGGATAGACGGTAAAGCTGAAGCCACTTTGTTATTCAATGGCAACCTGAATTCGTTCGACATCAACACAGATGTGAAAAACGGCGTGGTGGTCCTTACAGGTAAAGTAGACCACAGCGTTGATAAAAAACTGGCAACTGAGCTGTTGATCGGTATCGACGGTGTGAAAGAAGTAGACAACCGTTTAACGGTAGTACCAGAGGTACAGGATAAAGACGACGACGGCAATGCCGAGTCTGACTTTGTTGATGCCAAAATCGCGACAGTCATTAAAACCCGTCTGCTGTTTGATACTGACATCAGCGGTACCGACATCGACGTTGATGTCGACAATCAAACCGTCACGCTTACCGGTGAAGTCGAGTCAGACGCCGAGAAGCAGCTGGTGGTAAATATTGCGACCAATGCAGACGATGTGAAACGCGTTAACAACAAGCTGACCGTTATTGATGAACGCTCATAGAGCAACACAGTTACTCCGTTGACTTTTAGGCACGCTTAGCGTGCCTTTTTTATGCGTTGTGTACAATGGCTGCCAGGTCGGGAAGTGAAACGGGTTTTAGTAACACCTGGCTGACCGGGTAAGAGAGCAGGGCGTCTGGGTCGGGTTCACTGCCACTAACCACCACCAGCTTAGCTGAGCTTTGGCGCTTATGAACAGCCTCAACCAGCGCCAGTCCGGAGCCATCGGGTAAATTTAAATCTAGCATTACCACATTAAAGTCAGCGTGTTTGTCCAGCTCGCTCAGGCCCTCAGCGCAGCTGCCGGCAGCAACGACTTCACACTCTAATGACTCCAGCAAGAGCTTCATTAAGTTGCGCGCATCCGGGTCGTCTTCAACTAGTAAAATCCGCTTGCTCTTGGCGTTTGGATCGCCGTGCTGTGAGGTGAGCATGTTTTGTGCAGGCTGGGCGGATAAATAATCCTTTAAGCAGGATTCAAGCCGAGTAAGGTTAATGGGTTTGGTCAGGGTATCGTTAAAGCCGAGGGCTTTAAGGGTGTCCAGATTACTTTTCTGAGCTGCGGCGGTTAGTGAGATAATGGGTGTACTAATACCCTGAGCGCGCAGTTTAACAATGGCGTCTTTGCCGTTTAATACTGGCATGTGTAAGTCCATGAACACCAGGTCAAAGTCCGCATCAGCGTGAGTGAGTAAATCACAGGCAACTTTGCCATTTTCCGCATAGCTGACGTTGGCACCGGTGGCTGTAATGAGTTGCCCCAGCAACTGGCGAATTTCGGGCAAATCTTCAACGATGAGTACCTTGCCGGATAAATCGGTTACCCTGGCCGAAGGTCGGTTCACAGTGGTACCGAGCAGATCTAGCTGGCCAAGTTGTCCGGAACATCGGCCCGGCTCGATGGTAAAGCTGAAGGTACTGCCGCTGCCCACGCTTGATTCAACCTGTAAACTCCCACCAAGCAGGCGGATCAGGGCTGAGCTGATGGCCAGTCCAAGGCCGGCGCCTTCCTCAGAGCGCGTGGTACTGTCCTGCACCTGCTCAAAGGGCTTAAAAATATGTGCCAATTTATCCTGAGGAATACCAATGCCGGTATCTTCAATCGCAAAACAGAGTTTGCCTTCAGCTGCTGGCCGTACCTCAATTGAAACTTGCCCACTTGGCGTGAATTTTATGGCGTTGTAAACCAGGTTTATTAACACCTGCTTCAGCCGTTTTTCATCGGACTCGATATAGGCGGGTAAGGGCGCGTCGGTGTGAATTGCAAACTGAATGCTCTTTTTATCCGCAGCCATGGAAAACAGGCTGTGCAGATCGGCAAGCAATGAGGCCAGGCAGATCTCGCTGGGCTCAACTTGCAGGCTGTTGGCGTTGATTTTCGACAAATCCAGTACGTCATTAAGCAGATTTAGCAAATGCTGGCTGTTATTGTGAATGATAGACAGCTCTGGTTTGATATTGTCCAGCTCGCTGCGGGTCAGTAACAGATCGGTATAGCCCATGATAGAGGTCAGGGGAGTGCGCAACTCATGACTCAGGTGCGCCAGAAAGCGGTCCTTGGCGCGGCTGGTGGCCTGTGCCCGCAGCCGCTCCAGGCGCTCACTTTCAAGCTCCCGACGGGACAGAGCATAGCGGATCGCGCGGATAAAGCGTGGGCTGCTGATCTCAGATTTAAGCAAGAAATCTTGCGCACCCAGTGCTAAGGCGTCGGCGTCCAATACCTCGTCGGCCTGACCTGTGAGCATCATAAATGAGGTATTGATGGGCAGCGCTTTGGCGGCTTCAAGAATGGTCAGGCCGGTATGTTTGCCAAGCTGATGGTCGAGCAGGCAAAGATCGAATTGATCAGACTCAAGTGCCTGAAGCACTTCATCGAATTCACTGAGCCAGGTGACTTCAAACTGATAGTTTGGTATTTGCTGTAAGTAATCCAGTGCCAGTATATAGTCGTCTTCATCATCCTCTACCAGCAGTAGCTTGACCACCTGCGCATGTTGCATCTTTCCCTCCTAAGGTAATTCGACGATTTCGATCCAATACTTGCCCAGCTGACGCATCAGCTCCACCAGGCCATCAAAGTTCACGGGTTTGGAGATGTACGACGCGGCGCCAAGGTCATATCCTCTGAGTTTGTCTTCTTCTTCCTTAGAGGTAGTGAGGATCACCACCGGAATTGAGCGCAGCGTTGGGTCGCTCTTAATTTTGTGCAGCGCCTCACGGCCATCCATGCGTGGCATGTTCAAATCCAGCAGGATAATACTGGGCCGGGGGTGTTTGGTTTTGTCTTCGAACGGCGGCTCATTGTTAAGATACGCCAGCAGCTCAACACCATCTTGCACAAAGTTCAGGTTGTTTAACACCCGGCTTTCCTGCAGGGCGTCCTGAGTCAGCAAACGATCATCTTCATCGTCGTCTGCCATCAAAATATTAATGCGTCTGGTTGATAAGCTGCTCATCGGCGGTGTCCTTTAATGTGAGAGTGGAAGCAAGGTCGGGTATCAGGATCCGAAAAGTGGTGCCCTGGCCTTCAATACTGTGTGCGCTGATCTGTCCGCCATGGCGCTCAACAATGCGACGGCACACGGCAAGACCAATGCCTGTCCCTTCATAAGATTTGCGGGTATGCAGGCGCTGAAACGGCGTAAAAATTTTCTCATTGTATTCGGCGGCAAAGCCAATACCATTGTCGGTGATGTCAATTTCCAGCCAGTCACACTCAATGTCTTCAAGTAACTTGCTGGGAGCGGCGGTTTTGCTCATGGTAATGACAATTTGTGGCGGCACGCCTTCGCGGCGGAATTTAATGGCGTTAGATAACAAGTTTAAAAACAACTGGTGAAGCTGTATTGGGTCGCCTTCAATGGTCGGTAATGGGTCAACCTGAATGCGGGCATTGGCGTCGCTGATGGTTATCTCCAGGTCATCCAGCACAGTCTCTATGAGTGGATTAAGTGCGACGTCTTCGAAATCCTTTCCTTTGGTCGTCACTCTGGATAAGGAGAGCAGATCGGTGATTAGTACCGACATCCGCTTGGCTGCGTTGTCCATTCTGGACAGGTAATCTTTACCTTTGTCATCCAGCAGCGCTTCGTAATTGGCCTTGATGCGATCAGAAAACGCGCGAATTTTTCGAAGTGGCTCCTGTAAGTCATGAGAAGCGATAAACGCAAAGTCTTCGAGCTCGCGATTGCTGCGGGTCAGTTCATCCGCGTAAAGCTCCAGTGCCTGAGTACGCTCTTTTACTTTGTCTTCGAGTTGCTCATTGTAGCGTTCCAGCTGCTCTTTTGAGCGACGCACACTGTGCAGGTGCTTAATTAAAAACACCAAAAACAGGGTGCTGATCAGGGTGCTTAATACTGTGAACCAGATCAGGTTGTCTTTTGCGGTTTCCCGTGCCTGCGTCAGGCGCGCCATCAGCAGATTTCTGATCTCGGTTTCTTCTGCCATGATGGTGGCGTACAGGGTGCGTAAGTCAATCCCGGTACTTCGCACATCGTCCAGCATCCTGTGTGGTTCAAGCTGCTCATTGTCCCTAGCCTGCGCTACACTAGCAGACAGTGATTCAAATTTAATCTGAGCATGCTGAATGTAACGTTCCAGGCGCCGCTGCTGAGGGGGGCTTTCCGAACGGATCGTCTGAGCCTTGCTCAGGCTATGTTCAAATTTTTTCAGTGCAATCTGATAAGGAGCCAGATCGCTTTCGCGCTGGGAAATGAGATAACCTCGTTGTCCGGATTCGGCATTCAGAATGTCAATGTGCAGCTGATCGACCCTAAGCATGACTTCGCCGGTATTTTGCAAACTTTGTTGAATTCGGGCGATTTCGTCGGTGTTTCTTAATCCCAAAGAGGCCACTAATATAACTCCAGCCAGGATCAGCAGCGGGATTAGCCACACCATATTCTGCATACGGCGGGAGTAATTAAATGCGCGCACTGTAGCTCCCGTCAATCTTGCGTCATCAAGGTTTGGAGCAATTCGCTACACGCCTTGCTGGCTTTAATGATATCGTCGGCTGATTGCTGAATCTCAGCTTCTGAACCTGGCTTCTGGCTTAGGATCTTAATCAATTCTGCGTGCATAGAAATATGGTTGAGTGGCTTTCTGGCATCATGAATGAGCGTTGCTATATCAGGCTTGTCTGTCATCTTTCCCCCTCGCTTTACTTTGTTTCTTCAGGTGTTGATTGCTCATACGCATTCAGGCGGTTGTACAGTGTTTTAGTGCTGATCCCCAGCATTTTTGCGGCCAGAGTTTTATTGCCATCGACCGACTCCAGAGTCTGGTAAATCAGTTTTCGCTCGACCTCTTCAATGGTTTCTCCGACTTTAACCGGCGCGGACAGGGTTGTGGCAGATGTGGCTGGTGCCTGAGATGGAGCTTGAACGTCAGGCTCCTGAGCACTCGCGAATGGTGAGCTGACAATCTCATCTATCATCAGTGTGGTTGTATCGGGATCTGCCATAATAAATGCGCGATGAATACAGTGTTTCAGCTCTCGAATATTGCCTGGCCAGCTGTGTGCAGCCAGTACAGCATGAGCCTGCTCGGTGAGTTGATATTGTGTTTTGTATTCTTCATTGAGCTGGTGGACAAAAAACTCACTCAGCAGCGGTATATCCTGAGGACGTGCCCGCAGCGGTGGGATTTCAATGGGGAAGACGGCAAGGCGAAAATAAATGTCTTCGCGCAGTACGTTTTTTTGCGCGATTTCGGCCAGCGTCCGGTTGGTGGCAGATACCACACGACAATTGACCTCTATGGGCTTAGCCCCTCCCACCCGGGTAATGGTTTGCGTTTCCAGTGCCCTGAGCAGGTTAGGCTGCATTTCAATGGGCATTTCTGTGACTTCATCCAGGAATAATGTGCCATTTTGTGCCAGCTCAAATACGCCTTTCTTTTGGTTGATTGCGCCGGTAAAGGCGCCTTTTTCATGACCAAATAATTCGCTGCCGATCAGATCTTTGGCAATCGCGCCACAGTTCACAGATACTTGATCACCGCTGCACTGGCTGGCATTGTGGATGGCCTTAGCAACGACTTCTTTACCTGACCCACTTTCTCCCATTAACAATACGTTGGCATTGGTTTTAGCGACCCGATCTATCATAGTAACCAGCTTTTTCATGGCGGGCGAGTGGCCGATCAAGCAGCCAAAATGACGCTCAAAGGGATCGGTTTGGGTATGATGAGTGGCGGACTTTTTGTTTAATACGCGCTTCACGTCATCGGCTTCAATGGGCTTGGTCAGGTAATTGATTTGCTCGTCGCACATGCTGGCCAGTGCTGCTTTGACCGAAGGGTGGCCTGTTATCAGGGTAATTTGTGCTGATAATTTAAGGCTACGTATGTGATCTATGAGATGTAAGCCACTGCCATCGGGGAGCATAAAGTCGAGGAACAGGTGGTCAAAGCGCATATCAGTAAGCCACTGTTTTGCTTCGTCAATACTGCCTGCGGTGTATACATCACAGCCTATAAATTCAATGATCCGAGCGGCGATAGTCGTAAATTCATGGTCATCATCAACCAGCAGAACGGTCTTCATTCGGGATCCTTGTTAGTTTGAATGTGTCGACTCTGAAGCCATGATCCACAAGGAAGCCTGATTCACTTCAATGTTAAGGCTGTCGGCACTTTTTACTTCACCATCAATACTATACTGTATTTGCTCTGAGTCTGCGTGTAAAGTGACTTGCTTGCAGTGGGCGTGTGAAACGGCACTTTCCTGTGCTGCTTTACCAGATACGCCGGTGGCGATTAGCTGTGCCACACTCAGCGCACGAGATGCAGACTCTGGCTCATGACGGATCAGCGTTAGATCCAGCAAGCCATCCTGATAATCTGGTTCACCACCTCCTTGCGCCAGCACTGTGGTTATGGGAGCTGCGTTGGCGACCACCAGACTGGCAATATCCAAGCTTTGTTCTGGCTGATTATCTGTGCGCAATGTTACGTGTTGTTTATGTCCATCAGAGAGTGCATTGATAAAGCCACTGATGTAGGCCAGCTGGCCACTGCGATTTTTTTCGCTGCGATTGGCGTGCTCAATCATTTGTGCCTCAAATCCAAAGGCGGCAACCAACAGGCCCGTCTCGCCGTTGCAGGTCATGGTATCTATTTGTATGTGATGTTCACTCAAAAGCACGTCACAGGCACTGCTGACAGGATCAACTTTACTGCGTATCCCCAGCAGTACGTGTGCCAGCGCATTGGCTGTGCCAAGCGGAATAAAGCCCAATTTACATTCACTGTTTACCAGCGCATGAGCAACGGCGGTCAGCGTACCATCACCGCCACAGGCAATCAGGCGCTCTGTGTCTTGACTTAGCTTAGCGGCCAGCGCTGCAACGTCTGTGTCCTGTTCGGTAAAGTGCAGAACAAGCGTATACTGGCTGCACAGCAGGCCAATCACCTGGTTGTCGTATAAGTGCCACTTTCCGCCACCCGAAACAGGGTTGATGATTATCGGCAGGCGTACGCTTGGGGCTTCATGCACGCGATGCATGAGCGAGCTAAGACGGCGGTGTTGGTAACGATTTAAGCGCGCTGTCTGGCGTTTGCCATTGATAAATTGCATGGCATCATCCACGGATAAGGATGGGTCCTGCAGCATCAGGTAAGCAGCAACGACAAATACTGAGCGGCCACGTCCCAGCGCACAATGGACGACTACTTTCTTGTTGAGCTGATGCATCACGGTAATCCAGTTCAGCGCATGTCGCAATTGGGTTTCACTGGGAGTTTGATGGTCCAAAATGGGTATATTCAGGTAGTACAAGCCTTGCTCTTCGGCAGACCAGTTCAGGCCGTCGAATTCGGCAGTAACATCCAGTATTGCTTCAACTTGTTTGGATTGCAGCATGGGGATATCACTGGGAAACAAACGACAGGCTAAAAACAAGTTGTCTTTCACTTCTTGTACCGGTGGCACACTGTCCTGGTATCGTTGCCAGGCATTATAGAGCTGCGCCCCTATAAAATAGGGTAGCAGCAATACTTTGATATAAAATGGTACTTGCCCCGTGGTGCGTTTACGGAACAGTTCTGGTCTGTCTAGCGCATAAGCTACGTAGACGCAGGCAATAGACGCACTGAGCCAGATAGATGGCAAAAGCATCAAGTTGTTCAGGTTCAATATGATTAGTGGCAGGGTAAACAGCAGTAAAACAAGATAGTAGTGCGCTGTGCTCATGAATACTCCTAATGTGAGAGACTGATAGACACTATTCAATTTTCATTCCGCTTTGCAGGCCCTTAAAACAGCGTCTCCAGACTTCAGCGTAGGAGGGTTTTACAGAGTATGTAAAATTTACCGGCCTGATTATGAATTAATTGCTTGATTCTGATCATTAAGAACAGGGCAATTTAGTTGGTGAAATATTCATGAAGAAAATCAAGCATAGTGCGCAATCTCGTTGGCATAAACTCGGTATGCTTATAGAGCGCGTACATCGGCAGTGTATGACCTTGCCTGTCTTCAAATAATTTAATGAGCGTGCCTTCTGCCAGGTGTGTATCAACCATCCAGCTCGGCATGGCTGCAACGCCTAACCCTGAAAGGGCTAATTTAACAATCATTTCCGGACTGTCAGATCTGATATATTCATTAACAGTGTAGTGTTTGTTATCTAACTGCCAGATATTAGAGGGATTACTGAGAGCATAGGTGATGCATCGATGGGTTAAAAGTGATTCGGGGGTAGATGGCGTGCCATTCAGCTTTAGATATTGAGGCGCTGCGAAGTAGCAAGCATCGTGGTCCAGCAACTTCTTTGCCTTAAGCCCCGAGTCTTTTAGCGCTGAAGCCCGGATTGCAATGTCTACGTCCTCATTTATCAGGTCTACATGCTGATCGCTTACACTTACATCCAGAGTCACTTTAGGGTAGCGGTGCATAAACTCACAAAGCGGATCTGCCAGACGCTGCGTTGCGAAAGCACTGGGTGCAGAGATTTTAATATGGCCACTGATCTGTGTTTGTTCATCACGGATCTGGTGCTCTATTTCGCTCATAGTGTCGAGCAGCGATTGGCTGTATTTAAGGTATGTCTTTCCTGATGTGGTTAGTGCAATAGCGCGAGATGTTCTGTGAAACAGGGTAAAGCCAAGGTGCTGCTCAAGCCAGGCAATTTTTTTGCTTACCGCACTTTGAGTCATATTGAGCGCATTTGCTGTGTGGGTAAAGCTTCCTCTTTTAGCCACTTCAGTAAATAGCCTAATACAGGTCAGTTTGTCCATGGTCATTCCATTTTGGAATACATTCTAGGTAAACAATACTATTCATTGAGTTTAATTGGAATGCTTTAATGCTCCTCCTTAGCCCTATTAGGAGGATATTGATGGTTATAATTGCTACTTTGCTGGCTGTTTTCTTTACTCTGGCTGGCTCTCAAAAGATTTTTGCCTGGAGCGCTGGTGTGTTCAAAATACAAAGTGAATTTTTCAGGCGATACGGGCTTGGCAGAAGGCACATGTATGGGATCGGTATCATTGAATCGGCCGCTGCCGGATTGCTAGCCTTTGCTATAATCGCTGAACAAGAAAAAGCTTTGCAGCTTGGCTCGGTCCTAATACTACTGACCTCTGTTGGTGCATGTTACTTCCACTTCAAATATGACACATTCAAAGACGCCATTGCTGCGATACTAACCGGGTGCGGTTCAGTTTCCCTGCTCGTTTGTGGGTTACTGTAGTTCGCTAATGGGCGCCATGATGGAGCCCATTATTATTGATGACTTTACGCTCTGGCCAATTTCTTCAACGCGGAGCGGGCTTTTTTCTTGAGGCGCTCACTAAGCGTTTCGGTAATGACCTCGTTCAATAGCTGTTTTGCAACTGTGGTTTTGCTGCGATCTATCGCAATTTCGGCCAGCCTGAATTTGACCTGGCTTTTATCTGGCATATCGTAGTAGTGCGAAGCTTCATCCAGATACTGCCTTAATGCCGCTTCACCCTCGTCATGGTGTTTACCCAGTTGCTGGCTGAGTACACCAATGAGCACCAGTGAATGGTTTCTGGCTTTCTCCTGTTGAGTGGTCGCTGTTTTCATGGTCGCAGCTTTGCGGAACTGGCGTAAAGCTTCTTCGCTCTGGTCAAGCTCGTGATATACCTGACCCAGAGTGTAAAAGAATCTAGGCTCTGCAGCATATTGTTTCTGTCCGATGGCAATTAAGCGAGCGAACTCATCATGTTCACCTGTTTTACCTAACAGATGCAAGCGAGTAAGGAAGGCTTCAAAAGGGGCGATTTTTTCTAATTCGTTAATATGTGTCAAAGCGGCCTGTTCATCGCCTCCAAACATAGAAGGGGCATTGATATAAAACTTGATCAGTGCAGTGCGATATTCCGTATTACCCGGGGCCAAATCCACAGCTTTGATAAACGATGCTTTGAGCTTTTTAATATAACCAGAGACACTGAAAATACTTGCCTGCTCGGCAATTTTGGCGACCACTTCAACATGGGCAAAATAGAGCTCTGGATTGTTCGGGTGCTGAGCGAGTGCATCTTCTATATGCTGTAGCGCAACTTCATCTTTATCGCTTTTCAGCGCAATACGTGCCAGAAGCAGCGGCTTGTGATAATCAGAGGTCTGCTGTTGCAGCAAAAGAGACTGTGCGAGGCGTAGATTGCCTTTTTCAAATTCTGCCCGACCCTGTTCAATACTGGCAGTGGCTGTAGTGCTGCAAATTAGCAGTGCAAGGGCATGAGTCGTGTGTTATTCATGTGTATGTTTCCTTCTAAGTATCTAAAATAAATAGTGTTACTTTTTAAGCTGTCGCTCAGTGAACGTACTGGTTTGCGACTTAATTGACGGGGCTTCCGATTGGGTGTGCGGCAGGGGCATGCCAACGGATGGCCGTCCAGGCAATGGATAAAAGTAAGCTAAGTTGAATGGCGGCCAGAAACAGGTAAAAGGGAGCGGTTTCCACACCCCCCAGTACAAACACAAAGGTAAGCGGGACGGCCACAAGGTTACATAACCGGTTTATTCGGTAGCCGAGAAACTGGGATAAAAAAATCATCATAATGGGAATTTCGATGAGTACGGCGCTGATCAGTAGCAGTGGCTGTGATAGTTTGACTGAGCCGGAATAGCCACTCATCAATGTCTCAATGACGCCAGGCGTGATAAAAGCCGAGACAAAGGCCAGGATATCGGCATAAATCATATTGAGCATCACCAGCAACCAAAGCGTTGCAAGTTTAATGCGAATACGGCCATCGGATATTTCGCTAGCGGTTGAATTTGGGTTTGTCATACGTGGTTCCTTAGTTCATATTGGGGTCCATGTAAAAAGGTTTGCCCGGCTGTATCCAGGTAGCACTCAGACTAACTGCTCTGAGCTAAGGCGTCGTCCCAGCGTAAAGGCGCGGACAGATTTGCGAGAAATGAAAATTAAAAGTAGCTAAAACAAATAATTACGGATAACTTTGTTTCAACTGTCAGGGGAGAGAAGTGGCTGAAACTATTGTGATGGTACTTACGGCGATGCTAATTGGGCAAGTTGCCTTGAGTGTACCTGTGTTGCTAATAAAGCAGTCAACACGCGCTTATCGAATACCGCTGGTGGTATTTCTCAGTGCCTGTGGCGTGCTGGCCCTGAATGCAATCGTGCCGGTTGTAATACCTGACTGGTATCAGGCGTATACGGTTATTGGTTTTCCTATGCTGTTTGTGCTTTGCCCTGCATTACGCCTTTATATAGAGGGGATCACGACACACAAAAGTCGGACTTTGTATAAACTGAATCCAAAAAAGTTCGTTTTGTTATGGCCCGCAATAGTGGTTTCAAGCATCATTGCTACCTTGCCATCACAACAGCACCGGGCACTTTTTGTTACCGATGAAATACCTACTGGGTTACATGCTGTGGTACTGGCTGGTGCGATGCTGGCCCTGATATGTGCCTGGCTGGTTGAATGCGGATTGACCATAGTGGTATTAATAAAACACCTGATGGTATTCAGAACTGAACTAAAAGCTCACTATTCTAACCTTGATGACCCCAGGATATTCGCGACAAAACGGCTTATTTTTATGGCCATGTGTATCTGGGTTTTAGCGCTGAGCTGCGCTTTTCTGTCCAGCCTGTTTGGACATGCTATATTGACGCTTAGCGCTGAAATACTGACTGCATTGATACTTACCTGGAGCCTGACCTTTTTTGCCATGCAACAAACCACCCCATTGCTTATTCCTGCTTTGGATAATGAGGTAGACAGGGTGAATGCTCTGGATAAACCAAGTAGCCAAGATACACTCAATAAGTACCATAAATCGGCTCTGGATAAGGACCGCTCCGCCCGGATAGTCAAAAAAGTCACCTCAGCGATGCAGGATGATAAGCTCTATCTGGATGCCGATCTGACGTTACAAAAGCTTTCCGATGCAAGCGGCGTATCAGCCAACTACCTTTCTCAGGTGTTAAACGAAACACTGAAAGTGAACTTCTTCGATTTTGTGAATCACTGGCGCATCGAGGCTGCAAAAGCGCGTTTACTGGCTAGTAAAGACTCAGTGCTACATATTGCGCTTGAGGTTGGATTTAACGCACGCTCTTCATTTTATAAGGCATTTAAAAAGGAAACGGGACTGACGCCGAGTGAGTATAGGCGAGTCGGCAAGTGAATAGCTAATAATGATGAGCCACTGTCTTGTAAGCCTGTTATTGGGTATTCTGACTAAATGAGTCACAGGGAAATTTTCTATCATTGAATGTAAATCATACAAAAGTTAATGTAATCATAGGTTTATGAATTTTACATCTTGAGGTTGTTTCTTAAAAGGGTATAATTGGCTGGATTTATTTCCCTCTTATGCTTCAAGGATTAAGTTTAGCTCATGGAATCGTTCCGTTATTTTTCCCGTCTCTTTTTTATTATTCTGACTATAAATACGTTGGTTGCGTGTGGTGGTAGCAGCAGTAGCAATGAAGCTCAGCAACCCACCTTAAAGCCGATGGTCGTTGAGGTCACAGGTAATAAAGAAGTCGCAGAATTAACTTCGCACACCTTAACCTCAAGTGTTGATAACTCCTCTGGCGCAGTAACTTATCAATGGCATTATGAATCAGAACTGGCGCTGGACGTATCGGACCTGACGCAGTCGAGTCTGACTGTAACCAGCCAGGACATTGAAGCAGATGGTGATGCGGTGTTTACGTTAACCGTAACGGATGAGCTGGACAGGACAGTGCAAGCCAGTCATACCATTGTATTCAAAGCAGGTGAGTCGGTGACAGTTTCAGTAGTCGGTCCTGAAAAGATCACAGATGCTGACACCGTGACATTTGAAGGGCAGGCTGACGGTCTGGAGGTGGTCAGTTATCAGTGGCAACATGACAGCGAGCTTGAGCTAAACCTCTCAGGGCAAGAATCAGCGGTGTTGACGGTGGCAACACCTACATTGTCCTCACCTGTGGTTGTGACTTTTACCCTTTCGGTGAAAGATGTACATGGGCGTACTTATCAGTTTGCACACGTTGTCACATTTGCTGCAAACAGCACCGGACCATCAGACTCCGAGCCAAATAAAGCACCCATTGTCAGTATTGAAGGGGCTGACCAAGCCCGTGTGCAAGATACCGTAATACTCAGTGCGAATGCCAGCGACCCGGATGGGAAGATTAGTCAATACCAATGGTCTTCAGATAGCAGCCTGCCACTGCAATTGTCAAACGTTCACACACCTGAGCTTAGCTTTACTGTTCCTCAGATAAATGAACCACAGACTGTTACCTTTACGCTTGTGGTCAGTGATGATGAGGCGCTGTCGGCTCAGGCTACCCATTTGGTCGAGTTACTTCCTTTCCCAAATCGTTCCCCTGAAGTGACCTTGGTGTCCCCATTGGAAGTGATGGAAAACCACAGTGTGACTATTACCGCACAAGCGAATGATCCTGACGGTGAAATTAGTCACTATGAATGGGGCTACGAAGGCGATGTATCACTCAGTATTGGTGACAATACGGGGGCCGAGTTGGTGCTCAGCCACATGGACGTCAGGCAAGACACAGAGCTGAACATATTTGTCATCGTGACGGATGACGACGGTGCTCAAAGCCGTACAGAGACAAATATAACAGTACGTGCTCTGCCGGAGGTGTCCATAAACGTAGGGCCACAAGCTCTCATAGAGCAGCAGCCTGTCACCTTTAGCGCGCAACTTTATGACCCTCATAACCGGGTAGCCAGCTATACCTGGACACATAACGGTAAAGACCTGCTAAGTGCTGAAGGGGATCTTAGCGAGCAAATGACGTTGCAAAGTACTGATATTCAGGAAGACTTACCTGTTACAGTAAGTCTTATGGTCAAAGATACTCTGGGTAATCAGGTACAGGCACAGACAGAGCTGACAATTCAGGCGCTCAAGCATATGTTGACCATTTCAGGTGAGGTATTTGCTAAGGAACTCCCCGTCAGCAATACCCAAGTGACCGCACAGGTTGACGACGTCGCGCAGACTGTGGCTGTCGATGAAGCAGGGCGTTACGTCCTGACATTGGAGCTGGATGAGTCGCAAGCGAACGCCATGATTGTATTAACAGCACATCAAGAGAATAACCCCATGCGTGCAGCGGCTTCTGTGTTGGGGGAAGTAAAGCACCTGATTGCGCTTGGGGGGACGACAAGGTCCTGACAGAAGAGGAGTTGTTTGCTGTCAATATCAACGCGGCAACGACTGCAGAATTTGCGCTACTGCAAAGCGACCTGGGGCTACCAATCACCCAGCAGCAATTGCGTGAAGCGCGTGCGAGTTTAGACCCGACTGAAAAACGCGCCCTAACGGGGCTGTTTTATGACTTCAGTCGCGTGTCTGAACGAAATTTAAACCTGCCCAATGGTTATCCGGATCTTGTCGCCCTGGCAAAAAATTTACGCGCCACCAAACGTCAGTTACGTCAATACCAGCGTGAATATGGTGAAGCCGCTGACAGAGTACGCCATCAGGTTGCCCAAAACCCAAATTTGTTCGAGCCTGCCACAGCGGTGCCTGAGGGCCGCTATTTGTTGAGTGAACTGAGCTATTTCAATGGCTTTGCTGCGTCGCTGACATTGAATGAGGACGGAAGCGGTGTATTGAACGCAACTGAAAGCGTACCTTTTAACTGGTCGCAGGTGGAGTCAGGTATCCTGCTTACACTCAGCCGGTCACTTGGCATCTATCGCAACGGGGTTGCTGCGCAGCCTGATTATTTTGCAGAACAATTACACCTGTCACTGAGCAAAGACCCGGATGGCAACCTAGCTGCAAGCGTGAGTATACCTGGCAGCCAGAGTGCACCATGGTACACCCGTATGGTAGCCTTGGATGATTTATCGGCGTATTCAGCAAGTGACTTTTTTGGCCAATGGTCAATGAGCTTTGCTCACTCTGCAAGCCAGGAACGCCACTATGACATAAACCTGTTTAGCGATGGTTCGGCGCGCGTTGAATCGGGTGCTACGACTGATTTCACACACTGGCAGCTTCAGGGGGCGCAACTTGAACTTACCCTGGACAATGCACCTTACCGTATGTACATACTCAGAGAGTTTCCCCTCGGGTACCAGCTGCTGATTGAGTACGACGGAGAACAAGGTAAAGTCATGGTGCCAGGCGTGATGGTACGCCATCAAAAAACCAGTTTCGACGAGCTTAACTACACTCGTACCTGGAACCTGCTATTCAGACAAGGTGAAAGCGAAGTTTTTAGCATTGATGAAGATAATCACTACCATTACCTCTGGCGTCGCAATGTTTGGGGTGACAAACAAGACGGCAAGCTGGTGCAGCAACGTTTTGAATTTGCAGGCATAGATACTCTCTGGTGTGATGTATCTTTGTTACAGTGCGAAGCCAAACTAACCGCCGCGTATCGTCTGCTGAGCGTTCACGGCGACCTAATCGCAGTGGAGTATGCAACGGCCAGCAATCCGTTGAGTGCTGGGGTGTCTAAACGTCAGCTGTATGTGTTCGAGTTAAGCGATGATGTGCTGAGCACACCTCGATTGACCGATGGCATTTTTAAGGCCAGCAGCAGCGGTGCATTTGCCGGCACAGCCAGTTTATATGGCCTGACTGAACAAGGCGTGGTGCACCTGCAGGGAGGTCAGCATTGCGAACCTTTCTCTCCACAACCCTACTGTGCAGAGGCAATCTATATAGGTGAGCAAAAGTATTGGGCTTCTATGGCCGGTGAAGACATTAAACTTGTAACAATCGACCGTAGCACAACACGTTATTTAACACTGACCGATGCAGATCAGCAGGGTATCACTTTGTGTTTACGCGAAGATGTGGGCCTGCAGAGCTGTAATGAGACAAACTCGCTCTATTACCAGTTTTTAGCCCCAAATCTGGATATTGAGTATGTGGTGTCGGGTGAGGGGGCCTTACAGCCCTCGGTGAATACAGTGAGCTATAAACAAAGCTTTGAAACCTTGATTTTACCAGAGCGAGGCTTTGAACTTGACGAGATATCAGGTTGCCAGGGCGTGCTCAAAGAAAGCGACAATGGCACTTTACTGTATTCAGTGACTGAGCCCCAACAGAGCTGCACCATTAACGCAAGCTTTAAGCGTACCGCCCCACATGTTGGCAGGAATGTCGTGCTTGTGAATAATGGAGATGTCCCGCATAGCTGGTATATGGATATCCATCGCAATGGCACAGGCACTTTGACAACCCGAACACACGTTGTTGATTTTAAGATTACCCAACAGAGCGAGTCTGTCTATGTTGCACGTTTGAATGGCGGGCGAACCGTGTCTGTGCGCGATGGCCAGGGCAAAACGCACATTGTCACTGGATTTGCATTTGAGTATCAACCGGACGGTGCTTATCTGAGCTGGCACCATGACACTGTGTTCAAACGCACGGTATTTACGACTCAGATCCAGTTTGCTAAAGACCTTGAAGCGCTTGCTATCGATCCACAAGTATTGGCAGGACAATGGGCGCTGACTTTTGGCGAGTATGCCGAGTCGCAGCAAACACATACTCAGCAGCACTTGTTATTTAACCTGAATGCTGACCACACGGGTGAGCTACGTGCGGGAGAGCAGACTCCCTGGGCACAGCAACATGAACTGAACTGGTCGCTGACAGAGCAAAACCGACTGCGACTGTCTGCACGATCTGGCACCCTGATAGCCGAGTTTAAATTAATTCGTCAATCCAAATGGGGCTATCAGTTCGTGATTGAGGAAGTTAAGAAGACCAGCTCGGGATATCACAATGACTGGTTTCAACATGGTGCCGGTTTTGCTTATCAAGCGCGAAGCGCAGCCACTGCAACTGGCGCAACTGGCAGGTAAGTGGCGCTATCAGTCTGCGAATCAGAGTGATGGTTTTGAGTTGTATACAGATGGTACATACCGCACCAGTAAGTTTAATGGTGCAGAGCGGGCGTCTGTAAGTGGTTCGACTTTATCTGTGTCTGCCGCGTATAACACTGAGCTTGAGATGTTCGATCCGATTTGCAGTATCGATGACCCTCAGTGTGTATTGGGATACCACAAAACGTACACCGTACTCAGTAAGCAAGACGATACGCTATTTGTGCTGATCAATGAAAGCTTAAGCAATTCTGAAGCTGTGATCCGCCAGTTTGAACTGGATAACAACCCCGGTTTGACACAGTTTGAAGCGCAATTTTTCCGTGCTGAGCTTGAACTTGAAGTCGGTATTGATACGCCTTCTTCTAATTATTTATATGAAGTAACGGCACAGCAAACGCGCTACTGGCGATTCTTTGAACGACAGCATGAACAGGGCATCAAGCAGTATTTGTTTATTGAGGGAGAAGGTGCCACTGAGGTTGCTATTGAGCAGGGTAAACTGCTTTTTGGTGATGCACAGCAATATCAGCTTGAAATCATAGAGAGCACAAGCGAAGGGGTTTTGGTGTGCCGCTATGCGCGGGGCAATTACTGCCAAGTTGCTGATCAGCACTTTCTTCGCTACGAGGTACCAGCCTATGAGGTGACGTTAGATGTGGGCCCAGGCGGAGAAGTTGTAACCGACATATCCGGTTCTTACATATTATACGGCAGGCGGATAGGTGTTGAGATCTCATATCAGCAAGATCAGGTGTTGTCCTCTTTATCTGGGTGTGATTTGTCCTTTGACTATGAAAATGAGCGGGTGTTGCATTTTTATGGCCCAGGGATTGCCAGTGCTTGCCATATCAGCGCACGGTTTGAACCCTGGCTCGGCAGCCAATCTGCACGGCTGGAAATGACCGATCCGTTCCTGGGTGCCTGTGTTGATCAGTACAATGAGGCTCCCGACAGGCACATTGAGTTTAGAACGCATTTGTCCTGCGATGGACAAGATAATCTGACACTGACGGATATTTCAGGTCTGGCGCAGTTTTCGCAGCTGACCTCTTTGCAGCTGCGTAGTGCGGCACAGATCAGCCCGTCAGCCTTGGCCGAACTCAATACTCTGACTCAGATAACTGAGTTATCACTGAGTGATATTGCCATTACAGAATTGGACCTAAGTAGTATGAGCGGTTTAGAGAAGCTCAGCCTTGCGTTGCCTGAGCTTACAGCACTCACCTTGCCACAAAGGAGTGCACTGACCTCGTTGTCTATAACACAAGGCGGCCCGGCTGGTCTAGCACTGAGTGGGCAAACAAGTTTGACCAGGCTCGACCTGTCTGGCAGTGCAATAAGTCGGTTGGATCTCAGCGGATTACAAAACCTGACCTCGCTCCAGGCAAGCAACAGTCAGCTGGAAGAAATTACTTTTGTGGATGCGACTTTGCCAGTAGGAAAGCTGTGGCTGGACAACACGCCTCTGAGCCAGTTGGAGCTGAGCCGTTTTCCTCAACTGACTCACGCCAAACTCGACCATACTCAGCTGTCGGCTTTGGATATCACCGAAAATCGTGAAATATATCACTTGAGTGCTCAGCATACGCCGCTTGAGTACTTTGTTTCAGCGCGAAATGTGCCGCTGAAAAAGCTGATCTTGTCAAGCACACAACTGACCAGCATAGCGTTAACGACCATGCCAGCGCTGGATTGGTTAGAGATTGATAACGCACGTTTAACCACGCTGGATCTGAATGGATCGCACGTTGAGCACCTAAGTGCCAAGGGGAATCAGCTGACTTCGCTGACAGTGCCTGATGATGCTAAATTACGCCGCCTGTGGCTGGACGATAATCAGATAGCAAGTGTCAAGTTACCAGAGGATAATCCGTGGTTGTATAATCTCAGCCTGTCGGGTAATCAGTTGTCGACGTTTGAGACTTTGGGTCCCCAGAACCTGAATTCACTGGATTTGTCACATAATCCTCTGACGCAATTTGGTGTTAGGTTGAATTCTCGGCTACACACCCTGAACTTGTCTTACACGCAGCTCGAGGAAGTGGATATTGCGACTATGAATGAGCTGCGTACTTTAGTGATAAACCATACACCGATATCACAACTGGCACTTGAGGCACGGTTAAAGCACCTGGATATAAGTAATACCAAAGTGACTAAACTGCACCTGCCTGATGATATGGAAAACACAGAGATATATTTTGCAGGCAATACCCTGAGCAGTCTGACTGCAACAGGCAGTCAGCGAAATATCAGGCTATTTCTTGAAGGGAGCGAATTGAGCGACCAGGCCAGAGAGTTTTTGATCATTAATCAAGGGCAGATCCGGGGATTTCTGTGCCGTGATTTATCGGTACCGGCTGAATGTACGATCCTGACACATTAATGCCTGCGAGCCTTCGCGAAAGTCTCTGGTATTCGCGAAGGCCATTGCCAAGCTCAGTGGGTTGTGGGAGTGATACATACGTTTTACGAACTCAGTAAAACTTACACATTCCCAGCCCCAGCGATTGGCCATCACGCAATGCGTAGCCGTAGCGCTGGTAGAAAGCTTCTTTGCCGTGTGCCGCCAGCAATGCTGCGGTTGCGCCACTTTGACAATGTGCTGACAGGTATTGCTCAATGTTATCCATTACGATATGACCTAGGCCACACCCCTGATGATCCGGGTGCACAATGACGTCCTGGATGTAAAAGTACATATGCCCATCGCCAACTATCCGACCACAGGCAATCAGTTGCTGCCCCTTGCGACACTGCACCCAGTACAGTGAAGCTGCAATACTGGCTGCAATTTGCTCAGAAGCAGGGTTTTGCCAACCGACACTGGCGCGCAGCGCACTGAACTCAGTGGCTGCGGGTGGTGTATGTGAAATCTCCAGCTCAGTCGTCAACATCAAATCTGTCCACCAGTTGGTCGAGGTTATTGGCCAGCTCAACTAGTTGCGTTGCCCCGGCATGCAACGCATCGGCTGAGTCTCCCACTTGCTGCACCGACTGACTGACGCCCTGGATGCGAGACTGAGTTTCCTCGGCGGCCTCACCCTGAGCATTGGCTTGACGGGAAATATCAGCGATGATGGTCTTAACGCGAGAGACCGAGCTGGCGATGTCATCGAAAGCCTGATGAGCCAGTTCCGACTGTTCGATGGCTTGCTTAGACTCATCAACACTGGCGGTCATACGCTCAGAAACACTGCGGGTTTGCTCAATTAGTTTAGTCAGGACTTGTTCAATGTCCTGAGTTGCATCATGAGAACGCTGAGCCAGTGTTCGCACTTCATCGGCCACGACAGCAAAACCACGGCCTTGTTCGCCGGCACGAGCGGCTTCAATGGCAGCATTCAAAGCAAGTAAGTTGGTTTGCTCGGCAATGGTACGGATGACCTCCAAAATGTTGGTAATGTTATTACTTTCGTTTTCGAGCTTACTCATGGCGGTGGCTGAATCGCCAAGTGAATCATTGAGTTTGGCCACCTGAGTCACGGTACTTTGGATCATCTGATTACCGGTTTGAGTATGCTGTTCTGTGGTCGAAATTTCGTTGAGTGCATCGCCACAGTTATCACTGACCGTCATCGCCATACTCGCCATGGACTGCGTGGTATCCGTGGCGGTTTGTGAGGTTTTTTCCTGATGGCGGCACTGGTCCCGGATGTCGTTTATTCGTGACTGAGAAGTTTGCGCTTCACTATTGAGTGTTCTGGCGTTGTTTTGGATATCCTTAACCAGCGCATTAATTGAGTTTAGAAACTGATTAAACCAGGTTGCCAGCTCGCTGATCTCATCATTACCTATCACCTGTAGTCGTTTAGATAAGTTGCCCTCACCCTGGGCTATTTCTTTGAGGCCATCTGAAACCATTTCTATGGGGTAAACAATTTTGTTGGCCAGTACGATGGCGATGACCACAAACAAGGCCAGCATGATCACTGCGATAATGCTGATGCTGTAAGTCATGTTGTATGACGAGGTGAGGATCTCATCCTCTTCAATGATAGCAATAAAGGTCCAACCGAGTTCCTCTGAACGATAAAACTTGGCATTGAAGATTTATCCTGGTGTTCCAGTGTAATGAAAGGTGCACTCCCCGCGTTTCGGATAGCCTGATATCGGGCATCACTCAAATCACGAATGTTTTTAAAGTTATTATCAGCATTTTTGGGGTCTGCCAGCACAGTCCCTTGGTTGTCGAGTAACAGCAAATAGCCTGTGTTACCCAGTTTGATGTTGCTGACAATGTCGGTCAGTGTCGATAAGGTTACATCCAGAGACTGAACGCCGAGCATTTGGCCGTTTTTCATAATCCCGGTTGCAACGGATACCATCGCCTGTCCGGTAACGCCCTGATAAGGTTCAGTGATCACCACCTGAGATGGACTGGAGCTGACCTGCTGATACCAGGGCCTTTTACGCGGATCATAGTTGCCTAAAGGCTCGGCAGGATACTGAATAAAGCCACCATCACGGGTGCCCAGATAAACGAACAGCAGCTCAGGATGAGTTTTGCCAAAGGTGGTGTACAGGTCAAAAATTTCTGCTTCTGTCTTGCCGGAGCTCTCCGGCGTCATCATTTTCTCTGCACCAAAATAGGTGGTTGTGTCCTTGCCGACGGATTGCACGGTTTTACTTTGCGCTAAGAATCGGGCATTACTTTTCATCTGGTCAAAGAAGATGATAAACGCGTTTTCTATTTGTCGTATCTCGTTGACTGAAGTCTCTAAGAATCGGTCCAGTGACTCTTGTTTGGTGCGCGAGATACTCATGATGGATATTGCAAGAATTGGAATGATAACAGTCATTACAAAGCTTAAAATCAGCTTTTTACGCATTCTCATGGGCAACCACCTCGGTTTTTATTGTAATAATAGTGTAGTTGTGAACGGAGCAGATTGCTCCGAATTAGCCCAATTTATGGGCTTTCGGTTAATATTGCAAACTTATCTGGGTTGAACAAGGCGTACTGCAAGAAAAGTAACAGTGACTGGCGGGGACAGACGATGCGCGAAGTCATAGAAGTGCTCTTGCATAATCTGTCTGTTTGAGCAGGAAGTCATTGAATATTGTGTTTTTTCATTAGCTTATAAAAGTCGGAGCGGTTTCGTTGCGCCAGCTTGGCTGCCTGGGGCACATTATGCTGACACAAAGCCAGTACCCTGACGATATAGTCACGTTCGAACTGCCGTTTGGCATCATTGAGGCCGATAAACGCCTGACGGTCATCCTGAGTGGGTAAGGCATTTATCACACAGTCCTGCGAAACATGGGTGCCTGGAGTCATTGCTACGCAATATTCAATCACGTTGTGTAACTGGCGGATATTGCCGGGCCAGGCATAGTTTAGCAAGGCGGTCATGGCATCCGGCGAGAGGCGCTTTGGCGCTTTGCTCAGTTGTTTTAAAAACAGGTTGGCCAGTAAGGGAATGTCTTCAACTCGCTCTTTGAGCGCCGGCAGCGACAACTGCACAACGTTAAGCCGGTAATAAAGATCTTCTCTGAACGTTCCCTCACTCACGGCCTGAGCAATGTTCTTGTGACTAGCCGACAAGATCCGGACATTTACGGTTTGCTCATGCTGCCCACCAATGGGGCGTACCGTTTTTTCCTGCAAGACTCTCAGCAATTTTACTTGTAAGTCGAGCGGCATATCCCCAATTTCATCCAGTAATAATGTGCCCTGATCGGCAGCCTGGATCAGCCCCTGTTTATCTGTAATTGCACCGGTAAAAGCGCCTTTTTTATGGCCAAATAATTCAGATTCCAGCAGATGAGCGGGAAGGGCGCCACAGTTTATGGCAATAAATGGTCCTTCAGCATGGTTGCTTGCACGGTGAATGGCCTGAGCCGTCACTTCTTTACCCGTACCACTTTCGCCCTGGATCAGGATATTGGCCTGGCTGGGGGCGATGGCTTTAATTTGTTGTACCAACTGGCGCATGCTCGCGCTTTGGTGATACAAACCATGGAAATTATCCGGATCTGGCGTGTGTGACACACTTTTGTCTGGCACCGCTTTATTAATGGCAGCCAGCAGTTCATCACTGTCGATAGGCTTAGTGATAAACGCCGTGATCCCCTGCTGAATGGCATCAACGGCATCGGGGATGGAGCCATGCGCGGTCATCATGATCACGGGCAGTCCCGGGTAGTTCGCCTGTAGTTTTTGGTTAAGGGTGAGGCCGTCCATATTATCCATACGCAAGTCGGTGAGTACCAAGTCGATTGAGGTGTTTGTCAATTGTCGTAATGCAGCATGACCACTGCTGGCCAGCATAACCTCAAAGCCATGACTCTCCAGTCTCATTGCCAGCAATTCGCTCAGGGCCGGGTCGTCGTCGACCAGCATAATGGTGGTGTTTCGGGTTACAGGTAGAGGATCTTTGATGTCGGTTGCTGTGTAAAACATTATGGCTGCTCCTTGGATGTCTGAGGGGATTCATTCATAGGCACGTCCTGAAGCCTTTGTTGCTCTATGTCGACCAGCTCTTGTTTGAGGGTCATTAATGCCTGACTGGTTTGGCTCAGCTGCGATTGGATCTCGCTCAGTTTCGCGTTACTGCGATGCAGGCGGATTTTTTGTCCTCGCAGCACCTGAGAGTGTTGTTTCAGTGTGCTAAACCACAGGTGGTAGTGCTGTGGCCAGGGCTGGCTTTGCTCTATTGCAGCTATTGCCTGCAATTGTTTGGTGGTCGATACTGTGTTGCAGTAGCTGTGAATAAATGTATCAATAGCGGCCTGACCGATAAAACGTTCCGATTTGTTATGAGTAACGGGTAAATCCTGCTGGCATACCGTTAAGTAACGCTCAAGCAGGAACGTCAGAGTTGCATACTCAGGGCTTAGCGTTTTGCGTGGCCCGATAAAGCGGCTGTTGTTCTGATCCGGGCTCAGCTGACAACCGCTCAGACAAACAATGAGCAGTAAGCTCAACAATGGGGTTCTCATTTACTTTTTCCTTGTTTTGGCAAAGTTAAACTGAATTCACAGCCAGGGTGGGTATTTTGCCACCCTAACTGGCCGCCAAACTGGTTCACACATTCCTCGACAATGGCCAGCCCCAGTCCACTACCTGCAATTTGGGTGCTTTGCTTGCCTCTGACAAAGGGCTTAAACAAATGCTCAGCTTCTTGTGGGTCGAGTCCCGGTCCATCATCGCGAATATTGAACCGCCAATGAGTCGATGTGTCAGAGAACTCTATGACAATGTGAGTATTGGTATACTGAATGGCGTTACCAAGCAGGTGAGTCAGCGCCAGTTTGACAGGCATTTCGGGCAATTGAGTGAGTGCCGGGTTAAAGCGCCAGTCAATCTGAATACCTGCGCTTTGTAGCCGCTGTGCAAAGTGCTCCTCAAGTTGATCTTTGATTGCCTGGGCACTACAGCGTGCTTGTTGACTGTGTGGGTGGCTGGCAGCACTGAACGTGAGCAAGTCGTCAATAAGCTGAGTAAGTTTGCTGACGGACGTGCCCAGAATGCCGGTTACGCGCATTTGTTTGTTGTTCAGCTGCCCCAGGTGAGATGTATTAAGTAACTCAGTGCCCTCTTTGATGGAGGCCAGCGGGGTTTTTAACTCGTGTGAGACATGACGCAAAAAGGTCTCTTTTTGTTGCTTGCTGGCGGCCAGTTCATAGCGAACCTGTTCAAGACGCTCGCCAAGTTGTGTGAACTCATGGCTTCCCGACAATCGAATGGGTGTAGCGAACTCTCCGTCACCAACGACTGCGATGGCTTGCTCCAGCTGAAATAACTGGCGGGAGATCCGTTTTATCAGCCAGATACTGAGTGCAATTAAGACGGGTAACAACAGACTCAGTCCGATTAAAAAGCGCTGGCGGATCTTACTTTGTTGCACCAGCGCTTCGTCGAGCGTTTTATCGAGTGCCTGCTGTAGCGATTGTGACTCGCGGGTCAGGACAGTGACCATGGCTGACAAGGTTTTACTGTCGGGAGCCTGGGCCTGTGTCAGGGGCTGTTGCCAATTTGCAACGGCTGCATTTTTTTTCAGTGTGATGAGCAGTTTCGTGAGCGTTTTTTTACGCTTTTGCCAGTTTTCGTTGATGCTAATTTGTAATTTTTCACTTTGTAGCAGCTGGTTGTTCAACTGGGCTTTCTCAAGCGCCATAAGGGCATTTCTTAACTCATTAAATTCGGAAGTAACCTTCTGATTATTTGAATAAATATCTTGAACTTGTTGTTGTTGGTAGGCTACCGATTGAATAAACCACAGAGTAAGCAATAACAGCGGAACCAGAGCCAACAGCAGCGCCATCAGTGCCTGTTTCCACAACGCCTGAGAAAAAAATTGTTTGAGCGGCTCACGGGCGCGCTGCTCTGAGCTGGCATGCTGCATAAAATATCTGGCTTTATAGTGCGTTTTTGGTCCGATGTTGCTAAATGGCAACAGGTGTAAGTTATTGATTTTTAAAGTTGAGCCAAAAACGCAGGTTAATCAGTGTTGCCATTTAGCAACAAACCGCCTTAATCCCACCTGAACTTTTTTACCCACCTTTTATTAACTCATTGAAAATAAATAACTAAATAAAGCTGGCATCAAAGTTGGAATAGTCTTGTCAAACGCAGCCAACAAACCCCAGACGGTTTCGCGGCAGCAGCATTTACAGCAAATACGAAAAACAGAAGGAAAGTAACATGAAAACATCTATGACAATGATTGCGGCTTTGGGTCTGACTATGCTGGCAACCAGTGCGATTGCAGGCGGTGACTTCGAAAAGTATGACACAGATGGCGATGGCACTATCAGTCTGAGTGAATCAAAAGCCAATCCCAGATTGATGGGCCAGTTTAAAGATCTGGATAGCAACGGCGATGGCCAGCTGAGCAGAAGTGAATTTTCAGGCTTTAACAGCTAACAGGTACTCACATAGGAGAAGTTATTATGCAGATAAAACATGTACTTGTACTGACAATCAGTATGCTCACCAGCGCATTTGCGTTTGCCTCTGAGGTAGATTTTGCGCTACTGGACACCAACAGCGATGGGGTGATCAGTATGTCTGAAGCGAAGCAGGTCCCCGAGGTGGCAGAGGCATTCAGACGCCTGGACAGAAATCGCGACGACGCGCTGAGCGCCAAAGAATTTAGTCACTTTTAAGCCAATTTAGTGAGGAAATAATGATGAACAAACTAATGTTAAGCACAGTATTAATGCTGGCCAGCCTGGGCGCACATGCAGCAAGCAGCTCTTTTTCTTCCTTTGATACTGACGGTGACGGGTTTATTTCAAAGTCTGAAGCTGCTGGCTCAGAGACCCTGACGGTTATTTTCGACAAGCTAGACAGCAATGGCGACGGCAAGCTTTCCGAGCAGGAATTTCGCCAGTAACTGAATGAGTGCGATAAACCAAGTGGCGCCAATTTTGCGCCGCATCCCCCAAGTTTAGATAAAACAAATTTAAGTCTTAAGCTAAGGAGCTAAGTATGAATAAGTTAATGATCACAGCAGCACTAATCATGGTCAGCCTAGGTGCACACGCAGCAAGCACATTCTCATCATTCGACAAGAATGACGATGGATTTATCAGTAAGTCGGAAGCAGCTGTTTCAACTGAACTGAGTTCAGAGTTCGACAAACTCGACAGCAATGGCGATGGCAAACTCTCTAAGCAGGAGTTCCGCCTGTAACTGCCCGATATAACATAGGCACACTCCCAATTTTGTATTTTTTTACGCAACAGTCTTCATGGGTCCTTCCATGAACCAAGGCACCTATAAGGGTGCCTTTTTCGTTTGTCATGCTGTTGCTGCCAATTTATGCTCACTGCGCAGCAGACCATACATGTAGGCATCATAATAGCCATGGCTGAACTTAAAGTGCTGGCGTAAATGTGCCTCCTGCTGCATGCCCAGTTTTTGCATCAGGCGCCAGGAAGCCTGGTTTTCAACCGCGCAGAATGCACAGATCTTGTTTAGCCCAAACTGCGTAAAAGCAGCCTCTATAAGCGCGTTTGCAGCCTCAAAGGCATAGCCCTGGCCGATATATTTCTCGTTCAGGCGATACCCGATTTCAGCCGTTTTAGCGTTGTGGCACAAAAACTTATACATAAGTTCGCCGACCAGAACATTATCTTCGCGTCTGATAATGGCCAGCAGCAGCCGTTCATGTTCCTTTGCCTGCCAGGGGGCGCTGGCCTGGTCAATGCGGCTCTGGGCATCTGCCAGTGTCGCCGGCTCGCCAATATATCTGGATGTATCCGGGTTACGCCTGCTCTCGTAAACGGCTTGCAGATCTTGTTGTTGTAACGGGCGGATCTCGAGGCGGGGAGTGTTAAAGTAGAGTTTATTGAACATGACTGATCCCAAAAATAACGTCCTTAAATGTGTTCAAAGTGAGGCCGCTGAGTGCGTATGGTTTGCCAGCTTACTAACAGCAGTGCGGCGCACAATACGATCAACAGGGCGATGGTGTGTGTGTTGTCCGTCAGCCACTGGTTAACCAGCCAGGCTACCACAGAAAAAATCAATAATTCGATGGCCCCGACCAGCGCATTTGCCGTACCCGCCTGGTTGGGATGGAGCAGGCCGATTAAGTGCATGTAGCTGGGAAAATACCCGCCAAATACCAGCATGATAGCGGCATACGCCAGCAGTATGGCAAGTGCGCTGTCGCTGGCCAGCACAAAGGTCAACGCACTGAGTAATAATGCAGGCCAAAGCCATAAAACAATTTTGAGATAACTCACATGGCGCTGCAAAACCTTCGCGAATATTGCGCCCAATAACAGGCCGACCATAGGTAGCATCATGGCTTGCCCGGTCTGAACGGTGGTAAAGCCAAAGCGATCCTGAAGCAAGAACGGCAAATGCAGTTGGAGCGTTAAATATAAAAAGGTAGGCACCCATTTGAGACTGGCCAGAGAGAGAAAAACCTGACAGCTGACCATACTCTGGTAATGTCGGAGCAGGTTCAGCGGGTTTATTGCAATTGGCTGAGGCTTGCTTGCTTTTAGCAGGCTCATGCCAAACACCGTAATAAACAGGTAATAAGTTGCAAGCACGACAGACAGCCCCTGCCAGCCAAGCCAGCTGCTCAGTGTGCCACCCAGCAGTGGGGCAACAATGGCGGTGACACTGGCTGAGATGGCCACCGTCGCCATGGCACTTTTGAGCTTTGCGCCAGATAGGTGCTGGGCCAGTAAAGTACGGCTTATCAACACCGGCGATGCGGAGCCGGCGCCTTGTAAGATTCGACCGATTAAAAAGGTGCTGCTGTCAGGTGCTACGGCACATAACAGCGTACCGATCAGTAAGATCATTTGCCCGGCAATGAACAATGGCCGATCACCATATTTATCGCGAAGCGGGCCGACAGCCAGTTGCGCCGCCCCAAGCGTAATAAAGTAGCTGATTATCATGGCCTGGCTCATGCTGTTTGATAGCAACAGGCTATCTGCTATATCAGGCAAGACAGGCATATACACCTGGCTGACCAGCTGAGAGCAGGACATCAGTAAAACAGCGAGCATAGTAAACAAGTACACAGGCACTCCAGGCGCAGAGGATTTGACCCGAGCACTATACGCCGCTTTCATTGTCCTAAAAATAAGGTAATAATTAAAATACTATTTCCTACTAGGAATTAATTAAATGGATTGGTTAACGGCAACACGCAGTTTTTGTGTTCTGGCGGAGCTGGGTAGCTTTACTAAAGCGGCGCAGCACCAGGGTGTATCCGCGTCTGCTATGAGCAAACGCATTGACTGGCTGGAGAAGCACTTGGGGCAAAGTTTGTTTATTCGTACCACCCGGCAGGTTAACCTGACGGAACAAGGACAGAACTTTTTTCCTCGTGCCAGAGACTGGCTGGCGCAATTTGAAGCGCTGGTCGAAAGCACTCAGTCTGAGCCATGCGAACTTCAGGGTAGCCTGAAGATTGCGGCTACACAGGCAGTGGGCAGTAGTGTGTTAATGCCTAAGATAGAGCTGTTTTTAGCGCAATATCCGCAGATCACCATTCATCTGAACGTGCTGGCACCGGGCGAGCCACCGGATCTGCAACATGATGTGGTGATCACCAGATACAATGAGTCATTTGATTCCGTGTCTCACAAAGGCACTCGGTTGTTTGACTATCAGATGCAATTATTCGGTGCGCCTGAATATCTGGCACGCTGCGATGAGATAGCCAGTGTTGACGACCTGGCACAGCACAAAATGTTGCTGAGCAGCTATTATCACAAAGTTGGCGGGGTAGTGCTCGAAGATGGCCGACTGTTTGAATTCACAAATTATAATTTTGTGACCGATCATCTGGATGCCATTTTAAAGGCCGCTGTGCAGGGAATAGGTCTGTTATTTATCGCGCCCAGTTATATTGAGCGGGAATTAAGCTCAGGCGCACTGGTCCCCATTTTGCCGGATATTCGCTCTGAGGTAAAACAACTCTGGGCTTATTACCCCAAGGCCAGCTACACCCCTCGCAAAACCCGGTTGTTTATTGAGCACCTTAAGACCACGTTGTAATGCGGTGAAGGAGGAGATTTTCCGGCTTGAAAATGCCCTCACACCGCGTCATTTTTGGCAAACGAGCCGGAACTACTCAGTATTGAAAAGGGGGCTGAGGGTCAGTAGATCCCGCATCAAGTGCGGTATGACTTAGGTGTAGTGCGGGATGACTTAGGTGTAGTACTGCATGATGCAGGTGAAGTGTGTTAGGGCTTGCGAACGGTTATATCTGGGTCGTGAATTATGCTGAGTCAGGGCTTGTCGATTTTTCAGGTTAGTCGTTTGAACGAACTACCCAACTCGTCATCCGGCCAACGATCCGGGAACCACTTAGCAGTGAAAGGTAACTCAGGAGCGGACGGCCAGTAAATCCGCATCTAGGGAAGCGTCCAGAGACACACATGAGTCATACACTATGGCAGAACTGGCCGACAAAATAACGCCGGCCGAGCGAGTTAAAACCGGTAAGTCAGACCAATATTTAACTGGAACTGATTGAGCACATCGCCGTCAAAATGCCACGCACAGACATCCTCGTCGCTACCATCACAGCGCACCTTAGACGAGTTTTTGATAGACGAAGCCAGCCAGCGTAACTCTGTCTGTGCGCTGAACCCGGCTCCCAGATTGTATTTGAGACCGCCATAAAAACCTGCGGCAAAAAAGTGGTCGGGCTCTTCGAAGTTAGGTGTTACTTTATTCACACCAATCTGCGCTCCAATGTAACTGTCAAGATTATCAGTAATATCGACATCTATGGCGCTTTGAAACATCAAATACTCCATATCCACCTTGTAGATAGGGGAGTCCTCGAACTCAGTTTCGACCATACTGTAAAAAAAGCCGTAGCGCTTTTTATCCAGGTAGCGGTCAAAGCTTACCCCGAAGTGGTTTTTATCGGCCAGCTCAACCACTGCTTTTTGACTTGTATGTAAATCCTGGTTACTACTTTGGCCACCGTAGAGGGTGACACCAAAGCCTGTATTAGAAGCCATAGCAGAGCCTGAGAACAGCCCTAAACCAAGTGCTAACCACACATAGCTGCGCATAATAAATCCTTGTTATCTAGTGTGTTGTCGGATGAGTTTAATTGCCAAGAAAGTAACACGCCTTTGTATCTAATAACAGGCATTTAGCGACTTAATTTGCGCCGGATTGTAGATTTCTTTCATCAGCATTGGCACCGCCTTGCAACCTCAAGTACAATGTGGGTTTTCGATTGCAATACACCGGAACCTTCCCCATGGAAATCAAAGTAAATTATCTCGATAATCTTCGAATTGACGCTCGATTCGATGATTTTTCTGTCATTGCCGATCAGCCTATTCGCTATAAAGGTGATGGCTCGGCACCCAGCCCGTTCGATTATTTTCTGGCGTCGTCTGCGCTGTGTGCGGCTTACTTTGTGAAAGTGTATTGTAATGCGCGCGACATTCCGACCGACGGCATTCGCGTGGCACAGAACAACATTGTTGACCCCGAAAACCGCTATAACCAGATCTTTAAAATTCAGGTAGAGCTACCAGAGAGCATTTCTGAAAAAGACCGTCAGGGCATTTTGCGCTCTATTGACCGCTGTACTGTGAAAAAAGTGATCCAGACCGGTCCTGAATTTCAGGTTGAAGCAGTAGAGAGCCTGGATGACGATGCACAGGCTATGCTGATGGTTAACACTGAGTCAGATGCCAGCACTTTTATCCTCGGTAAAGATCTGCCACTGGAGCAGACCATCGCCAACATGACTGGCATTTTGTCTGATCTGGGCATGAAAATCGAAGTAGCGTCGTGGCGTAACATTGTGCCTAACGTCTGGTCTTTACATATTCGTGATGCCGCATCACCGATGTGTTTTACCAATGGTAAAGGTGCGACTAAAGAAAGCGCGCTGTGCTCGGCACTGGGCGAGTTTATTGAGCGCCTGAACTGTAACTTTTTCTATAACGACCAGTTCTTTGGTGAAGAAATTGCCAACGCTGAGTTTGTTCATTACCCCAATGAAAAGTGGTTTAAACCGGGTGAAAACGATGAACTGCCAAACGAAATCCTCGACGGCTACACGCGCGAAATCTATGATCCGGAAGGCGAGCTGCGCGGCTCAAACCTGATAGACACTAACTCGGGCAATGTGGAGCGTGGCATTTGCTCTATTCCTTACACCCGTCACAGCGACGGTGAAACGGTTTACTTCCCGTCGAATCTGATTGAAAACCTGTTCCTGAGTAATGGCATGAGCGCGGGTAACAACCTGTTTGAAGCCAAAGTACAGTGTTTGTCTGAGATCTTTGAGCGTGCGGTGAAAAAGCAGATCATAGAACAGGAAATCGTGCTGCCGGACGTACCTGAAGACGTACTGGCTAAGTTCCCGGGCATTGTGGCGGGTATTAAAGGGCTTGAAGAGCAAGGCTTCCCGGTTGTGGTAAAAGACGCCTCTCTGGGCGGCCAGTTCCCGGTCATGTGTGTGACCCTGATGAACCCGAAAACTGGCGGTGTGTTTGCCTCTTTTGGTGCGCACCCAAGCCTGGAAGTTGCGCTGGAGCGTAGCCTGACCGAGCTGTTGCAGGGCCGCAGCTTCGAAGGCCTGAACGACGTACCTAAGCCAACCTTTAACAGCATGGCAGTGTCTGAGCCGGAGAACTTTGTAGAGCACTTTATTGATTCTACCGGTGTGATCTCCTGGCGTTTCTTCAGTGCTAAGCATGATTATGAGTTTGTGGAGTGGGACTTCACGGGCACTAACGAAGAAGAGTGCGACAAACTGTTCGCCATTTTGAAAGATTTAGGTAAAGAAGCGTATATCGCTGAGTTTACCGATATGGGCACGGCGTGCCGTATTCTGGTACCTGGTTACTCTGAGGTTTACCCGGCAGAAGATTTAATCTGGGACAACACCAACAAAGCCCTGCAATACCGCGAAGATATTCTGAACATTCACTCGCTGGAAGACGAAGCACTGGCCGATTTGGTTAACCGTCTGGAAGAAAGCCAGCTTGATAACTACATCGACATCATTACTTTGATCGGCGTGGAATTCGATGAAAACACGGTTTGGGGTCAGCTGACCATCTTAGAGCTGAAGATCCTCATCTATCTGGCGCTGGGTGACATTGAAGCCGCTATTGAGCTGGTCGAAACCTTCCTGCAATACAATGACAACACCGTTGAGCGTGGCCTGTTCTACCAGGCAATGCACGCGACGCTGGAAGTGGCACTGGATGAAGAGCTGGAAATTGAAGACTACATCCACAGCTTTACCCGCATGTTCGGCAAAGAAGTGATGGACGCAGTGATCGGCTCTATCAATGGCGACGTGAAATTCTATGGCCTGACACCGACCAACATGCAACTGGAAGGTCTGGATAAGCACCTGCGCTTAATCGACAGCTATAAAAAGCTACACGCTGCACGCGCTAAGTTTGCCAAAGGGTAAATAGCTAAGTATTACTAAAGCCCGCAAGATTAACTACCGGCGGGCTTTAGTTGTGTATTGAGAGGAGAGCACTGAATTTGGGGTCCATCGAGCCGGGACTCTGGGATTATGTAAACAGAGTTTGTTCGCTACAAACTCGCTCCTTTTTCGCTTCAAATATGCTCACTCTATACAGTCATACCACCCTTGAGCCGGTATCTTCCAATGGCGAGTGGGTGTTTCAGTTTGAGTTATTCCCATCCACCAAGGCCAACGCAATTAAATATACAACCCTTGTTGATTAATCGTCTGCTCGGTCAATGCTTCATCCAGCCAACCCAGTTTTACTGGTGTCTGGTAAAGCCGGGGGTTACCTAGTTGTGGCCAGATGTGGCACAGTCCGGGTACAAAGACTTTAGCTGTACTCAGCGGAATGGGCGAGCGGGAATAATCCAGTGCCAGTGTTTCCATATCCAGGCTGTGTAGATGTTCAACAATGGCCAGAATGTCATCTTTCAGGTCACCGCTCTGAGTCAGTTTATAACTTCCCCTTGGTGCCTGTACATCAGGCAGCAAAAAGCGGTCGCCTGTAATGGCATCAAAATCAAACGGTGCACCATTTTGGTCCCGGATAGGAATGAGCTGACATAACTCAGTGAGCGCACGTTGCGCAGCCATTTCGGGTTTTAAATGACAGCCAAATCCAAATACATACCCCTGGGTTGCTTTGTTACGGCCAATCGCTGCCATGACGGGGACGCCGGTATCTACGGTAAGATCCAATACCCAGTAGTCGTGTTCAGCGGTGATGGTTTCGTGCAGCGGTGCCAGATAATCAGGGTCCAAACCACTTAACTCAAATTGCGGGCGCGGTAAGCGGTTGTACCACCAGATAGCGGTTGCATCACGCTCAAGCAATTCAAATAAAGCCTGTAAAATGGCCTCTTCCAGATTATTGCCTGCGGCACAGCCATTGGAATGCCATTTACCAAAGCGGTCTTCCTCAAACGGCGTGTTGGCAAAGCAACAAACGGTAGGCACGTAAACCTTTTCATCGAGCGTGAGCGACCACAGTGCGGTCCAATTGACGGCTTCCTCAGTATAAGGCAACGCAGCTTGCTTACGCTGAGATTCAGAATCTGCAGGGTCTGCAAAGCGCGCATACTGCTGCTCGCTGTAGGGCAGCAGCTGTGCAAAGTCATAATTGCGTGCATCAAGCTGTTGAACCTGTGCCACCTGACTTGGCTCATCGCCAATATACTGAGCGTTCTTGCGTTCTATTGCTTCACACAGAGCGCTGGCTTTGGACTGCTCGTGCGTGACGCCTTTGCCTAGCGTTTGTTGGACAAAATCAGCACCACTAATTTGCTTCGGAGCTTTCATCGGGCATTTGTAAAATCCTGAAGTGAATATCTTAATTGAGTCCAAAGGAGAGGACAGTTTAGTTTCAGGAAAAATATAACCCAGTTGGCGGCCAATAAATGGTACAAGTTTTTTGAGTGTGTCTTCTGCTTTATACGCTCTTGAACCACCATCTGCATCATAGGCGATTGGAGTGCTTTTAAGAGATAATTCATATGTGCTATTAGAGTGCGGTATACGCTCCAAATTATCGAAATTATACTTGGCAGATGAGCCATGCTGAATATCAAAAACCAACGCTTCAACGCAGTCGAGGGTATTAACTAGCGAGCAAAGCTGTTTTGGTATTTTCGGGAAAGACAGCAAGCGACCGTTACCTTTACCAAACTTATCCATAAAGAGGTCGAGTGGCCGGCTGGCAAAAATCCATGCCAAGTAACTCTCTAATTTGTCAGTACATGTTATAACCGGTGAAATATAAATGCTATTTTTATATACTTCACAAAACCTTAGGGGGAAATGTTCCTGCAAATTTGTTACTTTCCTAATATCTTCGATTAGTATGCAAGAGTTCTGCAAGTGTGACGATATACGCTGCCAGTTTTCTGCGAAGCTTTGTATGAAACAACTTGATCCATATATCCCTTCGATAAGTTCTGTTTTCGTACCTTGTAGATCAACCGCTTCAACTAGCCAGCCTCTTTTAGTCGCGTTTTCTACTTGATAATAAAAGTGGGCTAAAAGTTCGGCAGGAACACTTTTCGCCAGCTCATCAACATTTGTCAGGCTTTTGAAGTGTGAGAAGTAAGGGAAATTTTTGGCATCCAGAACAAATTCATTTGTTTGGCTGTTAAGCAAAACGTTATCATGCTTATCCGTAAAGATGCTGAATTTGCTATTAAACTTGAGTTTCATAATATAGTTATGCTTCTAAATTAAAGTGTTTTTGCAAAAACAGAATACTGAGGAAGTGGCAAACAACAATGTCTTCTGAAAAGTCTAGCTGAGTCTGATTTTTTACAACAGACTCAAAAAAAGCAATGACTTTATCTATATCGTAAATACCCAATTGCGATTCTCTGTTAGACAATTCATGTAATTCATCTAGCAGATAAAGTGTAATGTTTTTGGTTAAGTTAGTCGGAGCTAAAAAAGGTTTTTTGATTTGCTCTACATGCAAATGAGGGAAATTCACAGTAAATGCGTCTCTTAAAATTCTCTTATTTTTACCATTGTAATACTTGAAGGCAGTTGGGAGTGAATGAATGAAAGCTACTAACGAGTTATCCAGAAAAGGCTGACGACCTTCAATTGAGTTTGCCAACTCAGTTTTATCACCCAGGGCAAGCAAGTTATAGTCCTGATATACAGTGTTGTAGTGGAGCCATTGGCTGTATCCAATGGAGGACGTGACTATGTCGCTGTGCGGCGCGACTAAGTGCGTTGTGTAACAAGCCTCAGAGAAGTCTGCAGAGCGCAGTGATTTAAATAACTGAGCGTTTGACTTAGCGCTTATAGTTGCACTGGGCGTAAAATTCAATGCAGTCTCAAGTGTGGCTTGACCTTCAAAAAGCGGAGTAGGTCCACTTTGTTGTGTTAAAGGAGAGCTCAAATCATATTGGAAAAACTGATAGCCGAGCAATGATTCATCCGCCCCTTCTCCTGTTAGCGCAATTCTAATTCCGCTTTCTTTTACTTTACGGCTCAACAGATATTTGGCGGCAACATTTAAATTTGGCACTATCGATTCTGCGTGATAGATAGATTTTTCAAATGAACCAATGAGATCGTTGTGCTCTAGTGGAAGTGTATGGTGTTTAATTCCAATCTGCTTAGCAAATTTTTCAGCTGCCAAGCTTTCATCCAAAGGGTTATTGGGAAATCCGATGCTGAATGATTCAGCTTTGTCACTCAGTCTAGCTGATAAAGCGCTGATGTATGATGAGTCTATGCCCGAGCTTAAGTAACAAGCGAAACGCTCTTGAGGTATTCTTTTGTTAACGGCTTGCTCAAACTGCTGGCTAAACTCTTGCGTTGCCTGTTCGTAAGAAATATCACACGGTTCAAATAAATCGGGGTTAAAAGGGGATTGCTCGCAAAATGGGTAGCTTTTCAGTTCATTATTTGTGTGCTCAACTATATGACCAGGGGGACAGAAAAGACTCCTTTTACAAATGTTTCTTTGGCTCCTACTAAAAACCGTTCTTTTGCAACTAAATAGTGCTTATTCCATACTGCTGGTACACCTGCAGACAGTAGAGCTTTAATTTCTGAAGCGGCTATAAAATAATCATCATTATGGTAGTAATAGAGTGGCTTGCTGCCATTTCTGTCTCGGGCAAGGTATAGCCTATTGCTCTCTCTGTTGTAAGTACATAATGAAAACTCACCATCGAGACTCGCTACAAGCTGATTCCAAAAAGCTCTATACCTTTGAGTACATATTCGCTGTCAGAATTTGTTTGAAATACAGCTCCTTTTGCCTTTAGTTTTTCTCTGTCATTATATATCTCACCATTTACAGAAATTATCCATGGGGTATTATCGGACAGCATTGGTTGGGTTGCTATTTTGCCACCATTAATTGCCAGTCTATTATGACCTATGTAAGTGTTATGGTTTTTATCTGAATAGAGTCCCGTTTGGTCTGGCCCCCTGTGCTTCATAGATACAAGAGCTTGTGGGAGGTTCAATGATGAGGTTTTACTATATTGAGCTGCTAATATTCCACACATAAAAACTAACTAATGTAGAGGGGTAATAGAGTTTTACATGTAAATTCACATGTAAAACTCTAATGGATTTATGTTTTTAACAGGTGAATGGGAAACCTGGACCATCGTTGTTATAACGAGTTAGAGCAACAGGTTGACTCGCTTTATCATCTGGTGCTTCAGGGAAAGATAAAATAATACCAAGAGGAGTTTTTTGAACCTGCTGGTAATTTCCTTCACTTTCAACGCACCAAACCCACTTATCAATTGCAATTGTTGACTCTGATACGGAAATGGATTCAATATCTTTGGGTGAAATCTGCTTATCGAGTACAAACAGAAGTTTGTCACGAGACGCAGAGAGAGCTCTCGCACTTAGTTTAAAGGTTGATTCATCAAGCAAGTATGCAACTGTTCCCCGAAGCTGTTCACCGGAACGCAGTGTCAGTGCAGCATCAAAAGTTCTTGCATATTTAGCAAGCTTATCTTTCTTTACTATTAGGTCTACATCCCAAGGGTAGTCATAGTCTAGCCAATCCTTTAGCAATTTAGTGGCATGACCAATAGTGTTTGTAGAACTATGAGAGATAGTTTCTTCAATGAGGCTATTGCTAAATTTAGTGTTTGACCATGCGAGAGCAACAGCTGCGGCCATTACTCCACCAAACTCAACGAAGTGTGTGTTGCTGTTACCTAGGTCGTAACTTGCTTCTGGGATCAACCCATCTTTCATAGATGGAAATATGAAAGCACTTTCAGGGTGGTCTTTGTGCCCTGAAGCACACAATGTGTCAAAGACTTGTTGCAGTGAAAGGTTGGGATGATTTACATCGTCAGTGATACTCTCTAATATCCAAGAGTTATCGAAATAATAATGCGAAAGTGCTTCTGCTGGATTTGGAATAGCGGGTTTTTCCGGCACGGAGACAACAAACTTATCGAAAGATAAAGAGTCGGTCATATATACGCCTCTTGCCTCATTGTAGAAAGGCCCTTCGCCGAGATCCTTGATAGAAAATTGAATATTCCATGGGCATTTATAACCGAAGTATTTGTCTAGGACAGATAGTGCATTTCCGGGCAAGCATAGCTCTTTTCTAAATTCTTCGTCATTCCATGCTTTTGCAATGGCTTTTAAGTATGTTGCACGAAAGTCAAGCAATTGTTTCGTTAGTTCCATTTTTTCTCCTTGTTAAATGTATAACCCTTGTTGGTTTATTGTTTGCTCTGTGAGTGGCTGTTCTAACCACCCGAGTTTTACTGGTGTCTGGTAAAGCCGGGGGTTGCCTAGTTGAGGCCACATGTGACATAGACCCGGAGCGAATAGCTTGACTGTATTGATAGGAATGTCTGGCCTTGTGTAATTCAACAGCAATACCTCAATATTCAACGTATCCAGCTGCTTGGCTATAGCTTCGATCATTACCTTCAAGTTTTCAGAGAATTGTATACTTTTATTAGCAGGTAAAACGTCTTCATGTGGCATTAGATAATTGCCAGTATCGATTTTACTTCTATCAAATATACAGCTGTTTTGCTCTTTTGCTGCTATTAATTGGCAAAGTTCTGTCAGTGCTCGTTGTGCTGCAATTTCCTCAACAATGTGGCAACCAAATCCAAAACTATATTTGCCTGAAGCTTTTTCTCTTCCAATTGCTGCAATCACAGTTACGCCAACATCGTTTGTGATATCTAATAACCAATAGTCAAAGTCTTTCCCAGGGTTTGATCACATCGTTCGAGTAATGTGGTAGCTAGCTTGTCCATACTAAATGCAGGCCGAGCTACTTTGTTGTACCACCAGATGGCGATTGCATCTCGCTCAATTAGCTCTAGTAACCCTTGTAGCGTTGCCTCTTCAATTGTATTTCCCGCTGCGCAACCATTTGAATGCCACCTGCCAAATTTCTCATCTTCAAAAGGTGTGTTTGAAAAGCAAAAGGTAAAGGGAACGTATACTGGTGATTTTTTTATCAAAGAGGTTGCTTTGTACCAAAGCGTTTCTTGGTCGG